>NZ_JAUSBN010000023.1 GCF_030651995.1 Reyranella sp.
GAGGCTCTCCACGCCTGCATCGCCGCCTACAACAACACCCCGCGCAAATGCCTTGGGTTCAAGACCCCGGCCGAGGTATTCATCGCTCAACTGTTGCACTTCAAACTTGAATCCACACCCTCGCTGCGCTCGGGATGACAATTTTCCCTATCCCAAATCGCGCGTCATTTTCCCCGGACGGCCCTGCATTCAAATGGGGAAGCGATTGATCACGAACTCTGGCGGTTCGATTTACGTCGGAAAGACTCGAGATCGGCGGCCCGTCACCAGGACGGCAGCGGTCCCTTGAAGATGAAGAAGGCGCCGCCGCAGATCATCGCGAAGCCCACGAGATGGTTCGAGGTGATGCGTTCGCCGAGATAGAGCACCGAGAAGGCGGCGAACACGGTGAGCGTGATCACCTCCTGCATGGTCTTGAGTTCGGCCGCGGAGTAGACGGCATGGCCGTACCGGTTGGCCGGAACGGCGAAGCAGTATTCGACGAAGGCGATGCCCCAGCTTGCCACCACCACCAGCCACAGCGGCTTGTCGGTGAACTTCAGGTGCCCGTACCAGGCGAACGTCATGAAGACGTTGGAGACCAGCAACAGGACGATGGGCGTGATGGTGGCCGGCAACAGGGACATCGATCTGGCTACTCCGGTTTGATCTTGAGCTTCTTGATGAGCGGGACGACCATCTTGTCCTCGGCGTCGAACATCGCCGCGGTCTCCTGCGGCGTGGTCGGATAGGCCTCGGCCGTGAGGTCGGCGAAGCGCTTGACGACGGCGGGATCCTTGAGGACCTTCACCATCGCCTCGTTGATCTTCGCCACCACGTCCGGCGGCATCTTGGCCGGGCCGAACAGCCCGGTGAAGGTCGCGAAGGTGAAGTTCTCGAGGCCCTTCACGCCGCTTTCCTTGAAGGTCGGCACGTCGGGCAGCTGCGGCACGCGCTTGTCCGACGACACCGCGATGGCGCGCAGCTTGCCCGCCTTGATGTTGCCGATGGCGGCGTTGAGCTGGTCGACCTGGGCCGGCACCTGGCCCGCCATCACGTCGATCATGGCGGCGCCCGATCCCTTGTAGTGGACCAGCGTGTACTTGGTGCCAGTGGCCTCGCCGATCAGCTCGATGGCCAGGTGGTTGGTGGTGCCGATGCCGGAGTCGGCGACCGCGAATTTGCCGTCCTTCCCGAGGGCGATGAAGTCGGCCAGGGTCTTGATCGGCGAGCTGGGCGGCACGACGAGGACGGCCGGCACGCGCTGGATATGGGTGATCGGCGTGAAGGCCGTGCGCCAGTCGTAGGGCGCGTTGCCATAGATGGCAGGCACCGCGACCAGCGAGTTGGCCGAGACCAGCAGGCTGGTCCCGTCGGGCGCGGCGCGGGCGACGATGTCGCTGCCGATCATGCCGCTGGCGCCGGCCTTGTTCTCGACGATGACGGTGGTGCCCAGCACCTCGCGCAGCTTGTCGGCGATGATGCGCGCGGTGACGTCGATGTTCCCGCCTGGCGCATACGGCGCCATGATCTTGATCGGTTTGTCGAACGTCTGAGCCAGGGCCGATCCCGACCCGAGAGCGAGGCCGAAAAGGGCCCCGAAAACCGCTATCAGACGCATGAGCTTCCTCCTGTTCATGTTTGGGAGGAGCCTAGAAGAACGTCCGGGGCAGCGCAAAGCTCCCAGCCCGCGCTGCGGATGCTCAGAGTGCCGGCGGCCGGTGCTGCGCCCAGGGCCGTGCGCCTTCGAGCAGGGCGCCCATCCGCAGCACGTCGGTCTCGGCGCCCCACTTGCCCACGACCTGCACCGAGGTCGGCAGGCCGTCGGTGCCGAAGCCCGACGGATAGGCGCAGGCGGGATGGCCGGTCAGGTTGAACGGGTACTGGTAGGAGGTCCAGCCCTGGCGGGTGATGCCGCACTTCACGCCGTCGATCACGACCTCGTCGTTGGCCGCGTCGTGCGTCACGTCGAGCGCAGTGCGCGCGTTGGTCGGCATCACCAGGAAGTCGTAGCGCTCGAACAGCGACTGGATCTTGCGGAACAAGGTCGTGCGCGCGAACTGCGCGTTGCGGAAATCGGCCAGGGTGAACTTGGCGCCGCGTTCCATGAAGGCGAGCGTCACCGGGTCCATCTGGTTCTGCCACTTCGGCAGGTACTGTGCGCAGAAGACGGCGAAGTTCGCCTGGTAGAGGACGCGGCCCTCGTATTCGATCCAGTCGATCTTGTCGGTGACCTCTTCGACCTCGGCGCCCATCGCCTCCCACGCCGCGAGCGCGGCCCGCGTGTTGGTGCGCACGTCGGCGGCCACGCGGGGATTGGCGGTGAGCTCGATGTAGCCGATGCGCACGGCGGCAAGGTCGGCGCCCGCCAGCTTGGGCGACAGCGGCTTCTGCGACGGACCGCTCAGCGTCCACGGGTCCTTGTCGCTGGGTCCCACCAGCACCGAATGCATGATCGCGGCATCGGTGACGGAGCGTGCCAGCGGCCCGGCATAGATGTTGTTGCCGTAGGCATCGCGCGTCGTGTCGCAGGGCACGGCGCCCAGGGTCGGCTTGAGGCCGACCAGGCCCGAACAGGAGGCGGGACCGCGCACCGAGCCCGCGCCGTCGGTGCCGAGCGACAGCGGCCCGAGGCCCGCCGCCACCGCTGCCGCGCCGCCGCCGCTCGAGCCGCCGGGCGTGCGTTCGAGGTTCCACGGGTTGCGCGTGACGCCGAACGGGCCATCGGTCAGGCCCTTCACGCCGAACTCGGGCGTCGTCGCCTTGGCGAAGATGACGGCGCCGGCCTTGCGCAGGCGCCGCACCAGCAGGTCGTCGGCCGCCGCCGGGCCGTTGCCCTCGAAGATCGCCGAGCCGTGGCGCGTCGGCACGCCCTCGACATCGACCAGATCCTTCACACTGATCGGAACACCGTGCAGGGGGCCCAGGGCTTCACCCCGTGTGACGGCATCCTCGGCTTTCTTTGCGTCGCGCCTGGCCTGCTCGACCATCACCTCGCGGAAGCAGTTGATCCTGGGGTTGGCGCGCTCGGCGGCCTTCAGGACGGCGTCGAGATATTCGACGGGCGAAAGCTTCTTGGTACGGATGAGGGCGGCGGCCTGGACGGCCGGGGTGAAGAGAAGATCGGTGTCGGTCATGGCGAGCACACTAGCCCAACCTCGACACGGTCTGCACGCTGCGCTACGCCCGCTGCCGATGTTCTCCCTTCCCGTAATGGCGGCACTCGCGGTCGTGGCCGTCGTGACCTCGTTCGTCTCCGGCATCTTCGGCATGGCGGGCGGGATGCTGCTGATCGGCTTCCTGCTGGTCTTCCTGCCGGTGCCGGTCGCCATGGTGTTCCATGGCGTGATCCAGATCGCGGCCAACGGCTGGCGGGCCTGGCTGTGGCGCCATCACGTGAAGTGGAGCGTCGTGCTGCAGTTCGGCGCCGGCGCCGTCTCCTCGCTGATCGTCTTCTCCTTCTTCGATTTCGTGCCCGACAAGGCGCTGGTGCTGATGGCCGTCGGCCTGATGCCGTTCATCGCGCTCGCCGTGCCGCAGCGCATCGCACCCAACATCGAGCGCGGCGGCCAGGCGTTCCTGGCCGGCGCCATCGGCGGCGCCATCCAGCTCGTCTCGGGTGTGACCGGTCCACTGCTCGACATCTTCTATGTCCGCACCGGCATGACGCGGCAGGTCAACGTGGCAACCAAGGCGGCGGCGCAGGTGCTGGGGCACCTGACCAAGGTCCTCTACTTCGCGATGGTGATCGAGGGCCCGGCCGGCCGCGACCTCGAACAGTGGCTGGTCATGGGCTACGCTGCGGCCTTCGCCGTGGTCGGCACCACCTTGTCGCGCAGCTTCCTCGACCGCATGTCGGACAAGCAGTTCTATCATTGGACGCGCCGCGTGATCCTGGCGCTCGGTGCGGTGTACATAGGGCAGGGGCTTTGGCTGATGGTGACGCGATGAGCGATGTGAAGGATCAGGTCCGGGCGCTGCTCGACCGGCTGCCGGACGATTGCACGTTCGCCGACGTGCAGCGCGGCATCGCGGTCATGATGTGGCCCAAGCGCGCGGATGGCAGTCTCGAGCCGCCCAAGCGCGTGGACCCGGAGGAAGTGAAGCGCCGCCTGCGCGACTGGATGAAATCGGAGGGAGAAAAATGAAGGACCGCGTCTCGATCGACTTCAAGGACGGCGTCGCCGACGTCCGCCTGATCCGCGCCGACAAGATGAACGCGCTCGATCCGGCGATGTTCGAGGGCATCATCGAGGCGGGCGCGAAGCTCGCCACCATGCCCGGCCTGCGCTGCGTCGTCCTGTCGGGCGAAGGCAAGGCCTTCTGCGCCGGCCTCGACATGGGCAGCTTCGCCGCCATGAAGGCCGAAGGCGATGCGGTGCCGGGCGTGCGCGACCTCACCAAGCGCACCCACGGCATCGCCAATCGGCCGCAGCAGTGCGCCTGGCTGTGGCGCGAGTTGCCGGTGCCGGTGATCGCCGCCGTCCATGGCGTGGCCTTCGGCGGCGGCTTCCAGATCGCGCTGGGTCCGGACATCCGCTACGCCACCGCCGACGCGCGCTTCTCGGTGATGGAGATCAAGTGGGGCTTGGTACCCGACCTCGCCGGCACCCAGCTCATGCGCCATCTGGCGCGCGAGGACGTGGTGCGCGAACTCACCTACACCGGCCGCATCTTCAACGGCGTCGAGGCCCGCGAGATGGGCTTCGTGACGCGCGTGGTCGACGACCCGCGCGCCGCGGCGCTGGAAACGGCGCGCGAGATCGCCTCCAAGAGCCCCGATGCGATGCGCGCCAACAAGCGGTTGCTCAACGCCGCCGTCGCGACCGATGCGGCCTCGGGCCTGATGATGGAATCGGTCGAGCAGCAGAAGCTGATCGGCTCGCCCAACCAGCTCGAAGCCATCATGTCCAACCTGCAGAAGCGCGCTGCGAACTACAGGGATTGATCGAGCGGTTTCACCCAAACCACCTCATCCTGAGGAGGTGCGCGCAGCGCGCCGTCTCGAAGGATGGGCAACAGGCGTGGTGCTCGTGCCCACCCTTCGAGACGCGCTCCTCCGGAGCGCTCCTCAGGGTGAGGTGATGTTGGTGAAGGCGGGGCGGGTGACCGCTAACGCCCCTTGAACACCGGCTTGCGCTTCTCGACGAAGGAAGCCACCGCCTCCTTGTGATCGGCGGTACGCGACGACTGGACTAGGCGCTCGGCCTCTCGATAGTGCGCGTCCGCGTAATTGATGTGCAGGGCCTCGTCGAGATTGTCCTTCATGTGACGCAGCGCGACCCTCGGGCCTTCGGCCAGCGACTTGGCGAAGGCGAAGGCCTCGTCCTGCAGCTTGGCGTCGTCGACGACGCGGTTCACCAGGCCGATCTGCTCGCAGCGCTCGGCGCCGACCTTCTCGGAGGTGAACATCAGCTCGCGCGCCCGCATCGGGCCCACGGTGCGCGTCAGCAGCCAGGAGATGCCGTAGTCGCCGGACAGGCCGATCTTGGCGTAGCCGGTGGTGCAGAAAGAAGATTTCGCGGCGATGCGGATGTCGCAGGCCAGCGCAATGGCCAGGCCCGCGCCGGCCGCGGCGCCGGGCAATGCTGCGATGGTGGGCTTGCGCACGGCGACCAGCGCGCCGGTGAGATGCGTCTGGCGCCAGCGCAGATCGGCCAGCCGCTCCTCGTAGCTCATCTGGCCGCGCGGCCCGCGGCCGCCCATGCCCTTCACGTCGCCGCCGCTGCAGAAGGCGGTGCCGGCGCCGGTGATCAGCAGCGCACCGACGGCATCGTCGTCGCCGCGCGCCTTGATCTGGTTGCGCAGCGCCTCGGTGAGGTCGGGCGACATCGCATTGCGCGCCTCGGGGCGGTTCAGCGTGATCAGCGCGACGCCGTCGCGGACGCTGCACAAGAGTTCGGTTGTGCCAGTATCGATTTCCATGTGACCTTCTCCTTGCCATGACATTCCCGGTCACCGAACACACCGTCAAGACCGCCCGCCACACGACGGGCTATCTCGCCTGCGGAGCGAAAGACGCCCCGCTGCTGATCTTCGTCCATGGCTGGCCCGAACTGTCGCTGTCGTGGCGGCACCAGCTCCCGGTCTTTGCCGCCCTGGGGTTCCGCTGCATCGCGCCGGACATGCGCGGCTACGGCCGCTCCAGCACCTACACGCGGCACGAGGATTTCGCCCAGGAAGAGATCGTGGCCGACATGGTCGAGTTGCTGGCATCGCTCGGCCGCGGCAAGGCGGTGTGGATCGGCCACGACTGGGGCAGCCCGGTCGTGTGGAACATGGCGGCGCACCATCCGGACAAGGTGGTGGGCGTGGCGAGCCTCTGCGTGCCCTATCTCCCGACCGGCTTCACGCTCGAGACCGTCGTGCCGCTGGTCGACCGCGCGCTCTATCCCGAGGCGCAGTTCCCGGCCGGGCAGTGGGATTACCAGTTCTTCTACGAGGAGAGCTTCGACAAGGCCTGCGCGGGCTTCGACGCCAGCCCGATCAACGTGGTGAAGGCGCTGTTCCGCAAGGGCGACCCGGCGCGGGTCGGCAAGCCCGCGCCGACCTCGATGGTGCGCAAGGCCGGCGGCTGGTTCGGCGGCGGCGCCTGCCCCGACGTGCCGCGCGATCCCGACGTGCTGACCGAACAGGATATGGAGGCCTATGCCGCGGCGCTGACCAAGAACGGCTTCTTCGGACCGGACTCCTGGTACATGAACCACAGGGCCAACGCGGCCTACGCCGGGCGCGCCACCAACGGCGGCAGGCTCGCCATGCCGGTCCTGTTCCTGCACGGCGCCTACGATACGACCTGCGAGACGATGACCTCTAAGCTCGCTGAGCCGATGCGCCGCGATTGCGCCGATCTCACCGAGGTCGTGGTGCCGTCGGGCCATTGGATGGCGCAGGAACAGCCGGTCGCTGTGAACGCCGCTCTCGCAAAATGGCTGGCGGCGAAGTTGCCCGGTTACTGGAAGGTCTAGACGAGCGATGCGTCGTTCGCGGTTTCTGCTGGCACTCGCCGCCTTGGCCGTGATGTCCGGGATTGGCCCAGCGCAGGCCCTGACGCCGATCTCGCCAGAACAGTTGTTGTGCGACGCGAACACCATTTTCGTGGGACGCGCGATCGAAGCTGCGCCCGCGCGGCGCCGGCCGGATGCGCAGGACGCCAATGGTGTGGACCTCACCATCATGGTCCGCCGGGTGATCGGGCGGAAGGAATTGTCGAGAGAGCCCACTCCGATCCTCGCGCCTGGCGACAGTATCCGGGCCTATGCCCTCGCATCTGTTTCGCCGTATCCAGCGGTGGGCCGCTTCGACGAGAAGGCCGGATTGGCCTTCGTCGGTCCCTACGACAGTCTCGTTCCCGAGACCGACCTGGTGCAGGCCTACAAGGCGGAAGACTTCATCTACGCCGCCCATCTGGCGCCGGGCGTGCGGTCGTTCGTGAGAACCTGGCCGCTCGCCCAGGAAGAATGGGTCAGGAAGACGATGGCGTCCTACGCCAAGATGGGACAGCCCTGTTCGTCGCCGTTTTAGGGTCTCTTCGTCGTCCGCTTGTCGCTCTCGATCAGCATCGTCAGGTCGCCGCTTTCGCCCTCAACGCCGTAAACCGGTCGAGGCTTTCCGGCGGCCAGAGTTCATTGCGATCGTAATATTCCTCGACGGCCGGCACGCCGGCGGGAAGCGCGACCCAGGGCTGCTTGCTCATGGTGAAGATGTGGATGTCGGGCGGCAGGCGGTCGGGCTCGTCGAGCGTGCCGACGCGCACGAAATGGACAGTCGGTCCGGCGCCGGCATAGTTGCTCCACACCGCGATGCGGCATTTCGGGCAACGCGAGATCTTCTGGCCCTTGCCGCTGAGCGTCGGCGTGTCGATCACCTCGACCTCGCCGCCCAGCCGCTCGACCCGGTCGGCCTCGATCATCGCGTTCATCGCGAAGGCGGTCCCCGAATCGCGCTGGCACCAGCGGCAGTGGCAGCAATGCACGAACAGCGGCTTCGATGTGAGCCGGTAGCGCACGTTGCGGCAGGTGCAGCCGCCTTCGAACGTCTCGGTCTTGCTGGTCATCGCGTTCGTCTCCCGGCTAAGGTCCGCGCCTGAAATCATCTGGGCGGAGAGTAGACATGGCCGGACGGCTGCAGGGCAAGGTGGCGGTGGTGACGGGTGCGGCGCCGCGTGGCGAGGGCGTGGGCAACGGCATGGCGACGGCGCTGCTGTTCGCCAAGGAAGGTGCCAGGGTCGTGCTCGTGAACCGCAGTGCCGAGCGCGCCGAGGGACTGGCCAAACAGATCAAGGACGAGGGCGGCGAGGCCTCGGTGTTCGCGGCCGACGTGGCGAAGGTCGACGAGGCCGAGGCGATGGCCGACTTCGCGATGAAGACGTACGGCCGCCTCGACATCCTGCACAACAATGTCGGCATTGGCGGGCCGGGCACGCCCGAGACGGTGACGCTCGAGACCTGGAACAAGGTCCTCGAAGCCAATCTCACGACGACGATGCTGTGCACCAAGTCCTGCCTGCCGCGCATGAAGGAAGGCGGCGGCGGCTCGATCATCATGGTCTCGTCGATCGCCGGCGCCGTCGGCCTGATGGGCAGCGCCGGGGCGGTGGCCTATGCGACGGCCAAGGCCGGCCTGCACGGCTTCACCCTGTCCGTCGCGGCAGACTATGCGACGCAGAACATCCGGGCCAACTGCATCATCGTGGGCTCGGTGCACACGCCGATGGTCGCGCATCTCGGCGCCGAGGCGCGTGACCGGCGCAAGAAGATGGTGCCGATGCAGGTCGAGGGCACGGCCTGGGACATCGCACACGGCGCGGTCTATCTGGCCTCCGACGAATCGCGCTGGGTGACGGGCATCCTGCTGCCGATCGACGGCGGCCTGGTCGCGCTGCGGGCGTGGCCACGATGATCCGGCGCTTGATCGCACTGACGGTCGCGGCCGTCGCGATCCAGACGTGGACGGCCGCCGGTTTCGCGCAGAGCCAGATGGACCTCAACCAGCAGGCGGGAACGGCCTTGAAGGACGCCGACCGGCAATTGAATGCCGCTTACACGAAGCTGCGGACGCGCCTCGGGCCCGAGAGCCGGGCGCGGCTGCAGGCGGCCGAAGAAGCATGGATCCGTTTCCGTGACCTGGAATGCGCCTTCATCGGCGCACCGACCACCGGCGGTTCGATCCACGGCATGATCGTCGCCCAATGCCAGGCGCGCCTCACCCTCGTGCGCGTGAAGGACCTCGAGACCCAGCTCAACTGCCAGGAAGGCGATCTTTCCTGCGTCAGGGAGTAGAGGCAGATACAACGGGCCCCGTCATCCTGAGCGGAGCCGCCCGTAGGGCGGCGCAGTCGAAGGATCTCTTTTCCGGTGCGCGGCGAGTCGAAGCGAAAAGAGGTCCCTCGACTTCGCTTCGCTCCGCTCGGGACGACGGTGGTTTATTTTGCTCTAACCGCGGCACGCCGTTCGTGGTGCCAGGTGTAGAGACCTGACGCCACGATCACCGCGGCGCCGGCCAGCGTCCAGTTGTCGGGGATGTCGCCGAACACGATCACGCCCAGGATCGTGACAAAGACGAGCAGCGTGTAGCTGTAGGGCTGGACGGCGCCTGCTTCGGCATAGTCGAGTGCCTTGATCAGCGAGTAATGCGCCACGGCGCCCAGCAAGGCGATGGCGAATAGCAGTGCCCAGCCCTTCGCGTCCGGCCAGATCCACTGCCACGGCCCGATCAGCGTCGTGGCGCCGAACGCCACGAAGGCCGACCAGACGAGAGTGGTGTCGGGCGTGTCGGTGCGCGAGCAGAGGCGAACCAGGATCTGGTAGCCGCCCCACAGGATGGCGCCGGCCACGGGAAGCAGCAGCGGCCAGTCGAGCTCGCGAAAGCCCGGGCGCACGATCAGCAGCACGCCGACGAAGCCCGCGCCGACGGCCGCCCAGCGCGCCGGCCCGGCCCGCTCGCCGAGGAACAGCACGCCGAGAGCGATCACGATCAGCGGCGAGGTGGCGGCGACGGCGTGGGTGTCGGCCAACGGCAGGTAACGAAAGGCCAGCACGAACACCGCGCTTTCGATGACCGCCAGCAGGGCGCGGCCGAATTGCAGCGCCGGCCGCGCCGAGCGCGCGGCGGCGCGCAGGCCGCGGCGGCGCACGACCACCCAGGCGAACAGACAGAAGACGGCGTAGCGCACCCACATCATCTGGCCGACCGAATAGTCGGCCACCATCCACTTGGTGATGGTGTCCATGCTGGCGAAGCCCAGCATGGCGAGCATGGTGAAGGTCGCGCCGCGCGATGTGTCGTTGCGGCCGGTGGCGGCCGCTGGCGGCGTCATTCGGCGGCGGCCACGCGCTGCGCCGGCGGGCGGAAGGCGGGGATCACGCGCTCGGCGAAGAGCCTCAGGCTCTTCATCGTCTTCTCGCGTCCGTAGTAGGGCGGGTAGTGCAGCAGCAGCGAGGTCATGCCGGTGCGCGCCTGCATCTCGCGCAGCCGCGCGATCACCGTCTCGGCCGAGCCGTGCAGCAGCGTGGTGTTCAGCAGATCGTCGTAGCTGAGCTGGGTGCCTTTTTCCGAGACCGAGCCGAGATAGCCGGCCGTGCCGGTGCCGCCGAAATGCGCGATGTGGCGGACGATCGCCTCCTCGGTCTCGGCGCGCGCCTGGGCATCGGTGTCGGCGATGTAGACCCAGCGTGCGATGTCGATCTGGCCGGCGGCGGGATTCCTGGCCCGCTCGGCCGAGGCCGTCGCCAGCTCACGCTTGTAGAGTGCGGTCTGGGCCGCCAGCGTCTCGATGCCCGGCAGGGTCGACAGCATCAGGCCGAAGCCGTTGCGGCCGCAATAGCCGATCGAGCGGTCGGTGCCGCCCGCCATGTAGAGCGGCGGATGCGGCATCTGCACCGGCTGCGGCAGCATCTCGTAAGGCTCCGCGACGGTGCCGCTGAAGTACTTGCCCTTGTGGTCGTAGCGATGGCGGTGGAAGGCGTCGAACATCAGGCCGACCGCCTCCTCGACCATGTCACGGCGGCCCTCGAAATCCTTGCCGAGCCCCACGAACTCGTAGGGGCGATAACCCGATCCGATGCCCAGCATGACCCGGCCGTTCGACAGGATGTCGACGAAGTTGGCGTTCTCGACGACGCGGATCGGATCGTAGAGCGGCAGGGTGATCACGCCGGAGGCCAGCTTGATGCGGCTGGTCTTCGCGGCGAGGTAGGCCATGTAGGCGAAGCAGTCCGGCATGATGCCGTAGCTGGTCGAGAAATGGTGCTCGGCGATCCAAGCGGTATCGTAGCCCAGCCGTTCCGCCTCGACGATTTCGTCGGTCGTGCGCGCATGCACGGCGCGGTGCGGGTAGGGCTCTTCCTTCGGATTGGGATGCGAGGTGAAGAGGACGCCGAATTCCATGCCGTGCTCCTGCAGCTTCATTCCAGCTTGATGCCGGTATCCTTCACCACCTTCGCCCAGTTTTCGACCTCGCGCGCGCGCCACGTATCGCTCTGCGCGGGCTTGTAGAGGACCGGTTGGGCGCCGAGCTCCTTCAGCCGCGCCGCCACCTCGGGGATCTTGGTCGTCTTGTCGATTTCGACATAGAGCCGCTCCAGCACTTCCGGCGGCGTGCCCTTGGCGGCGAGGAAGCCCTGCCAGCTTCCGGTGACGAAGTCCTTGATGCCGGCCGCCTCGATCACGGTCGGAAGCTCCGGCGCCAGCTCGTTGCGTGTGGCGCTCGACACCGCCAGACCGCGCAGCTTGCCGCTCTTCACGTGCGGCAGGGTGGCGATCATGCCGTTGAACAGCGCATCGGCGTGGCCGCCCGCGACCTGCTGGATCGCTTCGGCGCCGCCCTTCATCGGGATGAAGGTGATCTTGAGACCGAGCGAGTGGGCGAACAGGGCGCCGGCCAGATGCGGCGCGCTGCCCAGTCCGGCGGTCGCATAGTTGAGCTTGTCCGGATTGGCCTTCGCGAAGCTGATCAGCTCGGCCACGGTCTTGTACGGACGGTCGGGCGAGGCGGCGAGCAGGTGCGGCGTGTAGGCGAGCACGGTGACGGCGTTGAAATCCTTCGCCACGTCGAACGGCAGTTTCATCACCGAGGGCGAGATCGTGAGGTTGCCGAGATCGGTGAGAACCAGCGTGTAGCCGTCGGGTGTGGACTTGGCGATCATGTCGACGGCGATGTTGCCGTTGGCGCCGGTGCGGTTCTCGACGATGACGGATTGACCGAGCCCCGCCTGAAGGTGCGGCTGCATCAGCCGCGCGAGAATGTCGGACGTGCCGCCCGGCGCATAGGGAATGATGATGCGGACCGGTTTGGCGGGGAACGCTTGGCCGCGGGCGCCCGTCACGATCGACGGCGCGGCCACCGTGGCGCCGGCGCTGATGAGAAGATGTCTGCGGCGCATGTTTCTCTCCCTCAAATGCTTGTTTTGCCGGCACTTTACGGAGAGGGCGGCGGGAAGGCCAGCAATCCGCTTGACTCCGCTGCGCTGCACCATCATATACGCGCCAGCCCGCAACTACGTGGGCTTCCAAGATTTCTCGCGATCGCGCGACGCGCCCCATGGTTTGTGACGGCGCCTCATCCCGAGACAATCCCCCAAGACAAGAGCCGTCCCAGCCGCGCGCGGGAACGGGCCTAAAGCCGCTACAGATGTGCGTGCCCAGAAGGTACGCCGGCGGCAAGTAAGGATTTTCAGTGAGTGAAGTTACGTTTGCGGACCTCGGTTTGGCCGAGCCGCTGCTGCGTGCATTGACTGCAGCAAACTACACCGTGCCGACGCCCATCCAGGCGCGCACGATTCCCGCCCTGCTGCAGGGCCGTGACGTGCTGGGTATCGCCCAGACCGGCACCGGCAAGACAGCGGCGTTCGCGCTGCCCGTGCTGCAGCTTCTGTCCGAGTCGAAGGAACGCGCCCAGCCCAAGAGCCCGCGCGCCCTCGTGCTGGCGCCGACCCGCGAGCTCGCGGTCCAGATCGCCCGCAGCTTCGACACCTACGGTCGTGGCCTCGGCCTGCGCCTCTGCACCGTCGTCGGCGGCCTGGGTTATGGCCGCCAGATCGAGACCCTGGCGCGCGGCGTCGACATCCTGATCGCCACGCCCGGCCGTCTGCTCGACCTGGTCGAGCGCGGCAACGTGAAGCTCGGCCAGGTCAGCTTCTTCGTCCTCGACGAAGCCGATCGCATGTTCGACATGGGCTTCATCCGCGACGTCCGTCGCATCGCGGCGTCAGTCGCGAAGAACCGGCAGACGCTTCTGTTCTCGGCCACCATGCCGAACGACATCGCCAAGCTCTCCTCGGAGATCCTGAAGAACCCCGAGAAGGTCGAGATCGCGCCCCAGGGCCGCACCGTCGAGAAGATCGACCAGCGCGTCTACTTCGTGAACTCGGCCAACAAGCGCACCCTGCTCAACCATCTTCTGACCGACGAGGCCCTCGAGCGGGTCATCATCTTCACGCGCACCAAGCGCGGCGCCAACCGCGTTGCCGAGGCGCTGGAGGATCGCGGCGTGCGCTCCGAAGCGATCCACGGCAACAAGTCGCAGAACGCCCGCCAGAAGGCGCTCGACAATTTCAGCCGCGGCAAGGCTCGCGTCCTGGTCGCGACCGATCTCGCGTCGCGCGGCATCGACGTGCAGGGCGTGACCCATGTCATCAACTTCGAGCTGCCGGCGGATGCCGAGAGCTATGTCCATCGCATCGGCCGCACCGCGCGCGCCGGCGCCTCGGGCATCGCCATCTCGTTCTGCGACGGCAGCGAGCGCGGCCAGCTCAAGGGAATCGAGCGGCTGACCAACCAGCGCATCCCGGTCGTCCCGACGCCGGCCAACGAGGATATGCCGCAGCTGCCGCCGACCAAGGCGCGCGCTGAGAACGATGACCGCGATGACCGTCGCGACGAGCGTCCCCGCGAAGGTCGCGGTGGTCCGCGTGGTCCCGGCCGTCCCGCTGGCGGCCGTCCCGGCGGTCATCGCTCGTTCGGTGATCGCGCCAGCCATGATCGCTCGCGCGGCGACCGTCCGCCGGCGCATGCCGACGGCCAGGCCCGCGGTGGCGACTTCCGGGAGGCCCCGCACGGCGAGCGCCCCCAAGGTGAGCGTCCGCGTGGTCCGCGCCCGCAGGGTGATCGCCCGTTCGGTGACCGCCCCCATGGTGATCGTCCGCAGGGCGACCGCTTCGATCGCGCGCAAGCTGGTCGTCCGCACGGTGACCGTCCGAACGGCGATCGTCCGCAGGGTGACCGGCCGCGGTCGTTCGGCGATCGTCCGAACCACAACGGTGGCAGCGGCCACTATGCGCCCCGACCGCACGGGG
This sequence comes from Reyranella sp., assembly GCF_030651995.1. Classification (GTDB taxonomy): domain Bacteria; phylum Pseudomonadota; class Alphaproteobacteria; order Reyranellales; family Reyranellaceae; genus Reyranella. The sequence goes on from NZ_JAUSBN010000023.1 coordinate 14,274, forward strand.
ACCGTCCCCAGGGCGACCGGCCGCAAGGCGATCGCCCTGCCGGCGATCGTCCGCAGGGTCCGCGTCCCCAGTGGAAGGGTCGCCGCTTCGGCGGCGGCGGTGGTCGCGGCCGCGCCGCCTAGCTGAGAATTCCTTCCTCGCGGAAGATTTCCAGGCACTTCGAAAGAGCGCGCTCATAACGGGCGCGCTCTTTTGCCATCGAGGCATCGTCCCAGTCGAAGAAGCCGCCCTTGGTTTTGAAGCCGATGCGGCCTTGGTCGACGTTGCGCTGGAGCACCGGCGGCGGCCCGTCCGAATTGTTGAGATCGGGCCAGATGATCTTGGCGACGGCGCAGGTCGTGTCCCAGCCGGAATGCTCCTTCTGGGTAATCGGGCCGGCGGCGGCGTAGCGGAAGCCGAAGGAGAGGCGCACGGTGGCGTCGATATCCTCGGGCGAGGCGACGCCTTCCTCGATCAGCCACAGTGCCTCACGCATCAGCGCGCCCTGGATGCGGTTGCCCAGGAAGCCGATCACGTCCTTCTTCACCTGGACCGGTCGCTTGCCCAGTGCGCGCATGATCTCGCCGACGTTTTCGGCCAGCGTCACGTCGGTGTGGACGGAACGCACCACCTCGACCAGCGGGATCAGGTGCGCCGGCATGAAGAAGTGCAGACCCATCATGCGATCCTGACTCGCGAGGCCCTTGCCGATCTCGCTGATCGGGAAGCTCGACGAGTTCGAGGTGAGGGGCACGCCGGGACGGGAGAGCCGCTCCAGGTCGGCGAAGATCTTCTGCTTCAGCGCCAGATCCTCGGTCACCGTCTCGACCACGATGTCGATCTGCGCCCACGGCGCCTCCTCGAGGGTCGCATAGGTCGCGAGGCCCGAGACATCGTCCGGCTTTCCCATTGCCTGGAGCGCGCGGGATGTCGCCGCAGGCAGCCCGTCGCGGGTCGAGGCCGAGCGCGACACGACGTCCACTTTCCAGCCGCCACCCAGGAACATGGCGATGATTCCGACGCCCATCGTGCCGCCCCCCAGCACCAGGGCGTGTCGTTCGCTTTGCGGCATTCCTTTTCCTCCCGTATCGACGCGTGACCCCTGCCGGGGCAGTATCCCGGCCAAGTTAACCGGATTTTCAACGCGGGAGAAAACGTATGAGCGCCACCTTCAAGGATCTCGGTATCAGCACCGACGGTGCGGTCGGAATCGTCGAGATTCAGCGGCCTCCGCACAACTTCTTCGACAACTCGCTGATCAACCAGATCGCCGACGCCTTCGAGGCGTTCGACCGCGACGACAAAATCCGCGCCTACGTGCTGTGCGCGCAGGGCAAGTCGTTCTGCGCCGGCGCCGATTTCGCCAACCGCCCGCAGACCGGCGCGGCCGAGAGCGGCAAGCACCTCTACAAGGAAGCGACCCGCATTTTCCGCGCGAAGAAGCCCAGCGTCGGGGCGATCCAGGGACCGGCGATCGGCGGCGGCCTCGGCCTCGCGCTGGCGCCCGATTTCCGTGTCGCCGCTCCGGAGGCGCGCTTCGCCGCCAACTTCACGCGGCTCGGTTTCCATCCCGGCTTCTCGCTCACCTACACGCTGCCGCGCCTGATCGGCCAGCAGAAGGCGAACCTGATGTTCCTCACCGGCCGCCGTATCGGCGGCGAGGAGGCGGTGGAATGGGGCCTGGCCGACGTGCTGGCGCCGCTGGCCGACGTCCGCAAGGAAGCGATCAAGCTGGCGCAGGAGATCGCCGAGTCGGCACCGCTCGCGGTGATGTCGACGCGCGAGACGATGCGCCGTGGCTTCGCCGATGGCGCCGAGGCGGCGACCGAGCGCGAGCTTACCGAGCAGGAATGGACCCGCAAGACCGAGGACTTCAAGGAGGGCGTCAAGTCCTACGCCGAGAAGCGCCCCGGCAACTGGAAGAACCGCTAGGGAGCATTCCATGGCTCAGGTCTCGGGCAAGGTTGCCATCGTCACGGGCGGTGCTTCCGGCATCGGCGAGGCCTGTGCCGAAACGCTGGCGCGCGAAGGCGCGTCGGTTCTCATCACCGACATCGACGACACCCTCGGAAAGGGTGTCGTCGAGCGCATCGTGAAAGCGGGCGGCAAGGCGCACTATCTGCGTCACGACGTGCGCGACGAGGCGGCGTGGCCCGGCATCGTCGCCGACGCCGAGAAGCAGTACGGCCGCCTCGACATCATGGTGGCCAATGCCGGCATCGGCATCATGTCGCCGATCGCGACCATGACTCTCGCCGACTGGCAGCGTCAGCAGGCCATCAATCTCGACGGCGTGTTCCTCTCCATCAAGCATTCGATCCCGGCGATGAAGCGGGTGGGCGGCGGCTCGATCGTGCTGATGTCGTCGGTGGCCGGCCTGCGCGGCGCGCCGGGCCTCGCGGCCTATTCGGCGACCAAGGGCGGTGTGCGCCTGCTGGCGAAGTCGGTGGCGCTCGAACACGCGGCCGACAACATCCGCTGCAACTCGGTGCATCCCGGCATCATCGCCACGCCGATCTGGGAGAAGATCCCGACCGGGGCCGAAGGCAATCGCCGCAATGCGCCGATCGATCCACGCGAGCGCGCCGCCGCCACGGTGCCGCTGCCTCGGGTTGGCGAGGCGCAGGACATCGCCAACGGCGTGCTTTTCCTGTGCACCGACGCCGGCAACTACATCACCGGCCAGGAGTTGGTGATCGACGGCGGCATGACGGCGGGCGGGCGGCCGACCCGGCCACTGCAATAGTCCCATGGGCGACGCAGCGCGGCTCTGGATCGTCGTCGCCGCGCTGAGCGGCGCGATCTCGGTCCTCGTCGGCGCCTTCGCGGCCCATGGTCTCGACCTGCGTACGGAAGCCGGCCTGAAGGCGCGCGACTGGCTGCAGACCGGCAGCCACTACCAGATGGTCCATGCCCTGGCGATGCTGGGCATTTGCGCCCTGGCCGGCGCGGAACTGCTGAATGCGCGCCTGGCAGTTGTCGCCCTGTGGCTCTTCCTGGCGGGCAGCGTCCTGTTTCCCGGCGCTCTCTATTCCCTGTCGTTCGGCGGCCCGCGATGGTTCGGCGCCGTGGCGCCGATCGGCGGTCTCGCCTTCATCGCGGGCTGGGTGATCCTGGCGATCGCCGCGTTGAAGCGGCCGGTCGGCTGATCTCAGGAAAGCTGCTCGTCCAGCAGTTTTAGCGCTTCGGCGGCGAAGGCGCGCATGTTGGCGACGCGGTCATCCGAGCCGGTGCGCAAGGTGCGCGCGACGCTGCCCCGGGGGCCCACGACCGCGACGCAAGTGTGTCCCGCCGGATCGCCGTAGGAGTTGCCGGTCGGACCGGAGGCGCCGGTCTCGGCAAGGCCCCAGGTCGTCTTGAGTCGCTCGCGGACGTGCTCGGCGGCCAGCAAGGCCCAGGGCTCGGAGGAGGAGCGGACGCCGGCGCGCTTTTCGCGCGGCACGGCGAGGAACGCATCGCCGGCCGGCCGCGTGTAGACCACGGCGCCGCCCATGAAATAGGCCGACGCACCCGGCACGGCGAGCAGCGCGGCGGAGACCAGACCGCCTGCCGACGATTCGGAAATGCCGACGGTCTCTTTGCGGGCCTTGAGTTTTTCGCCGACGCGTTGGGCGAGCGGGAGCAGGGAGTCCATCGGGTCAGTCCTTCTTCGTGAAGATGTCGAGGACCAGCGGCACCTGCTGGCCCATCCAGATCGCGCGGTCGCGATGATCCTCGAGATCGTGCCCGGTGTTGGGATGAATGAACACCGTAAGTTCGCCGCGGTTCAAGGTCAGCCATGACATGACGGGCAGGAATTGTTCGTTCTTCAGGGCGACCTGGTAACTGAAGCGCGGATGCGGTCCGACCGGCTTCTCGTGGAAGCGGCCCATCTCGATCGGGAAAGTCTTTTCGATGCGCTCGCGCAACGCCCACGCAGCGTCGCGCGAGGCGGCGTCGAAATAGACGTGTGCGTGCCAGTCCTTGATTTGATCCGTATTCATGACGTTCACCATAATGCGCAGCTCAACCCGCCTGTCGGAACCCAGAGCCGTTCCCCGAGCGGAGCAGGCTTGCTAGGGTCAGGCATCATGAACTTCGATTTCTCCGACGACCAGAAGCTGCTCAAGGAGCAGGTTCGCAAATTCCTCGCCGACAAGTGCCCCACCAAAGTGGTGCGGCGCGTGCTCGACGGCAACGAAACCCACGCGGAAGATGTCTGGAAAGGCCTCGTCGATCTCGGCGTGCCGGCCCTCGGCATTCCCGAAGAGTATGGCGGCATGGGCCTGTCGCCGCTGGAGGTCTGCGTCGCTGCCGAAGAGATCGGCCGCGCCGCGGCGCCGGTGCCGTTCGACAGCTCGGTCGTGCTGGCGACCGAAGCGCTGAAGCTCGCGGGCTCCGACGCGCAGAAGAAGAAGTGGCTTCCCGAACTCGCGTCGGGCAAGGCGATCGGCACGCTGGCCATCGCCGAGGGCGCGCAGCCGCCGAAGCCGCGCACCATCCGCACGACGTTCGGTGGCGGCCGTCTCAACGGCCGGAAGCTGCCGGTGACCGACGGCGAAGCCGCGACCTTCGCCATTGCGCTCGCCAACACCGGTGGCTCGGGCGATCGCGCCGTCTCTCTGGTGCTGGTCGACCTCCGCCACGCGGGCGTCACGAAGAAGCGCATCGAGACGATCGACCCCGCACGCAAGCATGCCGAACTCACCTTCAACGACGCCTCGGCCGAAGTGTTGGGCGGCGAGGGAGAGGGCTGGCGCCTGCTCGAGAAGCTCTACGATGCGGCGGCGGTCTACTTCGCGTTTGCCCAGGTAGGCGGCGCGGAGGCCGCGATGTGGATGGCGCGCGACTATGCGCTGCAGCGGCAGGCCTTCGGCCGGGCGATCGGCTCGTACCAGGCGATCAAGCACAAGCTGGCGGACTGCTACGTGAAGCTCGAGCTGGCGCGCTCCAATGCCTATTACGGCGCCATGATGCTGACCGAGGACGGCGCCGACCTGCCGCTGGCGGCGGCGGCGGCGCGCATCGCCGCGACCGACGCCTACGATTTCGCGGCCAAGGAGAACATCCAGACCCATGGCGGCATCGGCTTCACCTGGGAGGCCGACACGCAGTTCCACTATCGCCGCTCGCGCCTGCTGGCGCTGTCGATCGGCGGTCCGATGGCCTGGAAGGACAAGCTGGTGACCCGTCTCGAACAGAAAAACGCGGCCTAGGAGGGAACGATGGATTTCAACGACACCTCAGAAGAAGCCGCCTTCCGCCAGGAAGTGCGCAGCTGGCTGGACACCAACGCCACGCGCAAGAGCGACGACACGCAGAGCAACCGCGCGCGCAACGACGATCCCGAACTGCTCCAGAAGGCCAAGGAGTGGCAGGACAAGAAGGCCAGGGCCGGCTACGCGCGCCTGACCTGGCCCAAGGAGTTCGGCGGCCGTGGTGCCTCGCCGATCCTGCAGGTGATCTATCAGCAGGAAGAGGCGAACTACCTGGTGCCGCTCGGCTTCTTCGACATCGGGCTGGGCATGTGCATCCCGACCATGATGGCCTATGCCAAGCCCGAGCAGTTGCAGCGCTACGTGAAGCCCGCCCTGCACGGCCAGGAAGTGTGGTGCCAGCTCTTCTCCGAGCCCGCCGCCGGCTCCGACGTGGCGGGTATCCGCACCAAGGCCGAGCGCGACGGCGACGACTGGATCATCAACGGCCAGAAGGTCTGGACGTCGGGCGCGCACTATTGCGACTTCGGCATCGTGATCACGCGCACGGATCCGAATGTCCCGAAGCACGCCGGCCTCACCATGTTCTTCCTCGACATGAAGACGCCGGGCGTCGAAGTCCGTCCGATCAAGCAGATGTCGGGCGGCGCCAACTTCAACGAGGTGTTCTTCACCAACGTCCGCATCCCCGACAGCCAGCGCCTGGGCAAGGTGGGTGAGGGCTGGAAGGCCGCTCTCACCACGCTGATGAACGAGCGCCTCGCGGTCGGCCTGCCCTCGGGCGGCCTCGATATCGACGAGCTGATGGAGCTGGCGCGCGAGACCGAGCTGGAAGACGGCGCGGCGATCCGCAACCAGCAGGTCCGCTCGAAGATCGCCGAATGGTATGTCCAGCAGCAGGGGCTGAAACTCACCCGCTACCGCACGCTGACCGCCCTCTCCAAGGGCCAGACGCCGGGGCCGGAATCCTCGATCATCAAGATCGTGGCCGCGCCCAAGATGCAGGACATGGGCGCATTCGCCATGGAGCTGATGGGCCATGCCGGCATCATGAAGGAGGACGTGCCGTTCGCAGCCGGCTTCCAGGCGCAGTGGATCGGCGGCGCCGGCTTCCGCATCGCCGGCGGCACCGACGAGATCCTGCGCAACATCGTGGCCGAGCGTGTGCTGGGATTGCCGGCCGACATTCGCGTCGACAAAGACGTGCCGTTTAACAAGTTGACGCGCTCATAGCGCGTTAGCTTGTTAAGCGGGGCGAGCGGCAGCGCTTGTAACCAAGCGCTGGAGCTCGCTCGGTGCAGAATAGATAAGGACGATGATCCATATCCATTCTGCCCGGCGTGGGCTCTCTCGCCTCAGAAGGCGCTGCCGCCCACCGGCACTGAAAATGCTCAGCGCATTTTCAGTGCCCACTCCGTGTACTTCTTCGCCTGTGCCTGCGTGTCGGCGTAGTACTTCGCGTACTCCGCGCCGACCATCGGCTTCAACGCAAGCCCGACCGCGTCCATCTTCTGCAGCATCTCCGGCGAGTTGATCGCCTTCAGGAACGCTGTCTCGATCACCTTCACGACGTCGGCCGGTGTGCCCTTGGGCGCGCCGACGCCGCGCGTCGAGGAAGAGATGATCGTGGGCATGCCCAGTTCCTTGGTGCAGGGCACGTTGGGCAGGAACTTCGAACGCTCGACGTCGGTGACCGCGAGGCCCCGCACCTCGCCGGACTGGACGCGCTTGAAGACGCCGCCGACATTGTCGAAGGCGCAGTCGACATGGCCGCCGAGCACACCGGTGATCTGCTGCGCCCCGCCGTCGAAATGGACGATGCGGAACTCGCACTTGGCGGCCTCCTGGACCATCAGGATGGCGAGATGGTCGTCGCTCAGGATGCCGGTGGTACAGGCGCTGATCTTGCCGGGGTTCTTGCGCGCCGCCTCCGTGAGGTCGGCCAGCGTCTTGTAGGGGCTGTCGCCCTTCACCCAGATCAGGCCGGGATCGAGCACCTGGTTGATGACCGGAATGAAGCTGTCGACGTTGAACGCGGCCTTGCGTTCGGGATCGAGGATGATGGTGTTGACCGCGGGCAGGTTGAGGAAGCCCAGCGTGTAACCGTCGGGACGGGCGCGGGCGACCTCGGTGAAGCCGATCTGGCCGCCGGCGCCGGCCTTGTTGACGACGGTGATCGTCTGGCCGAGGTCCTTTTCGGCGGCCGCCGCGAGGATGCGGGCGCCGACGTCGGTGCTGCCGCCCGGGGGAAAGGCGACGATCAACTGAACCGTGCGGCGCGGATAGTTCTGGGCGAGGGCGGGGCTGGCGACGGCCGCGGCGGCCGTGGCGGCGAGCAGGGTGCGGCGACGAATGATCATTTTATCCTCCCTTTGTTGACGACTGGAACGCGCGTTACTCGATGTCGCTCTCCCTGAGTGGTGCCAGCGAGCGCGGCTTGAACAGCAGGAAGGCGATCACGATCACCGGAATTGCGAGCAGGATGAGGGCGACCGGACGGTCGAGGAAGATGGCGAAGCTGCCGCCGGAGATCTCGAGCGTCGTTCGCAGCGATCGTTCCATCATCGGGCCCAGGATCAGCGCCAGGATCGCCGGCGCGATCGGGAAGTCGAGCTTGCGCAGCAGGTAGCCCAGGATGCCGAAGCCCAGCATGACCCAGACGTCGAACAGGCTCTGCTTCAGGCCATAGGCGCCGATCACGCAGAAGATCAGCACGCCCGCGCACATGTAGCTGAACGGGATCTTGAGCAGCTTGGCCCACAGGCCGACCAGCGGCAGGTTGAGGATCAGCAGCAGCGCGTTGCCCACGAAGAAGCTGGCGATCACCGTCCACACCAGCTGCGGCTGCTCCTTGAACAGGAAGGGGCCCGGCGTGATGCCGTTCACGATGAAGGCCCCCATCAGCACCGCGATGGTGGGCGAGCTGGGAATGCCGAGCGCCAGCAGCGGCACCATCGAGGCGTTGGCGTAGGCGTTGTTGGCGGTCTCGGCCGAGGCCACGCCCTCGATCGCGCCCTTGCCGAAGCGTTCGGGCGTCTTGGAGACGCGCTTCTCCAGCACGTAGGCCATGAAGGTCGGCACGATGGCGCCGACGCCGGGGATCAGGCCCAGCACGAAGCCCACGACCGTGCCGCGGCCGATCGCGCCCGCGGACTGGCGACACTCCGCTCCCGTCGGCATCCAGCTCTTGAGTTCGGCCTCGACCATGTGGGTCTGGCGCTTCTCGGCGGCGAGCAACAGCTCGGCGACGCCGAACAGGCCCATGACCACCGGCACGAAGCCGATGCCGTCGTAGAGTTCCTCGACGCCGAAGGTGAATCGCGGCGCGCCGCGCACCGGATCGACACCGATCATCGCGAACAGGAGCCCGATCACCGTCATGAGCAGGGCCGCCAGCATGTTGTTGCCGGCGAGGCCGACGACGAGGCAGAGGCCGGCGACCATGAGGGCGAAGAACTCGGCCGGCCCGAACTTCAGCGCCAGAGAGGCCAGCGGCATGGCGACGGCGACCAGCGCCACGGTGGCCAGGGTGCCGCCCACGAAGGACCCGATGGCGGCGATGCCGAGCGCCGAGCCGGCGCGGCCCTGCTTCGCCATCTGGTGCCCGTCGATGCAGGTCACGACCGAGGCGGCTTCACCCGGCACGTTGATCAGCACGGAGGTGATGGTGCCGCCGTACATGGCGCCGTAGTAGATGGCGCAGAGCATGATGATGGCGCCGGTGGCGTCGAGGCTGAAGGTGAGCGGGATCAGGATCGCTGTGCCGGCCGCTGGCCCGAGGCCGGGCAGCACGCCGATCAGCGTCCCCAGCATGCAGCCCACGAAGGCGTAGAGGAGATAGCCGGGCGTCAGCGCCGCTGCGAAGCCCTGGAGCAGATGGCCGAGGGCTTCCATGCGTCTATATCCCGAACCGGCCGGTCGGCAGGAGAACGTCCAACCACGTGGTGAAGAGGTAGTAGACGCCGAAGCTGCCGAGCACGGCGAAGACGGCGATGAGCCACCAGCGGCGCTCGCCCAGCGCGATCACGAGGGCGGCGTTGAAGACCAGCATGGCGAGGCGGAAGCCCACGAACTCCATCGCAATGGTGACCGCCGCCAGCAGCCCGACGATGGCGAAGCAGCGCAAGGCGCCCCATCCATGCGGCAGGATGCGAACCTCTTCGATCGAAGCGTCTGCGGCCGGCCCCGGCTCGCGCCAGATCGACACGAGCAGGGCAAGCGAAAGGACGATGCCGATCAGCGCCAGCCAGAACGGAAAGAAGCCCGGGCCGGGGCCCAGGCGGTCGGTCAGCGACAGCAACAATGATTGCCAGAGTGCGAACAGGCAAAACGCCAGCATCGCACCCGTCGCGACAAGCCGTCCCTGGCGCATGCCTGGCGGCCCTCCCTGTTTTCTTTTCTTGTTCTCGCAGGCAGCATACGCCCAAACAGTCCGGGCGCAACACGCGACCCCCAGGAGGAAGCGAATGAACAGGCTTGACGGCAAGGTGGCATTTCTCTCCGGCGCCGCACGTGGCATCGGCGGCGAGGCGGCGAAGCTGATGGCGAGCGTCGGCGCCAGGGTGGTGATCGGCGACGTGCTCGAGGAGCGGGGGCGCCAGACCGTGAAGGAGATCGAGGCCGCGGGCGGGCAGGCGCTCTTCGTGCCGCTCGACGTGACTGAGGAGGCGAGCTGGTCGGCCGCCATCGACGCGACGGTGAAGAAGTTCGGCGGGCTCGACATCCTGGTGAACAACGCCGGTATCTTCGTCGGCAAGGGAGTCGAGGAAGCCTCGATGGACGAGTGGCACAAGCTCGTCGCGGTCAATCTCACGGGAGTGGTGCTGGGCACGCGGATCGCGCTGCCGCATCTCAAGGCGCGCGGCGCCACGAGTGCGCACGGCTCGGCGATCGTCAACTTGGCTTCGGTGGCAGGCTTGGTCGGCTCGCAGCTCGATCCGCTCTATTCGCTGACCAAGGGCGGGGTCACGCTGTTCACCAAGTCGACGGCGCTCGAATTCGGCCGCAAGGGCTATCGCATCCGCGTGAACTCGATCCATCCCGGCGTGATCGACACCGACATGGGCCAGCAGACCTTCGCGATGCGGGCCCGCGCGCTCGGCACCAACGACACCGAAGCCACGCGCAAGACGTCGCTCACCATGCATCCGATCGGCCGGCTGGGCGTCGCCGAGGACATCGCCAAGGGCATCGTGTTCCTGGCGTCGGACGATGCCGGTTTCATGACCGGCTCGGGCCTCGTCGTCGACGGCGGTTACACGGCGCAGTGATTCAGGGCCAGTAGTTCAGAAGATGCCGGCGGCGAGGCCGGCCGCCATGGCGGCGCCCAGCTCCTCGCACTGGTCGACGAAGGCCGGTTGCCAGGGGCCCTTGCAGAGCAGGGGCTCCTGCACGGCACGCCAGCGCAGGCCGGTCAGGATCGTCTCGACGCCACGGCGCGTACCGGTGCCGTCGCTGCCGGCCCTTATGTAGAGCGCGCAGGGCATGCCCTGCGTCTTCTCCAGGCAGGCATTGTAGCTGCGGTCGAAGAAGTCCTTCAGGGCGCCGCTCATGTAGCCCAGGTTCTCGGGCGTGCCGAGAATCACCGCCTGCGCGGCCAGCACGTCGTCCGGGCCGGCCTGCAACGGCGCGATAACCCGGACGTCTATCCCCGTTTCGCTGCGCGCGCCGCGTTCCACGGCATCGCGCAGGGAAAGGGTGTTCTCCGACGGGGCGTGCGCCACAATGAGTAGCCTTTTCGACATGGAGGGGGTTTTACCCCACGCCGACATGCTCAAGAAACTCCTGATCGCCAACCGTGGCGAGATCGCCATCCGCATCGCCCAGGCCGCCGCCGAACTCGGCATCGCAACCGTGGGCGTCCATTCGGAGGACGACACGACCTCGCTGCACGTGCGGCGGGTCGACGAAGTCCGGCCGCTCAAGGGGCGCGGCGCAGCGGCTTATCTCGACATCGCCGGTGTCATTGCGGCCGCCAGAGACGCGGGCTGCGACGCCGTGCATCCGGGTTACGGCTTCCTGTCGGAGAACGCGGCCTTCGCGACGGCCTGCGCCGAGGCGGGGCTCGTGTTTGTCGGCCCCACGCCGGAGCAGCTCGATCTGTTCGGCGACAAGGCGCGCGCCCGCGCCCATGCGGGCAAGAACGGGGCGCCGGTCCTGTCGGGTACTGACAGTGCGGTTGACGTGGCGGGCGTGAAAGCCTTCTTCGCCAAGCATCGCAAGGCCGGCATCGTCATCAAGGCGATCGCGGGTGGCGGCGGGCGCGGCATGCGGATCGTCACGCAGGAAGGCGAGATCGACGAGGCCTTCACGCGCGCCTCGGCCGAAGCACAGGCGGCCTTCGGCAACGGCGCCCTCTATGCCGAGCGTCTGATCGCTCGTGCGCGCCACATCGAGGTTCAGATCGTGGGCGACGGTCAGGGTGGCATCGCCGCGCTCGGCGAGCGCGAGTGTACGATCCAGCGCCGCAGCCAGAAGATCGTCGAGCTGGCGCCCAGTCCGAACCTCGCCGAGGCGATGCGCGGCCAGATCGTCGAATCGGCCGTGAGGATGGCGAAGGCGGTTAACTATCGCAGCCTCGGCACGTTCGAGTTTCTGGTCGACGATGCGGCGCCGGACTTCTTCTGCTTCATCGAGGCCAATCCACGCCTGCAGGTCGAGCATACAGTCACCGAGGAAGTGTGGGGCGTCGACCTGGTGAAGACGCAACTGCGTCTGGCCGGGGGCGCATCCCTCGACGAGACCGGTGTTCGGCAGGCCTCGCCGCGTGGCCATGCCATCCAGCTGCGGGTGAACATGGAGACCATGACGGCCGACGGTTCGGCCAAGCCGGGTGGCGGCATGCTCACTTCCTTCGAGCCCCCGACGGGCCCCGGCATCCGCGTCGATACCTATGGCTATTCGGGTTATCGCACCAATCCCAACTTCGATTCCCTGCTCGCCAAGGTGATCGTGCATGCGGCCGACTTCGGTGGCGCGCTGCAGCGGGCCGAGCGGGCGCTGGCCGCGTTCCGGCTCGAAGGCGCGCCCTCGAACATCGCCTTCCTGCGCGCCGTGATCGCCCATCCCGATTTCCGTGCCGACAGAGTCCATACGCGCTTCGTCGACGAGCAGGCCTCGGCTCTGATCGCCGCGGCGGGCAAGCTGAGCGGCGGGCTCTATTTCGAAGGCGCGGCCCCGGCCGCATCGTCCGCGCGCCAGGCCGGTGCGCGGGTCGACAGCGTCGATCCGCTGGCGGTCCTCGCCTTCGGCAAGGCGAAGGCGGAGACAGCGTCGCGCACGCTAGAGGACGACGCGCCGGACGGTACGGTCGCCGTGCCCGCACCCATGCAGGGCACCATCGTGAGCCTGTCGGTGAAAGAGGGTGATCCGGTGGCGGCGGGCCAGGCGCTGCTGGTCATGGATGCCATGAAGATGCAGCACGAGATCCGCAGCCCGGCGCGTGGCTATGTGCGACGCATCGCGGTTGAGGCGGGCGAGACGGTCTATGAAGGTCACTCGTTGCTGTTCGTCGAGGAGGCCGATGTCGAGGTGAATGGCACGGCGGTCGAGGAGACGATCGATCTCGATCATATTCGGCCCGACCTCGCGGAGTATATCGAGCGCCGGGCCCTGACGCTCGACGGGAAGCGACCGGAGTCGGTCGCCCGGCGGCGCAAGACCAACCAGCGGACGGCCCGCGAGAATCTCGACGATCTGGTCGACCCCAACAGCTTCGTCGAGTACGGCGCCTTCGCGATCGCCAGCCAGCGCACGCGCCGCACGGTCGAGGACCTGATCGAGAAGACTCCGGCCGACGGGCTGATCACCGGCATCGGCCGGGTCAATGGGTCGCTGTTCGGACCGGAGCGCAGCCGGGTCGCGGTCGCGCACTACGACTACACGGTGCTGGCCGGCACCCAGGGCAAGAACAACCACCACAAGAAGGACCGGCTGTTCGAGATCGTCGAGAAGCAGCGCATCCCGTTGGTCTTCTTCACCGAGGGCGGTGGCGGCCGGCCGGGCGACATCGATGTGCAGTCGGTGGCCGGGCTCAACACCATGGCCTTCCACATCTTTGGACGCCTGAGCGGCGTGGCCCCGCTGGTCGGCATCAACTCCGGCCGCTGCTTCGCCGGCAACGCCGCGATCCTGGGCTGCTGCGACGTGGTCATCGCCACCAAGAACTCGACGATCGGCATGGGCGGACCTGCGATGATCGAGGGCGGCAATCTCGGCGTCTTCTCGCCCGAGGAAGTCGGGCCGATGAACGTGCAGGTCCCCAACGGTGTCGTCGACATCGCGGTCGAGGACGAGGCCGAGGCGGTCGCCGTGGCCAAGAAATACCTCTCCTACTTCCAGGGCGCGTTGCCGGAGTGGCGGGCGGCCGACCAGCGCCTGCTTCGGCGTGCCATCCCTGAGAACCGGCTGCGCGTCTACGACGTACGCGACGTCATCGCCACGCTCTGCGACGAGGACTCGGTGCTCGAGATCCGCCGCGACTTCGGGCCCGGCATGGTGACGGCGTTCGGCCGCATCGAGGGCAAGCCGCTCGGCATCGTGGCCAACAACCCGGTCCATCTGGCGGGCGCCATCGACAGCGACGGTTCGGACAAGGCCGCGCGCTTCCTGCAGCTCTGCGACGCCTACGACATTCCCATCCTGTTCCTGTGCGATACGCCGGGCATGATGGTCGGGCCGGAGATCGAGAAGACGGCGCTCGTTCGCCACTGCTCGCGTCTGTTCGTGACCGGTGCGAACCTCACTGTGCCGTTCGGCACCATCGTGCTGCGCAAGGCCTACGGTCTGGGCGCGCAGGCGATGGCGGGCGGTTCCTTCCACGCGCCGGTCTTCGCCCTGTCCTGGCCGACCGGCGAGTTCGGCGGCATGGGCCTGGAAGGCGCCGTGAAGCTCGGCTTCCGCAAGGAACTCGAGGCGGTGAGCGATCCGGGCGAGCGCCGCGCCCTGTTCGAGAAGATGGTCGCGGCCGCCTATGCGCGGGGCAAGGCGTTGAGCACCGCGACCTATTTCGAGGTCGACGAGGTGATCGATCCCGCCGATTCGCGACGCTGGATCGCGACGGCGTTGCTCGAGGCCAAGCCGCGGCCGCCGCACAGCCACAAGAAGCGGCCGAACATCGATACGTGGTGACGGCCATCAGAGATCAATTGCTTCCCCATTCAAATGCAGGAGTGTCCGGGGAAAGATTGAAGAGGTCCGGCAAATCGCCAGCAGCGACAACGACACGTTACAATCCAGGGAGTGTCCGACTCAGGACCCCGAGTCTGGTCCAGCCGGCCCTATTTGTACGCACTTTGTCATCCCGAGCGCAGCGAGGGACCTTTGTCGGCGGCTCTAAAGGTCCCTCGCTGCGCTCGG
>NZ_JAUSBN010000024.1 GCF_030651995.1 Reyranella sp.
CGAGGCTCTCCACGCCTGCATCGCCGCCTACAACAACACCCCGCGCAAATGCCTTGGGTTCAAGACCCCGGCCGAGGTATTCATCGCTCAACTGTTGCACTTCAAACTTGAATCCACACCCTCACTTCGTTCGGGATGACATCGATTTTGGCGTCGGCGCACTGCGTCCGCCGCAAACCCCCGGTGTCATCCCGAGCGCAGCGAGGGACCCTTGATCAGCCGCGCAAATCAGCGCCCACGGCATCCGCCACCGAAGCGAAGCCGTCGCGGGCCAGCAAGGCTGCCAATTCGTCCTTGATGCGGCGGATGATCGGCGGGCCCTCGTAGACCATCGCCGAGTAGAGCTGCACCAGCGTGGCGCCGGCGCGGATCTTGGCGTAGGCGTCGGCCCCCGACCCCACGCCGCCGCAGCCGATCAGCGGGAACTGTCGCTCGACGCGAAGGGCGGCCTTGCGCAGCACCTCGGTCGACAACGCCGTGAGCGGGGCACCGGACAGGCCGCCGGTCTCGCCGCGCCGCTCGGACCGTAGCGAGGGCGGGCGGGAGAGGGTGGTGTTGCCGATGATGATGCCGTCCAGCCGGAGGTCGCGACAGACGAAGACGATGTCGTCGAGATCGTCGTCCGTCGCATCCGGCGCGATCTTGACCACCAGCGGCACCGGCTTGGCGGCAATAGCGTCCTGTACGCGCTTCAGCAGGCCTGCGAGCTCGGTCCGACCCTGCAGGTTGCGCAGGCCGGGCGTATTGGGCGAGGAGACGTTGCAGACGAGGTAATCGGCATAGGGTGCCAGTGCCACGCAGCCCGTCACGTAGTCCGCGGCGCGATCGGTGCTGTCCTTGTTGGCGCCGATGTTGACGCCGACGAAGCCGCGGCGCGGCCGCGCGGCCAGCCGGGCGCGGGCCGCCTCCAGCCCGTGCCCGGGAAAGCCCATGCGGTTGATGACGCCGCGATCCTGGGGCAGTCGGAACAGGCGGGGGCGCGGATTGCCCTCCTGCGGCCGCGGCGTGACACTGCCGATTTCGACCAGCCCGAAGCCCTGCGCCAGCATGGCGTCTGCCACCTCGGCGTTCTTGTCGAAGCCGGCGGCCAGGCCGATCGGGTTGGGCAGCGAACGACCCCATACCTTCGTTGCCAGAGACGCGGCATCGGCGCGCCGGTCGCCCGGCAAAAGGCCGGTCTTCAGCGCACGAATTGCGAGGCCATGGGCGGCCTCCGCGTCGAGGCGGGAGAGGGCGAGATCGAGGAGGGAATACCAGACGGCCATTGCCGTCTGGTTAGCAGAAGTTCCCTGTGGAGCGCTTGGGCCGCCCGGGACCGCTAGTCGCGGCCCATGCCGCCACCCTGATTGGGCCGCAGAGCGGGCGAGTCGGAGAAGACGACCATGAACAGCTCGCGGAAAAGCCCGCCGATCCGCGGATCGGTCGGACCGGACGCGGTGGTCCAGGCAGTGGTCTCGGACATCGTCATGTCGTTGCGACAGTAGATGGCATAGACGTTGAAGAGGCCGGGCTTGCCGGGCTTGAAGCGCACCGTGCCCTTGCAGACCGAATCGCTGTTGAGATCGTTCGCCGGGTCGAAGACCAGCATCAGACGGTAGTCGGGCCGCGGCTTTTCCGCCGGTGTCTCGTAGGTGAAGGTGAGCCGGGGCATCGGCTTGGCGGCCTGCATCATCGGCAGCAGGTCACGCGCCACCACCGCCGGATCGGTGCCGGGGAAGGGATTGCCATGGAGCACGACCTGGAAGTTCTTGCCGTCGGTGGCGGCGAAGAATTCGCGATAGTCGTACTGCACCGCGTAGTAGGTACCGCCGATGGTGGCTGCGTAGGCCGCGGCCGGAAGGGCGGCGACCGCCAGCAGCGCGGCGGCGATCCTGGACCTGAAACGCATGGGGCAATCTCCTCCGCGGGTTATCCGCCTACTATACGCCCGGGACACGGCTCCGGGGATGTCACATTTCTGCGCGCGACCCGCAATCCCGCGGCGACCAGCCTCAGACGTCGAGATCGCGCGCGAACTTGGCGTTCTCCTGGATGAAGGCGTAGCGCTTCTCCGGCTTGCGGCCCATCAGGTCCTCGACGAGGGTACGGGTCCGCATGTCCTCGACGCGGGAGTCCGGCTCGGTGCCCGTGATCAACGGCACGTCGACCTTCAGAAGGACGCGCTTGGCCGGATCCATCGTGGTTTCCCGCAGATGGACGGACTGCATCTCGCCCAGGCCCTTGAAGCGGGTAATGTCGGCCTTGCCGTTGAATACCGTCCGGATCAGCTCGTCCTTCTGGGCATCGTCCTGGGCATATTCGGTGCGGCCGCCCTTGCTGATGCGAAAGAGCGGGGGCTGCGCCAGGAACAGATGGCCGTTTTCGATCAGCTTCGGCATCTCGCGATAGAAGAACGTCATCAGCAGCGAGGCGATGTGCGCGCCGTCGACGTCGGCGTCGGTCATGATGATGACCCGTTCGTAGCGCAGGCGGTCGTCGCTGTAGTGAGTGCCAGCGCCGCAGCCCAGTGCCTGGATGAGGTCCTGGATTTCCTGGTTTTCGCGCATCTTCTCGGACGTGGCGCTCGCCACGTTCAGGATCTTGCCGCGCAGCGGCAGGATCGCCTGGGTCTCGCGGTTGCGCGCGGCCTTGGCCGAGCCGCCGGCCGAATCGCCCTCGACCAGGAAGATCTCGGTGCCGATCGAGGAGGAACTCGAACAGTCGGCCAGCTTGCCCGGCAGGCGGAGCTTGCGCGTTGCCGTCTTGCGCTGCTGTTCGCGGTCCTGCTTGCGCCGCAGCCGCTCCTCGGCCTTGGCGACGACATGTTCCAGCAGGACGTTGCCGGCTTCCTTGTCGCCGATCAGCCAGTGCTCGAAATTGTCGCCGACGATCGTCTCGACGATCTTGGTCGCCTCGACACTGACCAGTTTTTCCTTGGTCTGCCCCTGGAACTGAGGCTGCTCGATGAAGACCGAGACGAGGGCGGCGGAACCGTCGATCACGTCGTCGGCGGTGATGAGCGAACCCTTGCGGTTGCCGGAAAGCTCGGCATAGCGCTTGAGGCCGCGCACCAGGGCGCTGCGGAATCCCGATTCGTGCGTGCCGCCCTCGGCGGTGGGCACGGTGTTGCAGTAGGAGCGGACGAAGCCTTCCTCGTCGTTCGGCCACCAGACGGCCCACTCGACCTTGCCGTTGCTCTCGCTCTTGGCCTCGCCGGCGAAGGGCTGCGGCACGACGGTCGGCCGCTGGCCGATCTCGGAGGTGATGTAGTCCTTCAGGCCGTTGGGGAAGTGGAACGTCTCTTCCTCGGGAATCCCGCTATTCTTCAGCAGGGACTTGTCGCACTTCCAGCGGATCTCGACGCCGCGGAACAGGTAGGCCTTGGAGCGCACCATGCGGTAGAGGCGCTCTGGCACGAACAGCTGCTTGCCAAAGATCTCGGGATCGGGATGGAAGGTGACGATCGTGCCGCGCCGGTTGGGGGCGGGACCGGCCGGCTTCAGCTTCGAGACCGGGAGGCCGCGCGAGAAGCTCTGCGTCCAGGCCTGCCGGTCGCGGGCGACCTCCACGGCGAGGTCGTCCGAGAGCGCGTTCACGACCGAAGCGCCGACGCCATGCAGGCCGCCCGACGTGGCGTAGACCTTGCTGTTGAACTTGCCGCCTGCATGCAGGGTGGTGAGGATCACCTCCAGCGCCGACTTGTTCTTGAACTTGGGGTGCGGATCGACCGGCATGCCGCGGCCGTTGTCGCGCACAGAGATATAGTTGCCCGGCAGCATTTCCAGCCAGATCGTGTCGGCATGACCGGCGACGGCCTCGTCCATGGAATTGTCGAGAATCTCGGCCACCAGGTGGTGCATGGCCCGTTCATCGGTGCCGCCGATATACATGCCGGGGCGCTTGCGGACGGGCTCCAGCCCTTCCAGCACCTCGATGTCACTCGCCGTGTAGGAATTTTCCTTCGGCCCCGCGGCACGCTTGCCGCCGCCAGACCGATCGAAGAGATCGCCGTTTCGTGCCATGCCTGCTTCTTGTCTTTCCGCGGCCGCGCGAGGGGATCGCTGGGTGGCCGGTCCGGCATGGGTATGGTAGCAAAACCGCGTGAAAGCAACCACATCCGGTGAGGGATTGATGTCCGAAAGTCGCCGTGATCCGATCGTAAGGACCGTTCCGCAGCCTGCCGACATGAACGGAAATGGCGACATTTTCGGCGGCTGGGTGTTGAGCCAGATGGATATCGCGGGCGGGTCGCTCGCGGCCCGGGTGGCGAAGGGGCGGGTGGCCACGGTGGCGATCACGGCCATGACCTTCGTCCAGCCGATCAAGGTGGGAGACATGGTGTCGATTTATGGGGAAGTCGTGAAGGTCGGCCGGACGTCGATCACCATCGGGCTCGAAACCGTGGTCCAGCGCCGCCACGAGGAAACCGACCTGCGTGTGACCCACGGCACCTTCGTGTTCGTGGCGATCGACGACGAGGGCAAGCCGCGCCCCGTTCCGCACCAGGCCCCCGCGTGAAGCGGCTGCTCGCTCCGGTCCTGGCCGCCCTGGCGCTGTTCGCGCCGGCGGCGGTGTTCGCCCATCCGCACATTGTCGTGCAGCAGGTCGTGCGCATGGTCGCCAAGGACGGGAAATATACCCATGTCGAGATCGAATGGCGGTTCGATCCGTATTCCAGCGAAGTCGAGATCCCGCTGATCGACGAGGACAGGAACGGCAAATTCTCGGCCCGGGAAACCAAGCTGCTCGCCAGCGAGATGATGCCCGAGTTGGGCAAGTACGGGTACCTGAGCTGGCTCAACACCGGGGCGAAGGATTTCAGGCCGCCCAAGGCGCCGCAATTCTCCGCCCGCATCGACGATCCGGCGAGCTTCATTCCGCCTGAATGGGACCGCAACGCGGGCGACAATGCCGGCATGCCGATGCCGACCAACAAGCGCGCCGATGCGCCGGGGGCGCCGCGCAAGCAGGGGCCGCGCAATCTCGTCTATGTGATGCGCTTCGCGCTGCCCGAACCTTCCAAGCTCGTGTCGATCGCGACCTACGATCCCGAGGATTTCATCCGCATAGAGGTCGACAAAGGCTCGGTCCCGGCCGGCTGCACGCTGGGCAAGCATCCCACACACAAGGCCGAATTCGTCCGCGGCTATCCCTTCTTCGCCGACGTGGTGACATGCCAGCTTCCGTAAGACCATCCGCCCTCAGGTCGCCCTTCCTGTGGATCGGGCTCCTCCTGTTGCTCGCCCTGGCGGGCGCGCTGGTGTTCAGCGACAGCGTGGCCGAGCTGGCCCGCTATTCCGCCGAGTATCAGCGCCGCATCAACCATGTCCTCTCGACCTCGCTGCGGGACGTGCAGTCGGGGACGGGCTCCCTGGCGCTCTGGACCCTCGTCACCGTCTGTTTCGGTTACGGCGTCGTGCACACGCTGGGGCCGGGTCACGGCAAGGCTGTCGTGGTGGCCTACTTCCTCGACAGCAGCCGGCCGCGCGCCTGGATCGAGGGTATCTTCGCCGGCGGCTGGATCGCCTTCACCCACACGCTGGCGGCCCTGCTGCTGGCCGGTGCGCTGAAGCTCTCCTCGACCGTCGGCCTGCTGGGCGCGATGCGCGAGGTGCGAAACGTCGAGATCGTCTCCTATACGCTGATCCTGTTGGTGGGGGTCTGGCGCCTGTGGGCCGGCATCACCGGCCGCCTGCACGAGCACCCGCATGGTGATCACGGGCACGATCATCATCATGGGCATGGGCATGGGCACGACCATCATCACCACGATCACGAGCCGCCGCAGCGCACGATCGCCGGCTGGCTGCTGCTGACGGCGGCCGGCATCGCGCCCTGTGCCGGCGCGCTGATCATCATCCTCCTGTCGATCGCGCTCGACGTCCTTTGGGCGGGCGTGGTCGGCGTCATCGCCATCGCGCTGGGCATGGCGATCACCTTGGCAGCCATCGGCATGGCGTCGATGGTGGCGCACCGGTTGATCATCGCCGAGGGGCGCTCGCAGGAGATCGGGCGCTTCACCGCCATCGGCGCCTCGCTGATTGTGATCGCAACGGGCGGCACACTGCTGTTGGGCTCGCTCGAACGCTTCCTGCGCTGAGGACCGAAATGGCCGAGATCCAGACGCCCGGCCGTTCGTCGCGGCCATTGCTGGGCGTTCTCTTCATGTGCACGGCCTGCACGCTGTTTCCGATCATGAACGGCCTGGTGAAGCTGCTGGCAGCCACCTACGAGCCGCAGCAGATCGTCTGGTTCCGGATTGTTTCGCATCTGCTGCTGGTCGCCATCGTCTTCATGCCGCGCATGGGGCTCGGTCTGCTGCGGACACGCCGCATCGGCACGCAGTTCGTGAGTTCCGTGATGATGATGCTCTCGACCCTGTTCTTCTTCTCCGCGGTGAAGTCGATCCCGGTGGCCGAGGCGATCTCCGTCACCTTCGTGGCGCCGCTCGCCGTGGTGCTGCTGGCCTGGCCGTTGCTGGGCGAGCGCATCACCTTCTTTCGCATGGCCGCGGTAATCGTGGGCTTTGCCGGTGTCCTGATCGTGATCCGGCCGGGAAGCGCAGTGTTCCAGTGGCAGTCGCTTCTGCTCCTGGGCAGCGCGATCTGCTATGCGATGTACCAGATCCTGATCCGACGGCTTGCGGGGATCGACGCGCCGGCGACTTCGATCTTCTACAGCGTGCTGCTGGGCGCGATTATCATGTCGATCTGGCTGCCCTTCGTCTGGAAATTGCCGCAAAACGCCACCGACTGGGCGCTGCTCGTTTCGCTGGGGGCATTCGGGGCCCTGGGTCATTTCTGCGTCGCAAAGGCCATGACCTATGCCTCGGCCAATTTCGTTGCGCCGTTCAACTACACGCAGATGATCGGCTCGGTCGTCGTCGGCTACCTGATGTTCGCCGAGGTGCCCGATTTCTACACTTGGCTCGGCACGGCCGTGGTCGTCGGCGCGGGCCTCATGGTCGGCCTGCAAGGCCGCAAGCCCCAAAGGATCTGAGGGGAGCATACATGCCCTATCTCGTTGCAGCCGATCTCGCCGCGGAGCCGGCCGGTGTCCGATTCCGAAAACTGGTCGAGCAGCCGCGGATCCTGCGCATGCCCGGTGCACACAACGGCATCGCCGCGCTGCAGGCACAACGTGCTGGCTTTGAGGCGCTTTATCTTTCCGGCGCGGCCATGTCGTCTTCGATGGGGCTGCCGGACCTCGGCGTCATCACGGTCGACGAGGTCTGCTTCTTCATCCGCCAGGTTGCGCGCGCCTCGGGCCTGCCGGTCCTGGTCGATGGCGACACCGGGTACGGCGAGGCGCTGAACGTCATGCACATGGTGCGGGCCTTCGAGGAGGCGGGCGCCGCCGCCGTCCATCTCGAGGACCAGCTTCTGCCGAAGAAATGCGGCCACCTGAACGACAAGAAGCTCGCCCCGCCGCAAGACATGGCAGCCAAGGTCGCGGCGGCCGCCAAGGCGCGCCGCAATCTCTTCATCATCGCGCGGACAGATGCGGCTGTGAGCGAAGGGATCGACGGCGCGGTCGCCCGGGCACGGCTCTACCTCGAAGCCGGTGCCGACGCGATCTTTCCCGAGGCGCTGACGACGGCCGAGATGTTCCGCGCCTTCACCAAGGCGATGCCGGGCGTGAAGCTGCTGGCCAACATGACCGAGTTCGGCCGCACACCGTTCTTCACGGCGTCGGAGTTCGAGGCGATGGGTTACCGGATGGTCATCTGGCCGGTCTCGGCCCTGCGAGCCGCCAACAAGGCCCAGGAGGGGGTGTACGCCGCGATCCAGCGCGACGGCGGCACCCAGAACGTGATCGACCGCATGCAGACCCGCCAGGAACTCTACGACACGATCCGCTATCACGACTACGAGGCGCTCGACGCGTCGCTCGTCAAGACCGTCGTGCCGCAAGGCATGCCGCAGCGGGATTGAGCGCTAAAAATCTCCGTCGTCTCAGGGCGGGGGTTACCCCGCCCGAACCGGAGCACCGCAGGTGCGGGTTGAGAGACCTTTTTTCTACCAAATGCCAGCAAATCGCGGAGCGAAGATCTCGCCGCTCCGCGCTGCGCGCTCCGGTCGAGATGACGGAGGCTTTGGTACTGGACCTCGCCGCTACAGCCCCAGCGCCGAGAGGTCCGGCGTGCGCTTGTGGAAGTCCGTCGCGTCCTGCAGCGCCTTGCCGATCCTGAGCACCGTGCCCTCGGCGTAGGGCTTGCCCAGAAGCTGGAGGCCGATCGGCAGGCCGTTCGAGAAGCCGTTCGGCAGCGAGAGGCCGCAGAGGCCGAGATAGTTGCCGGGGCGGGTCATCAGCGAGATCGCGGGCGAGGTTTCGTCGACCTCGGTGACCGGAATTGCTCCCGAGGCCAGCGCCGGCGTGAGCAGCGCGTCATAGGGCGCCATCCAGGCGTTGAAGGCGGCGCGGCGTCCGGCCATGCGACGCAGTTCCTCGGCGTAGAGGGCCGGGGCGAAGCCCTTGGCGGCCATCGCGCGGCCGCGCACGCCGGCACCGATCGGCTGGTTCATGTCCTCGATCCAGCCGCGATGCAGCGACCACAGTTCCGACGCCGAGATCGAGCCCGCGCCGACGCCGAGATTGAAGTACCACTCCGGGATCTTCACCGGCTCGACGCTGGCGCCAAGCTCTTCCAGTTTCTTCGCCGAAGCCTGCCAGGCCGCGATCACGTCGGGATCGCATGCAGGCAGCGCAGAGGCGTCGGGCAGGGCGATGCGCATGCCCTTGATCGAACCGCCTTTGGTCGATGCGGTGAAATCCTCGAGCGGCTGGCCCAAGGTCGTGGGATCGCGCGGATCGGGACCAGCCAGCGCATTGAGCATCAGGGCACAATCTTCGACCGACCGCGTCATCGGACCGATCGAGTCGAGCGTCCAGGACAGCAGCATCGTGCCGTGCAGGCTGATGCGGCCGAATGTGACCTTGAGGCCGACCAGCCCGTTGAAGGCGCAGGGAATGCGCACCGAGCCGCCGGTGTCGCTGCCGATGCCGGCGGGCGTGAGCCGCGCGGCGACGGCGACGCCGGTGCCGCTCGACGAGCCGCCGGGTGTGCGGTGGGTCTCGAGGTCCCACGGGTTCCATGGCGTGCCCATCAGCGGATTGGTGCCCCAGCCGCCGAAGGCGAACTCGACCATGTGCAGCTTGCCGAGCGGGATCATCCCGGCCGCGGTCAGGCGCTCCACCGTGTTCGAGGTCTCTGTGGCGACGCGCTTTTCCCACATTTTGGAGCCGCCAGTGCCGATGCGGCCAGCGATGTCGCAGAGATCCTTGTAGGCGACCGGCAGGCCATGCAGCGCCGGCAGGGGGAACCCCGAGGCGCGCGCCGTGTCAGCCCCGTCGGCGAGCGCGCGGGCTTCCTGGGCATAAACCTCGGTGAAGGCGTGCAGCTTGCCGTCGGCATGCTCGATACGCGCCAGCAACGCGTCGACCACCTCGCGCGAGGAGAAGCGCTTGGCGGCCAGGCCGGCGGAGAGTTCGGTCAGGGTGAGTTCATGCAAAGACATCAGTAGGTCGCCCGTCCACCAGAGAGATCGAAAACCGCACCGGTCGCGAAGGTGCAGTGGGAAGAGGCGAGCCAGGTGACCATCTCGGCCACTTCCTCGACCTCGCCGAAGCGGTTCATCGGGATCTTGGACAGCATGTAGTTGATGTGTTGTTCGGTCATCTGGCTGAACAGTTCCGTCTTCACCACCGCCGGCGCGACGCAGTTCACCAGCACGCCGGTTGTAGCAAGTTCCTTGCCGAGCGACTTGGTGAGGCCGATGACGGCGGCCTTGGAGGCGGAATAGGCCGAGGCATTGGGATTGCCCTCCTTGCCGGCCACCGAGGCGATGTTGACGATGCGGCCCCAGCCACGATGCACCATGCCGTCGACCACGACGCGGTTGCAGAGGAAGACGCCCGTCAGGTTGACGTCGATCACCTGTCGCCACGCGTCGACAGGATACTTGGCGACCGTCGTGTTGGGGCCGGTGATGCCGGCGCTGGCGACCAGGATGTCCGGCGGCGCCAGCAATTGCTCGGTCTCGGCCAGCGCCCTGGCGACGTCTGCCTCGCTGGTCACGTCGACGGCTATGGCGACGGCGTCCTTCAGGGCGGCGGCGGACTGCTTGGCGCGCTCGGGATCGCGATCCCACAAAGCGACCCGCCCGCCGCCTGCGGTGATCTTGGCGGCGCAGGCGAGGCCGATGCCCCGTGCGCCACCGGTCACGATCGCGGTCCGGCCCCGGAACGGCTCAGCCTCCATGTATTCCTCCTAATTCCTTGAATTATCTTGCGATTCCCAGCATATCGGCACGCCGGGTCATCCGCTACACTGAGCGCTTCGATGCCTCGAGTTTTTGCGGGAGTTTCATGCCTTCGCCCATTCCGGCGTCCATCGACGCCACCGTCGAGCTGCTGAAGGGCGGCGACTACATCGCCGACCGCAGCCTCGCCACGGTCCTCTATCTCGCCCTCAAGCTGGGCCGTCCGCTATTCTGCGAAGGCGAGGCGGGCGTCGGCAAGACCGAGATCGCCAAGGTGCTGGCCGAGACCCTGAAGCGGCCGCTGATCCGCCTGCAGTGCTACGAGGGGCTCGACGTCGCCTCGGCGGTGTATGAGTGGAACTATGCCCGCCAGATGATCGAGATTCGCCTCGCCGAAGCGCAGGGTGTGCACGACCGCGGCGAACTCGCGGCCGACATCTTCGACGAGAGGTTTCTGATCCGCCGTCCGCTTCTCGAGGCGCTGCAGCCGCATGTCGGCGGCGCCCCGATCCTGCTGATCGACGAGCTCGACCGTACCGACGAGCCGTTCGAGGCCTATCTGCTCGAGGTCCTTTCGGACTTCCAGGTGACGATTCCGGAACTCGGCACGATCAGGGCGGCGGAACGGCCGATCGTCATCATCACGTCGAACCGCACGCGCGAGATCCACGACGCGCTGAAGCGGCGCTGCTTCTACCACTGGGTCGACTATCCCGACCTCAAGCGCGAACTCGAGATTCTGAAGGTCAAGGCGCCGGGCGCCAGCGAACGCCTGTCACGGCAGGTCGTGGGCTTCGTGCAGGAGCTGCGAAAGCTCGACCTGTTCAAGGCGCCGGGCGTTGCCGAGACGATCGACTGGTCGACGGCCCTGTCCGAACTCGACGTACTCGATCTCGACCCCCGGACGATCAACGACACGCTGGGCGTGCTGCTCAAGTACCAGGACGACATCCAGCGCCTGCAGGGCTCGGAAGCGGCGGAGATCCTGCGCAAGGTGAAGTCCGACATCGCCGCCCAGCCGCTGGGCTGAAGTTCGTGATGCGCGGCAAGCTCGGATGGGATTCAAAGGTCCCTCACTGCGTTCGGGATGACAGCTTTTTTTGCAGCGACGCACTGCGCCAGCCCGAGCAAGTTTGTCATCCCGAACGCAGTGAGGGACCTTTCGCTTGCGCTAAAGCGCGAAGGGTCACGCCCTGATGGACACGCTGCCCGATCCACCGGCCGGGCTGCCGGGACGCGAGCCGCGCGGCGGCAAGCTTGCCAGCAACATCGTGCACTTCGCGCGCACCCTGCGCACGGCGGGGCTGCGCGTCGGGCCGGGGCAGATTCTGCGCGCGATCGAGGCCGTCGAGGCGGCGGGCATCCGCAATCGCGACGACTTCTACTGGACGCTCCATTCGGTGTTCGTGAACCGCCGCGACCAGCGCGAGATCTTCGACCAGGCATTTCATGTCTACTGGCGCAACCCGCGCCTGCTCGAGAAGATGATGGACATGCTGCTGCCGCAGATCGGCGTGCCGGCCGAGCAGGACAAGGGCAAGCAGCTCAGCCGGCGCTTGCAGGAAGCGCTGCAGCCCGGGCAGGGCGAGGCGCCGGAGCAGTCCGAGGAGCCGCCGGAAGTCGAGGTCGAGGCGACCTTCACCGTGTCGGACCGCGAGGTCCTGCAGACGCGCGACTTCGAGCAGATGTCGCAGACGGAGATCGACGAGGCCTTGCGCGCCATCTCCCGCCTGCGCTTGCCGGTGCCGGAACGGCGTACGCGCCGCTATCAGGCGGCGCGGCGCGGGCCGAGGATCGATTTCCGCGCCTCGCTGCGCCGCGCGATGCGGCCGGAGGGGCTGACGGAGCTGGCCCGCCGCGAGCCGCGCCGCCGGCCGCCGCCGCTGGTCATCCTGTGCGACATCTCCGGCTCGATGGCCCGCTACACGCGGATGTTCCTGCATTTCATGCATGCCATCACCAATGACCGCGACCGAGTCTACTGCTTCACCTTCGGCACGCGCCTGTCGAACGTGACGCGTGCCTTGCGCAACCGCGACGTCGACATCGCGCTGCAGAAGGCCTCCTCGCAGGTCGAGGACTGGTCGGGCGGCACGCGTATCGGGCAGGCGCTGCACGAGTTCAACAACAAGTGGTCGCGCCGCGTTCTGGGGCAGGGCGCGGTGGTTCTCCTCATCACCGACGGGCTGGATCGCGAGGGCGCCTCCGGTTTGGATGAGGAAATGGAACGCTTGCATAAGTCCTGCTCACGCATGATCTGGCTCAACCCGCTCTTGCGGTACGGCGGCTACGAGCCCAAATCTCAGGGCAACAAGGCCATGCTGCCGCACGTCGACGAATTCAGGCCCGTCCACAATCTGGAGAGCCTGTCCGGGCTGATCGCGGCGCTGGGCGCCCGCACCGTCGGGGCCGACAAGCGGCTCGCGGGATGGCAGACCGACCTTCGCAAGGAGTAGACCATGAGCGATGCGCTGGAAGTTCTCGATCAGGTCGGCAAGTGGAAGGCCGACGGCAAGGGCGTCGCGGTCGCCACGGTGATCGTCACCTGGGGATCCTCGCCGCGGCCCGTGGGCAGCCAGCTCGGCGTCGACGATGGCGGCAACATGGTGGGCTCGGTCTCCGGCGGCTGCATCGAGGGCGCGGTCGTCAAGGAGGCGCTCGACGCCATCAAGGACGGCAAGCCGCGGCTGCTGGATTTCGGCGTCACTGACGAGCAGGCCTGGGATGTCGGTCTCGCCTGCGGCGGCAAGGTCCAGGTCTTCGTCGAGAAGGTGAACTGATCCGATGAAGACCGAAACCCTCGCCGCCCTCCAGGATGCGCGCGTCAAGCGGCGGGCCGTGACGCTCGCCACCCGCCTCAGCGATGCCGCCGAAGCGCTGGTCTACCGCGACGACGCCAAGGGCGAGCTGGCGGGAGATGCCGCCATCGTCGCGGCCGCGCAGCGCGCCATGGATATCGGCAAGAGCGAGACGGCGGATATTGGCGACGCCAAGATCTTCCTGAACGTCTATGTGCCGCCGCCCCGGCTGATCATCGTGGGCGCCGTGCACATCGCGCAGTCGCTGGCGCCGATGGCGGCCATGCTCGAATTCGACGTCACGGTGGTCGATCCGCGCGGCGCCTGGGCCACCACCCAGCGGTTCCCCGGCGTGAAGGTCATCCAGGACTGGGCCGACGAGGCCTTCCAGGCGATGGGCCTCGACGTGTCGACCGCGGTCGTGACCCTGACCCACGATCCCAAGCTCGACGATCCAGCGCTCGAGGCGGCACTCAAGTCCGACGTCTTCTACATCGGTGCGCTGGGTAGCCGGCGCACGCACGCCAAGCGCAAGGAGCGCCTGGCCGAGGTCGGCATCACCGAGGATATGTTTGCCCGCGTCCACGGGCCGGTCGGCCTCAACATTGGCGCCAAGTCGCCGGCCGAGATTGCCGTGTCGATCCTGGGCCAGATCATCGAGGTGCGGGCGCGCCGCCTCGAAGCCCTGTCTGCGCCGAAGGTCGCTGCGGCGTGAGATTCGGCGAGACACCGGTCGACGAGGCCGCCGGTGCCATCCTGGCGCACAGCCGGCGCGCCGACGGGATCAATTTCGCCAAGGGGCGCATCCTCTCCAGTGAGGATATCGCGCGCCTGAAGCAAGCCGGTGTTTCGACGATTGTTGCCGCGCGCCTCGATGCCGACGAGATGCACGAGGACGAGGCGGCCGCCACGATCGCCCGAGCGCTGGCCGGCGAGGGGATCGAGGTCACGGCGGCCTTTACCGGCCGCTGCAACCATTTCGCCCGCGAAGCCGGGCTCGCCGTGCTCGACCAGGAGCGCATCGACACGCTGAACGAACTTCATGAATCGGTGACCGTCGCGACCTTGCCGCCCTTCGCGCGCGTCGAGCCGCGTCAGATGGTGGCGACGGTGAAGATCATCCCTTACGGCGCGCCGCGCGCCGCGGTTGTGCGCGCCGTCGACGTGGCCAAGGCCGCGAACCTGCCGATGATCTCCGTGGCGCCGTTCCAGGCGATGCGTGCAGGCCTGGTGCAGACGCGGCTGCCCGGCACGCGCGACAAGGTGCTCGACAAGGCGGTCAACACGACCACCAAGCGCCTGACCTCGCTGGGCAGCACCTTGAACGGCGAGCGCCGTGTCGCGCACGACGCCAGGGCGATTGCCGATGCGCTGGCCGAACTGAAGTCGGAAGGCTGCGACCTGTTCCTGATCGCGGGCGCCTCGGCGATCGTCGACCGCAACGACGTGGTCCCGGCTGGCATCGAGGCGGCGGGCGGCAAGGTCCTCCATTTCGGCATGCCGGTCGATCCGGGCAATCTGCTGCTGACGGCCGAACTCGACGGCAAGCCGGTGCTGGGCCTGCCGGGCTGCGCCAAGTCGCCCAAGTACAACGGCTTCGACATGGTGCTGGAGCGGCTGGCCGCGCGCCTGCCGGTCGGCCGCGCCGAGATCGTGCGCATGGGCTCGGGTGGGCTGCTCGCTGAAATTCCCAGCCGCCCGCAACCCCGCGACGAGACCGATACGGAAGAGGCGGGCCCGCAACAGGCGCCACGCGTCGCGGTGCTGGTGCTGGCCGCCGGCCGTTCGACACGCATGGGCGGGCCGAACAAGTTGCTGGCCGAGGCCGAAGGCGCGCCCCTGGTCGTCCATGCGGTGAAGGCGGCGCTTGCCTCGCAGGCGGTCGAGGTCGTCGTGGTTCTGGGCCACATGGCCGACGACGTCCGCGCCGTGGTCGAAAAAGCCGTGCCGCCGCGCTCGCGCGTGCGCTTCGTCACCAATCCGGATTTTGCCGAGGGGCTCAGCACCTCGGTGCGTACCGGCATCGGCGCGCTCCCGACCACGGTCGATGCCGCGGTGGTGCAGCTCGGCGACATGCCGGGCGTCGGCGCCCCGCTGCTCAATCGCCTGATGGCTGCCTTCAGTCCCGTCGAGGGCCGCTCGATCTGCGTGCCGACGGTCGGCGGAAAGCGCGGCAACCCCGTCCTGTGGGCGCGGCGGTTCTTCCCCGAGATGGCGAAGCTGTCCGGCGACAGCGGCGCCAAGCACCTGATCGGCGAGCATGCCGATCTCGTCTGCGAGGTCGAGATGACCGGCGAGGCGGCAATCACCGACATCGACACGCCCGAGGCGCTGGCCGCGTGGCGGGCGAGGGTACCGGCATGAGTGTTAGGTCATGAGCTTCGACGTCGCCGCCGTCCGCGGCCAGTTTCCGATCCTGTCCGAGATCATCGACGGCTTGCCGGTCCACTATCTCGACAACGGCGCCTCGGCGCAGACGCCGCTCACGGTGATCGACGCGGTGCGCCGCTACGAGACGACCGGGCGCGCCAACGTGCTGCGCGGCGTCCATCGCCTGGCCGAGCGGGCAACCGAGGCCTATGAGAATGCCCGCGCCCAGGTCGCTTCGTTCCTCGGCGTGCCGACGATGGAGATCGTCTTCACCGGTGGCTGCACCGCGGCCATCAATCTCGTGGCCTTCTCCTACGGCGCGCTCCTGAAGCCCGGCGACCGCATCCTGCTGTCGGAACTCGAGCATCATTCCAACATCGTGCCGTGGCAGCTGCTGCGATCGCGGTCGGGTGTCGAGCTCGACATGCTGCCGGTCACGACCGACGGCCGTATCGATCTCTCGGCCTTGCCGCGCCTGGTGACGCCCAAGACCAAATTCGTTTCGCTCGCGCATGTCTCGAACGTCACGGGCGCGTTGCTCGACGTGCGGACCGTCGTCGAGGCGGCCAAGGCAGTTGGCGCCAAGGTGATGCTCGACGGGGCGCAACGTGCGCCACATGGCCCGCTCGACCTGCCGTCGCTCGGCATCGATTTCTACGCCTTCTCCGGTCACAAGGCCTATGGGCCGAACGGCATCGGTGTGCTGTGGGGCCGGTCCGAGCTGATGGACGCCATGCCGCCGTTCATGGGTGGCGGTTCGATGATCGGGCGCGTGACCCTGGCAGAAACGACCTGGGCGCCGTCTCCGCGCCGCTTCGAGGCGGGCACGCCCCCGATCGGTCCGGCGATTGGCCTCGGTGCGGCCTGCGCCTGGATGCAGGCGCTGGACTGGGCGGGGGCGCACGAGCACGAGATGGACCTGGTGCAACGGCTGATGGATGGCCTGCAGAAGATCGACGGCACGCAGATCTTCGGACCGGCGGGCCTGCAGAACCGCTACCCGGTCGTGTCGTTCATGCTGGACGGCGTTCATCCGCACGACGTGGCGCAGACGCTCGATTCGTTCGGCGTCGCCGTGCGCGCCGGCCATCATTGCGCGCAGCCGCTGATGGACCGCTTCGACCTCGACGGCACGACACGCGTGTCGATGGCGCCCTACAACGACAACAGCGACATCGACGCGCTGCTGGCCGGGGTCGCGCATGCTGCCAAGACGCTGCGATGAGCGACCAGCTCTACCAGGAGCGCATCGTCGCCCTCGCCAAGGCGAAGACCGGCGCCGGCAAGCTCGAGAATCCGACGAGGACGGTGCGCCGTGACAACCCCCTCTGTGGCGATCGCGTGATCCTCGACGTGCGCCTCGACGGGGAGGGGCGCATCGCCGAGATCGGCCATCAGGTGCGCGGCTGTCTCCTGTGCCAGGCTTCGGCCTCCGCGCTCTCCGCGGTCGCCGTCGGCCGCGACGCCGCGGGTGTTGCCGAGCTGCGCCGCGACGCCGAACGTGCGCTGGGCCGCGAGCCGGGCGAGACGCACGAACCGTTCGACGCCTTCGCGCCCGTCGCGGCGCACAAGGCCCGACAGGACTGCGTGCTGCTGCCGCTGGAAGCCCTGAAGGATGCGCTTTCCTAAGTACGGAGCGCGCCCGTAGTTTCGTCGCGCCTCCGCCGTCCTTGTGTCACAGTCACTGGTCACGGTGCGCGGGCATCGACCGGGAGAGACCATGCGCCTTTTGATGAACGTCGTGGCCCTGGTGGGCCTTCTTGCGTTCCCGACCTTCGCCTTCGCTCAGGACCTCGCGCTTAAGAGGGTCATGCTCTCCTCCGGCGGTCTCGGCTACTTCGAGTACGAGGCGATCGTCGATGGCGACGCGACACTGAAACTCACCGTATCGCTGGGTCAGGTCGACGACGTGCTGAAGAGCCTCGTCGTCTATGACGACAAGGGCAGCGTGGGTGGGCTCAGCCTTCCAGGGCGGGAGCCGCTGGCGCAGGCGTTCAAGGATCTTCCGTTCGACGAGAATTCGCTGGGCTCGCCGGCCGAGCTGCTGCAGACCCTGAAGGGCGCAGAGGTCACGGTGGGCGGCAGCCGCTCGATCTCCGGCCGCATCGTGTCGGTCGAGGAGGACAGTGTCGCACTGCCCGACAACAAGGGCATGGTGAAACGCACGCGGATCACACTCTACACCGACCGAGGCCTGCAGCAGTTCATCCTGGAAGACGCCGAGAACCTGCAGTTCGCCGATGCCGCCTTGCGGGAAAAGGTCGGTCAGGCTCTGGTCGCCATCCAGGGCAATCGCGCCAAGGATGCGCGCACCATCGACCTGTCGATGCGCGGGCAGGGCAAGCGCACGGTGCGCGTGGCCTACATCGTCGAGGCGCCGGTCTGGAAGGCCTCCTACCGCCTGACCCTGGGCGCCGATCCGGCCGCCGCGCGCTCGGGCCTGCAGGGCTGGGCCATTGTCGAGAATTTGAGCGGTCAGGATTGGAAGGATATCGAACTGACGCTCGTGTCGGGTCGGCCGGTCGCGTTCCACCAGGCCCTTTACAACGCCTACTACGTGACCCGCCCCGAAGTACCGGTCGAGATCGCCGGCCGCCTGATGCCGGGTATAGATCGTGGCGGCGTCACCGCAGACCAGCAGCGTGCCAAATCCTCGCTGCCGATGCCGGCGCCCGCGCCGTATCGCGCGCAGCAGGAGCGTTCGGTCAGCGCCCCGGCCATGGCGCCGCCTCCGCCCCCGCCAGCGCCCCTGGCGGCGGCTGCCGAACAGATCGAGGCGAGTGATGCCGCCACGCAGGTGATCTTCAAGTTCCCGCGCGCCGTCAGCGTCGAGAACGGCCGCACGCTCTCCATTCCGATCGTCGACCGGCAGGTGCCGGCGGCGCGGCTTGCGCTCTATCAGGCCGACACCGCCGCGCGTAACCCGTTGGCCGCGATCCGCCTGACCAATGATGGCGAGTCGGGCCTGCCACCGGGCATCATCACCCTCTACGAGCGCGATAAGGGCGGGTACGTGTCCTATGTCGGCGACGCGCGCCTGTCGGCCTTCCCGGTCGGCGAGACCCGACTGCTGGCCTATGCGCTCGACGAGAAGATCATCATCGAGCGCGATGTGGCGCAAACCGATCGGGTGGCTTCGGGCACCATCGCCAACGGCGCGCTGCGGCTCTCGCGGGTCATGCGCCAGACGACGGTCTATCGTGTGCGCGGCCCGGCCAAGGAGCCGCGCCAGCTCGTCGTCGTCCAGCGCCGCCTGCCGGGCTGGACCTTGACCAAGCCGGACTCGAAGGACGTCGAGCTCAGCGAAGGCAACTATCGCATTCCCTTCCAGCTTCCCGGCGGCGACCAGACCCAGACCTTCGAGGTCGTGCAGGAGCAGACGCAGCAGCAGGAGATCCGGCTGCTCGAAAGCGCGGCCGAGCAGATCCGAGTCTACGCCCAGGCCCGCGAGTTCGATGCGAAGACGCGCGAAGCGCTCACCCGCGTGCTGCAGCTCCAGCAGGCCGCGGCGGAGGCCCAGCGCAAGGTGGCCCAGGTCGACGCCGAGCGGCAGGCGATTGTCCAGGAACAGGCCCGTCTGCGCGACAACCTGGCGCGCGTGCCACCCAACAGCGACCTGCAGCGCCGGTATCTGGCAACGCTCGACAAACAGGAAACCGACCTCGAAGCTCTCGCCAACCGCCGCGCCGAAGCCGAGAAGGCAACCGCAGCCGCGCGCGACGCGCTGCGGACTTATGTGAGTCAGCTGGGCTGATCGCTCTCCTCATTTGCTTCCCCATTCAAAACGGGGAAGTGCCCCGCCTTTCGGGGCGATGGGGTCATGTGCGGCGAGGGCCGTGACCCCTCCGTCGGCGTAAGACGCCGCCACCTCCCCAGCAGACTGCGGAGGAAAAGAGAAATCACCCCGCCCTGAGCGTCCTGACCGCATCGTCGCGGCGGAAGAGGTAGAGGAGGGCACGCAGGGCCGTGCCGCGTTCGGTCTGCAGGTCGGGATCGCGGGCGATCACCAGCCGTGCGTCGTCGCGGGCGGCCTCCAGCAGTTCGTTGTGGATCGCGAGGTCGGCCAGCCGCATGTCCGGCAGGCCGCTCTGGCGCGTGCCCAGAAGCTCGCCGGCGCCGCGCAGCTTGAGGTCCTCCTCGGCGATGCGAAAACCGTCCTCGGTCTCGCGCATGATCGCAAGCCGTGCCTTGGCGGTCTCGCCGAGCGGCAGGGCATAGAGCAGCAGGCAGGTCGACTTGGCGCTGCCGCGACCCACCCGGCCGCGCAACTGGTGGAGCTGGGCCAGACCGAAACGCTCGGCATGCTCGATCACCATGACCGTGGCCGCCGGCACGTCGACGCCAACCTCGATCACGGTGGTGGCTACGAGGACCGACAGGCGACCGTCGGCGAAAGCCGCCATCGTGGCCTCACGCTCGGTGGCCTTCAGGCGGCCGTGCAGCAGGCCGACCTTTCCGGGGAAGCGGTCGTTCAACAGCTGGAAGCGCTCGGTCACGTTGGCGAGGTCGATCTCTTCGGATTCCTCGATCAGAGGGCAGACCCAGTAGACGCGCGCGCCAGCCGCGATCTGCCGGCCGATCCCCTGGGCAACCTCGCCGAGGCGTTCGAGCGGAATGGTGCGGGTGTCGATCGGCTGGCGGCCCTTGGGTTTCTCCGTGAGCTTCGAAACGTCGAGATCGCCGTAGGCCGCCAGCATCAGCGTGCGCGGGATCGGTGTAGCGGTCATGACGAGCAGGTCGACGGCATGGCCCTTCGACGACAGCGCCATGCGCTGATGAACGCCGAACCGATGCTGCTCGTCGACGACGGCCAGCGCGAGGTCGGCGAACTCGACATCTTCCTGCACCAGCGCGTGCGTGCCGACCACGAGCTGGATCGTGCCGTCGGCCAGACCTTGCAAGGTCTGCTTCTTCTGG
Source organism: Reyranella sp. (assembly GCF_030651995.1). Taxonomy (GTDB): domain Bacteria; phylum Pseudomonadota; class Alphaproteobacteria; order Reyranellales; family Reyranellaceae; genus Reyranella. The sequence continues at coordinate 20,327 of NZ_JAUSBN010000024.1, forward strand.
CGCTGGCCGTCGCGGCCGGTCAGCAGAGCGATCTTCACGCCGGCCGTTTCCGCCAGTGGCGCGATGGTCGCGAAATGCTGGCGTGCCAGCAGCTCGGTCGGCGCCATCATGGCCGCCTGTGCGCCGGCCTCGACGCAGATCAGCATGGCGAGCAATGCGACCAGGGTCTTGCCGCTGCCGACATCGCCCTGCAGCAGCCGCACCATGCGCTCTTCCTTGGCCAGATCGTCGGCGATCTCGGCGACCGCCTGCGTCTGGCTGGCGGTCAGCTCGAAGCCCAGCGAGGCGAGGGCGGCCGTGCGCAGGCGGCCATCGCCCTTCGTCGCGTGACCGGCCAGGGTGCGGTTGTGATGGCGCACCAGCGCGATGGCGAGCTGGCTGGCCAGCAGCTCGTCGAAGGCCAGGCGTGCGCGGGCAGGGTGCGACGGAGAGAGATCGCCTGGTTCCTCGGGCGCGTGGACGCGGGCGACGGCGCTCTTCCAGTCGCTCCAGCCCTGTTTCTTGTGAAAGGCGGCGTCCTGCCATTCGGCGAGACCCGGCGAGCGTTCGACGGCCGCTGCGATGGCCTTCTGGACCGGCCTCTGGGTGAGACCGGCGGTCAGGCCATAGAGGGGCTCGACCCGCAGGATCCCCTCGCGCTCCGCCAGCGGGACGACATGGTCGGGGTGCGTCATCTGCACCTCGCCCTGGTAGATCTCGACCTTGCCGCTCACCACGCGGGTCTCGCCCGGCGGCAGCAGCTTCTTGAGATAGTCCTCGCGACCGTTGAAGTAGGTCAGGCAGAGCCGGCCGCTCTCGTCGCTGCACCAGATCTTGTAGGGCTGCCGCGGGCTGTGCGGGACGAGGTGCTCGTCGACGTTGACGGTCAGGGTTGCGACCTCGCCGCCGCGCGCCTGGGCGACATCGGGCGCGTTCCGCCGATCTATTACGCCGGCGGGCAGGTGCCACAGAAGGTCGACGACCAGCGGGCCGGCCAGCTTCTCCACAAGCGTGCCCAGCCGCGGACCGATTCCGGGCAGTGACGTGACGTGGGCAAAGAGGGGCGTGAGGGCTTGCGGGCGCATGGTTGGCTTGATCAGGGGCTGCGTGACTTCGCCATCGCCGCCGCCTATATGCTACGCCCCTTTTGGGTCCGGGACTGGGGAAAACATGACTGGCGACACGGATCTGGAGACGCGGCGCAAGCGTCTGCTCTACCGCAGCACCTATCGTGGCAACAAGGAGAACGACATCCTCCTTGGGCAGTTCGCGCGCGCACATCTCGGGGAATTCGGCGCCGCCGAACTCGATCAGTATGAGCGGCTGCTCTCGGTCGGCGACAACGACATCTACGACTGGGTCTCGGGCAAGGTGGAAGTCCCGGCCGACCAGGATTCGACGGTGGTGCGCAAGCTGCTGGCGTTCCGCGTGAGGTTCTAGTGGCTCTGCCGTTCGTCAGCGCACTGGCCGCCATCCCGCGCAAGGCCGTCAAATGGACCCTCGCCGGGCTGCCCGAAGGCGCCGATGCCCTCGTGCTGGCGGAGCTGGCACGCGCGACCGGCGGCGTGGACATTCTGCACGTGGCGCGCGACGGACAGCGGCTGGAGCGGCTTCAGGACGGCCTGCGCTTCTTCAGCCCCGACCGCGAGGTGCTGGTCTTCCCGGCCTGGGATTGCCTGCCCTACGACCGCATGTCGCCGCATCCCGACATCGTGGCCGAACGTCTGGAGACTCTCAGCCGGCTGGCGGCTCCGAAGGCACCTGGCGCGCCGGCGCGGATCATCCTCGCCTCGGTCGGCGCCGCGCTGCAGCGCGTGCCCCCAAAGAGCCTCTACAACGAGGCGGCGACGATTCTGCGCAAGGGCCAGACGGTCGATGTGGCCTGGCTCACCAAGTTCCTGGGCGAGAACGGCTATGGCCGGGCCGAGACGGTGATGGAACCGGGCGAGTTCGCCGTGCGCGGCGGCCTGTTCGACCTCTTTCCGCCGGGGACCAAGGAGCCGCTGCGGCTCGACCTGTTCGGCGACACGCTGGAGGCCATCCGCTCCTTCGATGCGATGAGCCAGCGCTCGACCGGTACCCGAGAAGAGGTCGTGCTGCTGCCAGTCAGCGAAGTCCTGCTGACGCCCCGGAGCATCGAGCGTTTTCGCAGCGGTTATCGCGAGTTGTTCGGCAACGTCTCGGGCGAGGACCTGCTCTACGAAGCGGTTTCGGCCGGTCAGCGTCATGTCGGTGTCGAGCACTGGCTGCCGCTGTTCCACGACCACCTGGAAACGCTGCTCGATTACTGCCCCGGCGCCATCGTCACGGCCGACCATGAGGCTGCGGAAGCCTTCGGCGCGCGCTACGAGCTGATCGCCGACTATTACGATGCCCGCCAGAAGACCGGCGCCAAGGGCGGCATGACCGGCGGCGCGGACTACAAGCCGCTGCCACCCGACCGGCTCTACCTGAAGCCCTCCGAATGGGAGCGGCTGCTCGACGGCCGTACCGTCGCGCAGTTCTCGACCTTCGATTCGGCGCCCGGTGCGGTCAACACGATCGATCTCGGCGGCCGCCGCCACGAGGGCTTCGCGCAGGCGCGGACGGCGCAGGGCGTCAACCTGTTCGACAAGGTGGCCGAGCATGTGAAGGCGGCCAACGACGCCGGCCGCCGCATCGTCGTCGCAGGCTACACCGACGGATCGACGACGCGCCTGCAGCATCTCTTGCAGGAGCACGGCGCCACCACGCCGGTACTCGCCGCCGATTTCGCCATGGTGCAGGGACTGCCCGCCGGCGTGCTCGCCATAGCGATCTGGCCCCTGGAGCATGGCTTCGTGCTCGATGGGCTGGAGGTCATCGGCGAGGAGGACATTCTCGGCGACCGCCTGTCGCGGCCGGCCAAGAAGCGCCGCCCGTCGGAGCGCTTCATTGCCGAAGCCTCGGCGCTCAGCGACGGCGACCTTGTGGTGCATCGCGAGCATGGCGTCGGGCGCTACGAGGGTCTCGTGACGCTCGAGATCCATCACGCGCGCCACGATTGCCTGAGGCTCACCTACGAAGGCGGCGACAAGCTCTTCGTGCCGGTCGAGAACATCGACGTGCTGAGTCGCTACGGCGCGGGCGAGGAGGGCGCCGTGCTCGACCGTCTGGGCGGCGTCGCCTGGCAGTCGCGCAAGGCGAGGCTCAAGCAACGCATCGCCGACATGGCCGACCGGTTGATCCAGATCGCCGCCGAGCGAGCGGTGCGGCGCGGCGAGACGCTCAGTCCGCCGGAGGGCCTGTACGAGGAATTCTGCGCGCGCTTCCCCTATGCCGAGACCGACGACCAGCTCCAGGCGATCTCCGACGTCATGGACGATCTGTCGTCGGGCAAGCCGATGGACCGGCTGATCTGCGGCGATGTCGGCTTCGGCAAGACCGAGGTGGCCCTGCGCGCGGCCTTCGTCGCGGCGATGTCGGGCAAGCAGGTGGCGGTGATCGGCCCGACGACGCTGCTGGCCCGCCAGCATCACCGCACCTTCGTCGAACGCTTCCAGGGCATGCCCGTGAACATCGGCCGCCTGTCGCGCCTGGTCACCGCCAAGGAGGCCAAGGCCACCAAGGAAGGGTTGAAGGACGGCACGATCAACATCGTCTGCGGCACGCACGCCCTGCTGGCCAAGGGCATCGAGTTCAAGGATCTCGGCCTGCTGGTCGTCGACGAGGAGCAGCACTTTGGCGTGGCCCACAAGGAGCGGCTGAAGGAGTTGCGCGCCGACGTCCACGTGCTGACCCTGACGGCGACGCCGATCCCGCGCACCCTGCAGCTCGCGCTGACCGGCGTGCGCGACATGAGCCTGATCGCCACGCCTCCGGTCGACCGGCTGGCTGTGCGCACCTTCATCACGCCGTTCGACGGCGTCACCATCCGTGAGGCGCTGCTGCGCGAGCAGTATCGCGGCGGGCAGAGCTTCTATGTCTGCCCGAGGGTCGAGGACCTCGCCTCGGTCGCCGCGGAGATCCGCGAGCTGGTGCCCGAGATCCGGCTCGGCATGGCGCACGGCAAGCTGTCGCCGACCACCATCGAGAACACGATGCAGGACTTCGTCGAGGGCAAGTTCGACGTGCTGCTCTCGACCAACATCGTTGAAAGCGGCCTCGACATCCGCAACGCCAATACGATGATCATTCACCGCGCCGACATGTTCGGTCTGGCACAGCTCTATCAGCTGCGCGGCCGGGTCGGTCGCGGCAAGACGCGCGCCTATGCCTATCTCACCGTACCGCCGGGCCGGGCGCTGAACGAGTCGGCGGCCAAGCGGCTCGAGGTGATGCAGACCCTCGACACGCTGGGCGCGGGCTTCCAGCTCGCCAGCCACGATCTCGACATCCGCGGCGCCGGCAATCTCCTGGGCGACGAGCAATCGGGCCATATCCGCGAGGTCGGCATCGAGCTCTACCAGCAGCTCCTGGAGGAGGCCGTCGCGGCCGCACGCGGGCGCTCCGACGAGGCCGAGAAGTCGGAATGGTCGCCGCAGATCAACCTCGGCATCCCGGTGCTGATCCCCGAGGAATACGTGCAGGATCTCTCTGTGCGCATGGGGCTCTATCGGCGGCTGGGCGGACTCACCAGCCAGAGCGAGATCGACGCCTTCGCCGCCGAGCTGGTCGACCGGTTCGGCCGCATGCCGGTGGAGGCGGAGTTCCTGCTGAATACGGTGGCGCTGAAGCTGCTGTGCCGCGCCGCCCAGGTCGAGAAGATCGACGCCGGCGAGAAGGCCGTCGTTTTCAGCTTCCACGACAACAAGTTCGAGAAGCCCGAGCGCCTGATCGGCTGGATCCAGAAGAACGCCCCGCTGGTGAAGCTCAGGCCGGACCACCGCGTGATCGTGCAGCGCGTCTGGAAGGACGAGCGGCAGCGGCTTTCGGGCGTGACGTCGATCGTTTCTTCTTTGGCGAAGCTCGCCGCTTAGGCGGGGGCTTCTTCATCAGTGTCTTCGCCGCACGTCGGGCGCAGCGCAGCAGCCAGTCGCTGAGGCGCGTGTCGCCCGAGGCGCGTGCCAGGGTAACCGCACCGACCGCCAGGATCGCTACGGCGGTCGCGTCGGCGTCGAGCGTGCGCTTCCTTCCGCGTGCAAGCTCGGCGATTGCCCCGTGTAGCACATTGGCATAGGCGAGCCTTGCCGCCAGCGGCGACCGGGCGACGTCTCCGGCCAGAGCGGCGAGGGCACAACCCTGCGCCGTGGCGCTCAGGCTCTCCCGATCCAGATAGGCATCCAGTACGGCAGTGGGCTTCTCGGCGGCGCGCAGCCGGGGCAGCAGGCCGTGGCCCATCCGCACGATCTCGGCGAACAGGTCGTCCTTCGAGGTGAAGTGGGCATAGAAGGCGCCCCGCGTGAGCCCGGCCGCCAGCATGATGTCGTCGATGTTGGTGCCGGCATGGCCACGCAGCCGGAACAACCGGGCAGCATGCTCGACGATCTCGGCCCGGATGGCGGCTTTTCGGGTGGCGCTGATGGGCATGATATGTCGATAATCATATCATAGGATAATCGACATATCATCACGGATGAGCGCCACACGCACAGTCACGTCGTCCTGAGCGAAGCGCCGCAGGCGCGTAGTCGAAGGACCTATTTTCCCTTCAACGCATCGTGCCCCGGAAAAGAGGTCCTTCGACTGCGCCGCCCTATGGGCGGCTTCGCTCAGGACGACGGAAGTGTTCTGTCAGACGGTCGACTGCGCCGCACTGGTGGCGGCGTCGCGTTCGGCGAGGTTGAAGACTTCGACGAAGGCCGGCGGCGGCTGGGCGCCGGAGACGGCGTACTTGCGGTTCACGATGAAGCAGGGCACGCCGTTGATCCCGAGGCGGCGGGCGTAGACGTCGGAGGCAACGACTTCCTGCCGGCCCTCGTCACCCGACAGAAAATGGCGTGTAAGGTCTTCCTCGATGCCGGCGCGCACGGCGCATTCGACCAGCGTGTCGAGGTCGCCGATGTCGAGCCCCTCTTCGAAATAGGCCTTGAACAGTTCGGCCACGACCTCGTCCTGCCGCTCGCTCTTGGCGCTCCAGTGGACCAGGCGATGCGACAGTACGGTGTTGGGCGTGCGCTTGATGCGCGAGAACTGGAAGTCGATGCCGGCCTCGCGGCCGCTCTCGGCGATCGCCTGGTAGATCTGGCGCGGCCGGTCGCCGCCGCCGAACTTGGCGCGGACATAGTCGTCGCGCGTCATGCCCTCGGCCGGCATGTCGGGATTGAGCTGGAACGGGCGCCACGCGACCGCGACGTCGGTGCGGCCGCTCTGCTCAAGGGCGCGCTCGAAGCGGCGCTTGCCGATATAGCACCAGGGACAGATCGTATCGGAGACGATGTCGACGTAGATCATGAGCCGACTTTATGCCTTTCCAGCCAGTGCAGGAAGAGGCCGGCGCCGGCCGCCACGGCCAGAGCGAGCGTGGTCAGCCAGGCGGCGCTGGGCCAGCCGCCCCAGGCCACCAGGGCCCCGGTGATTGGGGGCCCGAGAAGTCCGCCGATGTTGGACCCCTGCATCAGCAGGCCTGTCGAGGCGCCGGCGAGTTCCCGTCGCGGCGCATGGATCGGAATGGCGGTGAACAATGCCCCCGGCACGACGCCGATCACTGCCGAGTAGACGCCGGCCAGCACCAACCGCGCGAGGTCGGGCACGCCGTCCACGAAAATGCCGGCGGCGCACAGGCTCATTGACAGGGTGGCGCCGACGATCACCGCGACCCGCGGCACCCGGCGGTGCAGCAGCCAGCCGGCCCCGAGATTGCCGGTCACGTTCAGGATGGCGACCGCGGCCGTGACGATGGCGGCGGTCGAGGTGGAATAGCCCAGCCGCTCGATCAGGAGCGTCGGCAGGAAGCCGATGATGGCGAACCAGCAGCAGGCATAGGCGCCGAAGCAGAGCGCGATGGCGAGCGGGCCGCCGCTTGTGGCGACTTCCTTCATTTCCGCGAGGACCGGACGGCGCGCCACCGGTAAGGGATCGAGCTCGCGCCGCGGTACGGCGCGCAGGAGGAGGGCGCCGGCCATCAGGGCGGCCGCCCCCGCGGCGACTAGCCAGACGGTGCGCCACGAGGTACCGGGCAGCACGATCGCGGCGATCACCATCATGGTACCGGAGCCGGCCGGCATGTAGGTGCTCCAGATCGCCATGGCGAGACGCTGGTCGCCGGGCCGCGTAAGGCGCAACAGCAGGCTCGGCACGGCGACGACGACGGTGATGAAACCAAGCCCTTCGAGGATACGGCCGATCAACAGCGCTTCGACGCTGGGCGCGAAGGCGCCGGCGAAACTGGCCGCCCCGGCCAGCAGCGTGCCGAAGATCGCCAGACGCCGATGGCCGACGCGATCCGCCGTCAGCGCGATCGCCATGCCGCCCAGCGCCGTCATCAGGTTGATGACCGACAGCAGCCAGCCCGCCTGTTCCAAGGTCGCGCCGAGATCCTCGCGGATCGACGGGAGGGCGGGTGGCGCCTTGCCGACCTGGAAGGCCGCGACCATGCCGGCCGCGACCAGCAGGGCGACCAGCGGCCACGGGGTGCGCGCAGGACTCAGTACTGCACCCGCGCGGTAATGGCGCCGTCAACCACCATGTTGATGCCGGTGATGAACGAGGCGGGCGCGCCGGCCAGGAAGACGACGGCGCTGGCTACTTCCTGCGGCGTGCCCATGCGGCCTGTCGGATTGCGCGCCAGCGAGCGCTTGTAGCGTTCGCTGGCGGCGTCGCGCTGGCGGCCCCAGGTGTTGCCGTCCTCGAGGATCGTGCCCGGCGAGACCATGTTGACGCGCACGCCCTTGGGCGCCAGCTCGATCGCCATCGACTTGACCATGGGGACGAGCGCCGCCTTCACCGAACGGTACGGCTGGGTCGGGCCCGCGACCTCGACCAGCGAAGTCGTGCCGATGATGGTGAGCGTGGCGCCCTGGCCGCGCGCTTCGAGATGCGGCCGGACGTTCAGCACCGCGTTGACCGTGGCGACCAGGTCGATTTCGATGGCCTTGCGCCAGCCCTCGACCGTGTTGTCGGTGCCGAGTGCGCTCACATTGGCGACGAAATGGTCGATGCCGCCGTCGGCCGCGAAGCCGTCGATCCAGGCCTTGAGGGCCGCGTTGTCGGTGACGTCGAGCGGCGTGCCGGTGGCGCGGCCCTGTTGCGCACGCCATTCCGCCTCGCGCTCCTTCACCAGAGCCGCATCGCGGGCGCAGAAGCCCACGACCGCGCCCTCGGCCAGGAAGGTGTCGACGATGGCTCGGCCGATGCTCTTGGTGCCGCCGGTCACCATCACGCGCTTGCCTTTGAGACCGAGGTCCATGCTGTTTCCTCCGAACGGGTCGCTCGCCTATAAGGCCGGCATGAAACAGTGGAGCGTCCGGCATGTCCAAGCGATTCGACCTTAGCGGCAAAGTGGCCCTGGTGACCGGCGCCTCGTCGGGTCTCGGCGTGCATTTCGCCCGCACGCTGGCGGAGGCGGGGGCCTCGGTGGCGATCGCGGCGCGGCGTGCCGACCGGCTCGCCTCCCTACAGGGGGAACTGCAGCAGGGCGGTGCCAGGGCGTTGGCCGTCGATCTCGACGTGCAGTCGGCGGAATCGATCGCGGCGGCCTTCGACAAGGTCGAGGCGGCGTTGGGACCCGTCGACATCCTCGTGAACAATGCCGGCATCTCGATCGTGAAGCCCGCACTCGACATGCCCGAAGCGGATTGGGATTCGGTCGTCGACACCAACCTGCGCGGCGCCTGGCTGATGACGCAGACCGCGGGCAAGCGTTGGGTCGCAGCGAAGCGGCCGGGCTCGATCGTCAACATCGCCTCGATCCTGGGCCTGCGCACGATCGGCCAGGTGGCGCCCTACAACGCCTCGAAGGCCGGGCTGATCCATCTCACGCGGGCGCTCGCCATGGAGTGGGCGCGCTACCAGATCCGCGTCAACGCGATCTGCCCCGGCTACATCGAGACCGAGATGAACGGCGATTTCTGGAAGACGCCGGGCGGCCAGCGCTTGATCGACCGCATCCCGCAGCGCCGCATCGGCCAGCCCGAACATCTCGACGGTGCGCTGCTCCTGCTCGCCTCGGAAGCGGGCGCGTTCATGACCGGCAGCATCATCACCGTCGATGGCGGCCACACGGTGAGCTCGCTTTAGTTTCCCTCACCACCCGTTGATGCGGTCGTAGACGTCGACCACCGACCTGCCGCCATCGAGGTCGCTGTCGACGACATAGTAGCGATCGTAGGCCGCCGCAGTGATGCAGGCGTGGTTGGGAAGGATGCGGACGCGCGCGCCGACCGGGAGGTTGCCGTAGGGTAGCGGATCGTCGGCCGCGACGAAGCCGTGTTCCTGCGAGCATTCGATCACGGCCATGCCGGCGGCCGGCGGATCGGCGATGGTGCCGTAGCCGACCTTGGGCTGGAACTCCTGCGCGCTGATGTCCTTGGACAGCGCCAGCGCGCCGGCATCGACCAGCAGCTGGTTACGGTGCGGATAGTGGCCGATCACCGAAGCCAGCACCGAGAGCGCGATGTCTCCTGCGCCGCACGAGCCGATATATTCCTGGTCGAGGTCGTTGAAGACATAGACGCCCGGCCGCATCTCGGTAATGCCGGTGAAGTCGCGTGAATGCATCGCGGTCGGCGTCGAGCCGCCCGAGACGATGGGGCAGGGAATACCGGCTTCGCGCAGTTTCTCCGCCGCGGTCACGATCGCCTGGCGCTCCTGCTCGGCCACGCCCGCGATGCCGTCTGGGGTGCTCTGGTGATAGGAGTGGCCGGCATGGGTCATGACGCCGGCGAGGTCAACGCCGGGCGCCTCGTGCAGGACGCGGGCGATGTCCAGAAGCCCGGGCAGGGCGGGGTAGGGCAGGCCCGCGCGGCCGCCGCCACTGTCGATCTCGACGAACACCGAAAAGGTGTCGCCGTTGCTGGCCGCGGCGGCGATGGCCTTTGCCACGGCGAGATTGTCGGTGACGACACGCAGATTCACGCCGCGGCGGCGCAGTTCGGTCACAGCCGGCAGCTTCGCGGGGATGATGCCGACGCCGTACAGAATGTCCTTGAAGCCGCCGTCGGCAAAGTAGCGCGCCTCGGCCAGGGTCGAGACGGTGATGCGGCCATCGTGGCCCTCGACGGCCATGCGGCCGATCTCGACGGATTTCGCGGTCTTGAGGTGCGGCCGCAGCATGACGCCGGCATTACGCAGGCGCTCGCTCATGCGCTTGAGGTTGCGGCGCAGGATCGCCCGGTCGAGAATGAGGGCGGGAGTCGGCAGGTCGTCGATTGTCTGTGTGGCCATGGTGACGATTCTAGCATGCCGATCGAGAACGAACGCAAATTTGTCCTGAACGAGCAGGCCACGGGCCTGGAAGCAGAACTGGGCGCCCTGCCGGGCGTCTCACGCCACCTTCTGCGTCAGGCCTATCTCGATGCGCCGGGGCTGCGGATCCGAGCGCTCGAGGGCGATGGCAAGACCGACCACGTCTTCACCTACAAGCGCACGATCGACGGCCAGGTGGTCGAAATCGAGACCGGCCTCAGCGCGGTCGACTTCGCGCGCCTGTGGACCCAGCGGCTGGAGGCGCTGGTCAAGGTCCGCTACTCGTGGCCAGACGGCCGCTATCACTGGGACGTCGATTTCTTCAAGCGCGGCGACGGCTCGACCTATTTCGCGATGGCCGAGGTCGAGATGCCGGAAGAGCAGATCGAACCGCCACCGCTGCCGGATTTCCTCGCCAGGCATCTCCTGATGGTCGCGCCCGCCCTCGACCCGCGCTTTACCTCGAAGCGCATTGCCGACCAGACACACGCCATAAAGCTGCTCGCCGACATCAGGGCGAACGGCGGGCCCGATTAGGACTTCCGCGGCCGGTTCGGCGGCAGCGTCACCAGCGGCCACGGGTCGGGGAACTGGCCGACGGGGCAGTCGATCAGGAGCGGCGCGCCCTTGGCGAGGCCGCGCGCGATGGCGGTGCCCAGCTCGTCCGGCGAACCGACACGCACGGCATCGACGCCGAAGCTCTCGGCCAGCTTCACGAAGTCGGGGTTGCGCAGTTCGGTGGCGATGGTGCGGTTGTTGAAGGACTGCTGCTGGATACGCCGCACGTTGCCGAAGGCGCCGTCGCTGAACACGACCGCCACGACGCCGATCCCGTGCTGGGCGGCCGTCGCCATCTCCATCGCGGTGAACATGAAGCCGCCGTCGCCGCTGATCGACACGACCGCCGTATCGGGCCTGGCGACCTTGGCCCCGAGCGACGTGGCATAGCCCCAGCCCAGCGTGCCCTGGTAGCCGGGCGACAGGAAGGTGCGCGGCCCGTAGCTCGGCCAGGCGAAGCGAGCGGCGTAGCCGATCTGCGTCAGCTCATCGACCAGGATGCCGTCGTCGGGCAGCGCCTTGCGGATCGCCTCGAGATAGGCGATCTGCGGTGCGAGCGTCTCGTGGATCTTCTTGGTGGCCGCCGCCTTGATTCCGGCGACATGCGCGGCCCGGCCGCCGTGCCTGCGTGCGTGCTTCTCGAGGCGATCGGCCAGCACCTTCAGGGTCGCGGTGGCATCGCCCACGATGCCGATCTCGGGCTTGCGCTGGCGGTCGAGTTCCTCGCTGTCGGCGTCGATGCGGATGATCTTCAGCGTGTCGTCGAGGCCCCAGTTCTGCTGCTGCGGCTGCAGGCGGGTGCCGACCGCGAGCACGACGTCGGCCTCGCCCCAGAAGCGGTAGCCGGCCGGCGCGGTGATCGAAAGGCGATGGCGTCCGTCGATCACGCCCTGGCCCATGCGGCCGGTCATCACCGGCGCGTCGATCAGTTCGGCGATGCGCAGGACGTATTCGCCGGCGCCCTGGGCACCGCCACCCACGACGATCAAGGGGCACTCGGCGGTGCCCAGCAGCTTCGCCGCACGTTCGACGGCCTCCTCGTCGACCGGACAGGGATCGGCGGCGGCCGCCGTGCCGATCAGTTCGACCGGCGCGCGCCGGGCCCAGATGTCCATGGCGCATTCGAGTGCGACCGGGCGACGGCGACCCGAGAGCAGGCGGCGGAACGCCTCGTTCACCAGACCCGGCGCCGCGGCGGGAGCGGGGATGCGGTCGGCCCATTTGGTGAGACCGCGCATGATGGCGAGCTGGTCGGGCAGCTCGTGCAGCAGACCGACGTTGCGCCCGATCATCGCCTGCTGGATCTGGCCGGTCAGCGCCAGCACCGGCGCGTTGACGGCATAGGCGGTTGCCAGCGCCGCCGTCGTGTTGAGGAAGCCGGGGCCGGGGACAACGACATAGGCTGAGGGCCCGCCGGTTGCCATCGCATGGCCCAGGGCCATGTAGGCGCAGGCCTGCTCGTGGCGCGCGTGGATGGGCCGGATGGCGTTCGTGCGATCGTAGAGCGCGTCGAAGAACGGATCGTTCTGGACGCCGGGCAGGCAGTAGAGGGTGTCGATGCCGTTCACTTCCAGCATCGACAGGACGGTCTGGGCGGTATTGAGGGTCTGCATGCCCTTCAGTCTACACGCCTATGACGCGGCGCGCGCTATTCGACGCGGGCGCCCGAGGCCTTGATGATCGGTGCGAGACGGGCCTCCTCGGAATCACGGAAGGCCAAGGTGTCGGCCGGCGAGCGCCAGATGGCGACGGCAGCCTGCTCGAAGAACTTGGCCTTGAGGTCCTCGCTCTCCAGTGCCTTCTTCGACAGTTCCGAGAGTCGCGCGACGATGTCGGGTGGCAGCTTCGCCGGGCCCGTAAGGGTGGTCCACGAGCTGATGTCGAAGCCGGGCAGGGTCTCGGCGATGGCGGGTACATCGGGCACGACGGGGCTGCGCTTCTCGGAGGTGACGCCCAGCGCCCGCACCTTGCCGGGACGCGACTGGGCGAGCGCGCCAGGGATGTTGTCGAATATCATCTGGATTTGCCCGGCCAGCAGGTCCTGCATCGCCGGGGCCCCGCCGCGATAGGGTACGTGGAGCATGTCGACCTTGGCCATGATCTTGAACAACTCGCCGGAGAGGTGAAGCGTCGTACCCGATCCGGCGGAACCGTAGGAGTATTTGCCGGGATTCTTGCGCAGCAGGTCGATCAGTTCCGGCACCGTCTTCACCGGCAGGTCGAGATTGACCACCAGCATGTTGGGCAACTGCCAGATCGTCGAGATGAAGGTGAAGTCGGTCCTCGCGTTGAACGGCAGCTTGGCATAGAGGGTGGGCGAGATGGCATGGCTGGCGATACCGCCGAGGCCCAGCGTGTAGCCGTCGGGCGCCGACTGGGCGAGAGCATCCATGCCGACATTGCCGCCCGAACCGGCCCTGTTCTCGACGATCCACTGCTGGCCGCTGATCTCCGTCAGCTTGGCGCAGAACATGCGCGATAGCGTGTCGGTCGCACCACCGGCGGGGAACGGGTTGATGTAGCGGACCGTCCTGTTTGGATAGGTGCCCTGCGCGGCCACAATCGCCGGGGCGGCAAGGGTGGCGGCGGCTATTCCGCCCACGACCGTACGGCGCCCGATCGGACGCATCTTGCTCGTCATTTTATGTTTCCTCCCTTTACTGACGCAGGGAAGGTGCCAAAAAGGACCCTTGCCGTCGATGGAAAAGCCGAAATCCTTGTAATTGTGTCGGGATTTGGGCGTGGCTGGCCTTGCCTCTGCCTTCCAAATGGCTGAAAAGTCTCGGCACTGGGTACTTTCGCCTGTGGAGTGCAAATGGCTTTGGGGGCTGTCTGCGCTGGCAAGAGGATGGTCATGTGGGGTTTTGAGCGTTGGGCCGCGCTGCGTCTCGTCGCGCGTGGTACTTCCTTGGGCGTCGCCTTGGGTGCGCTCTGTTTCGTTGGCGCTACGAACGGGCTTGCCCAGCCGAAGGCGGCCACGCAGCCACCGGCCCAGCAGCAGCCCCCGCAGCAGTCCGCGAAGAAGCCAGGCCATCCGCCGGAGGCGGACGTCTGTTACGGCACCACCGGCGCCGATGCGCCGACGAAGGTCGCGGCCTGCACCGAGGTCATCGACAAGGGACTTCTCTCGGGAGGCGGCCTGGCGTTGGCCTACCTCCACCGAGGCCTGTCGGAGAGCGGCCCGGACAGCGACAAGCGCTCCAAGGCCGACTTCCGGACCGCGGTCCGGATGTACAACGACGCGATCATGGCACAGCCGCTCAACCCGCATCTCTACATCCAGCGCGGAGTCGTCCATCAGACGATCGGCGAGGCCGATCGCGCGATCATTGACTACAGCGATGCCATCCGACTTGCGCCGCGCGACACGCTGCCGCTGATCAACCGCGGCGTCGTTCTCTACACGCGCAAGGACAACAACGAGGGGGCGATCGCCGACTTCAACGCGGCGCTCAAGATCAACTCGAAAGAGATCAGCGCCTGGACCAATCGGGGCATCGTCTATCGCAAGAAAGGCGACGTGAACCAGGCGATCGCCGACTTCACGACGGCGATCAAGATTCTCCCGGACAAGATCGAGCCGGTGTCGCTCACCAAGGTACCCGATTCGATCACCAGCCAGCTTGCGAAGACGCCCCAGCAGGAAGCCAACCGGATCGCGCTGCAGGCCGCCTTCGTGTACTTCCAGCGCGGCCTCGCCTGGTACGACAAGAACGACTACGACAAGGCGATCGCCGACTTCTCCGAGTCGATCCGCCTCAATCCGCGGGATGGGGCGCCCTGGGTCGGCCGCGGCGCCGCCTACATGTACAAGAACGACCTGAAGCAGGCGATCGCCGACTTCTCGGAGGGCATCAAGCTCAAGCCAGGTCAGGCCTTTGCCCACATGCAGCGTGGCATTGCCTATCATCGGATCGGCGACGCCGACAATGCGCTCACGGACTACACGATCGCCCATGAACTGACGCCCAAGGATCCGAGCCCGCTGGTCAACCGGGGGATCGTCCAATACACGAAGAAGGGCAAGTTCGAAGAGGCGGTCAACGACTTCAACCAGGCCCTCAAGCTCAATCCGAAAGAAGTCAACGCTCTGATCAACCGCGGCGTGACATGGCGGCAGAGGAACGATCCTGATCGTGCCATCGTCGACTTCACCGAGGCGGTGCGGCTTGGTCTGCAGACGTCGGACATCCTCAGGCTCACGCAGAAGGACAAGGACGGCAAGAAGGATCCCGCGGCGGCGCAGACTGCCGACCAGGTGGCCAATGCCTACTACCAGCGTGGCATGGCGCTGATCGACAAGCAGGAATACGAGGCCGCCGTGAAGGACTTCGAATCGGCGCTGGAGATCAACGAGAACGAGCCGCGCGCCTATCTCGGCCGCGGTGCCGCCTACCTCAAGATGGACAAGGCGAAGGAAGCCGTTGCCGACCTCGACCGCGCCATCAAGCTCGCGCCGGGCATGGCCTTCGCCTATTTCGAGCGCGGCACCGCCTACCACCGCGTCGACGACTACGACAACGCCATCTCGGACTACACGGCGTCGATCGCAATCGATCCCAAGGAGCCGCTGGCCTACATCAACCGCGGCATGTCGCTGATTTTCAAGGACAAGCTCGACGACGCGATCAATGATTTCGACGCAGCGCTGAAGATCAGCCCCGACGACATCAACGCGCTAGTCCAGCGAGGCTTCGTCTATGGACTCAAGAAGGATTACCCGCGGGCGCTGGCCGACATCGAGGATGCTCTGCGCCTGTCGCCCGGCAATCCTACCGCGCTCTACTATCGCGCACAGGTCATGGGTTTCCGAGGGGATGCCGGCCGCGCGATCGAGGATTACAGCGAGGCGCTGCGCACCGACCTGAAGAATCCGCGCATCTACTCCAGCCGCGCCCATCTCTACAGCAGTCTCGGTGAGTACGACGATGCGATCGACGATCTGAACAATGCGATCCGGCTGCGGCCGCGCGATGCGAACCTGTACCTCAGCCGCGGCATCGCCCGTTTCAACAAGGGCGAGTACGCCAACGCGGTTTCGGACTATGACGAGGCGCTGAAGCTCGACCCGAAGATGACGCCGGCGCTGAACAACAGGTGCCTGACGCGGGCCGTGCTGGGGGCGAACCTCGACGCCGCGCTCGCCGACTGCAACGAGGTCCTCAAGCTGGTGCCCGACGATCCCTATGCCCACGACAATATCGGGCTGATCTATCTGAAGCGGAAGCAGTGGGACAGGGCGATTGCCCAGTACAACGCCTCGCTCAAGGTGGATCCGGATCGCGCACGCGCCCTCTACGGACGCGGCCTCGCACGCGCGCGCAACGGCCAGGGGCCGGCCGGCATCGCCGACATGTCGACCGCGAGCGGCATCCAGCCGAACATCTCGAATGAATTCACGAAGTACGGCGTGAACTGAGGGCGGGCCGGCTCTCCCCTCAGAACGTCAGTTTGACCTGAAGGCCCAGGACGAAGGCGTTGGGAATGGTCGTCACGCCGTTTGGCCGGATCACATACTGAACGTTCGGCATCAGCGAAAACCACGGAGTGAGCTGGGCACGATAGTTGAGCTCGATGGTTGTCTCGGCGGACTGTACGCCGACCGAGCCCGGTGCCACGGCGTTCGCAGCATTCTGCGCCGCGGCCAGTGTGCTGCTCACCTTGCTGTAGCTGACCGCCAGGCCAATCGTGTCGTCGTCCCGGTCGGCAAAAGTTCCTCTCTGGAGAAGCCCGAGCTGCCCGATATACTCGAGCATCGCCGTGCCGGGGGCGCCATAGGCGATGACGGCAAACGCCGTCAGTCCCCGGTCGCTCCCGGGCGCGGTGCGGTAGATCATCTGGTCGGCCTGGACATAGAAACCCCAGCGGCCACGGGCGAGGGCCTGCTTGCCGCCGGGAGGCGATCCCAGGTACGGCACGTCGGATGTATCGTAGTATCCGCCCAGTCTGTAGTGACCCTTCAGCCCGGCGGCCCCGAGGCGCGGCTGCCAGCCCAGCTGGGCCGGCATGATGACGCCGGTGGCGCCGGAAATCCCGAGCTTGAAGCCGTTGGCGGGTGCCGCCAGCGTCGGGTTCACCTCGTAGACGCCCGTCTGGACGTAGACCTCGTCGGAGAGATTGACCTTCGCCATGCCGCCCCAGCTGCCCGTGGGATAGATGGTGAAGCCGCTGTTCACGACGATGGCGATCTGTCCGCAGAAGCCGTTGTTCTGAAAGTAGCAGTAGATCGGTGAGGTCGCGAAGTCGTCGGAGGCGTGCAGCCAGCCGAGCTTGATCTGGAGGCGATCCTCCAGAAGCAGCTGCTCGTAGGACAGTTGGGCCAGCCGGACGTTCTGTCCCGCGCCGTATATCTCCTGCACGGAGATGTAACTGCCGATCGTGTTGGCGGCCAGACTCTGGCCGGCGCGCTGGGTGAACGTCACGTGGAGCTTGGCCTTGGGCCAGCCGATCAGCTTTTCGAGATCGAAATCGGCACCCGCGTCGACCTGTTCGGTATAGGCCGCGCCTTGCTTCAGTCCACCGAGGGGATTGGCTGCGGATTCCGCAATGTGATGGGCACGCAGCGTGACCCCTTTCGCCTCGAGATCGCTGCGCGTGCCATTCCAGTCGCCGGTCATGTACTGGCCTCGCAGCCACGACGACAGGCCCGGGTTCGTCGCTGCCGGCTCGTCGGCGTGCGCCGATCGGCCCTGCAGCGCGGTCGCGCCGAAGAACGCGCACCACACCGCGACAACACCAACGCGGACAAGCAGCTTACCGGACATTGCGCCGACCATTCCGTGGAAGGGGCCCGACGCAAATGCATTCGCGGAGGCTTGGGACTTTCACCACGATCTGTCTGCCACCAGGATCCAAGGATAGTCGTTCCATACCGGGAACATTGTGGGCGAAGATCCCGGCGGGAGCTGATTCCCGCGCAACCGGGGAATCTGGCAGTCCGAACTCCGCGCCGAGGAGAAAAGCAGTGATTAGTGTTACTTCCTGGTAAGCGATGGCGGATGGGGTGGGATTCGAACCCACGGTGGGCGTGAACCCACGCCGGTTTTCAAGACCGGTGCCTTAAACCGCTCGGCCACCCATCCAACTCAGTGAATTCAGATACTTAGGTGCCGCCATGATTGCAACAAATGGCGTTCTCCGTCTGCTGGTCTGCCGCTCATGGCAGACGATTTATGCCTGATGCACGACGGGCTGCTGGGCTACGCGCCGAAACCGCGCCTTCGTGGAGCGGGGGCCAGCAGCTGGTCGATGACGATCGACGCCGACGGGTTCGGGCGCAGCGGGAGCGCCGCGAGACGGGGGCCTGCTCGATCGAGTGAAAAGCCTGGGCTGGCGACCATCGACACCTATCCGAGACCCGCCGCCGAACCGGCGGCAAAGTTGTTCTACGTCAACTCTCACATGAGGCCGCGCGGTAACGCGATGGGCGCAAGCCTGCTGGCTGCCCGGCTGCGGGAACTCTCGCGAGCCTCGGATCGGCGAACATCGACCATCGGCAGGATCAGCCGCCCTGTTCCCGTCTCAAGGCCTCGCGGCGGAGCATGGCGCGCCATTCGGCAGGGGATACGCATTTGTGGGCGTGGACGCCGAGCTTGCGCTGCATGGCCTCGCGCTCATTGGGCACATAGCGGTCCTTGCTGTTGGCCGGCAGGGCCCAGGCCCAGCCGGCGGAGACCATCTTCTCCTGCAGGTCGTCCTCGCCCGCGAAGCACTGCGCCACCGGCGGATTGCTCTTGCGGTCGGTATCGACCAGACGGCAGTTCACCGGACGCCCGGCGATGAACTCCTCGAGCGCCTTGCGGGCAAGCGCGCCGGCACGCCACTGGCCGTCGTCGCAGGTCTGGCTTCGCTCCGGGGCATCGATGCCGAACAGGCGGACGGTCTGCGGCCCGAATCGCACCGTGTCCCCGTCGACCACCGTGAAGCGCGGCTTCGGGACCGGCGGCACCACCGTGTCGTCGTCCGAGGACTGGGCGGCGGCGCCTCCCGCGATCGCCAGGGCGGCGAGGGCGGCGAGGGCAGCGATTGGCCAGAAGAGGGTTTTCAAAGCTTGGACCTTGCGGCGGCGTTACCGAACCACATTACGCTATTTGGTTCGGGCCCCAAAGCCGGCCCGCCGCAACGCGTCGGCCATCGCATTGCCCGGGGCGCTGGGCTTGGCGGCCTGCACGCGGACCTGGTCCCGCCGGGACGCGCCGCCGCCGCCGTCGCTGCGGCCGGACCGTGCGGGCTGGCTGCCCGCCTGGTCGTCCAATCGCAGGGTCAGGCCGATGCGCTTGCGCGGCTTGTCGACCTCCAGCACCTTCACGCGAACGATATCGCCCGGCTTCACGACGCTGCGCGGGTCCTTCACGAAGCTGTTCGACATCGCCGAGACGTGCACGAGGCCATCCTGATGGACGCCGACATCGACGAAGGCGCCGAAGGCTGCGACGTTGGTGACGACGCCCTCCAGCACCATGCCCGGCTCCAGGTCGTTCAGCGTCTCGACGCCGGCCTTGAACTCCGCCGTCTTGAAGGCCGGACGCGGATCGCGCCCCGGCTTCTCCAGCTCGCGCAGGATGTCGGTCACGGTCGGCAGGCCGAACCTCTCGTCGACGAAGGAAGCCGGCGAGAGCGCGCGCAGGGCAGGGGCGTTGCCGAGCAGGGCGTCGATCCTGCTCTTGGTCGCGGCGATGATCCGGTGCACCACCGGATAGGATTCGGGATGGACGGCCGAGGCGTCGAGCGGATCGTCGCCGGCCTGGATGCGCAGGAAGCCCGCGCACTGCTCGAACGCCTTCGGTCCGAGCCGAGGCACGTCCTTCAGCGCCTTGCGTGAGCGGAAGGCGCCATTCGTGTCGCGATGGGAGACGATGCTCTGCGCCAGTCCGGGGCCGATGCCGGAGACGCGGGCCAGCAGCGGGGCCGAGGCCGTATTGAGATCCACACCGACGCCGTTCACGCAGTCCTCGACGACGGCATCGAGCGACTTCGACAGCTTGAACTCGCTGAGATCGTGCTGGTACTGGCCGACTCCGATCGACTTGGGATCGATCTTCACCAGTTCCGCCAGCGGATCCTGCAGCCGGCGGGCGATCGACACGGCGCCGCGCAAGGTCACGTCGAGGCCGGGCAGCTCCTCCGATGCGTAGGCGGATGCCGAGTAGACCGACGCGCCGGCTTCCGACACCACGATCTTCTGAAGCTTGGTCTCCGACAGTCCCTTCAGCAGCTCGATCGCCAGCTTGTCGGTTTCGCGCGAGGCAGTGCCGTTGCCGATCGCGATCAGCTCGACCTTGTGCTCGCGCACCAGCCGCGCCAGGACGGCGAGCGCCTCGTCCCAGCGCCGCTGCGGCTCGTGGGGATAGATCGTGCTGGTCGCCACGACCTTGCCGGTGGCGTCGACCACCGCGACCTTCACGCCGGAGCGGAAGCCGGGATCGAGCCCGAGCGTCGGCCGGGCGCCGGCCGGCGCGGCCAGCAGCAGGTCGCGCAGGTTGGAGGCGAAGACCCGTACCGCTTCTTCCTCGGCGGCGGTCCACAGGCGCAGCCGGAGGTCGATCGACAGCATGATCGTGATCTTGGTGCGCCACGCCCAGCGCACGGTCTCGGCCAGCCACTTGTCGCCCGGCCGCCCCTGGTCGGAAATGCCGTGGGCCCGCATGATACGCAGCTCGTAGACGCTGGGGATGGCCTGGCTGGCGGGCGGACGCGTCGCGGGATCGTCCGGCTCGACCGTCAGGCCGAGAATCTCCTCGCGCTCGCCGCGGCACAGCGCCAGCACGCGATGCGACGGCATCTTGGCGAGTAGTTCCGAGAAATCGAAATAGTCGCTGAACTTGGCGCCGGCTTCCTGCTTGCCCTCGCGCACCTTGGAGACGAGGCGGCCGTTGCTCCAGAACTCCTCGCGCAGCGCGCCGATCAGGTCGGCATTCTCCGCGAAGCGCTCGACCAGGATGGAGCGCGCTCCTTCGAGTGCCGCTGCGGCCGTGGCGACGTTCTTGTCCGCCGAAACAAACGGCTCCGCGCGGACCAAGGGCTCGACGCTCGGATCCTGCAGAAGCAGATCGGCAAGGGCCTGCAGCCCGGCTTCCTTGGCGATCTCGGCCTTGGTGCGGCGCTTGGGCTTGTAGGGGAGATAGATGTCCTCGAGACGGCTCTTGCTGTCGGCCGCCAGGATCGCGGCCTCGAGCTTCGCATCGAGCTTTCCCTGGTCGCGGACGGAATCGAGAATGACCTTCCGCCGGGCTTCCAGGTCACGCAGGTAGCCCAGCCGCTCCTCGAGCGTGCGCAGCTGCGCATCGTCCAGCGATCCGGTGACCTCCTTGCGGTAGCGCGCGATGAAGGGGACGGTCGCGCCCCCGTCGAGCAGCTCGACCGTGGCCTGGACCTGCTGCTCCCTGACCCCGAGTTCTTGGGCAATACGCGCCTGAATGGAGACCACCAAGAAATACCTCTTCGGTCGGAGGAGAGCGAGACCGTCGCTGCGCCCGCATCATGTTGGGGCCGCGGATATGAACGGCGTGCCTGTGGGACTTCAAGCAGTTTGTGAGGTGTCGCGCACAGCGGCCCCGCTCGATTGACCCGAGTTTCGTTCGTTGTCAGTGTGAAAATCCCCGACCCGAGGAAAACCGTCGATCATGGATTTCTCCTTCTCCGACCAGCATGAGGCCGTCCGCGAGACCGTCAGGCGCCTGTGCCAGTCGGAGCACCAGAAGCTGGTGGCAGCGGCTGAGGAGAACGAGATCCTGCCGCGCGAGGTCTTCGCGCGCTGGGGCGAACTCGGCCTGCTGGGCGTGCGCTATCCGGAAGGCGACGGCGGCAGCGGCCTCGACAAGATCAGTGACTGCATCGTGCGCGAAGAACTGAGCTACATGAGCCAGGGATTCGCGTCGAGCTGGTCAGCGCACAGTCATCTCGGGATATGGCCGATCTGGAAGGCCGGCACGGCGCAGCAGCGCCAGCGCTTCTTCCGGCCCGCCGTGCAGGGGAAGAAGATCGCCGGCTTTGCCTTGAGCGAACCCGACGGAGGCTCGAACATCCGCGCGCTGAAAACCCGCGCCGAACGCGCCAAGGGCGGCTGGACGCTCAGGGGCAGCAAGCTCTACATCACGAACGCGCCGATCGCGGACTTCCTGCTGGTCGCGGCGCGCACCGCGCCAGAGCTCAGCGGCGATGCCATCAGCCTGTTCATCGTCGAGCTGCCGGCCGCAGGCATGAGCATCGACAAGCTCAGGAAAGAGGGCATCCGCGCCTCCGAGACCGGGCTGATCCATATGGACGACGTGTTCGTCCCGGACGACTGCGTCCTCGGCGACCGGCTGGGAACCTATCCGGTGATCCTGGAGTCGCTGAGCGAGAACCGCGTCGGTGTCGCCGCGAACGCGCTGGGCATGGCGCGCGCCGCCTTCGACGCGGCGACGGCCTATGCGCGGGACCGGCTGGTCGCCAACAAGCGGATCGGCGACTACCAGGCGATCGGCCACAAGCTCGCGGAGATGTCGGCGCAGATCGAGGCGGCGAAGTGGCTCGTCTACTACGGCGCCTGGCGCGTCGACCAGAACACGCTGGATTCGGCGACGGCCGCGCGCGTTAAGCTGATCGCCAGCGAGACCGCCGTTGCCGTGAGCGAGCAGGCGATCCGCATTCATGGCGGCGCCGGCATCATGCGCGAGTATCCGGTGGGCCGCATCCATCGCGATGCGCTGGTCTACGTGATCGGCGAAGGCACCAGCGAGATCCAGAAGAACCTGATCGCCCGCGACCTCGGCTTCAGGTTCTGAACCGTTCGGCATCCGTCATCGACCAACAGGAGCCGTGGCTGCCGTTTCGAGATTCTACAGACAAGAAAAGCTACGAAGCAAGGGAGGAAGTTCATGAAGTTCGTTCACCGGCTTACCGCGTTCGCCACCACCATCGCCGTCATGCTTGCCGCGCCCGTGATGGCGCAATCCTATCCGAACAAGCCTATCCGGCTCATCGTCCCCTTCGGCGCCGGCTCGGGCAGCGACATCCTCGCCCGCATCCTGGCCGAGCCGCTCGGCCAGGCGCTGGGCCAGCCGATCGTCGTCGAGAACAAGCCGGGCAACAACACGACGCTCGGGACCGAGCTCGTCGTGAGCTCGCCGCCGGACGGCTATACGATCGGGCTCCTGACCAATTCAGGCCTCGTCGCGAGCCCCGCCGGCCTGACCAGCGGCGTCCGCTACGATCCGGCCAAGGACCTGAGCTACATCTCCATGGTGGCGTCGGTTTCCTACGTCTGGCTGGTCAACAACGACGTCAAGGCGACGACGGCCCCCGATCTGGTCAAGCTGCTCAAGGCCAATCCCGGGAAGTTCAACTATGCGAGCGGCAACACCGGCGGGATCGCCTATGGCGGCTACATCAAGAACGCCTACCAGCTCGACGTGACGCACGTGCCCTACAAGTCGGTGCCCCCGGGCCTCGCTGACTTGATCAGCGGACACGTGCAGATCATGGTCGCCGATATCCCTGCCTCGCTCGGCATGATCCGGGGCGGCAAGGTGCGGGCGGTCGGCATGACGACCGCCCAGCGCAATTCACTGCTGCCCGACGTGGCGACCTTCTCGGAGCAGGGGCTTGCCACGCCACCTGACATGAGCGGCTGGTGGTGCGCCGTGGCGGCCGCGGGAACGCCCGGCGACATCCTCGATCGGCTGAACCGCGAGCTTGTGAAGATCCTGGAAACGGAATCGGTGAGGGCCAAGCTGCTGCAGAACGGCATCGTGCCGACGCCGTCGACGCGGCAGCAGGCGGTGCAGTACCAGAAGGATCAGTTCCTGGTGTGGAAGGGCATCGTCAAGGACCTCAACCTCAAGCTCGACTGACTCCTCAGGCAGCCTGACCAGCCCTGGCTCGGACCGGCAGCTTCCAGCCGGGCCGGACGAAGTGGCAGGTGTAGCCGTTGGGAATGCGCTCCAGGTAATCCTGGTGCTCGGGCTCGGCCTCCCAGAAGTCGGAAGCGGCCGTGACTTCGGTGACGACCTTGCCGGGCCACAGTCCGGACGCGTCGACATCGGCGATCGTGTCCTCGGCAACGCGGCGCTGCTCGTCGGTCGCGTAGTAGATCGCCGAGCGGTACGAAGTGCCGCGGTCGTTGCCCTGGCGGTTGATCGTCGAGGGATCGTGGATCTGGAAGAAGAATTCCAGAAGCTGGCGGTAGCTCATCCGCGATGGATCGAAGATGATCTCGATAGCCTCGGCGTGGCCGTCATGGTTGCGATAAGTGGCGTTCGCCACGTGACCGCCGGTGTAGCCGACCCGCGTCGACACGACGCCCGGCATCCGACGGATCAGGTCCTGCATGCCCCAGAAACAGCCGCCGGCCAGTACTGCGCGCTCTTGGTTCATTTCACGTCCTCCACCTGGTCGAGATAGGCGCCATAGCCCGCCGCCTCCATGTCCTTGCGATGGACGAAGCGCAGCGAGGCCGAGTTGATGCAATAGCGCAGCCCGCCGCGGTCGCGCGGGCCGTCGGGAAAGACATGGCCGAGATGGCTGTCGC
This sequence comes from Reyranella sp., assembly GCF_030651995.1. GTDB lineage: Bacteria > Pseudomonadota > Alphaproteobacteria > Reyranellales > Reyranellaceae > Reyranella. Next base: position 44,676 of record NZ_JAUSBN010000024.1, read on the forward strand.
CATGCTTGGATCGCACCTCGATGCGCAGCATCCCGAGCGAGTTGTCCTTCAGCTCCGCGACGTTGGCGGGCTCGATCGGCTTGGTGAAGCTCGGCCAGCCGCATCCCGATTCGTACTTATCGGCCGAGGCGAACAGCGGCTCGCCGGATACGATGTCCACGTAGATGCCGGGCTCCTTGTTGTGCAGCAGGGCGCCGGTGCCGGGGCGCTCGGTGCCGCTCTCCTGAGTGACATAGAACTGTTCGGGTGTGAGCTTCGCCAGGGCTTCCGGGTTCTTCTTGTAGGTCTGCATTTCGCGCTCCTGTCGCAACGTGCCTTCGGAAGGGGAATATAGGGAGCGGGGGGCGGCGTGTCAGGGGGAGCCGGGAGCACCCTTCAAGAGTCCCGACGAGGACCATCCGGATCCATTTCTACGAACGAGCGAACCAGGTGACGATGGCACGGCGGGAGAGGTCGCCATAGTGTGCGCAAGATTGACCGGCACAGGAATATCGCTTCCCGTGAGGGCAACGACCAACAAGCGGACGCTTCATGATCACTCGCAGACTCCTGTGTGCCGGCGCTGCCCTCGCGCCCTTGACCGCCTCCGGGCCCGCCTTCGCCCAAGGTGACGGCCGGTTTCCGGCCGCCTGGCTGCAGGGGGTCCGTCAGGAAGCGCTGCGCGCCGGTGTCGACCAGGGAACGCTCGACGCGGCCCTGGCGGACATCCGCGAGGTGCCCCGTGTGATGGAGCTCGCGCGCAACCAGCCCGAATTCAAGATGACGTGGGAGCGCTATCAGGGACTCGTCGTCTCCGAGGAGCGCATCAAGCGCGGCCGCGCGCTGTTGGCCGAGAACCGCGCGGCGATCGAACGGTTCGCAGGACCCGCCGGCCTGCCGCCCCAGGTCGCTGTGGCGTTGTGGGGCATTGAGAGCAACTACGGCACGCGGCTCGGCGACTTCGAGGTGGTCGAGGCGCTGGCAACGCTCGTCCACAACAACTTCCGCGCCAAATTCTTCCGGCAGCAGCTCATCGCGGCGCTCAAGATCCTTTCGCAGGGCCATGTCGGCCTGCACGCCATGAAAGGCTCGTGGGCCGGCGCGATGGGGCAGTGCCAGTTCATCCCGACCAGCTTCATCGCCTATGCCGCCGACGGCGACGGCGACGGCCGCAAGGACATCTGGACCAACAAGCTCGACGTCTTCGCCTCGATCGTGAATTACCTGCGCAAGGTGGGTTGGCGGCCGGGGCTGCGCTGGGGCGACGAAGTCTCCCCGGGGGCGCAGGCCGGGGGCGGCGGGCGCATCGTGCGGCCGGCGGGCGCAGGCGGCCCGGCGTACCAGACGACCGAGAATTTCAAGGTCATCCTGCGCTGGAACCAGTCGGATTTCTTCGCCCTGGCGGTCGGCCTCCTGTCCGACCGGATTGCGGCCTGACCAGCGCGGCAGGAGCGGCTGAGCAGGCCGCTCCACCCGCCGGCCGAGATGATGTATGATGTGAACATCATGCCGCTAGCATTGGTAAAATTGGGTTTTCCCCTGTCCGGCGCGCTCCGACTTTGCGGGGCGGCAGCGCTGCTGGCCAGCCTTGCGGCCTGCGGCTCGTCGAGCAAGGGCGGGAGCGGGACCCCCGGCAGCAGCGTGGCCCAGCGCGGCACCTACAAGGTGGGCCAGCCCTACAAGATCGACGGCATCACCTACACGCCGAAGGAAACGTTCACCCTCACCGAGACCGGCACGGCCTCGTGGTACGGACCGGGCTTCCACGGCAAATCGACGGCCAACGGTGAGCGATACGACCAGTCCGACCGGACGGCGGCCCATCGTACCCTGCAGATGCCCGCCATCGTACGGGTCACCAATCTGGAGAATGGTCGCAGCACCGTGGTACGGGTGAACGACCGAGGTCCCTTCGCGCGCGCCCGCGTCATCGACCTGTCGCGCACCGCGGCGGAGGAAATCGACATGGTCGGCAAGGGCACCGCCCGGGTCCGCGTCGAGCAGCTGCAGGCCGAGAGCCTGGCGGTGAAGGAGGTTGCCCTGAGCGGCGGTGGCCCTGCCGAGCAGCAGCAGGCCGTCGCCCAGCTCGCGAGCGGCAGCCGGGCGGCGCCGGCGCCCACGCCGGTGCCCGTACCGGCGCCGGCACCGGCACCGGCACCGGTTGCAGCGCCGCCACCGCCGGTCATGCAGGCCTCCTACGAGCCGCCACCCGCGCCGGCTGCTCCCGCACAGACCGTGTATGCGCCGCCATCGCGCAGTGTGCCGTTCGGCGCGCCGAGGTCCGCGTCGGGCGATGTTCCGCCCACCATTGCATCGCTTTCGACGACGACGGGCACAGCAACGCCTTCGTCTCAGATGAGCGGCTTCTTCGTCCAGGTCGGCGCGTTCTCCACGCAGGAAAATGCCGAGAAACAGCGCAGTGCGGTGCGGAGCTATGGCCATCCCGAGGTTTCGCAGGGCTCGGCCGGCGGACGCGATGTTTATCGCGTCCGGCTTGGGCCCTATACCACTCAAGATGCCGCCGGCATTGTCGCCGACCGGCTCAAGCGTTCAGGCTATGGGGATGCCCGTGTGGTCGCTGAATAACCCGATGCGCGTCGTCGCGACGCTTCTCGCCGTCACCGGCATCGCCGGCCTCTCGATCGCCGCCTTCGCCCAGCAGGATCCGCCGAAGAAGCCGGCGACCCAGCAGAAGCCACCCGCCAAGCCCCGGGCTCCGGCATCGTCGGCGACCAAGTCGGCACCCAAGGAACCCGCCTCGCCCAAGGTCGAGTCGTTGCCGCCGTCGCAGGTCGGCATCGGCACGCTGGCGCGCCACGCTTTCATGGTCGATCCGCAGACCTCGACGGTCCTCCTGTTCAAGGATGCCGAGACGCCGATGGCGCCGTCCTCGATGTCCAAGATGATGACGATCTACATCATCTTCGACGAACTGGCGGCCGGACGTCTCAAGCTCGATACGCGCTTCCGGGTCAGCGAGCGCGCGCGCAACATGGGCGGCTCGCGCATGTTCCTGGAACTCGGCAGCGAACCAACGGTCGAGGATCTGATCAAGGGCATCATCATCCTGTCGGGCAACGATGCCTGTGTCGTGATCGCCGAGGGGCTGGCGGGCACCGAGGAGGCTTTCGCCGAGCGCATGACCAAGCGCGCGAAGGAAATCGGCATGTCGAAGACGGTGTTCAAAAATTCATCGGGCTGGCCAGCCGAGGGACAGTATACGACGGCGCGCGATCTCGCGGTGCTGTCGTGGCATACGATCGACGATTATCCGCAGTACTATAAGTACTATGCGGACACGAACTGGACCTACAACAACATCCGCCAGGAAAACCGCAACCGGCTCCTGAAGACGGTGGCGGGCACCGACGGTCTCAAGACGGGTCACACGGAAGAGGGTGGCTACGGCCAGACCACTTCGGCCGTGCGCGACGGGCGTCGCCTGATCCTGGTCGTCAACGGTCTCGCCTCGATGGCGGAACGTGCGCAGGAGACGGCGCGGCTGATGGAATGGGGCTATCGCGAATCGACCAACATCACGGTGTTCCGCGCCGGCGACATGCTGGTCGAGGCGCCGGTGTGGCTCGGCGCACAGGAGAAGGTGCCGCTGGTCATCCCGAAAACGGTACAGCTCACGATGCCGACGGGCCAGACGGTCACGCCGCGCGTCGTCGCGCGCTTCGACGGTCCGGTCGCCGCGCCCATCATCAAGGGTACGAAGATCGGCACCGCCGTCGTGACGCTCCCCGACAACCGGACGATGGAGTATCCGCTCGAAGCGGGGGCCGACGTGCCGCGCATGGGCGTGTTCGGCCGCGTATCCTCGATGCTCCAGCACTACATGTTCGGCTGGCTGTCGTGACGCAAGGTGGCGCCGGACTCTTCATCACGCTGGAGGGCGGAGAAGGGGCCGGCAAGTCGACACAGGTCATCCGCCTCAAGGACTGGATCGAGAAGCGCGGCCACAGGTGCATCGCCACGCGCGAACCGGGCGGCGCGCCGGGTGCCGAGATGGTTCGCAAGCTGCTGGTCGAGGGCCCTGCCGAACGCTGGGATGGCGTCACCGAGGCGCTCCTGCATTTCGCGGCGCGTCGCGAGCATCTGCGCAGCACGGTGCTGCCCGCCATCCGGAGCGGCACCTGGGTCGTCTCCGATCGCTTCGCCGACTCCACCATGGCCTACCAGGGTTACGGGCACGGCGCAGACCGCGCCATGCTCGGTACACTCTACGAGATCGCCGTGGGCGACTTCCGGCCGAATCTCACGCTCATCCTCGATCTGCCGGTCGAGGCCGGCCTGAAGCGCGCGGCGGCGCGCCGGGGCACGGAGACGCGCTACGAGTCCCTGCCGGTCGATTTTCACGAGCGCGTCCGCGCTGGCTTCCTCGACATCGCCGCGGCCGATCCCACTCGCTGCGCCGTGATCGATGCCACCGCCGGCATCGACGAGATCGCCCACGCGATTGCCGCCGCGGTGACCGCGCGTCTGGAAGCCTGAGCCGTGGCGCGCGGCAAGACACCGTCAGATCCGGCCGAGCTCGAGAAGCTCGAATGGCCCTACGGCTGGCCGCCGCCCTGGCGCAACGACCGGCTGGTCGGTCATCAGCAGGCCGAACAGACAATGCTGGCGGCACAGCAGAGCGGCCGACTGCATCACGCCTGGCTGCTGACCGGTCCGCGCGGCATCGGCAAGGCGACGCTGGCCTGGCGCTTCGCGCGCTTCCTGCTGGCAGGACAGGACCAGGGCGGATTGTTCGGCGGTGGCCCCGAATCGCTTGACGTACCGTCTGATACGCCGGGCCGGCACCTGGTCGATGCGCGGTCGCATCCCGACCTTTTTCACCTCCGCCGCTCGCTGAACCGCGACACCGGCCGCATGCGCGCCGAGATCGCCGTCGACGATGTGCGCGACCTCGGCGGCTTCATGCACATGACGCCGGCGATGGGCAAGGCGCGGGTCGCCATCGTCGATTCGGCCGACGAGATGAACCGAAACAGCGCCAATGCCGTGCTGAAGGTCCTCGAGGAGCCGCCGCCCAACGCCGTGCTGCTGATCGTGTCGCACGCGCCCGGCCGGCTGTTGCCGACCATCCGCTCGCGCTGCCGGCGACTGGCGCTGCAGCCGCTCGGCGAGGACACCGTCGTCAGGCTGCTCGGCGACTATGCGCCCGAGACGAAGGACGAGGAGAGAAGGGCGCTCGCCCGTCTCGCCGAGGGCAGCATCGGCCGCGCGCTCGAACTGGCGGGGGCGGGCAGCCTCGACCTCTATCGCGAGATGGTCGAGGTGCTGGCGACGCTGCCCGACCTCGACATGCCGCGGCTGCATGGATTCGCCGAACGCTTCGCCAAGCGCGGCGAGGAGGCGAATGCCGACTGGCGCGCTCTCAACTATCTCTTCGACGGCTGGCTGAAGGGCCTGATGCGGCAGGCGGCGCTCACCACGGAAGCTGCACCTGTCGTGCCGATGGAGAGCGGCCTGCGGGCCCGGCTGCTGTCGGCGGCCAGCCTGGAACGCTGGATGGCGGCCTCGGAGCACGTCGCGATGCTCTTTTCACGGGCCGATGCCGTCAATCTCGACCGCAAGCAAACCGTCATGGGCAGCTTCCTGGCACTGCAATCCGCGACGCGCTGAGCGCGTGCCTTGATCGACAAAGGGAGCCATGAGAAAAGACCACCTATGTTGCCCCGGTCCGACATCGGAGACTCTCTGCCCTGCGAACGAATGCGGGGCTGAACGCGCTTGAGTCTCGTGCCCCGGAAGGGGCGGCCGTTCGGAGTTCAGTCATCATGTCGGGCAAAAGCACCTATTACGTCACCACGCCGATCTACTACGTCAACGACGTGCCCCATATCGGGCATGCCTACACGACGCTCGCCTGCGATGTGCTGGCACGCTTCAAGCGCCTCGACGGCTACGACGTGCATTTTCTGACCGGCACCGACGAGCACGGCCAGAAGATCGAGACGGCTGCCGCCGCCGCCGGCCTGCCGCCAAAGGCCTTCACCGACAAGGTGAGCCAGTCGTTCCGCGACCTGATCGGGGTGATGAACTACAGCCCCGATAACTTCATCCGCACGACCGAGCCGCGCCATTACGCGGCCTGCCAGGCCCTGTGGGAGAAGCTGGTCGCGGCGGGCGACATCTATGAAGGCAAGTATGCCGGCTGGTACTCCGTGCGCGACGAAACCTATTTCGTCGAGGGCGAGACCGAGGTCGGCCCCGACAACAAGCGCCGGGCCACCTCGACCGGGGCCGAGGTGCAGTGGGTCGAGGAGCCGTCCTATTTTTTCAGGCTCTCGGCCTGGGCCGACAGGCTGCTCGAATACTACGAGAAGAATCCCGCGTTCATCGGCCCGGACAGCCGCCGCAACGAAGTGATGAGCTTCGTGAAAGGTGGCCTGCAGGACCTGTCGGTCTCGCGCACCAGCTTCTCCTGGGGCATCCCGGTACCCGGTGATTCCAAGCACATCATGTACGTGTGGCTGGACGCACTCACCAACTACATCACCGAGTGCGGCTACCCGGACCAGACCAATCCGCTATGGAAATACTGGCCGGCCAACCTGCACATGGTCGGCAAGGACATCATCCGCTTCCACTGCGTGTTCTGGCCGGCCTTCCTGATGGCGGCGAGCCTGCCGCCGCCGCAAAGGGTCTTCGCGCACGGCTGGTGGACCAACGAGGGCCAGAAGATCTCGAAGTCTCTGGGCAACGTGATCGACCCGGTCGACCTGGTGAAGACCTATGGGCTCGACCAGGTGCGATACTTCCTGCTGCGCGAAGTGCCGTTCGGCAACGACGGCGACTTCCAGCGCCGCGCCCTGGTCGGCCGCATGAACGCCGACCTCGCCAACGCTTACGGCAATCTCTGCCAGCGCGTCCTGTCGATCGTCGCCAAGAATTGCGGCGAGAAGGTTCCGCCGCGGGGCGAACTGATCGAGGCCGACACCGCTTTGCTCGACCGTGCGCGTGGCCTGCTGTCCGTCGTGCGCGCAGAACTCGACGAGCAGGCCTTCCACAAGGCGCTGACGGCCCTCTGGGAAGTGATCGCCGACGCCAACCGCTACGTCGATGCGCAGGCGCCCTGGGCACTGGCCAAGACCGACCCGGTGCGGCGCGACGCGGTCCTGTGGGTGCTGGCCGAGACGATCCGGCGGGTCACCCTGCTGGTGCAGCCGTTCATGCCCGACTCGACGGCGAAGATCCTCGACCAGCTCGCGGTGGCGCCCGGGAAGCGCGTTTACGCCGCCTTTGACGAGGAACTGGTCTCCGGTACGGCGCTGCCGCCGCCGCAGGGCGTGTTCCCGCGCTTCATCGAGCCAGCGACTGCCGCTGCGCCGGCCAAGCCGCCAAAGCAGCCCAAGGCCGCGAAGCAGCCGAAGGCCGTCGGCTGACATGCTGATCGACAGCCACTGCCATCTCGACTTTCCGGAGCTGACGAGCGACGAGTCGGGCGTGCTGGCGCGTGCCCGGACGGCGGGCGTCGCCGGCATGCTGACAATCGGCACGCGGCTGGACCAGTTCGAAAGGGTGAGGGCGATCGCCGAGCGCCACGACAATGTCTGGTGCTCGGTCGGTGTCCATCCGCACGAGGCCAAGGAGGAGGGGCAACGCACCCCCGACCGGTTGATCGAGGCGGCGCGCCATCCCAAGGTCGTCGGCATCGGCGAGACCGGTCTCGACTTCTACTACGAGCACAGTCCGCGCGCTGAACAGGCCGAGAGCTTTCGCGCCCATATCGCCGCGTCCCGGCAGACCGGCCTGCCGCTGATCGTGCATACGCGCAGTGCCGATGCCGAGACCGGCGACATGCTGGAAGAGGAGCACGGGAAGGGCGCCTTCCCCGGCCTGATCCACTGTTTCAGCTCGGGCCGCTCGGTGGCCGAACGCGCCCTGGCGCTCGGCCTCTACATTTCGATCTCGGGGATTGTGACCTTCAAGGCGGCCGAGGAGCTGCGCGCCATCGTGCGCGACGTCCCGCTCGACCGGCTCCTGGTCGAAACCGACGCGCCCTACCTCGCGCCCATTCCCAAGCGCGGCAAGACCAACGAACCCGCCTTCGTCGCCCATACCGCGGCCAAGGTGGCGGAGCTCAAGGGCGTGACCATCGCCGAGCTGGAGGCCGCGACGACCGACAATTTCTTCCGGCTGTTCACCAAGGCGGAGCGCTCGCGGTGCGCGTGACCATCCTGGGCTGCGGCACCTCGGCGGGCGTTCCCCGGGTGGGCGGACCGGGCGGGAAGGGCGAGTGGGGGGCGGCCAACCCATCAGATCCACGCAACCGCCGCACCCGCTGCTCCATCCTGGTGCAGGACCAGGGCAAGACCCTGCTGATCGACACCTCGCCCGATGTCCGCAGCCAGCTCCTGGCCGCCGAGGTCGAGCGGATCGACGCGGTGATATGGACCCACGACCATGCCGACCAATGCCATGGGATCGACGATCTGCGCCCCTTCGCCCTCCGCCAGGGCGAGATCGAATCGTGGTCGGACGAGCGGACCTACGGCGTCTTGAGCCGGCGCTTCGGCTACTGCTTCCAAGCGGAGGGAGGCGGCTTCTACAATCCGATCTACCGGCACACGGTGATCTCCGGCCCCTTTCAGGCCGCCGGCCTGCCGGTCGTGCCGTTCTTGCAGGATCATGGGACCATCCCCTCTCTGGGCTTCCGCTTCGGCGCCGTCGGCTACGCAAACGACGTCGTCATGCTGCCGGAGGACTCTCTGAAGGCGCTCGAGGGCGTGGAGGTGCTGATTGTCGACGCGATGCGCTACCGGCCGCATCCCACACACGCCCATCTCGACCGCGCCCTGGAATGGATCGACCGGCTGAAGCCCCGGCGCGCATTCTTGACCAACCTGCATGTCGATATGGACTATGCCGAAGTCGAGCGGACGACGCCGTCCCATGTGACGCCTTGCCATGACGGTCTTCAAATCGACCTCTAGGGTGAATAATTGTTTTATTCCAGATGGATATCGGAAATATCTCACCTGACGTGCGAGCGTAAACGAAAGGCGTCCGGACGTCGGATGTTCCTGTCGGGCTCGGCGGCGGCCGCTTTCGTGCCTTTCGCGGCGCCGCTCCACGCCCAGACCGCCAACCGGCTGGACCCCGGTGGACTGACGTTTCGCGATTTCGGCACGCCCGACAACGGCTCCAGTTTCACCCGCGGCGAACAGAGCATCGGTGGCGGCACAACTCAGAAGTTCACCCGTGTCCTTGGCATCGATCCGGCCACCCAGGCCGTCCGGCTGCGCTTCGAGTCGATCAAGATCGAGCTGCTGCTGCCCATGGGCTGGCAGGCCAGCGAGGATGGGGAGCGGGCCGTCGCCTATACATTCGACAAGCGCATCCGGCTGATCGTCTGGCGGGTCGATTTCACCTTCGAGGGAGTCAAGGACGCCGAGCATTACGCCGCCACCAAGGCCGGCTCCATCAAGGCGCGGCGCCCGGGCGTCCAGGCCCAGGCCCGCAAGCTCCGCGATGGCAGCTTCGTGATCGTCTACGAGAACGTGCCGAAGGGGCCTTCCGACAGCAGTGGCCCGCGGACTGTGTTCGATCTGGTCATTCCTGACCCCAGGAACCCAAAAGTCGGCGTTCTGGTCACGCTTGGGATGCCGACCGCCGAGGCGGGCCGCGGCCTCCAGCTCCTAGCATTGATAACCGAGAATATGCGGATCGACTGGCAGTAGGTTGATATTGAAATCATATCTATATTTGTCATAATATATATTATACGATAATTGAGATTGTGTTTGACCGCATGACTTCAGGCAAGCCCACCCCGGATTCCCTGCCCAAGGAACCGCTCCCGCGGCTGCTGGCCGTCATGGCCTGGCTGCGGGACCGCCAGCATGGCTGCCCGTGGGACATCGACCAGACCTTCCGCACCATCGCGCCATACACGATCGAGGAAGCCTACGAGGTCGCCGACGCCATCGAGCGCGACGACATGCCGGCGCTCAAGGAAGAACTCGGCGACCTCCTGCTGCAGGTCGTCTATCACAGCCAGATCGCCAGCGAGGCCAAGGCCTTTGCCTTCGACGACGTGGCCGCCGCCATCGCCGACAAGATGGTCGACCGTCATCCGCACGTATTCGGCGATCTAGACATCAAGACCGCCGATGCACAGACCGTCTCCTGGGAAGCTCGCAAGGCCGCCGAACGCGCGGCAAAGGCCACCACGGAAGGCGCGACGGGCGCCCTCGACGGGGTGGCGCGCGCCCTTCCCGCCCTGATGCGCGCCGAGAAGATCCAGAAGCGGGCGGCCCGGGTCGGCTTCGATTGGGCCACGATCGGTCCGGTCATCGACAAGATCGAGGAGGAGCTGAAAGAGCTGCGGGTCGAGCTCGGGGCCGGCAAGGTCGAGCAGGCCAAGGTCGCCGACGAACTCGGCGATGTCCTGTTCGCCGTCGCCAACCTCGCCCGCCACTGCAAGGTCGACCCTGAGGTGGCGCTGCGCGCGACCAACGACAAGTTCGAGAAGCGCTTCCGCCACATCGAGCGCCGCCTGGCCGAGACCGGCCGCAAGCCGTCCGACGCCAGCCTGGAGGAAATGGAAACCCTCTGGCAGGAGGCCAAGGGGCAGGTGTGAGGTTACGGCCTCGGAGTCAGCAGCGGCATCCGGGAGGCTTCGAGCAGCGCCCTCGCCTCGTTCAGCGCCCCTTCGGTCGAAGCGGCGATCAGGCCGGCATTGTGCGGCTGAGCCGGCGTATAGGGCGCCGCGCCGAACTGAACGGCGCCGCCGCCCGCCTCGCGCAGCATCAAGGTGCCGGCAGCGTGGTCCCACGGCTTGGTCGTGCGGTAGAGGCTGAAATTCGCGCGGCCCGCGAGAATCTCGAGATACTCGGCACCGGCGCAGCGCAAGGTCGTGATGTTGCCCAGTCGGGCGCGTTGCCCAGGGCTCAGCTGCTCGTCGAAGGATTTCGCGATCTTGTAGCCGACGAAGCCGTTCAACGGTTCCTGCGTCGGCTTGCCCTGGATGGGGGTTCCATCGAAGTTCACCCCACCGCCGCGCTGGGTGACGGCCAGTCGGTTGTTCGGTACGTCGAGAATCCAGCCCGCGACGGCGGTCGCGTCCTGCACCAGGCAGATGATCATGGCGAAGCGGTCGCGGCCGGCGGCGAAGTTCGCGGTGCCGTCGAGTGGATCGACGATCCAGCAGGCCTCGCCCGGGCGGCCGATGAGATCGAGAAGGCTCGCATCCTTCTCGACGGCTTCCTCGCCCACGACTGGGACACCCGGCAGGATCCTGGCAAGGCCCGCCGCCAGCCGGTGCTCGGCCGCGACATCGGCCACGGTGACGATGTCGCCCGGCCGCTTCTGGCGGACATCATCCTTGGAGAGATTGCGGAAACGCGGCAACAGCTCGGCTGCCGCCGTCTCGCGCATGAGTTCGGCGACCCGTTCCGAGCCGCCGGAGTCGAGCATTGGCCTCAGCCGACGACGCCGAAGAGGTCCTCTTCCTTCAGGATCACGTGATCCTCGCCGCCGAGCTTAACCTCGGTACCGGACCACTTGCCGTAAAGGACCGTGTCGCCGACCTTGACGCCGAGCTCCTGCAGGCGGCCGTCCTCGAGGCGGCGTCCCTTGCCGACCGCAACAACCTTGCCCTGCATCGGCTTTTCCTGGGCCGTGTCGGGAATGATGAGTCCGCCCTTGGTGCGGGTCTCGGCGGCCACCGGCTTCAGCAGAATTCGATCGTGCAAGGGCTTGAAAGCCATGGTGTTTCCTTCGTCCTGAGAATGTTGGGCGCTTATAGGAAGGGCGCCCTCGGAGTGTCAACGCGGAGCTATCAGCGGGCCATCTGGCGGCGTTCGAACTGGGCGGCTGCGGCGGCATCGAGCGCCACCGTGAGCCAGGCTGTATCGCCCTCGTCGCGGCGGCTGCGCACCTCGCCGTGCCGGTAGAGCCAGGCGATGGTCGCTCCGTCTGCCAGCGGTACGGAGACCTCGCGCGCTTCGCCGGCTGCGCCCAGCAGGTCGGCGATCGCATTCAGGAGCCGCTCGACCCCCTCGCCTGTCAGCGCTGACACCGGATATTGCCGGGCCCGCTCGGCACCCGTGGCGGTGCGGGTCTCGAGGGTTGCGCGCACCTCTTCCGGCAGCGCGTCCACCTTGTTCAGCGCCTCGATGAACGGGCGGCCCCCCGCCTCGTCCAGCGCCCCGAGCTCGTGCAGAACCTCCTCCACGTCGGCGCGCTGCTGCTCGCTATCGGGATGGGAAATGTCGCGCACATGCACGATCAGGTCCGCCTCGATCACTTCCTCCAGCGTGGCGCGGAAGGCCGCGACGAGGTGCGTCGGAAGATCGGAGACGAAGCCCACGGTGTCGGAGAGGACGCAGGACTTGCCGTTCGGCAGTTTGATCGACCGCATGGTCGGATCGAGCGTGGCGAAGAGCAGGTCCTTGGCCATCACCTCGGCGCCCGACATGCGGTTGAACAGCGTCGATTTGCCGGCATTGGTGTAGCCAACCAGCGCCACGGTCGGCAGACGCGCCTTCTTGCGACCGGCCCGGTTGACGGCGCGCGTCTTGCGCACGCTTTCGAGGTCGCGCTTGATCCGGACGATGCGCTCGCCAATCAGGCGGCGGTCGATCTCGATCTGCGATTCGCCAGGGCCGCCCAGGAAGCCGAAGCCGCCGCGCTGCCGCTCGAGATGGGTCCAGGATCGCACGAGGCGGCCGCGCTGGTAGTCGAGAGCGGCCAGCTCGACCTGGAGGCGGCCTTCATGGGTGCGGGCGCGCGCGCCGAAGATCTCGAGGATCAGGCCGGTGCGGTCGATGACCTTGGCCTGCCATGCCTTCTCGAGATTGCGCTGCTGGACAGGCGTGAGCTTGTCGTCGACGACGACCAGACCGATGCCCATCTCCTCGACGGCGGCCGCGATCCGGGCGACGACGCCCTTGCCGAGCAGGGTCGCCGGAGTGACCTGCCGCAACGGCGCGACCTGCTGCAGCCGGACGTCGAGATCAATCGCGCGGGCAAGGCCCACGGCCTCTTCCAGCTTTGCTCCGCTATCGCGTTCTTTGCCGCGACCGCGTGGTCCCGCCATGTACGGGCACACGACCGCGGCCACCGTCGCGGGACGCACGGTCTCCAGCGGCTGCCGTGCGCGCTTTTCCTGTACGTCCTGCTCGAATTCGTCGATCAAATCAGCCTGCGTCGGCCTTGTCCCCGTCGAACAGCTGCACCGGCGTGACCGGCATGATGGTCGAAATCGCGTGCTTGTAGACAAGCTGCGAATGCCCATCGCGGCGCAGCAGCACCGAGAAATTGTCGAACCACGTGACGATGCCCTGCAGCTTCACGCCGTTCACAAGGAAGATCGTGACCGGAGTCTTGTTCTTCCGAAGGTGGTTCAGGAAGACGTCCTGAACGTTTTGTGCCTTTTCGCTCATATTCTTGGCCTCTTGGTGGGCGGCCGGCTGCCCGAAGGCGGCCGGTTGGGGGGTACGGGGTCTCTCCCCGCTACCGAGTCGCCTCGTATATAGGGGAGGTTGGTCTCAAAGCAATGCCACCAGCTGATGACAATTACGCGCTCGCAGTCTCGGCGGATGTTCAAGCAGGGAGCCGGACAACTCGTCCGCGCCCCCCACGAGAACGGGCAGGCATCCCGCCGCGTGTGCACTCTTGAGGTCGGCTGGGGTGTCGCCCACCATCCACACGCTATCGTCAGGGGCAATTCCCGTGCCGTCGAGCGCCAGAAAGATGGGGTCCGGTGCTGGTTTGTCGCGGGCAGCGTCGCGCGCACCGACCGAACGGGCGATCCACTTGTCCCAACCGAGGTGGGCGACCTCGGCCCGCAGATTGTCGCCGACCTTGTTGCTGACGATCGCAACGTAGAGCCCCTTGGCATGGCAGTGCGCCAGCAACGTATCGGCGCCCGCCAGCGGCTCAAGCCGTTCGAGGTGGATGCGAAAGAAAGTCTCGTAGAACACCCGCTCCGCTTCGGCTGCGCGTTCCCCGAACAGGGTCGGAAAGACTTCACGCAGGGAGCCATGGGCGCGGTCCTGGACCTCCGCAGCCGTCCACGGCATCAGGCCCAGTGCCATGAAGGTGTCGCGGTAGCATTCGACGATGGTCGGCCAGGTGTTGACCAGCGTGTTGTCCCAGTCGAACAGGATGGCGCGCGGCGGCTTCAGGCCCTCCGGCAGGCTCACGTCACGGCCTCGCCCGCCTCCGAGAAGCGCACGTATTCCTCGCGCAGACGCCTCGCCGTGGCGCCGACCTTGCCGTCACCCACCTTGTCGCCGTCGATCTTGACGACCGGCGTGACGAAGGACGTGGCGCTCGTGATGAAGGCTTCCTTGGCCTTCTTGGCCTCGTCCAGGGTGAAGGGCCGCTCGACGAACTTGAGCTGCAGCGAATTGCAGATCGACTTCAGCGTCTGGCGGGTGATGCCGGAGAGGATGCCGTTGTCGGTCTGGCGGGTCACCAGCTCGCCGTCGTCGGTCACGATCCAGGCATTGGTCGACGCGCCTTCGGTCACGCAGCCCTTGTCGTCGAGCAGCCACGCCTCGTAGGCGCCGGCCTCGCGCGCCGCCTGCTTGGCCAGCACGTTCGGCAGCAGCGCCACCGTCTTGATGTCGCAACGCTCCCAGCGGATGTCGGGCATGCTCTTCACGGCGACGCCGGGACCGGCATCGGCTTCGATATGCCTGGTGGCCTTGGTCGTCATCACCAGGGCGGGCTTCACCGGCGTGGTCGGAAAGCCATGGTCGCGCCGGGCGACGCCGCGCGTCACCTGCATGTAGACCAGCCCGTCACGCAGGCGGTTCTTCCGCATCAGCTCGCGAAGGATGAAGCCCATCGTGTTGCGCGACACCGGCCAGCCGATCCGAAGTTCCTTCAGCGAGCGGTCGAGCCGGTCGATATGCGGCGTCTCGTCGATCAACTTGCCGTCGCGGACGCCCACCACCTCATAGACGCCGTCGGCCAGCTGGTAGCCGCGGTCCTCGATATGGACGCTCGCTTCCCGATGGTCGACATACCGACCGTTGACATAGGCATAACGCGCCATAACGCCCTCTCCTGCTCAGACCGACGGCTCAACGCCGTTGCTTTCCAGCGAACCGCCGTGCAGGCCGAGCGACTTCAGCTTGCGGTGCAAGGCCGAGCGCTCCATGCCGACGAAGGTTGCCGTCCGTGAAATGTTGCCGCCGAAACGCGTCACCTGGGCGAGCAGGTATTCGCGCTCGAAGACCTCGCGCGCGTCGCGCAGCGGCAGCTGCATGATCTCCCCGCCCTTCTCCCAGCGCAGCACCGACGGTGCGTCCTCGCTGACGTCATTGGGCAGGACGTCGGCGCGGATCGGCGCGCCGCCCGGCGGCGCCAGGATCAGCAGCCGCTCGATGACGTTGCGCAGCTGGCGCACGTTGCCCGGCCAGTCGTGGCCCTGCAGCGCCGCCTGTGTGTCCTCTCCGATGGAGCGCGCCGGCAGGCCTGTGGCGTCGGCGACACGCTTCAGAAGGTCGAGCGCCAGTTCTGGAATGTCCTCGCGGCGTTCACTGAGCGGCGGCACGCGCAGCCCCACCACGTTCAGCCGGTGGAACAGGTCCTCGCGGAACCGGCTGGCGGCGATCTCCTCCTGAAGATCGCGCGCCGTCGTGGCGAGGACGCGCACGTCGATCTCGACCTTGGTCTTGCCACCGTCGCGGGCATAGGACTGTTCGTGCAGCACGCGCGCCAGCCGGCCCTGCAGTGCCAGAGGCAGGTCGGCCACTTCCTTGAGCACCAGCGTGCCGCCGTGCGCCATTTCGAAGGCACCCGACACGCGCAGCGCCTCGGCGTCGGTGTCACCGTCGGTGCCGAAGAGCTCGATCTCGAGCCGCTCGGCCGGCAGGGTCGAGCAGTTGACGACGACGAACGGTCCGTCGGCGCGCTTCGATCCCTGGTGGATCAGCCGCGCCACCGTTTCCTTGCCCGACCCGGAAGCGCCCGTGATCAGGACACGGCTGCCGGTTGGCGCCACCTTCTCGATCTGCGCACGGACGTTGGCGGCGTCGCTGGAGGAGCCCACGAAGGTCACCTCGCCGCCGGCACGGCGGCGCAGCGCCACGTTCTCGCGCTTCAGCTTGTCGGCCTCGATGGCGCGGTCGACGACGAGCAGCAGGCGATCGGCCTTGAACGGCTTCTCGACGAAATCGTAGGCGCCGCTCTTGATCGCCGACACCGCGGTATCGATCGTGCCGTGTCCGCTGATCATCACGACCGGGATCGGCGGATCCTCGCGGCGGATGACTTCCAGGATCTGCAACCCGTCGAGCTCGCTTCCCTGCAGCCAGACATCGAGGATGACCAGCGCCGGCCGGCGCTGCCGGACGGCCTCGATCGCTTCGGTGCTGTTGTGGGCACGCCGGGCGGTGTGGCCCTCGTCTTCGAGGATGCCGGCGATCAGCGTGCAGATATCGCGTTCGTCATCGACGATCAGAATATCGTGGGCCATGTCACTTCAAGCAGCCCGCATGGAACGGCGGGTCATTGTGCGGCTGTCGCGTGTGGTCGAGCCGACGCGATTTCCTTCGCGTCTCGCCGGAATACCAGACTGATGCGCGCGCCGCCACCCTCGCGATCCTGCAGCGACAGGAACCCGCCATGGTCCTCCATGATCTTCTTCACGATCGCGAGACCAAGTCCGGTTCCCTTGCTGCGGGTCGTCATATACGGCTCGGTCAGCCGCTCGCGTCCTTCCTTGGGCAGCCCCCGGCCATTGTCCTCGACGACGATGCGCAGGCCGGCCTCGTCCTCGATCAGCGACAGGCTGATCTCACCCTGAGGCAAGGGCGTGTCCGGCTTCTCGTCCCTGCCCTCGATCGCCTCGGCCGAGTTCTTCAGGATGTTGGTCAGCACCTGCGCGACCTGGCGGCGGTCACAATTCAAGGGCAGCGGGTGGGCGGGCAGGTTCGCCATGTAGCGGATGTCGGGATTGCCGTTGCGCTGCAGGAACAGGGCCTGCTGGCACATCTCCTTGGCATCCTCCTCCTTGACCGTCGGTCGCGGCATGCGGGCGAAGGAGGAGAACTCGTCGACCATGCGCCCGATGTCGCCGACCTGCCGGATGATCGTGTCGGTGCACATCGAGAAGGTCTCGGGGTCCTCCTTGATCTGCTTCAGGTAGCGGCGCTTCAGCCGCTCGGCCGAGAGCTGGATCGGCGTCAGCGGGTTCTTGATCTCGTGCGCGATGCGGCGGGCCACGTCGCCCCAGGCCGCCATGCGCTGCGCCGACATCAGGTCGGTGACGTCATCGAAGGTGACGACGAAGCCTGCGCCGGTGGCGGCGCTGATGCGGACCAGCAGGATCTGCCGCGCTCCGCGCTGCAGGATTTCGACCTGACCCTGGGTCATCCGGTCGGGCCGCTCCGCCGCCTGCGAGACCAGTGGCCCCAGTTCCGGCATCACTGCGATCAGCGGCCGCCCCAGCACGCCGTCCTCAGGGAGGGCCAGAAGGTCCAGCGCGGAGCGGTTGGAGCGCATCACGACACCCTCGCCGTCGACGCTGAGAACGCCGGCCGAGACGCCCGCGAGAACCGCGTCGGTCAGTCGGCGCCGGGTGTCCAGTTCGGTATTGGCGTGGATCAGTTCGCCGCGCTGCTGTTCGATCTGGCTGGCCATGCGGTTGAAGGAGCGCGCAAGCTGACCCAACTCGTCATTCGGCGGTCCCTCCTCCACGCGCGCGCTGAGATCGCCGCCGCGGACCCGCTCCGCCGCCAGCATCAACCCGCCGATCGGTTCGGTCAGGCGGGTCGCGAAAAGGATGGCGAGCCAGACCGCGGCCAGCAGCATCAGGAAGGCGATGGCGCCGCAGACCACGAAGATGATGAGCTGGCTGCGCCGCAGCGCCGATTCGATTTGTGAGTAAAACGAGCCCGCGAACTCGATGCTCTTGATGTAGTCGACGACCCGGAGGTCGACCGCGTGGCCGGTCGCGAGGAACAGTGGCTCGCCCACGAAGAGCTGCATCACGAAGTAGGCGCCGGTGGGCGATTCGATCTGGACGGGCCTAGCCTGGTTCACCGCCTGCCAGAGGAACTGGGCCGGCGGGACAGGATTGGTCATCCCGGTCGCATCCGGCGCCTTGGCCTGGGCGATGACCCCCTTGTCGGCATCCAGCACAGTGGCCTCGATGATCGGCCGTCCCTCGATCAGGCGCTCCAGCATCGCCTTCGTTGCCGCCGGGTCGCGCACCCCGTCGACGCCTTCGGCCTGCAGCGGGGCGGAGATCGCCTCGATGTCGTTCAGGATCTCCTGCTCGCGGGCGCGCCGCACCGGCTCGCCGATGGCGCGTGCCGCCTCGTACGAGGCCTGTGAGGGCTTCACGACGAAGTCGGTGAGGCTGATCACCAGCAGCGACAGGATGATGGTGACGATGACCGTCGGCGTGATGGTGAAGACGCTGCAGACCAGCACCAGCCGCATGTGCAGGCGCGAGCCTGCGGCCCCGCGCCTCCGGTCGAGCCAGAGCTGGGTCAGGCGGACGGCCACGACGGAGACCAGCGCGATCGCGATGACGAGATCGGCCACCAGCAGGCCCGTCATCCAGCCGCGCGTGCCGAACGACTCTGGCACGAAGCCGGCGAGCCACGCATAAGTCGCGCCGCCGGCAGCCATGGCGAGAACGGCCAACGAGACGGCGGCGATGCGGCCGCTGAGGCTGCGCAGCACCACGCTCATCTTGTCGCCCAAGCGTGAAACGCCCAGCGCAGCTGTCACGAAATCACCCGCCTCGGCGAACCTGCGGCGTGCGAACCACGGGGACGTCGAGGTCCTTTATCTTCTTGCGCAACGTGTTGCGATTGAGCCCCAGGAGGCGGGCCGCGCGCAACTGATTCCCGCGTGTAGCCCCCAGCGCCAGGGCGAGCAACGGCCGCTCCACCTCGGAAATGACACGATCGTACATGCCGTCCGGCGGCAGCCGGTCCCCGTGTGCCGCGAAAAGCGACTGCAGATGGCGGTCGACGGCATCGGCCAGAGAGATGTCTTCGCTCGACTCGGACGATGACGGGCCGTGATCGATCGCCGACACGGCGTCCGCCAGTTCGCTCTCGATCGTCTCGACGCCGATGATTTCCTCGGAATAGAGCGCAGACAGGCGACGCACCAGGTTGACGAGTTCGCGGACGTTGCCCGGCCAGCGGTGCTGCTTCAGCCGCGACATCGCCTCCGGAGACAGGACCTTGGTCGGTAATCCGTCGGCGGTGGCCATCTGCAGATAGTGGTTGGCCAGTTCGGGAATGTCGTCGAGCCGCTCGCGCAGCGGCGGCAGGCGGATCGGCACGACGTTGAGGCGATAGAACAGATCCTCGCGGAACAGGCCCTGCTGGATCAGGCGGCGCAGGTCGCGATGGGTCGCGGCCACGATTCGCACATTGGCCTTGATCGGCGTGCGGCCGCCGACCGTCATGTATTCGCCTTCCTGCAGCACGCGCAGCAGGCGGGTCTGGGCCTCGGGCGGCATGTCGCCGATCTCATCGAGGAACAGCGTGCCCCCCGAAGCCTGCTCAAACTTGCCGGCCGACCGCTGAACCGCACCTGTGAAGGCGCCGCGTTCGTGGCCGAACAGCTCGCTCTCGATCAGCTCGCGCGGGATCGCGGCCATGTTGAGCGCGATGAACGGCCCCTTCCGGCGCTTGCCGTAATCGTGCAGCGCACGCGCGACCAGTTCCTTGCCGGCCCCCGACTCGCCCGTGACCATGACCGTGAGGTCCGTCGCCATCAGGCGCGCAAGCGAGCGGTAGATTTCCTGCATCGCGGGCGACCGACCGATCAGCGGCAGGCGCTCGCCCTCTTCCGGCACAGACGGCGAACGCGCCATCGAGGCGGCTGGCGCCGACAGAGCCCGGTTCACGACCGAAATCAGCTCGTTCAGGTCGAACGGCTTGGGCAGGTATTCGAACGCGCCGCGCTCGGTGGCGCGCACGGCCGTAAGCAGCGTCGACTGTGCGCTCATGACGATGATGCGCAGGTCGGGCCGGAGCTTGCGGATGCGCGGCACCAGGTCGAGGCCGTTCTCATCCGGCATCACCACGTCGGTGATGACCAGCTGGCCCTCCCCTTCCTGGACCCATTGCCAGAGCGTGGCGGCGGTACCGGTGCTGCGAACCGTATGGCCCTGGCGGCCCAGCGCCTGGTGCAGGACCGTGCGGATGGCGCGGTCGTCGTCGGCGACGAGAATGGTGGTGCCTTCGCTCATGGCGTGGCCTGCGGGAATTGGAGCGGTAACATGACCCTGAATGATGTGCGGCCCGGCTCGCTATCGAACTCGATCGCGCCGCCGTGGTCGTTGATGATCTTGGCAACCAAAGCAAGACCCAGGCCGGTTCCGGTCGGCTTGTTGGTCACGAAAGCGTCGAATAGGTGACTGCGGATCTCGTCGGAGACGCCGCGGCCATTGTCGCGCACGGAAACGACCAGCGGCAGGTTCACCCTCGTCTGTTGCCCGGGCACGGCCAGTCGCAGCCCATGGCGGTAGGCGGTCGAGAGTTCAATTTCGCGCTCGACGTCGCCCGGCACTTCGCAGGCATTCTTCACCAGGTTCAGGAACACCTGGATGAGCTGGTCGCGGTCGCCGTGCACGTCCGGCAGCGACGGATCGTAGGTTTCGATGAAACGCACGCCCTTGCCGAAGCCGTTCTGCGACAGGCGGCGGACGTGGTTCAGGACCTGATGGATGTTGATGGGGCCGCGCTCGATGGGGCGTCCGTCAGCGAAGGCCTCCATGCGGTCGACCAGGGCCACGATGCGGTCGGTCTCCTCGCAGATCAGTTCGGTCAGTTCCCGCTCGGAATCCGGCACCGACTGTTCGAGGAGCTGGGCGGCGCCGCGGATGCCGGACAGCGGGTTCTTGACCTCGTGGGCCAGCATCGCGGCCAGCGCACTGACCGAGCGGGCGGCGCTGCGGTGCGAGAGCTGCCGGTCGATGCTGCGGGCGATCGTCTGCTCGACCAGGGAGACCGCGACCAAGCCTTCGCTTTCGACGATCGGCGAGAGCCGAAGCGCGCAGAAGCGCGTGCCGATGCGCGGCGACGCGAGCGTCACGCCGTTCTCGGCGACCGCACCGCCGGTGGCCAGCACCTGCTCCAGAAGTGAGAAGAGCGGCGTGTCTTCGGGAACGAACTCACTCAGCGGATGACCGACCAGGCGAGCCCGGCCGACGCCGAAGAACTGCTCGGCCGATAGGTTGGCGTAGTGCATCAGGCCGTTCGCATCGACGACGATGATCGCTTCCGAGAGCGAATCGAGGAGAGCCGCCGGAAACTGATCGCTCATGCCGTTCCGTTTGAGAGGGCGCAGGGACATCAGGCTGCCTGCCGCTCCGCGGCCGGCAGGAAGAACGAAGCGAGCATGCTCCGCACCTTGCCGGCGTCGGTTTCGCGGTTGAGCGCCGCCCGAAAATCGGCCGAGGCAGGAAGCCCCTTCGAGTACCAGCCGAGATGCTTGCGGGCCATGCGCACGCCGGTCTCCAGACCATAGTGTTCGAGCATCGCCTCGAAATGCGTGCGCACCGCCGCGTACTGTTCGGCGATCGTGGGGTCGCGCAGCCGCTCGCCGGTCCGCAAATAGTGGATTGCCTGGGCAAGAAACCACGGACGTCCATAGGCGCCGCGGCCGATCATGATGCCGTCGGCGCCCGACTGCTCCAGCGCCTGGTCGACGTCTTCGAGCGTGTTGATGTCGCCGTTCACGATTACCGGCAGCTTCGTGACTGCCTTGACGGTGCGGACGAAGGCCCAGTCAGCGTGACCGTCGTAGAAATCGCAGCGCGTGCGGCCGTGCACCGTCAGCATCCTGATGCCGCACGCCTCGGCGATGCGCGCGAGGTTCGGGGCATTTCGGTTGGTCGAGTCCCAGCCGGTCCGCATCTTGAGCGTGACCGGCAGCTTCACCGCCTTGACCGTGGCTTCCAGAATCTTCGCGGCATGGACCTCGTCGCGCATCAGCGAGGAACCGGCATGCCCGTTCACGACCTTCTTCACCGGGCAGCCGAAATTGATGTCGATGATCGCCGCGCCGCGATCCTCGTTGAGCTTGGCGGCCTCGGCCATGACTTCGGGCTCACAGCCCGCGAGCTGGACCGACATCGGGAACTCTTCCGGCGTGGTCTTGGCCATGAGCAGCGTCTTGCGGTTCTCGCGGACCATCGCGGCGGAGGCGATCATCTCGGAGACGACGAGTCCTGCCCCGCGGCGCTTCACCATCTGGCGGAAGGGCATATCGCTGACACCCGACAGCGGCGCCAGGATGACGGGGTCCTCGATGCGAACGGGGCCGATGTCGACAGGTTTGAGGCGGTGTGCGTTTTGCATTCTTTGTTCATATATTAGGCATCTTGTGCACTGCACAATAATTAAGCGAGCAATAGCGGGTCCCGACGGCCAGCGCAAGGGCTGGAAGTACCTGCCCGCCAAAGCCTGCTAGATTGCCCATTATGCGTAGAGTCACCGCCCTGATCGTCGCGGCCGGCCGCGGCAGCCGCTTCGGCGGCCCACTGCCCAAGCAATATGCGCTTCTGGATGGCCAACCCGTCCTGCGCCGGACCATCACCGCCTTTCGGGCCACGCCGGCCGTCGGCCGGATTCTCGTGGTGATCGGTGCGGGAGATGACGCCCGCTACGAGGCAGCAACCCGCGGGCTCGGCCTGCCCGCGCCGGTGCCGGGCGGTACCAGCCGCCAGCAGTCCGTGCTGCACGGCCTCGAAGCCCTGGCCGCTGCGGCGCCGGATTTCGTCGCCATCCACGACGCGGCGCGGCCGTTCGTGCGGCCTGCCGACATCGAGGCGTGCCTCGCCGCCGCCTCGGCGGACGGGATCGACGGCGCCATCCTCGGCATTCCCCTCGCCGATACGCTGAAGCGCGTCGGCGCGGGCCAGACGATCACGGAAACCGTGCCGCGAAGCGACCTGTGGCGCGCGCAGACACCGCAGGTCTTCCGCTTCGCGCCGCTCCTCGCGGCGCATCGCGCGGCCGCGTTGCTCGCCGCCGACGAAGCAACCGCGCTGACGGACGATGCCGCCGTCGCCGAGCGGGCCGGGCTGAAGCTTGTCATGGTCGCGGGCACCGAAGATAACCGCAAGATCACCACCACTGCCGACCTCGCCTTGCCTCATATGGAAACCCGCACCGCCTTCGGCTTCGACGTGCACGGCTTCGCGCCGGGCAATGCCGTCATGCTGGGGGGGGTGGCCATCCCGCACGGCCAGACGCTGGCGGGACATTCCGACGCCGACGTGGCGCTGCACGCGCTGACCGACGCCGTGCTGGGCACGATCGGCGCCGGCGACATCGGCAAGCACTTCCCGCCCTCCGACCCGCAATGGCGCGGCGCCTCGTCCGACCGCTTCCTGCGTCACGCTGTCGATCTCGTGACGGCGCGTGGCGGCCGCATCGTTCACCTCGATGTCACGATCGTCTGCGAAGCCCCCAAGGTCGGGCCGCATCGCGACGCCATGGTGCGCAGCATCGCCGCCATCGCCGGCGTTGCCCCGGGTCGGGTCAGCGTGAAGGCCACGACGACCGAGGGATTGGGCTTCACCGGCCGGCGCGAAGGCATCGCGGCCCAGGCCATCGCAACCGTGGAACTTCCAGGGAGCTGAGCGACACATGTTCGATCACGAAATGCGGGAAGCCGCGGAGCACGTCCTGTTCGCCTGTCGCAAGCGCGGCTTCAAGGTCGTGACGGCGGAGTCCTGCACCGGCGGCCTGATCGCCGCTGCCCTCACGGCCATCGCCGGCTCTTCCGACGTCGTGGACCGCGGCTTCGTCACCTATTCCAACGAGGCCAAGCGCGAAATGCTGGACGTGCCGTGGGACGCGATCGTGAGCCACGGCGCGGTGAGCGAGCCGGTGGCACGCGCGATGGCCACGGGCGCCCTCGCCCGCTCCGGCGCGCAGCTGTCCGTCTCGGTGACAGGCGTGGCCGGCCCCGGCGGCGGCTCGGCCGAAAAGCCCGTCGGCCTCGTGCATTTCGGCGCTGCGCGCGCGGGCTTCGAGCCGATGACCGAACGCCACGTCTTCCCTGGCGACCGCGACGAAATCCGCCGCCTCACGGTGATCACGGCGCTCGCGATGCTGGCGAAGCTCGCGGAGCGGTAGTCTCAGGAGGAGGCGACGGCAGGCTTCCCGTAGAGCTGCGCCGCCCGCGCCTCGAAGGCCGAGACCATGCGACGGACGGCTTCGGCGAAGAGGAGTTGCACGGTCTTCTGCAACAGCAGCGAGCGGAAATCGAACTCGAGCTCGAAGTCGATCTGCGTGCCCCCGGGATGAGGCTTGAAGATCCAGCGGCTCCGGAGCAGCCGGAAGGGGCCCTCGATGCCAGTCGTGACGATGCGCGGACCTTCAGGATCGTCGGGCGACAGCTCGACACGCGAGACGAACTTCTCGTGGAACGGGCCGAAGCCGATCGCCAGTTCGGCGATCTCGACGCTGGGGCCTTCGCGCCGGCGGATGCGGCCGGCGAAACACCAGGGCAGAAACTCGGGGTAGCGCGGCACGTCGGCGACCAGGTCGAACAGCTGTCGCGGTTGGAACGGAACGACTCGCCGTTCCTGATGACGGGTCGCCAAGGAGCCGTCAGCCTTTGAGCTGCGCCTGACGCGCGGCCTTGAGGCGCGCGAAGTCGTCGCCGGCATGATAGCTCGACCGCGTGAGCGGCGAAGACGAGACCATCAGGAAGCCCTTGGCGCGAGCCATCTGGGCAAGCTCGGAGAATTCGGCCGGCGTCCAGAACCGGTCGAGCGCGGCGTGCTTGGGCGTCGGCTGCAGGTATTGGCCGATCGTGAGGAAGTCGACGTCGGCGGCGCGCAGGTCGTCCATGACTTGCAGGATCTCCTCGCGCGTCTCGCCCAACCCGACCATCAGGCCGGACTTGGTGAACATCGCGGGATCGATCTCCTTCACGCGCGACAGCAGGCGCAGCGAGGTAAAATAGCGCGCGCCAGGACGGATCGTCGGATAGAGCCGCGGCACGGTCTCGAGATTGTGGTTGAAAACGTCGGGCCGCGACGCGACGACCGTCTCGATGGCGCCGGGCTTGCGCATGAAGTCGGGCGTCAGGATCTCAACCGTGGTCGTGGGCGCCGACTTGTGCAGCGCCGTGATCACCTCGGCGAAGTGCCCTGCCCCGCCATCTTCCAGGTCGTCGCGGTCGACGGACGTGACCACGACATGCCCGAGGCCGAGCTTGCCCACAGCTTCGGCGATGTTGGCCGGCTCATGCGGGTTGAGGGCGCCCGGCTTGCCGGTCGCCACGTTGCAGAAGGCGCAGGCCCGCGTGCAGGTCTCGCCCATGATCATGAAGGTCGCGTGCTTCTGCTTCCAGCACTCGCCGATGTTCGGGCAGGCCGCCTCCTCGCACACCGTCGTGAGCTTGAGCTCGCGCATCAGACGCTTGGTCTCGGCATATTCCGGCGAGTTGGGCGCACGCACCCTGATCCAATCCGGCTTGCGCTGGATCGGGTTGTCGGGGCGATGGGCCTTTTCCGGGTGGCGTTCGGCCCGGCTCAGGGAAAGCTTGTCGAGGGTTCCGTCCATGATGGTCTAGATATGGAGCGTCCGGCCGTACGCCGCCAGTACCGACTCGTGCATCATCTCCGACAGGGTGGGATGCGGAAACACCGTGGCCATCAGCTCGGCCTCGGTGGTCTCCAGCGTCTTGGCGATGCTGTAGCCCTGGATCAGTTCGGTGACCTCGGCGCCGATCATGTGGGCGCCCAGAAGCTCGCCGGTCTTGGCATCGAAGATCGTCTTGATGAAACCCTCGGGCTCGCCAAGGGCAATCGCCTTGCCGTTGCCGATGAAGGGGAACTTACCGACCTTGAGTTCCAGCCCCTTGGCCTTCGCCGCCGCCTCGGTGAGGCCGATGCTCGCGACCTGCGGCTGGCAGTAGGTGCAGCCCGGGATGTTCTCGGTCTTCATCGGGTGCACGCCCTTCACGCCGGCGATCTTCTCGACCACCAGCACGCCCTCGTGCATCGCCTTGTGGGCGAGCCAGGGCGGGCCGGCGACGTCGCCGATCGCGTAGACGTTCGGCTCGCCGGTGAAGCCCCACTGGTCGATCGCGATGTGGGTCTTCTCGACCTTCACCTTGGTGCCTTCGAGGCCGATATTCTCCACGTTGCCCACGATGCCGACGGCGCTGATGACGCGGTCGACCGTGATTTCCTGCGCCTTGCCGCCGACCGTGATGGTGGCCGTGACGTTGTTGGCGCCCTTCTTCAGATTGGAGACCGTGGCGCTGGTCAGGATCTTCATGCCCTGCTTCTCGAACGCCTTCTTGGCGAACGCGGAGACCTCGGCATCCTCGACCGGCAGCACGCGGTCCATGACCTCGGCCACCGTCACCTCGGCGCCCATGGTGCGGTAGAAACTGGCGAACTCGATGCCGATCGCGCCCGAGCCGATCACCAGCAGCGACTTCGGGAATTCCGGCGGCACCATCGCTTCCTTGTAGCTCCACACCAGCTTGCCGTCGGCCTCGAGGCCAGGAAGCTGGCGCGCGCGGGCGCCGGTGGCGAGGATCACGTCCTTGGCCGTCAGGGTGACGTTGCTCTTGTCCTTCAGCGCGACCGCGACCTTGCGCCTGGCCCCGTCGGAGCCGGCGAGCTTCGCGGTGCCGTCGAACACCGTGATCTTGTTCTTCTTCATCAGCATCGAGACGCCGTTGCTGAGCTGGCTCGCGACCTTGCGCGAGCGCTCGACGATCTTCTTCGGGTCGAACGACACGTCCTTGACTGACAGGCCGTAGGCCTCGGCATGCTTGATGAGCCCGTAGACCTCCGAGGTACGCAGCAGCGCCTTGGTCGGGATGCAGCCCCAGTTGAGACAGATGCCGCCCATATGCTCGCGCTCGACCACGGCGGTCTTGAGCCCGAGCTGCGCCGCGCGGATCGCGGCGACATAGCCGCCCGGCCCGCCGCCCACGACAATGAGATCGAAACTGGTTTCGGCCATGACGTGCTCCTAGAGCCGGATGAGCTGCGGTCGCAGGAGGCAAGCCTCCGTCGTCTCGACCGGAGCACCGAAGGTGCGTAGCGGAGAGACCTTCTCTCGACCAAAAGCCGACAAATCGTGGAGAGAAGGTCTCTCCACTCCGCGCTGCGCGCTCTGGTCGAGATGACGGCCGGATTTTTCGATCCCGGACGACATCAGGCCAGCATCGCGGCGGGTTGCTCGATATACGCCGTGAGAGTCTGCAGGAACTGCGCGCCCAGGGCGCCGTCCACAACACGGTGATCGACGGCCAGCGTGCAGCTCATGATGTTGCGGATGACCATCTCGCCCTTGCGGACGACGACCCGCTCCTCGCCCGCGCCGACGGCCAGGATCATGGACTGGGGCGTGTTGATGATGGCGCCGAAGTCGCGGATGCCGAACATGCCGAGGTTCGAGATGGTGAAGCCGCCGCCCTGGAACTCCTCAAGCTTCAGCTTGCCGCTCTTGGCGCGGCTGGCGAGATCCTTCATCTCGATCGAGATCTGCGCGAGGCCCTTCATGTCGGCATTGCGCACGATCGGCGTGATGAGGCCGCGATCGGTGGCGACGGCGACCGAGATGTCGACCGCGCCGTACTGGATCATCTCCTCCTCGGTCCACGAGGCGTTGCACTCCGGATGGTCGCGCAGCGCCTTGGCGCAGGCCTTGATCACCATGTCGTTGACCGAGACCTTGGTGCCCTTCTTCTCTACTACGGCGTTGATTGCCGTGCGCGCGGTCAGCAGCGCGTCGATCTCGAAGTCGACCGTCAGATAGAAATGCGGGACGGTCTGCTTGGACTCGAGCATGCGCCGGGCGATCACCTTGCGGATGCTGGTGTGCGGCACGCGGCTGTCGCCGGGCGCCACGAAGACCGGCTGGCTGCCGGTGGCCGGCGCCGGGGCCTTGGCCGCGGCCTTCGGGGCCTGAGCCGCAACGGGCGCGGCAGCGGGCTTCGCATTCTCGACATCGGCCTTGACGATGCGGCCGTTCGGGCCCGAGCCCTTGAGGCCGGCGAGATCGATCCCCTTCTCCGCCGCGATGCGGCGGGCCAGCGGCGAGGCGAAGAGGCGGGTGCCGCCGGAGGGAGCGGCGGGCTTGGCCGCCGGTGCGGGAGCAGCCGCGGCAGGCTTCTCCTCGGCCTTGGGAGCCGGCTTCTCCGCGGCGGGCGCCGCGGACTTGGCGACTTCCTTTTCGCCCTCTTCGAGCAGCACGGCGATGACGGCGTTCACGGCAACGCCTTCGGTGCCTTCCTCGACGAGGATCTGGCCGATCTTGCCCTCGTCGACGGCCTCGACTTCCATCGTGGCCTTGTCGGTCTCGATCTCGCAGACGACCTGTCCGGACTTGACCGTGTCACCGACCTTGACGTGCCACTTGGCGAGCTTGCCCTCCGTCATGGTGGGCGAGAGCGCGGGCATCAAAATGTTGATGGACATGCCGGCTCTCCCGTCAGCGATTACAGACCGCGCGCGCGGCCTCGACGATGTGAGAGGATTGCGGCAGCGCCATCTTCTCGAGGTTGGCCGCATAGGGCAGCGGCACGTCGAGACCGGCGACGCGCTTCACCGGCGCGTCGAGATAATCGAAGGCGTGCTCCATCATCAGCGCGGAGAGTTCGGAGCCGATGCCAGCGAAGGGCCAGCCCTCCTCGCAGGAGACGAGCCGGTTGGTCTTCTTGACCGACTGGACGATGGTCTCGGTGTCGAACGGCCGCAGCGAGCGCAGGTTGATCACCTCGGCGTCGATGCCGAGCTTGGCCAGTTCCTCGGCCGCCTGCAGCGCCTTGCCGACCATGATCGAGAAGGCGACGATCGTGACGTCCTTGCCGGCGCGCTCGATCTTCGCCTTGCCGATCGGCAGCACGAAGTCGGGATCCTCCGGCACGTCGAAGGACTGGCCGTAGAGGATCTCGTTCTCGAGGAAGATCACCGGGTTGGGATCACGGATCGCCGCGCGCAGCAGGCCTTTGGCGTCGGCGGCGCTCCACGGGGCAAGCACACGCAGGCCCGGCACATGGGCGTACCAGCTCGCGTAGCATTGCGAATGCTGGGCGGCGACGCGCGAGGCCGCGCCGTTGGGGCCGCGGAACACGATCGGGCAGGTCATCTGGCCGCCCGACATGTAATGCGTCTTGGCCGCCGAGTTGATGATCTGGTCGATCGCCTGCATGGCGAAGTTGAAGGTCATGAACTCGACGATCGGCTTGAGGCCGCCGAACGCCGCGCCGACGCCGAGGCCGGCAAAGCCGTGCTCGGTGATCGGCGTGTCGATGACGCGCTTCTCGCCGAATTCCTCCAGCATGCCCTGGCTGATCTTGTAGGCGCCCTGGTACTGCGCGACTTCCTCACCCATCAGGAAGATGGTTTTATCGGCGCGCATCTCGGCGGACATGGCCTCGCGGAGCGCCTCGCGCACGGTGATGTGCTGCGTCCCGCCCTTCCACTCCGGCTCGGGTGCGGGCGCAACGACGGCAGGTGCTGCAGGCGCTGCCTCGGCCTTCGGCTTCTCGTCCGACTTGGGAGCCTCCTCCTTCGAGGCCTCGGCCTTGGTGGTCGGAGCCGGCGTCTCGGCATCGGCGGCGCTCTCGCCTTCGCCGGCGAGGATGCAGATCGGCGTGTTGACCGCGACGCCCTCGGTGCCTTCCTCGACCAGGAGCTTGGCGACCGTGCCCTCGTCGACCGCTTCGACTTCCATGGTCGCCTTGTCGGTCTCGATCTCGCAGATCACCTGGCCGGACTTCACTTCATCGCCGACCTTGACGTGCCACTTGGCGAGCTTGCCCTCGGTCATGGTGGGAGACAGGGCCGGCATCAGAACCTGAGTGCTCATGGGATCAGGCCTCGACCAGGATGTCGGTCCACAGCTCCGATGGATCGGGCTCGGGACTTTGTTGCGAGAATTCGGCGGCGTCGTTCACGACCTTGCGGATCTCCGTGTCGATGGCCTTCAGCCCGGCCTCGTCGATGATCTTGGCGTCGAGCAGGCGCTTGCGGATGTGCTCGATCGGGTCGCGCTCGTTGCGGAACTTGTCGACCTCTTCCTTGGTCCGGTACTTGGCCGGATCGCTCATCGAGTGACCGCGATAGCGATAGGTCTGCATCTCGAGGATGTAGGGTCCCTGCCCGCTGCGCGCATGCTCGATGGCCTTCTCGCCTGCCGCCCGCACCGCCAGCACGTCCATACCGTCGACCCGTTCGCCGGGGATCCCGAAGGCTTCACCGTGGCGGTAGAGTTCGGTCGTGGCGGAGGCGCGCTCGACCGAGGTGCCCATGCCGTAGCGGTTGTTCTCGATGATGTAGACCACCGGCAGCTTCCAGAGCGCGGCCATGTTCATGGCCTCGTAGACCTGGCCCTGGTTGGCGCTGCCGTCGCCGAAGTAGGTCAGCGAGACGTTCTTGTTGCCGTTGTACTTGTGCGCGAAGGCGAGGCCGGTGCCGATCGGCACCTGGGCGCCGACGATGCCGTGGCCGCCGTAGAAACTCTTCTCGCGGCTGAACATGTGCATCGAGCCGCCCTTGCCCTTGGAGTAGCCGCCGCTGCGTCCCGTCAGCTCGGCCATCACGCCCTTGGGATCCATGCCGCAGGCCAGCATGTGGCCGTGGTCGCGGTACGAGGTGATGACGGCGTCCTTGTCCCGGACGTTGGCCTGCATCCCGACCACGACCGCTTCCTGGCCGATGTAGAGATGGCAGAAGCCGCCGATCAGGCCCATGCCGTAAAGCTGGCCCGCCCGCTCCTCGAAGCGGCGGATCAGCAGCATGTCTCGGTAATGCGCCTTGAGCTCGTCGGGGCTCACGCTGTTGTCGCCCGGAGTCGCAGGCGACTTCGCCTTGGCGGGAGAAGGATCGTCTTTCGGCTTGGTGGCCGGCTTCGCCATGGCAGTCCCCTCATGAACGCACTTCGGCTTATAGCATCGCTCAGGGCGATGTATTTGATCTAGCAGGAAAAACCAGACTCGCCGCGGGTGCGCCGCAGCAATTGAGCGATTGTTTGCCTACGATGGATCGCACCGGACAGTTTCTTTCAGATGACCGCGGGGCGAACGCTGAACGAGGCGTCATCGTCGCAGGAATCTCACCTTCAGCGCGTCGGCATGAAGACGATGATGTCGTCCTTGCGCGCGAAATTCAGGAGAACGCGCGCCCGCTCGTCGAGCATGTCGGGCTCGAGGCTCTGGTTGCGCAGCGCCGCAACGCGCCGCTCCCAGATCTTCCGGGTGGTCTCGGCTTCGGCGAGGTTCTGTTCGGCGATCAGCACTTCGCGCTGCAGATGCGCCATGGCCAGCAGCCCACGATCACCGTTCACCAGATGGTACCCGAAATAGCCGAATACCGTGGCGAAGATGACGGGAGCCAAAATCTGACGTGGTCTCAACAACATATGCTGCGTTCCTGCAGGCATATGGCAACATATGGTGGGCTTCCGTCAAGAAATTTTCGTTCCGCCGAAGGCTGTCAGCGGTTGTGACAACGGGAACCCGCGATCTCCAAGCAACTCCGCCCCCATGGATCGCTCGGGGCATGACTTTCGTTTCGACTGTTTCGGTTATTTCGTTTTTTTCATTTGCGCCGCCCGCTGGTCGGGCTTCAGCGCCCACCACAGGCCCGCCAGGACACAGCCGAGCCCCAGCAGTGCGGCGACGGGCAAGGGTTCGCCCAGCAGCGCCGTGCCGCCCAGCGCCGCCGTCACCGGACCGAGGCCGAGGAACAGCGTAACCTGGCTCGGCGGCGCGTTGCCCAGCGCATAGACCCAGAGGAAGAAGCCGATGCCGCTCGATACGCCGATGAAGGCGATGGCCGCGATCTCGCCCGCGGTGAACGACGGCGAGGTGACGAAAAAGCCCTCCGTGGCGGCCATGCCGGCGAGCGCGAGGACGGCCACGAACATGGCGAAGGCGGTTACGTGCAGCGCGGAGCTGCGCGCGACGTAGGGCGCATAGAAGATCGAACAGAGCGCGCCGCAGAGGGCGGCACCGAGCGCCGACAGCGTCCCCAGCCAGACCGATCCGTGTTCCGGCTGCGCCGTCATCGCGGCCCCGCCGAGCGCGATCGCGACGCCCCCGACGGTGAGCAGCGAGCCACCGACTTTCGCCATCGTCAAGCGTTCCCGGCCGAGCAGTGCCGACAAAATCATGGTCATGAGCGGAAAGGTCGAGAACAGCAGCGAGGCCCGCGCCGCCGGGATGTGCAGCAGAGAATAGTTCAGCAGCACGATCAGCGCGGCGAACTGTCCGATGCCCAGCAGCCCGATCGGCACGAGGTCGCGGCCGGCGATACGCCGCCATGGCCGAAGCCACAGCGCCGGCACCAGGCAGATCAGCCCGACCAGATAGCGCAGGAAGCCGAGCGAGCCCGGCCCCGCCGCATCGACGACGTAGCGCGTCGCCACCATGGCGGCGCCAACCTGGATGCCGGTCCCGGCCGCGGCCCAGAGGGGGCCGGGGCGCTTCACAGGTCGAGGTTCCAGAACTGCCCGACCAGCTTCTTACCAAAACTGTCGTGCTTCTCTTCCTTGATGAGCCGGAAGCCGGCGGCGATGTAGATCTTGCGCGCCGAGACCAGGATGTCGTTGGTCCACAACATCAGCTTCTTGTAGCCCTTGGCCCGGGCATCCTCGATGCAGGCCGCGACCAGGCTCTGGCCGATCCCCAACCCGCGCGCCGTCGGCTCGACATAGAGCATGCGGAGCTGCCCAGTGGCCTTGCCCGCCCGCACCAGGAAGACCGATCCCACGAGCTCGCCGTTGCGCTCGGCGATCCAGCAGTTGTCGGACTTCGGATCGAACTTCCGGATGAACTTTGCCGATATCTCCGCAAGCATCGCCTCGAAGGTGCCGTCCCAGCCATGTTCGTCGGCATAGAGCTGGGTCTGGCGGCGGATGATCCAGCCCATGTCGCCAGGCTGATGCGGCCGCAGGGTGAAGGGCGTGCGCTTCTCCGGCGGCTCGTCGAGCAGCTTCTCGACCGTCTCCAGCGCCTTGACCAGCTTGTCCTGCCGCTCCACCGGCAGTTCGGCCAGCAGCTTGGCGATGTCCTGGCGCGACTGCTCGTTCATGGCCGCCCAGAGCTGCTGGCCTTTAGCCGTGAGCGCGAGCTGCGTCTCGCGCTTGTCCTGCTGGCTGCGTGTGCGGGCGAGACAGGCCCTCTTCTCCAGCCCCTTCAGCAGGCGGCTGACATAGCCCGGGTCGAGACCGAGATCGCGGCACAGTTCCTGTGCCGTCGGCCGGTCGCGATTGGCGATCTCGTAGACCAGCCGCCCCTCGGGCAGTGTGAAGGGGCTGTGCAGCAGCGTTTCCTCGAGCACGCCGATGCGGCGGGTATAGAAACGCGAGAAACGGCGGACCGCCTCGATGCGGGACGCGAGCGACGACGCTGCCATGGCAACCTCCGAGATGGTTGCCATCGTCAATCAGTTACTTGCTGTAGTCAACTATTGGCAATCAAGCAAAGGTCCTTCGCTGCGCTCAGGATGACAGCGTTTTTTGGATCGGCGCAGTGCATAGATTCGAGCAAAATTGTCATCCTGAGCGCAGCGAAGGACCTTTCGCTCTTTCCCAAAGAAAAAGGGCCGCCGCAGCGACCCTTCCTCATCCCGTTCAGCCCGGCTCAGCCGCGCAGGATCGAGGTCCCCGCGTAGCGGGCCTGGGTGCCGAGCTGCTCCTCGATGCGCAGGAGCTGGTTGTACTTGGCCAGGCGGTCCGAGCGCGACAGAGAGCCGGTCTTGATCTGGCCGCAGTTGGTGGCGACGGCGAGGTCGGCGATGGTCGCGTCCTCGGTCTCGCCCGAGCGGTGGGACATGACGGCACCGTAGCTGGCGTTGCGCGCCATGGACACGGCTTCCATCGTCTCGGTCAGCGTGCCGATCTGGTTCACCTTGACCAGGATCGCGTTGGCCAGCCCGTCCTTGATGCCCTGCTCCAGCCGCTTCGGGTTGGTGACGAAAAGGTCGTCGCCGACCAGCTGGATCTTCTTGCCGAGCTTGTCGGTGATGGCCTTCCAGCCTTTCATGTCGTCCTCGGCCATGCCGTCCTCGATCGACACGATCGGGTAGCGCTTCACGAGATCGGCGTAATAGTCGACCATGCCGGCGGCATCGAACGACTTGCCCTCGCCCTCCATCTCGTACTTGCCCTTCTTGAAGAACTCGGTCGAGGCCGGGTCGAGCGCCAGCATCACGTCCTCGCCGGGCTTGTAGCCGGCCTTCTCGATCGCCTTCATGACGAAGGACAGCGCCTCGTCGGCGGTGGCGAGATTCGGCGCGAAGCCGCCCTCGTCGCCCACGTTGGTATTGTGGCCGGCGTCATGGAGCTGGCCGCGCAGCGCGTGGAAGACCTCCGCGCCCATGCGCAGCGCATCGGCGAAGCGGTCGGCCTTCACCGGCATGATCATGAATTCCTGGATGTCGATCGGATTGTCGGCATGGGCGCCGCCGTTGATGATGTTCATCATCGGAACCGGCAGCACCGAGGCCTGGCTGCCGCCGACATAGCGGTAGAGCGGCAGGCCGCTGTCCATCGCCGCAGCCTTGGCGACGGCGAGCGAGGCGCCGAGGATCGCGTTGGCGCCGAGGCGGCCCTTGCTCGGGGTGCCGTCGAGCTCGATCAGGGCGCGGTCGATCTTGATCTGCTCCAGCGCGTCGAGGCCGGACAGCAGGTCCATGATCTCGCCGTTCACGGCGGCGACCGCCTTCAGCACGCCCTTGCCGCCATAACGCTTCTTGTCGCCGTCGCGCAGCTCGACCGCCTCGTGCGCGCCGGTCGAGGCGCCGGACGGGACCGCCGCGCGGCCGATCGCGCCGCTGTCGAGTTCGACTTCCACTTCGACGGTGGGATTGCCACGGCTGTCGAGGATTTCGCGACCGCGGACTTCAGCTATGGCGCTCATGAGAAAAACTCCTGTTGGGCGCGGCCTGTCTAGCCCGCGCCGACGGCGGGGAGCAAGTGACGCGATGGCGCGCGCTTCCTATACTTCGGGACGAGAATTGCCGCCGCCTGGGAGAAAACAATGCCCGACCAGACCCATCAGCATCAGGCCACCGCCTCCGTCGAAGCGCGGACCGATGCCATCGAGGCCGCGTTCCACGAACGCGGCATGGAACCTGCCAACTTCATCCGCGAGTTCAAGCATCTTGCCGAGGAGGAGTGGGTGCCGGAGAACGGCGCACGGGTGGTCGCCAAGGCCTGGACCGATCCGGCGTTCCGCGAGCGGCTGTTCGCCAACGGCCGCGAGGCCGTGACCGAGCTCGGCCTGTCTATGCCGCCGCATCACCGGCACCTGGTCGTGCTGGAGAACACGCCGAACGTCCACAATGTGATCTGCTGCACGCTCTGCTCGTGCACCGCCTTCTCGATCATCGGCCTGCCGCCGGACTGGTACAAGGACCTGGAGTATCGCGCCCGCGTCGTTCGCCAGTCGCGCACCGTGCTGAAGGAGATGGGCCTCGACCTGCCGGCCGACATGGAGATCCGCGTCTGGGATACCACGGCCGACACGCGCTACATGGTGCTGCCGGTACGCCCGGAAGGCACCGAGGGCTGGTCCGAGGAGAAGCTCGCCGGGCTGGTCACCAAGGACGCCATGATCGGCGTCTCGCGCCTCTAGGACCGGAGAGACAACATGGACGGCATGCACGATCTCGGCGGCAAGCAGGGCTTCGGCCGGGTCCGCTATTCTCTCCGCGCCCAGACCTTCCACGAGCCGTGGGAGAAGCGGGTCAACGCGCTCTACTCGCTGGCGGTGAAGCTCGGCATCTTCAACATGGACGAGTACCGCCACGCCATCGAGCGCATGGAGCCGCGCCACTATCTGTCGGCCAGCTACTATGAGCGCTCGCTGACCAGCCTCGCCACGCTGTGCGTCGAGAAGGGCATCCTGACCCAGGAGGAGCTGGAACGCCGCGCCCAGGGCGCCTTCCCGCTCGCCTTGCCGAGCGCTCCCGGCCGCACCAACGTCGCCACGCGCGAGACGCTGAAGGTCGGCGACAAGGTCACGGTCAAGTCGCACCACGTGCACGGCCATGTGCGCATGCCAGGCTATATCCGCGGCAAGAGCGGCGTGGTGGTCGGCGTGTCCCCGCCCTACCCGTTCCCCGACGCCCATGGCCACGGCATCGAGGCCGAACACGAGCCGACCTACGACGTCCGCTTCGACGCGCGCGACCTGTGGTCCGACGCGGCCGATCCGGCCTTCGTCCATGTCGGCGTGTTCGAGAGCTACCTGGAGCGCGCGAAGTAATCGGCGCGTTCTGATCAGACGATTATTTCAGAGCGCAGCGAAGGACCTAGCGGAACGACCGCAACACTCCTGAACTGGAGTCAGAACAACGCCACCTCGTGAGTCCGCCTCTCAACCAATTCGTATCAACCGAGGCGCCGGATGCCCGTCCGCTGTTGCCGGACAGGACCGCCCGCCCTTAGGCTGCCGATCAATATGGGAGGACCACCCGCATGACCGACCTCGCCGAAGCCGACCGCGTCGACATACACATCCTGGTCGACAACGCAGTCGATGGCCTCTCCTCCACCCCACTCAACGTCGAGGGCGAATGGGCCTTCGCCACACGGCGCGGCCTGCGCGCCTCGTCGGACCGCTGCCTGTGCTGTGGCGTCCACGGGCTCTCCTGCCTCGTCACCGTACGGAAGGGCGACGTCATCCACACGCTGCTGTTCGACAGCGGGCCAGAGGAATACGCCTTCGAGCGCAACACGGCGCGGCTCGGCGTCGATCTCGGCCGGGTCGAGGGCATCGTGCTCTCGCACGGCCACTGGGACCATGCCGGGGCCATGAAGCTGGCGCTGCAGCGCATCCGCGCCGGCAACGGCGGACGCGCCGTGCCTTTCCACGTCCATCCCGGCATGTTCCACCAGCGCGGCATGAAGCTGCCAGACGGCAGTGTGCGGCAGATGGACGACGTGCCCTCGGCCGATGAGTTGGGCGGCCTCGGCGCCGAGATCGTCTCGACGACCCATCCGCAGCGCCTGCTCGACGGCCTGTTCCATGTGAGCGGCGAGATCCCGCGGGTCACGCCCTTCGAGCGCGGCCTGCCCGGTCAGATGCGGCGCACGGCGCCCGATGCGCCGTGGGAGAGCGACGAACTGCTCATGGACGAACGCTGGATCGCGGTGAACGTGAAGGGCAAGGGGCTGGTAGTGCTGAGCGCCTGTTCCCACGCCGGCATCGTGAACGTGCTCCACCATGCCCGCGCGAGCTTCCCCGACGTGCCGCTGCATGCGGTGCTAGGCGGTCTGCATCTCTCGGGTACGAACGAGAAGATCATCCCCGAGACCATCGACGCCCTGAAGGGCTTTGGCCTGGCCCGGATCGGCGCCGGCCACTGCACCGGCTGGCGCGCCATGGCGGCGCTGGGCCAAGCCTTCGGCGACGAGGTTCTGGCGCCCTCCGCCGTCGGCAAGCGCTACTGGTTCTGAGGCGCAGCGACACCTCGCCTGTTCAAGCCGCAGCCGTCCCGGGGTATCGTTGATCAGATCCTTCGCTGCGCTCAGGAGTGAAGGAAAGCATTCCAGGCATCAGCGCCAGGCGCTCTTCAGCGCCTGGTCGGTCTTCCACTTCTCGACCGCGGCGACGTCGTCGCAGGTGAAGGCCTGCGGGTTCTTGCGCGGGGTGGCTTCGATCCAGCCGAAGACCAGGCACTGGCCATAGGTCTTGTCGCCCTGCTTCGTTTCGAACTTCACTTCCGTCGTCGTCGCCGCGCCGGCCTTGGCATCGCCGTAGTCGTCGATCACGGGCGTGATCTCGGCCACGGTGCGGCCAACCGCTTTGTTGTCGGCGTACCATTTGGCGAAGGCCGTGAACTGGTCGCCAGCCACGCCCTTGCCGTCGGCCGCGACGTAAGCCTTCAGGTCGCGCACGAGGGCCTGCGCCGCCGCATTGGCCTTGGGCTCCGCGGCCTTGCGGCGCTCGGCCAGCTTCGCCTGCAGGGCCTTCAGCGCGTCGGCGTTCGAGGGCTGCACCGGCGGGGCCAGCGGGACCGGTGCGGCGGTTTGTGGTGGCGGCGACTCGAGCCGGCGGATCGGCGCGCGGGCCGCCTCGGCATTGAGCTGGGCCGCCTCCTGCGGTGTCAGCTTGCCGACCGCCGGCGTGTTGCGCCCCTTCTGCCAGTCGGCGATCGCCTTCATCGTGGCTTCGGACTGCAGGTTGCCGTCGATCGGGCCGTTGTACTTGTCGAGCGTGCGCAGCGATTCCTGGATCTTCCGGCGTTCGGGATCCGGGCTGTTGAGGACGGTCGTATAGTCGGGCGCCGGCGCCGGGCGCGCCGCGACGGGCGCCGGCGGTGGAGTCGGCGCAGGGGTTCCCCGTCCTGCCGCACCGCCGGCCCCGCCGTTCGAGCAGGCAGCAGGGTTCTGGAAGCAGCGTTCGACTTCGCTGGCGCTCTGCGCCGAGGCGGCGACCGGCGCCAGAAGCGCCAGCGCGATCAGGCCCGCGGCGAGCCGCATGTCAGAGGCTGCCATAGTTGTTGGCCGCGAGCTGCGCCGGCAAGCCTATCACCATGGTCACCGGCTGGCCGCGACCGGTCTGGCCGCGGGCGATGATGTGATCGTTCGGCGCCCCGGTCTTGCTCTCGTAGCTGCCGCGGCCGGCGAACTTGCCGCCGAAGCAGGAGAGCGAGAATTGGCCGCTGCCGGGAGTCGCGTTGGTCATGGTCCCGGTGCACACCTGCTCGCCGCGCGGATTGTCGACGGTGAAGGTCACCGAACGGTCCCGGCCGATCAGCGCGCCGTAGCGCACGAGGCCGTTCAGACGCGCGACATTGCCGCGATCGTCGCGATAGAAGATCGAGGCGGGACCATAGGCATCGTCCGGCATCGAGGATCTGGGAACGACGTAATTCTCATCGCTGATCACGACCTGACAGCGGCAGTCGACGCCATAATTCTCACCGAGGGGGCCGAGTTCGGCCAAGCGGCGGTTGCAGTTGGACACGGCGATCTGCTGAACCTCGCTCTCGCTCTGCCCTCCGCGCGTATAAGCATCGGCATAGAGGAAGGCACACTGCTTGGGCATCGGGATCGCCACGACCTTGTGGCTGGCCGAGTTCGTCTCGCTGTTGACCCAGTAGCGGTTCGCCATCTCGCTGAAGCGCAGGAAGATGGGATCGCGTCTCTCGGCCTTGCCGTAGGACTGTGCCCAGGCTGTCGAGCCCAGGGCCGGGGCGAGCGAGACGACGGCGAGCAGGAGCGCGGCGGCAATTCGGTACATGGCAATGTATTCACCTGAAAAAGGTGACGGAAATGCGACCCGGCCGCGGCCCCGCCCTTCCCTAGACGAGGCGACTCTGTGTCTTGGCGGCGCCGATGAACGAGGTGAACAGCGGGTGCGGCGCAAAGGGGCGAGACTTCAGTTCGGGATGGAACTGGACGCCGATGAACCAGGGATGGTCGGGAATCTCGACGATTTCCGGCAGGATGCCGTCCGGCGACATGCCCGAAAAGTGCAGACCGACCTGCTCCAGCCGGTCCTTGTAGTTGACGTTCACCTCGTAGCGATGGCGGTGCCGCTCGCTGATCACGTCCTGCCCATAGATCTCGTGGACCTTGGAGCCGGGCCGCAGGTGGGCCGGATAGGCGCCGAGCCGCATCGTGCCGCCCAGGTCGCCGTCGGCCGAGCGCTTCTCCAGCTGGTTGCCCTTCATCCATTCCGTCATCAGGCCCACCACCGCGTGGTCGGTCGGACCGAACTCGCTCGACGAGGCTGTTTCGATGCCCAACAGGTTACGCGCC
The DNA here is from genome assembly GCF_030651995.1 of Reyranella sp. GTDB lineage: Bacteria > Pseudomonadota > Alphaproteobacteria > Reyranellales > Reyranellaceae > Reyranella. The sequence continues at coordinate 84,359 of NZ_JAUSBN010000024.1, forward strand.
GCCTCGATCACCGCCATCTGCATGCCGAAGCAGATGCCGAAGAAGGGAACCTTGCGCTCGCGGGCGAACTTCACCGCATGGATCTTGCCCTCGGTGCCACGCTCGCCGAAGCCGCCGGGTACCAGGATGCCGTGGACATGCTCCAGATGGCTGACGGCGTCGTCCCGCTCGAAGATCTCGGAGTCCATCCACTCCAGGCCGACCTTCACGTTGCTCCCGAAGCCACCATGGGTCAGGGCCTCGGAGAGCGACTTGTAGGCGTCCAGAAGAACCGTGTACTTGCCGACCACGGCGATCGTGACCTTGCCCTCGGGCTCGCGCACCGAGCGCACCACGCCGCGCCAGCGGTCGAGATTGGGCTCCTCGTCGGCCGGCAGGCCGAAATAGCGGCAGACTTCGCGATCGAAGCCGCGCTCGTGATAGGCGATTGGCACCTGGTAGATCGTGTCGACGTCGCGCGCCTCGATGACCCGCTCCGGCTTCACGTTGCAGAACAGTGCGATCTTGCGCTGCTCGTTCTGCGGGATTTCCTTGTCCCCGCTGCGGCAGACCAGCAGGTCGGGCTGGATCCCGACGCTCAGCAGCTCCTTGACCGAATGCTGGGTCGGCTTGGTCTTGAGTTCGCCCGCCGTCGGCACCCAGGGCAGCAGGGTGAGATGCACATACATGGTGCGCTCGCGGCCGAGTTCGTTGCCGACCTGGCGGATCGCCTCGAGGAACGGCAGGCTCTCGATGTCGCCGACCGTGCCCCCCACCTCGACCAGGACGAAGTCCTCCTTGTCGGTGTCAGTGAGAACGAACTCCTTGATGGCGTCGGTGACGTGCGGGATCACCTGGACGGTTGCACCGAGATACTCGCCCCGCCGCTCCCTCGCGATCACCGTCGAGTAGATGCGCCCCGTGGTGATATTGTCGCTCTGCCGGGCATCGACGCCGGTGAAGCGCTCGTAGTGACCCAGATCGAGATCGGTCTCCGCCCCGTCGTCGGTCACGAAGACCTCGCCGTGCTGGTAGGGGCTCATCGTCCCCGGATCGACGTTCAGGTATGGGTCGAGCTTGCGCAGCCGGACCTTGTAGCCGCGGGCCTGCAGCAGCGCGCCGAGCGCTGCCGAGGAGAGCCCCTTTCCAAGCGAGGAAACCACGCCGCCCGTTATGAAGATAAAGCGCGTCATGGGCTTACAGCATACAAGCGCTTGTGGAGCGCAGCCATGGGGATATCACCCCGCCGGAGATATTTCGGCGGAGGTGGGAAGCTGATTTCATGTCGGCCCTTAGCGGGTGGGAGCTGCGGGTTGCGCCGGTGCGGCCGGTGCCGTGCCGCCCGGAACGGCAGGCGCTCCCGATCCGACGGGCACGCGATCCATGATCGACCTCGAGGCACGCATCGGGTCGGTCATGCTCCAGGCCATGATCATGCTCAACACGAAGAAGATGGTCGCGAAGATCGCGGTCATCCGCGACAGGATGTTGGCCTGGCCGCGCACCGAGAACAGGGCGTCGGAACGGCCGCCCATGCCGAGACCACCGCCCTCGCTGCGTTGCAGGAGGATCACGACGATCATCGCGCTGGTCACACCGACATGGATGACGAGCAGCACGAGGCGCCATTCGTGGAGAAAGTGTCTTACGGCGTCCATTTTTGTCCAGCGCTAGAAGGGCATCTTCGCAAGCGGGCGCTTCTAACGCCTTTAAGCGGCCTTGGCGATAGCCAAAAATTCCGCGGCGTTGAGGCTCGCCCCGCCCACGAGGGCGCCATCGACGTCGCCGGCGGCCAGGAGTTCGGCGGCATTGCTGCCCTTCACCGACCCGCCGTAGAGCAGCCGCACCCCGGCCGCCCCGCCTGTCAGCCCGCCCAGCACCGCACGAATATGCGCGTGTGCTGCGGCCACTTCGGCCACGGTCGGCGTCTTACCGGTGCCGATCGCCCAGACCGGCTCATAGGCCACGACCAGATTGGCGGCTGTCGCCCCCGGCGGCACGCTGCCCCTGAGCTGGGTTTCCAGCACCGACAGCGTGTCCCCGGCCTCGCGCTCGGACAGCGTCTCGCCGATGCAGACGATCGGCAACAATCCGGCGCGCCAGGCCGCCTCGGCCTTGGCGCGGACAATCGCGTCGGTCTCCCCACAATCGGCACGGCGCTCGGAGTGGCCGGCGATGACGTGCGTGGCGCCGGCATCCTTCAGCATCTCGGCAGATACGTCGCCGGTATGGGCGCCGCTCGGCTTGGCGTGGCAGTTCTGGCCCCCGACCAGCAATCCGCTTCCCCTGGCGGCGTCGGCGACGGCGGCGACCAGGGTCGCCGGCGGACAGACCAGCAGATCGCGGTCGCTCCATCCGGCCTGCTTCACCCCGGCGGCAACATCCCTGGCGAGAGCAAGGGCATCAGCCTTGAGACCGTTCATCTTCCAGTTGCCCGCGATCAGCGGCCGCCTCGTTCGCGCCATCGAATTTCCCTTCCCGTTCCGCCCAGTCCGTTGGGGGCGTATCTAAAGCCGGTGGCGTTTGCGGTCAAAGGCCGCTTGGTTGCCTGTCCAAGGGGCCGGTGGTAGGCATGGCGCCCCTTCAAGAACCCTGTCCGGCCCGTGAATCAGTTCCGCAAATACGCCCGCTTCATCGTTCTCTCCATTCTCTTCGGCATGCTGATCATCAGCTTCGGCCTGTGGGGGGTCGGCGACATGCTGAAGGCGGCCGGGCGCAGCACCGAAGTGGCGCATGTCGGCGGCACGAAGATCCCCCTCTATGGCTGGGTCGGTGGCGCGCCGGTCTACGCGACCGAAGTGCGCGAGCAGTTCAACCGCCAGCTCGAAGCCATCCAGCGCCAGACCGGCCAGCGGCCGGAGCAGGAACAGGCGCTGCGCTACGGCCTCCACGTCCGCGCCCTCGAAGAGGTCATCCAGCGGGCCGTGCTCGACTACGCCGTCCAGGAATTCGGCCTGATCATCAGCGACGAGGAAGTCCGCGCGGCCATCGCCCGAAATCCTGCCTTCCAGGGCACCGGTGGCTCGTTCGATCCCCTGCTCTACCGCAACCGCCTGCAGCAGGCCCGCATCAGCGAGCCGCAGTTCGTCATCGACATGCGCCGCGAGATGGCCGCAAGCCAGCTGTTCGGCGTGGTGCGCGCCGACGGGCTTGCGCCGGTATCGCTGCGCAACGACATCTTCATGCTCGAGAGCGAGAAGCGCACCGCCGAGACGATCTATGTGCCCGACGCCATCGTCGTCGACGTTCCCAAGCCGACGCCGGAGCAGCTCAACACCTATTTCGAGGCCAACAAGGCCAAGTTCCAGGTGCCCGAGTTCCGCGCCTTCTCCTATGTCATGATCACGGTCGACGACGTGGAGAGCCAGGTGGCGGTCACCGCCGACGCCCTGCGCCAGGAATTCGAGGCACGCGCCGCCGAATTCGGAACGCCCGAGAAGCGCGACGTCGACCAGGCGATGACCGACAACGAGGACAAGGCCAAGGCGATCATCGCCGCCGTCCAGGGCGGCAAGTCGCTGGAAGACGCGGCCAAGGAAGTGACCGGCAACGCCGACGGCGTCATCAAGCTCGGTCCCGTGACCAAGAAGGACCTGCCGCCCGGCCCGCTCGCCGACGGCATCTTCGGCCTGTCCGAAGGTATTGCGGCGGCGCCGATCCAGTCGCCGCTCGGCTGGCACATCGTGCGCATCAACAAGATCGAGGCCGGCAAGTCCGTGCCCTTCGAAGAGGTCAAGGAGAAGCTCGAGAAGGACCTGAAGGCACAGCAGGCGCCTGACCTGCTCATCAAGCTGGTTACCGACTTCGAGCGCGTGCTGGGCAGGACGCAGTCGATGAAAGCGGCCGCCGAGGATCTCGGCCTCAAGGTCCGTACCTACGAGAACGTGGATGCACGCGGCCAGGATGCCGCCGGCAAGCAGGTCGTGATCGGCCCGGCGGCGTCCGAACTGGTACAGGCGGCCTTCGCCACACGCGAGAGCGCGGAGAGCGAGCTGCTGGAAACGCAGCGCGGCGAGTATTTCATCGTCCACACCGACCGCATCACGCCCGCGCGCACGCCGGCGCTTTCCGAGGTCGAGGCCAAGGCGGTCGAGTCCTGGCAGGCCGTGGAACGTCGCAAGCTGGCCGACGAGAAGGTCAAGCAAGCGGTCGAGAAGGCCAATGCCGGCACCGACTTCGATGCTCTGGCCAAGGAACTCGGCGTGGAGGCGCGGATCACCAAGCCGGTCACCCGCTTCGAGGCCGATGCCGGAAACTATCTCAGCCAGCCGGTGGTCCAGGAACTCTTCAAGCTCACGCCCGACAAGACGCAATCGGTTCGCACCGGCGACGGCAGCGTGCTGGTGCGCGTGAAGTCCGTCGAGCCGCCGGACCTCGCCAAGGACAAGGACCAGCTCGACCGCTTCGGCAAGCAGCTCGACACGATGGTTGCGAACGACCTGATCCTGCAACTCGTGGCCGCCTTGCGCGCCAAGTACGGTGTGACCGTCGACGAAGCCGCCTTCCAGGCGACCTTCGCGCCGCAGCAATAGAAGACGCCCCATGTCGATCTCGCCCGACTTCGATGCCTTCGCCGCGCGTTACGATGCCGGCACGCCGCAGGTCGTCTCGACCAAGCTGGTCGCCGACCTCGAGACGCCCGTCTCGGCCTATCTCAAGCTGGCCGACGGCCGCGCCAACTCCTTCCTGCTGGAGTCGGTGGAAGGCGGCTCGGTGCGCGGCCGTTACTCGATCATCGGCTTCAAGCCCGATGTCGTGTGGCGTTGCAACAAGGGCCAGGCGGAGATCAATCGCCGCGCCCAGGTCGATTCCCATGCCTTCGAGAAGCTCGAGGGCCGGCCGCTGGAGACGCTGCGCGGTCTGATCAAGGAATGCCAGATGGACCTGCCGGCCGGCCTCCCGCCGATGGCGTCGGGCCTGTTCGGCTTCCTGGGTTACGACATGGTCCGCGACATGGAGCGGCTGCCCGACACCAATCCCGACCCGATCGGCCTGCCCGACGCGATCATGGTGCGGCCGACCCTGATCTGCATCATCGACCGGCTCGAAGACAACGTGACCCTGGTCACACCCGTCTGGCCGCAGGCGGGGACCAGTGCACGCGCCGCGTACGAGGCCGCGCAGGAGCGGCTGGCCGACGCCGTCTCCGACTTCGAGCGCACCCTTCCCTTCCGCCGCGACAGCGCCGACGACCTCGACGCCCTGCCTAAGCCGCAGGCCAACATGTCGAAGGAAGACTTCAAGGCGATGGTCGAGACCTGCAAGGAGTACATCCGCGCCGGCGACGCCTTCCAGATCGTGCCGTCGCAGCGCTTCTCGTTGCCCTTCAAGCTGCCGCCGCTGTCGCTCTACCGGGCGCTGCGCCGCATCAACCCCTCGCCGTTCCTGATCTTCTTCGACTATGGCGACTTCCAGATCGTAGGCTCTTCCCCCGAGATCCTGGTCCGGCTGCGCGACGACACCGTTACCATAAGGCCGCTCGCTGGCACGATCCGGCGCGGCGCTACGCCGGAAGAGGACAAGCAACTCGCCGAGAAGCTTCTGGCCGATCCCAAGGAGCACGCCGAGCATCTGATGCTGCTCGATCTGGCGCGCAACGACGTCGGCCGCGTGTCCAAGATCGGCTCGGTGCGGGTCGTCGAGCAATTCACGATCGAGAAGTACAGCCGCCTCCAGCACATCAGCAGCCATGTCGAGGGCACGATCGAGGATGGGCTCGACGCAATCGACGTACTGAAGGCGGGCTTCCCGGCCGGCACGCTGTCCGGCGCCCCCAAGGTGCGGGCGATGGAGATCATCGACGAGGTCGAGCCGGTGCGGCGCGGAATCTACGCCGGCTGCGCCGGCTATTTCGCGGCCAACGGCTCGATGGACACCTGCATCCTGCTGCGCACGGCGCTGGTGAAGGACGACGTGATGTACGTCCAGGCTGGCGTCGGTGTCGTCGCCGATTCCGACCTCGAGGCTGAATACCAGGAGAGCGTGCTCAAAGCGCGCGCCCTGGTCGATGCTGCCGAGGAAGCCGTGCGGTTCGCCAGTGCTGGCCAATGGAGCGCCGGTAACAAGCGGCGTTAGCCTCAAATGCTATCCAGCAAAGAGCAACCCGTCGTCTCGATCGAAGCGCCGAAGGCGCGCAGCGGAGAGACCTTCTTTCTACAAATGGCTGGCTAATCGTGGAGAGAAGGTCTCTCCGGTACGCCTCGCTGCGCGAGGCTTCGGTCGAGACGACGGGGTTATCGCTTAGCTCCTATGGCAGCGCGTCCGGGGAAAAGCCGGCCGGTGGCGTGAAGCGGGTCTTGAACGTCCGTGACCAGGCCTCGTTGGCGATGCGCTGGGCGTCGTGCAGGATCTTGTCCTCGTCCATCGTGAGCACGGCGCCGTCCTTCATCACCCACTTGCCGTCGACCATCACCGACTGCACGTCGCGCGCCTGGCCATTGTGCACGAAATCGGAGACGACGCGCAGCACCGGAATCAGGTGGGCGCGCTGGAGATCGACCATGATCAGGTCGGCCTTGTTGCCCGGCGCCAGCCAGCCGCCGTCGGGGACGCCGAGCGCGCGGTAGCCGTTGCGCGTCGCCCAGCGCAGCGCGCGCTCGGGCGTCGGTTCGCGCCCGTCTTCCCGGCGGACACGCTCCATGAACAGGCCGGTGCGCATCACCTCGACCATGTCCTCGGCCATGTTGTCGGAGCCCATGCCGATGTTGCAGCCGTAGCTTTCCAGATCGGCGACGCGAGGGCTTAGACCGCGGCGTGCGGCAATGGCGGAATTGAACGAGACGTTGACCTTCGCCTCGCCCAAGAGCTTCTCCTCCGATGGCTCCATGCAGCGGCAATGGGCGCAGATGATGCGGTCGTTGAGGAAGCCCAGGTCGGCGAGAAACTCGGTCGGCAGGCGGTTGCGATGGGCGCGCACGGCGGCCACCTCGCCCCAGATCTGGTTGAGGTGGATGGTGATGCGGTTGTCGAGCTGCTTCTGCAGCGCGCTCAGATCCTGCAGCAGCTCCGGCGAGCACATGTCGGGCGCCCAGGCGGAGATGGCGATGCGCATCCGCCCGTCCGCCTTGCCGTTCCAGTCGCGATGGTTCCGCTCGATGTTCTTGATGTGGCCCTGCCCCAGCGCGCGGTCGAGCTGGTAGAGCGCAGGATCGCCGATCGAGGTGCCGATCCGGTCGTAGGCGCGCTCGGCCAGCAGGAAACGCATGCCGGTATCGGCCAGGGCGCCGGCATAATGGTCGACGTCGTTGGAATCCTCGAGCACGTGCGTGGTGCCGCTGCGCAGCGCTTCCAGTGCGCCCAGCAACGCAAAGGCACGGCGCTCGTCGGGCGTCATGTCGGGCAGCGGGATCGGCGACAGGCCTCCCGAGAAGGGCGGCTTGTGCGAGGGCGACAGGTCCTCGAACACGCCGCGCGCCAGGGTCATGGTGAAGTGCGTATGGATGTTGGCGAAGCCCGGCATCACCAGCTTGCCGGTGCCGTCGATCTTCTCGGCGCCGGGATAGCTCGCCAGTATGTCGGCGCTGGGCCCGATGGCGGCGATGCGGTCGCCGTCGATGGCGACCGCGGCGTTGTAGTGGACGCTGTCCGCATCGTCGACGGTGACGATGGCGGCGTTGTGAATGACGATGGTCAACGTTTCCCCCTTTTGGTTCTTGTCGGCGTCGACAGTCCTACTGTTTCTTCTTCATGTTCCAGAACATCGGCACCGGTCCGCTGAGCTGGTCGGTGATCGTGGTGCGCATGGCGACGGGCATGATGTACTGGCCGAGATTGGCGTACATCGGATATTCCGACGCGCGCACCTGGATGGCGATGGCCAGCTCCTTGCGCTCGGCCTCGGTGGTCGCGCGGGAGAAGGCGTCGCGCAGCTTCTCGATCTGCGGGTCGCAGGGCCAGCCGACATTGGCCTTCTCGCAGGTGGCCGCGATGTACGACATCATGATCGGATCGAGCAGGTCGGCCGACACCCAGGTGGTGATGAAGGCGTGCCAGCCCCCCTTGTCCGGCGCCTCCTTGCGCGCGCGCCGCGACAGCACGGTCTGCCAGTCCATCGCCTGCATGTCGACGACAAAGCCTCCGCGCTCCAGCAGGGACTTCACGATCGGCGACAGCCGGCCGGTCTGGGTGTCGGTGGCATAGAGCAGCACGACGGGCGTGCCGTCATAGCCTTCCTGCTTCAGGATCTCCTTCGATTTGGCAAAATCCGAGTTCAGCTTGTCCTCGAAGCCCCTGTCGGTGGCGAAGGTCGTGCCGCAGATGAACAGCGCCTTGCACTCCTTGTAGTATTTCTCGTCGCCGAACCCCGCGATCAGGAAGTCCTTCTGGTTCAGGGCATAGAGCGCAGCCTGGCGGATCCTGGCATTGTCGAACGGCTTGTGCAGCGTATTGAAGCGGAGGTTCATCTGGCCGCCGAGCTTGTTGTAGGTGCCGATGACGATGTTCTTGTCCTTGGCGAGCAGCGGCAGCAGCTCGATCTCGGGCTGGTCGATATAGTCGATCTCCCCGTTCAGCAGCGCGTTCACCGCGGTCTGGGCGTCGGTGATGTTGAGCCATTCGACCCGGTCGACATTGACCACCTTGCCGCCGGCCAGGCCGGAGGCCGGCTCACTGCGCGGCTTGTAGTCCTTGAACTTGTCGTAGACCGTCTTTTCGCCCGGCCGCCACAGATCCTTGCGGAAGACGAACGGGCCCGAGCCCGTGGGGTCGCTGATCTGAACGTTGTTGGGCGTGTCGGCGACCCGCTTGGGCATGATGAAGGGCACCGTGGAGCTGGGCTTGCCCAGCGATTCCAGGACCAGCCCGTAGGGCTCCTTCAGCACCAGGGTGAAGGTCTTGTCGTCGACCGGCTTCAGCTCCTTGACCAGCGAGAACAGCTTCTGCCCCATCGCATCCTTGGGCGCCCAGCGCTGCAGCGAGGCGATGCAGTCGACCGAGGTCACCGGGGCGCCGTCGTGGAACTTGAGCCCGTCCCGCAGGGTGAAGGTGTAGGTAAGCTTGTCGTCGCTGATCTTCCAGCCTTCGAGCATCTGCGGCCTGACGACGAGATTCTCGTCCATCGCCAGCAAGGTGTCGTAGACCATGTAGCCGTAGTTTCGGACGTTGTAGGCCGAGGTCCAGATCGGATCGATGATCTTGATGTCCGCATGCATGACCGCGCGGATCGTCTGGGCCTGGGCCGGCGCCTGCACGGAAAAAGTCATCAATGCCGTGGCCGCAGCCCCGATTGCCCACTTCATGGCCCGCATGTCCGATCCTCCGTTCGTTCCCACATCACCTTTCATATCGAACGCAATCAGCATGCCATTCCGCGATCCGCGCGAGCGGTGCTAACCTCCCGGCAACGGAGGAAAGCCCATGTCCGACTGGCAAAACCGCTATCAGCGCCTGTTGTTCGACCGTCCGCACCCCAAGGTGCTGCGGGTCACGATGAACCGGCCCGAGAAATACAACGCGACGGACGCCATCATGCATCGCGAACTGGTCGACGTGTGGCGTGACATCGACGGTGACGACACCGTCAACTGCGTGATCATCCAGGGCGCCGGCGGGAAGGTGTTCTCGGCCGGCGGCGACTTCGACATCATCGAAAAGAACATGAAGGACCACAACGCGCTGCTGCGCACCTGGAAGGAGGCGCGCGACATCGTCTACAACGTCATCAACTGCTCGAAGCCGATTGTCAGCACGATGCGCGGACCGGCGGTCGGCGCCGGCCTCGTCGCCGGCATCCTGGCCGACGTTTCGATCGCCTCGAAGAAGGCAAAAATCATCGATGGGCATACCCGCCTGGGCGTCGCCGCCGGCGACCATGCCTGCATCGTCTGGCCCCTGCTCTGCGGCATGGCGAAGGCCAAGTACTATCTGCTGCTCTGCGAGGCGATCGACGGCGAGGAAGCCGAGCGCATCGGCCTGGTGTCGCTCTGCGTCGAGGACGACCAGCTCGAAGCCAAGGGGCTGGAAGTGGCGACCAAGCTCGCCGAGGGCGCCCAGACCTCGATCCGCTTCACCAAGTACGCACTGAACAACTGGCTGCGCATGATGGGCCCGACCTTCGACACCTCGCTCGGCCTCGAAATGCTGGGCTTCGTGGGACCGGACGTTAAGGAAGGCCTCGCTTCGCACCTCGAGAAGCGCAAGCCGAAGTTCGATCCGTATTCGCCGATCTGACAGGAGGCGTAGACCATGCGCGGACTGGACGGAAAGAACGTCATCGTGACCGGCGGCGCAGGTGCCATCGGCAGCGCCATCTGCCGGCGCTTCGCGGGCTACGGTGCGCGGGTCGGGGTGTTCGACAAGAACCTCGACGGCGCGAAGCGGATTGCCGGCGAGATCGGCGGCTACGCCTCGGGCGTCGACATCGCCGATTACGAGGCGGTCGGCGCGGCGATCGCCGGCTTCGAGCGCAGCGTCGGGCCGACCGACATCCTGGTCAACAACGCCGGCTGGGACCGCTTCGCCAACTTCGTCGACACCACGCCCGACCTGTGGGACCAGCTGATCGCCATCAACCTGCGCGGACCGCTCAACATGAGCCACTTCGTGCTGAAGACCATGGTGGCGCGCGGCAGCGGCCGGATCGTCAACATCGCCTCGGACGCGGGCCGTGTCGGCTCCTCCCAGGAAGCCGTCTATTCGGCCTGCAAGGGCGGCATCATTGCCTTCACCAAGACCGTGGCGCGCGAGGTCGCCCGCAAGGGCATCACCCTGAACGCCGTCTGCCCCGGTCCGACCGACACGCCGCTGCTGGCGGCCGTCGCCGGCGACGACGAGCGCGGCCGGAAAGTGCGCGCCGCCCTCGTCGGCGCCATTCCCATGAAACGCGTCGGCCAGCCCGAGGATATTCCGGGGGCCGTCTGCTTCCTGGCGAGCGACGATGCGAGCTTCATCACCGGACAGACGATCAGCGTCTCCGGTGGTCTCACCATGCATGGATGAAGGAGCCTACCGATGAGCGAATTGTGGATCCAGCCGACCGGCGCGGCTCTCGCCGCCGACGTGCACGGCGTCGACCTCTCGCGACCGGTCAGTGACGCGGTGTTTGCGCGCATCGCCGACGCCTGGGGGGAGCACCTGGTGCTGCGTTTCTCGGGCCAGAGGCTCGACGACCCCATGCTGATGCAGTTCAGTGCCCGCTTCGGCGAGCTCGACCGCGTGCCGATCGGGGCCGCCAACCTCGATCGCATCAACTCCGGCGTCGTCCCGGAAGCGGTCGACTGGGTCGCCGTGATCGCCAATGCCAAGAAGGACGGCAAGGAGATGGGCGGGCTCGGTTCCTACGAACTCGTCTGGCACACCGACATGTCCTACAATCCGTTGCCACCGCGGGCCTCGCTGCTCTACGCCCTCGAAGTGCCGGCCGATGGCGGCAATACCGGCTTCCTCAACATGTATGCCGCCTACGAGACGCTGACGCCCGAACTCAAGCGCGCGATCGAGGGCAAGACCTGCATCCACGATTCCAGCCGCAACTCGGCCGGCGAACTGCGCAAGGGATTCCAGCGCACGGTCGACGTGCGCCACACGCCCGGCGCCGTGCATCCCCTCGTCCGCCTGCATCCGGTCACCGGCCGCAAGGCACTGTTCCTCGGCCGCCGGCCCGGAGCCTACATCCACGGGCTCGAAGTCGAGGAGAGCGAAGCCTTGCTCGACGCGATCTGGGCGCATGCCACACAGGAGAAGTTCGCCTGGTACCAGAAGTGGCGCGCCGGCGACCTCGTGATGTGGGACAATCGCTGCGTCATGCACCGCCGCGATGCGTTCGACGAGAGCCTCCGGCGCCTGATGCACCGTACCCAGATCGTGGGCGAGCCCGTGCTGGCGGGCTGATCGCCATGAAGCCGCTGCTCCTGGCGGCCTGCGTCCTGGTGCTGCCCGTCGCCGCGCTCGCCGCGCCCGATGCCGCGCAGACGGCCGCCATCTGCGGTCAGCGCACGAGCTGCAAGGTCGAGAAGACGTACGATGCCGGCAGGTCGCCCGACGGAACGTCGCTCGCGGTCGTCCAGGTCCGCCTTGGCCTGGCCGACAAGCCGAAGGATCAGGACGAAGGCTGCATCGACGGCGACGCGCGCGACGGCGGCACCGAATACTGGCTGCTGGCCGGCACGGCGGCGCCCAGGCAGGTCCTGCAGCTCTGCAACGACGGCTATGGCTCGTCGGGCGTCGGCGAGGACGAGGTCGAGGTGGGTCCCAACCGCCTCGTTCATCACCAGTCTGGTGGCTCGTCGTGGCGCTGGTCGATGGAGGTTACCTATTCGCTGGCGCCCTTTGGCGCTCTGACCGAGCGGGACTGCAGCTACCACAATGTTTCGGAGCAGAGCGGCACGCTGACCGACATCGACTACCGGACGCGGCTGGTGCGGGCGTTGGCCAAGGACAGCACCCGGCGCGAACTCGGCGTGGGGTGTCCGTCCTGGCCCAAACCGCCGCAGACCTTCGCGGCGCGCGTCGATGCGGAGACGCTCGGGGCCTATCCGGTGGTGGCGCCCGGTCTGCCCGGCAAGGCCGCGATCCCGGCCGGAACCGCGCTCGGCAACTGCGTGCCCGGCATGACGACGGCAGGCGACAATGGCTTCGTCGTCTGGGGCAAGCCCGCGGCGGCCGACCAGGCAGCCGAGATCCGGACGATCGGCGTCGGCACCAACTCGCTGATCGTGCAGGTCTTTGATCCCGTCCCGCCGGCCGCACCCTCCGGCGGCTCATGGATCCATCTGTCGCATCTGGAGATCTGGGTCGGCCAGAACGGCGAGGAGATCAACACGATGCTGCCGCTCGGCCAGATGACCCAGACCGGCATCACGCTGGACGGCGCGGTCCATCGTGGCATCGGCAAGCCGGGCCCGCCGCCCAGGGTCGAGCGCTGGACGGCCCGTGACGAGCGCTCCCGCCCCGTTACGGTCCTGCGCCTCGTCTGGCCCGACGAATTTGCGCTGATCAATGGGGTGACGGTCGTCTACTCCCAGGCCGAAGCGGGCAAACAGGCCCGTCTCGTCGCGAGCGCCGGCTTCGCGGGCAATCGTCCGATCTACGTGCCGGACGTGCAGACGCTGGCCGGCAGGCCCTCGACCTCAGACAGCGGCCTCTGCCGCGTTCAGGGCGGACGACTCGTCGCGATCGACTGATCAGGCCGTCGCCGGTGCGACACACCCGACACCTCTCCCGAACGCTGGCGCCGTCAGGCAGATGTAAGCGGAGTTCGTCACAGTGGTGACGCGAACCCGCCAAGGGTCGATCGAGGAAGTCATGGCACAGCCGCTCTGGCCGAACGTCAGCAACGTTCAGTATCTCAATGAACGCAATGAACCCCTCGCCCGCCGTCAAGGCAAGCGGCTGGCCGCGCGTTGACCTCGATTGCAGTTGACGTCGGGCTCGTCGTCCATCAGCCCGCTTTGTGGCCCTGCATCTTCAGCGCACTCGCGCGGCGCTGAGGCATCGGGTCCTCGAAGGCGCGCGGGTATCTGGGGGGCTGGGCGGAGACCTCGTTCAACTTGGCGAGCGCGTCCCCCGGCAGGCGCCAGCCGCCCGCCTTCAGCGTCTCTCCGAGCTGCTCGACATTGCGGGCGCCGACGATGGCACTGGTCATGAAGGGCTGGTCCATCACCCAGCGCAGCGCGACCTCAGCCGGCGGCTTGCCGAGTTGCTTCGCGGTGTCGAGCAGCGTCTGCAGGATCTCGGCATGGTTGGGCGCAAAGAACCTGCTCTGGAACCCCCATCCCTCGGCTGAGCGACTGCCCTGCACCTCAAGAGTGCCCGGCGTGTATTTACCGGCAAGGTAGCCGCTGCCGAGCGGCGACCAGGCCACGCAGCCCAGCCCCTTGAGCTGCAGCGCCGGCACGATCTCCTCATCGATGTCGCGCACCACCAGGCTATATTGCGGCTGGTAGGCGGCGAAGCGCTCCCAGCCCCTCGTGTCGCTGATCCACAGCGCTTCCATCAGGCGCCACGCCTCGAAATTCGAGCAGGCCGTGTAGACGATCTTGCCGTCGCGCACGAGATCGTCGAGCGCCCGCAGCACCTCTTCCAGCGGCGTCTGATGGTCGACGTGGTGGATGTAATAGATGTCGATGTAGTCGGTCTGCAGGCGCTTCAGCGAACCCTCGATCTGCTGCTTGATATGCAGCCGCGACATGCCTGAATCGTTGGGCCGATGGCCCATCGGATTGAAGAACTTGGAGGCGATGACGGCGTCCTCGCGCCGGCCCTTCAGCGCCACACCCAGCATCGTCTCCGACGTGCCCCCGACATAGGAATTGGCCGTGTCGAAGAAGGTCACACCCGCATCCAGCGCGGCGTTCACCATCGCCGAGGCGCCGTCCTGGTCGGCGCCGTTACCGAAGGTCATGGTGCCGAGGCAGATCTCCGAGACTTTCAGGCCGGCGCGGCCGAGATTGCGGTAGTCCATGCGGTTCCCTCCGTCATCCGACAGGGAGACTACGCCGTCCTGCGGTAACGAAGGAATGACCGTGCCTGGAAAAGCGCATTGACCCGGACCCAGGGGCCGCCCTCATAAGGCGAGCGGTCAACATCAGACGAGGTCGATCGTGAGCCAATTCCTGAACGCATCCGACGCCGCCCGGCGCCTCGGCATTTCGACCAAGGCGCTGCGTCTCTACGAGCAGCGCGGCCTGCTGGCACCCGTGCGCTCGGACGCCGGCTGGCGGGCCTACGGGCCGGAGGACCTGGAGCGCGCCTCGGAGATCGTGGCCCTGCGGGCGCTGGGTTTCAGCCTGGCCCAGGTGGCGCGCATCCTGAAGGGCGATGCGAGCGGGCTGGAGCCGGCGCTGGCAGCCCACCAGGCGTCACTCGAGGCGCGGCTGCGCGAGGTGGTCGCGGCGATGGACGGCGTGCGGGCCCTGCGGGGCGACCTGGCCCGCGGCGGCGCGCCGAGCGCGGCCGACCTCGCCCGCACGCTGGTCCCGACGGCCGGGCTCCACGTCGCCTTCGATCTCCCCTGGCCATGGGGCGGCGAACCCTTTGAGCTGCGCGACATCCGTCCCCTCACCTACATCACCGGCCCCCTGGGCAGCGGCAAGAGGCGTCTGGCGATGCGCATCGCCGAGGAAATCGGCGGCGCCTTTCTCGGCCTCGAACGCGTGGCCGACCCGTCGCTGGTGTCGAAGATCGAGCCGACCGTCACCCTGCTCATACAGGACGGCGCGACCGACACCCCGGCGCTCAGAGCCCTTCTCGCTGGCCTCGAAACGCCAACGCCCGTCGTCGTCGATCTCGTCGAGCAGGGACTGGACAGAGCCAATCAGGAAGCGCTGATCGCCCATCTGCGCCGCCGTGGCCCGGGCGCGCAGCGAGGGCGTCAGGGCCGTGCGGCGATGACCTGCTTCAACTTCGAGTACATGGCGTAGTGCCAGTAGGGCCCGCCGTGATCGTCGAGGCCCATGATGTTGTCCTGCATGACATAGGTGAAGTCCTGTGGGGTCGCGGCAACGACCTCGACATTGCCCGGCAGGTCCCGGAGCACCGGATCGTTCTTCGGGCCGAACATGTGCAGCAGATGGATCTTCTCAGCGGTGGACGCCGCAATCGCCCGCAGCAGTTCGCTCGAAACCCTGTCCACATAGTCCGGAGCGGGCTCCGGCCCCGCGCAATAGGCCGGATCGAATTTGCAGTGCATTGGTATCGTGTCGAGGGACAGGCGGTTGCTCGCGTCGAGCCGGGCCCGGATCACCCTGTCTTTCGGGTCGAGCTCGACCTCCGGGAAGGTCGAGGCCATCCAGTCGCGGATACTGCGCAGCCGTGCGGGCGCGGCGACATGGCGTTCCTTGTAGTACTGGGCATAGCCCAGGACGACGACATCGCCGGGCCGAATCCGGTCCTTGATCCGCTGCATCGTGACCAGCGCATTGGCCCACGAATAGCCGGCCAGCGCATGGAGCTGCACGGAGGCGCCGGGAAATTCCGTCTGCAGCAGGAAGGCGAAGGTCTGCTGGTCGTTGACGCCGTCGCCGAACACGTAGGAATCGCCCAGCACGAAGATCGTGCGCGCCGCATTGGCGGGCGCGTTGCCGGTGGACCTCGTTCCGTCCGGGTTGATCGTCACCACGGCGTCGAGATGCTCGAGCTTTCCCTGGCGCATGCCGCTGTAGCGGAAAATGTACCGTCCCGAATTGGCGCGGTACCCCTGTTCGGCATCCTGGGCGAAGAAGCCGGCTGGCAGGCGCGTCATGCGCCGGTAGGTCGCCGGATCCGGAAACGACCCGGGCAAGAGCCAGCTCAGCCCGGTCCGCAGCGCCAGCAGGATCGCGGGCTCCGACGGCGGTCCGGGCAGAGCGGCGATCCTGTCCTTGTTGACGGCGTAGAGGAAGGCAGAGGCGCCGATCTCCAGCGCGACCAGGACGATAGCCGCCAGGATCGCGTAGAAGATCGCCTTCTTCGGGCCGCTCACGCGAGGCTCGACTCAGAGGCCGAGCATCGCCTTGGCCAGCACGTTGCGCTGCACTTCCGACGAGCCGCCGTAGATCGTCGTCTTGCGGGTGTTGAAGTAGCGCGGCGAGACGTCGTCGACATACTCGCCACCGACCGGCACGACATTGCTGTCGTAGTTGCGCAGCTCGGTGAACGGCGTGCCGTACCAGCCGACCGCCTCGACCGCCAGTTCGGTCACTTTCTGGCCGACCTCGGTGCCGCGCATCTTCACGACCGAGCCCATGTTGCCCGGTGCGTCGCCGGTCTTGAGGCTCGAATAGAACATCAGCTCGTTCATCTCGATGGCGTCGATCTCCATCTCGACGGCCGCCATCTTCTCGCGCCACTGCGGATCGGTCGACAGCGACTCACCCTGGTTCATCTGGGTCTTGGACAGGGTCTGGAGATGGCGGAACGCCTTGCGGAGCCGCGGCCCGAAGGCCTGGCCGCCGCGCTCGAACTCGAGCAGGAACTTGGCGTAGGTCCAGCCCTTGTTTTCCTCGCCAACCAGGTTCTCGACCGGCACCTTCACATCGGTGAAGAAGACCTGGTTGACCTCGTGGCGCATCGGCGTCCGCGTGCCGTCGACCAGATAGATCGGGTCGAGCGTGATGCCCGGCGACTTCATGTCGATCAGCAGGAAGGAGATGCCCTCCTGGCGCTTGCCCTCGTTTGAGGTGCGCACCAGGCAGAAGATCCAGTCGGCGAAATGTGCGTTGGTCGTCCAGATCTTCTGGCCGTTCACGACGTAATGGTCGCCCTGGCGTTCGGCCTTGGTGCGCAGGCTCGCGAGGTCGGAGCCCGAGCCCGGCTCGGAGTATCCCTGGCACCACAGCTCCTCGGCGGCGGCGATCTTCGGCAGGAAGCGCTTCTTCTGCGCGTCGCTGCCGAATTTCATCAGCACGGGCGCCACCATCTTGATGCTGAACGACGAGAGATAGGGCGAATCGGCGCGCGCCATCTCCATCTCGAAGATGAACTTCTGCGTCGAGGTCCAGCCCGTTCCGCCGTATTCCTTCGGCCAGTTGGGGCAGAGCCAGCCCTTGCCGGCCAGCTTCTTCTGCCACTGCAGCAGCCGCTCCTTGGAGACATGGCTGCTGCGGCTGCGACGGCTCTCCTCCGCCACTTCGGGAGGCATGTTGGCGCTGATCCAGTCGCGCACTTCCTGCTGGAAGGCCAGTTCCTGATCGTTGAAGGCTAGACGCATCGCACACTCCCGTCGTCTCGACCGAAGCGCCGAAGGCGCGCAGCGGAGAGACCTCTTTTCATTCCGAAAGACGGCGCCGAGGGAGACAAGACCCCTCGGCTTCGCTTCGCTACGCTCGGGGTGATGCTCGGCCTAAAGGCCGAGCATCACCTTCGACATGATCCCGCGCTGCACTTCCGAGGAGCCGCCGTAGATCGTCATCTTGCGGCCGTTGAAGTAGCGCGGCGCCAGCACGTCGGCGCCCTCGGGGCCGATCGGCTCGACATTCGCGTTCCAGGCGCGCTGCTCCGGGAACGGCTGGCTGTAATAGCCCGCCGCCTCGACGGCGTACTCCTGGACCTGTTGCATCACCTCGGTGCCGCGCAGCTTGATCATCGACGAGAGCGGGCCCGGATTCTGGCCCGACGCCAGCTTGGAATAGAATTCCTGCTCGAACATCTCGAGGCCGGAGATCTCGATGTCCATGCGGGCGAGCTTCTCGCGCCACGCCGAGTCGGCCAGGATCGAGTCCTCGCCTTCCGGCATCGACTGCGCGAGGCGCTTCAGCCGCTCGAAGCCCGAGCGCAGGCGCGGGCTGTAGGGATTGCCGCCGCGCTCGAACTCGAGCAGGTACTTGGCGTAGGTCCAGCCCTTGTTCTCCTCGCCCACCCGGTTCTCGACCGGCACCTTCACGTCGGTGAAGAAGACCGAGTTCACTTCCTGCGTGCCAGCGCGGTTGCCGTCGGCGGTGATGATCGGCTCGACCGAGATGCCGGGCGTCTTCATGTCGATCAGCAGGAAGGAGATGCCCTCCTGCGGCTTGCCCTCGTTAGAGGTGCGTACCAGGCAGAAGATCCAGTCGGCGGTCTGGGCGAGCGTCGTCCAGGTCTTCTGGCCGTTGACGATGTAGTACTCGCCCTCGCGCACCGCCTTGGTGCGCAGGCTCGCGAGGTCCGACCCCGAGCCCGGCTCCGAATAGCCCTGGCACCAGATCAGGTCGGAGTTCAGCATCGGCGGCAGGTGGCGCGCCTTCTGCTCGTCCGAGCCGTACTTCATGATGACCGGCGCGCACATCTTGGGGCCGAACGGCGAGGTGCCGGGCGCGCCGGCCTTCGCCATCTCCATCTCGAAGATGTACTTCTGCGTCGTCGTGAAGCCCGGGCCGCCGAATTCCTTCGGCCAGCCGGTGCACAGCCAGCCCTTCTTGGCCAGGCGCTTCTGCCAGTCGACCAGCCGCTCCTTCGGCATGTAGGCGTTTCGGCCGACCTTGATCTCACCCTGGATCTCGGGCGTCAGGTTCTCCTTCAGCCAGTCGCGCACTTCCTGTTGGAAGGCGAGTTCTTCCTTGCCGAACGTCAGGTCCATTGGGGGCTCCTTTTAGGGTCCGGAAGGTACCGCGCCGGGTTCCGGCGCGTAAAGCGTGCGATACACTGTTCCGCAACGCGTACAGCCCGCAGGTAGCCAATGTCCCCACCCGTCCAGCCCGTCGTCAGCGACGAGAAACTCCCCCCCGCCGCCGAGATCGTGGTGATCGGCGCCGGCATCGCCGGCAGCACCGCCGCCTATTGGCTGGCGAAACGGGGCCACCGGGTTGCGCTGCTCGACAAGGGTGTGATCGGCGGCGAGCAGAGCAGCCGGAACTGGGGCTGGTGCCGCCAGCAGCATCGCGACCTGCGCGAACTGCCGCTCGCCATGAAGAGCCTGGAGTTCTGGGGCGAGCTTTCCCGTGAGCTGGGCGCCGAGACTGGCTTTCGCCGCACCGGCCTCACCTATGTCACCGACCGGCCGGACGATTTCGCGCAGTGGGAGGAATGGACCCTTAAGGCCCGCGAGTACCAGATGCACAGCCGGGTGCTGAGCCCCGCCGAGGCCACGGAACTCACGCCCGGCAGCACCGGCCAGTGGATCGGCGGCGTGCATTCGCCGACCGACGGGCGCGCCGAGCCATCCCTCGCCGGCCCAGCCCTCGCCGAGGGGGCCCGGAAGCTCGGCGCCACGCTCCACCAGAACTGCGCCGCCCGCGGCCTCGACATCGAAGGCGGCAAGGTCGCGGGCGTCATCACCGAGCATGGGATCGTGCGCACCCGGACCGTGCTTCTGGCCGGCGGCGCCTGGAGCTCTCTCTTCTGCCGCCGCCACGATCTGCGGCTGGCCCAGGCCAGCGTGCGCTCGACGTCCTTCGCCACGGTGGCGGCGCCCGAGGTGACCGGCGGCGGTCTGTCGATGCCCGACGTCACGATCCGCCGCCGCCTCGATGGCGGCTACACGGTGGGGCTGGGCGGCCGCGGCCTCGTCGAACTGTCGCCGCAGGGGTTGCTCTACGCGCGGCAGTTCTGGCCGACCTTCAGGAAGCGCCGTGCCGGTCTCACCTTCGGCATCGGCCGCTCCTTCCTCGAAGGGCCGGAGTCCTTCGCCAACTGGTCGTTCGACCTCGAATCGCCCTTCGAGCGCCAGCGCACGCTCGATCCCGCCGCCGATCCGGTGCTGGTCGAGCGCGGCCTGACGCGCCTCGGCGACCATTATCCGGCGCTCAAGGGGCTGAAGGTGGCGCATGCCTGGGGCGGCCTGATCGACTCGACGCCCGACGGCATCCCGGTCATCTCCGCCGTCGATCCCCTGCCCGGCCTCTTCCTCTCGACCGGCTATACCGGCCACGGCTTCGGCATCGGTCCCGGCGCGGGCCGGCTGGCCGCCGACCTCATCGCCGGCGACCCGCCGATCGTCGATCCCGCGCCGTTCCGCTACAGCCGCATGATCGACGGTACCGACCTCGGCGCTCCGGGGATGATGTAGCCGACCTCGCGGCTCAGGCGACCTTCTTGCCCAGGTGCGGGAACATCGCGAGCTTCGCCGCATCGTCCATCTCGGCCTTGAAAGCGTGCTTGTCCTTCAGGCCGAGCGCCCGCACCGCCGCCGGCCGCGCGTTGATCTCGGCCAAGTGACGCTGGACGTTGGGGAACTGCTTGGGCGCCTCGGGCCCCAGCACGAAGGGGATCAGGCGCGACCAGCCCCATACCGCCATGTCGACGATGCTGTAGGTGTCGCCGCACATGTATGGGTGCTTGCCGAGCCGCGCCTCGAGGATGCCCCAGTGGCGCTGTGCCTCGAACGTGTAGCGGTTGACGGCATATTCCTTGGGCTCCGGCGCGAAATTGCGGAAGTGAACCGCCTGGCCGGAGTAAGGGCCGATGCCCGAGGCCACGAACATCATCCAGGACAGCATTTCGCCCCGCTTGGGAGGCGTGAACTTGCCCGTCTTCTCCGCGAGGTAGAGCAGGATCGCGTTGCTGTCGAACACCGTCTCGCCGCCGTCGACGATGGCCGGGACCTTGGCATTCGGGTTGATCGCCAGGTATTCCGGCGAATGCTGCTCGCCCTTGCGCGTATCCACCGGCACCAGCTCGTACGGCAGGCCCATCTCTTCGAGGCAGAGCGCCACCTTCATCGGGTTCGGCGCCATGTTGTAATAGAATTTGATCATCACATTCTCCGTTACTCGTCGCTCTCTACCACGGATCGTCACTCCGCCTTGGCGCCCGATTGCTTGATGATGGGATCCCAGAAGGCCATCTGGTCGTCGTAGAATTTCTTGGCCTGCTCGGGCGTCGACTGGACCAGCTCGATGGCGAGTTCGTCGGCCTTCTTCACCATGTCGGGCTGCTTGAGGGCCTGGTTGAAGGCGGCGTTCAGCCTGTCGATGATCGGCCGCGGCGTCTTTGCCGGCGCATAGGCCGCGTACCAGGTGTTGATGGCGTAATCGAAGCCCGTCGCCTCCTTGATCGTCGGCACGTCGGGAAGCTGCTTCAGCCGCTTGTCGGAGGCGACGCCGAGCACGCGCACCTTGCCGCCGTCGATGAAGCCCTTGCTCGATTGCAGCGTGTCGATCTGGAAGCCGTGCCGGCCGGCGATCATGTCGACCATGCCGGGGGCAGAGCCGCGATAGGGAACATGCAGGGCATCGCCGCCGGCTCGGGTGGCGAACAGATAGCTGGCGAGATGGATCATCCCGCCATTGCCCGAAGAGGCGTAGGAATACTTGCCAGGATCCTTGCGCAGCATGCTCACCAGTTCCGGCGTCGACTTCGCGCCGTCCATCGGCGCCAGCAGGATCAGCGGCACGCTGGCGACATAGGCGATGGCGGCCAGCCCGTTCACCGGGTCGTAGCCCAGCGACTTGCCGTAGAGCGCCGGCGCCATCGCCATGGTCGAGGCGCTGAACAGGATCGTGTAACCGTCGGGTTTGGCGTCGGCGACCATGGCCGTGCCGATATTGCCGGTGGCGCCGGGCTTGTTCTCGACCACGACCTGCTGCCCAAGAATCTCGGACAACCGCGGCGCCAGCAGGCGTCCGACCACGTCGGTCGGTCCGCCGGCCGCGAAAGCGATAACCATGCGGATCGGCTTGTCGGGATAAGTCTGCGCGGCCGCAGGTGTTCCCAGGAGCGTCGCTGCGAGCGCTGCGAGCGCGCCCCGTCGTGTGAATTTCATCGTTTCCCCCTTATTCGACCTTCGCGCCCGACGCCTTCACGATCGGCGCCCACATCGCCATCTGACCCTCGTAGAATTTCTTCGACGAGGCCGGCGTCGATTCGACGAGGCCGATGCCCACGGCTTTTGCCTTCTCCATCATCTCGGGAGTCCGGACGGCCTGGTTTATCGCGGCGTTCAGCCGGTCGACGATCGGCCGGGGCGTGCCGGCCGGGGCGAAGATCAGGTTCCAGGTGACGACCTCGATCGCGATGCCGGTCTTTTCCTGGACCGTCGGCACGTCGGGCATCGAGGCCGCCCGCTTGGTGTCGCAGACGGCCAGGATCTTGAGCCGTCCGGCATCGACGAACCCCTTGCTGCTGCCCAGCGTGTCGATCTGGAAGGCGTGGCGTCCCGCCAGCGTGTCCTGCATGGCAGGTGCCGAGCCCTTGTAGGGCACGTGCAGTGCATCTCCCCCGGCGCGCTGGGCCAGCAGGAGGCTGCCCATGTGGATCAGGCTGCCATTGCCCGGCGACGGATAGGAGAGCTTGCCGGGCTCCTTGCGCAAGGCTGCAACGAGTTCCTCGATCGAGCCGATCCCGCCGGCCGGCGCCACGACGATCATGGGGACCGTCGTGAAGTGGGCCACCGCTTCCAGGCCCTTGACCGGGTCGTAGGGCAGCTTGTCGTAGAGGGCCGGCACGATGCCCATGATCGATGTGCCGACCAGCAGCGTGTATCCGTCGGGCTTGGCATCGGCCACGATCTGCGACGCGATGTTGCCCGCGACGCCCGGCTTGTTGTCGACCACCACCTGCTGGCCGAGGATTTCGCTCAGCCGCTGCGCCAGCAGCCGCCCTGCGATGTCGGTCGGCCCGCCCGGCGGGAAGCCGATGACCAGCCGGATCGGCCGGTCCGGATACGATCCCTGGGCTCTCGCCCCGGCCGTCGATGCCGCGAATGCCATGCCGGCCGCCACGACGCGGCGCCGCCCGATGCCCATTCTTGTTTCCTCCGCTTTTCACGGGAGTTTAGGGCGCTACAGGTCGCATGCAATGTACGCAGGTCGCGTGGCGAACCTCGCCCCCGCAGGCGTCGATGATCGCAAACTACCAGCGGACGGCGGTTGTTTGCATCCTGTAAAGATGCACACGCCGCCCATCTTGGCGGCGCAATCATGGGTGATAGGCGTGACGAACCCCCACGTACCGGTCGACGATGCCTCGCTGTCGGAGCTGCAGGAAGCCCTGGCGCAGGGGCGTGTCACGTCGACCGAACTGACCCGAGCCTACCTCGCCCGTATCGAAGCCTATGACCGTCACGGGCCGGGCCTGAACTCCGTGCGGGTGACCAATCCTGATGCGCTTGCCATCGCCGCCAGCCTCGACATGGAGAAGCCCTCGGCCGATCGCCCGCTCGCCGGCCTGCCGATCCTGCTGAAGGACAATATCGCGACCGGTGACCGGCAGCCCACGACCGCCGGCTCGCTGGCGCTCGACGGCGCCCATGCCCGGGACGATGCGCCGGTGGTCAGCAAACTGCGGGACGCCGGCGCGGTGATCCTGGGCAAAGCCAATCTCACCGAGTTCGCCAACGTCCTCGCGATCGGCATGCCCTCGGGCTATAGCTCGATCGCCGGCTATGTCCGGAACCCCTACTCGCCCAAGCTCATGGACCACCACGCGCCGGTCGTGCTGCCCGGCGGCTCGAGCGCCGGCTCGGCCGTGGCCGTCGCGGCCGGCCTGTGCGCGGCGGCGATCGGCACCGAGACCTCGGGCTCGCTGCTCAGCCCCGCCACCCAGAACGGCCTCGTTACCGTCAAACCGACGGTCGGCCTGATCAGCCGCAGCGGCATCATCCCGATCTCGCACAGCCAGGACACCGCCGGCCCCCTCACCCGCACCGTGCGCGACTCGGCAATCCTGCTGAACGTGCTGGCCGCGCGCGACCCGGACGATCCGGCGACGCACCTCCTGCAGCGGCCGGAGGACTATACCGCCGGGCTCGACAAGGACGGCCTGAAGGGAGCGCGCATCGGTGTGCCCAGCGATCCGGGCGATCCATTGAACGACCCTTTCTGCGGGCCGCTCACGCCGCGCGGGAAGCAGGTCATGGCACAGGCGATCACGGTGCTGGAGGACCTCGGCGCTACGGTCGTGCGCGCGGCCCTTCCGGCGAACGGCTGGATCGGCGGACCGGGCACCACCATGGCGGTGCTCAACCGCAATCCATTCAGCCCGCTCAAGGGTACGGCCGGCAGCGCGTCTCTCGTCTTCCTCTACGAGCTGAAGCGCGACCTCAACCTCTACCTGCGCGACTGGGCGACCGGTACGCAGATGAAAACGATGGCCGACATCATCGAGTTCAACACGGCGAATGCCGGGAAGGCGCTGCGCTACGGGCAGGACCTGTTCCTGGCCGCGGAGACCACCCGGGGCGATCTCTCGGAACTGGAATACAAGTCCGCGCGTGCCATGGACCTGGCGGCGGCCGAGCGCGGCATCGACACCTACATGAGCCGCCACCGGCTCGATGCCGTGGTGTTTCCCGGAGCCAGCGGGTCGGCCATCGCCGCCAAGCCGGGCTATCCCAGCGTTCAGGTTCCGGCCGGCTTCATCTCGGGCGTCGGCGCCACTGAAACGCCCGACTATCCGCTCGGCCTCACCTTCGCCGGCCGGGCCTGGAGCGAGGCCACGCTTCTGCGGTTCGCCTATGCTTTCGAGCAGGCGACCAAGGCCCGTCGCCCGCCGCCGGACCTGCCCGCTCTGTAGCTAAACCGCGATCACCACACCGTCATGGCCGGGATCGGCGCCGCCATCCAGACCGTCCTCGTGGATGCGGATGCCATGGACGGCGGCGAAGCCGAAGCCGTAGGGGCTGCGGACGACCGGATAACCCTGCGCCTGCAGTTCGCGCTCGACCCGGCCCTGGATGCGGTTGGAGATGTCGATCGCGTCCGAGGTCGCCGAGAAGCGCGGCGCGCTCACCGCCTCGACCATGGTCATGCCGAAGTCGAGTGCGTTCAGGACCACGTGCAGCACGCCCATGGCGATCTGCGTGGCGCCGGGCGCGCCGATGATCAGGTGCGGCTTGCCGTCCTTGAAGACGATGGACGGCACGACCGAGCTGAAGCGCGCCTTGCCGGGCGCGATCGAGCCGGCGCGACCGGGGCGCGGGTCGAACACACCCATGCAGCCATTGTACATGAAGCCCAGGCCCGGCGTGATCACGCCCGAAGGCATACCCAGCGAATGGGTCATGGTGAAACAGTTGCCGTCCTTGTCGAGGACGGAGATGTGCGTCGTGTCCTTCGAAACCGCGCCCGAGTTGAAGCGCGTCACGCTGGCCTTCTCGCCGCGCGCGATCTCGGCCGCCATCGCCCTGGCATAGGCCTTGGAGGTCAGCTCGCCGACCGGCACGGTGACGAACTTCGGGTCGCCGACCTTGGCATCCTTGTCGATCGTCGCCCGCTTCATCGCTTCGGCCACGATGCGCAGATGCTCGGACGAGCCGTGCTCCAGCGCACCAATGTCGAAGTTCTCGAGGATGTTCAGCATCTCGATCAGCATCACGCCGCCGCCCGGCGGCTGGTTGGTCGAGACCTTGTAGCCGCGATAGTCGCCCCACAGCGGCTCGTTGCGGACGGTCCTCCAGGCCTTGAGATCCTCGATCGACAGCAGCGCGTCGTTCTTCTTCATGTCCTCGGCGATCGCGTGAGCGATTTCGCCTGAATAGAAGACGTCGGCCCCGCCCTTGGCGATGGCGCGCAGGGTCTGGCCGTAGTCGCGGTTGATCACCCGGTCGCCCACCCGCTTCGGGGTGCCGTCGGGGCGACAGTAGAGTTCGCGCGCGGCCGGGGTGAAACCTGTGCGCTCGAAGTTGGGCGCGCGGCCGAAGGCGCCGTCATCGGCCCACCAGAAGTGGACGTGCGGCCGCACGGTCCAGCCGTTCTCGGCCCAATGGATGGCCGGCTCGACGATGCGCGACCAGGGCAGGCTGCCATGCTCTTTGTGCGCGTCGTAGTACATCTTGAGATTGGCCGGCGCGCAGATCGACTTGTAGCCGATGTCGTTCACCCGTCCCTTCAGGATGAAGCCGTAGCCATCCCTCGCCTCGCTCTCGATCAGGTTGGCCCACATGTCGGGCCGCGCGGCAAGCGGCGCCGGCGCATGGGCGTCGATATAGCCGTGGAAGTTCTTGCCCGGCATGTAGATGCCGCAGGAGCCGAAGCCTGCGATGCCGCACATCTGCGGATCGACCACCCCCTGCACCAGCGCGCAGGCAATGCCCGCATCGACGGCGTTGCCGCCCTCGCGCAGCACGTCGGCGCCGGCCTCCGTCGGCTCGGGCTGCGGGGCCACGATCATCGCCTGATTCTTGTACCGCACGTCGCTTCCTCCAACTCATTCGTTGGTACGACTCAATCCCAACCGTTGCGCTTGCGCAATATCGCGGTCGAGGGCGCGAGCGCGAGGCCCTTGCCCTGCACCGTCGGCAGCCACTCCGCCAGCGCCTGCAGCGTCGACTCGTGCGGATGGCCAATCGCCACGACAAAGCCCTGCCGGCGCGCCACCGCCTCGGTCTCGGCGAGCTTGCGGCGCACCGCCTCGACCGTGTCCTCGTCGTCGAGGAAGACGTGGCGCACGATCGATGGCACGCCGATCTCCTGCGCCGTCTGATCGCCGACCGACTGCGGGCTGGTGCGCGAGTCGAGGAACATCAGGCCGCGCGGCTTGAGCTGGCGCATCACCAGCTCCATGTCGGGACGATTGGCGGTGAAGCGGCTGCCCATGTGATTGTTGATGCCGACATAGCCGCCGAAACTCTCCAGCGCGACCAAGAGCTTCTGGCGCAGCTCGGCGTCGGACATCGACACCATCAGCGCGCCCGGCCCGGGATCGTTGCGCCCGTTGGGTTCCATCGGCATGTGCAGCATCAGCTCATGCCCGCGCGCCCGCGCGGCGCGTGCCTGCTCGGCCAGGTCCTTGGCATAGGGCAGGAACGACATGGTCATCGGCCCCGGCAGCTCCCAGGCGCGTCTCGAGCGTGCGCGGTCCAATCCCACATCGTCGATCACGATCGCGACCAGTGGCTTGGTCCTCAGGTCACGGAACGGCACCGCGTTGCGACGCCAGGTCTGTTCTGCCGGAAACGCGGCGGCGACCTTCTTCACCGGCGGCTTTTCCTCGAGGTTCGGCATCGGCTTGCCGGGGTCGGCCTCGGTGTATTTCGGGAAGTCCGGCAGGTCCTCGATACGCGAGTATCTTGGTGCAACGACCGGACCGGTCGCCGCGGCGCTGCGCTTCATGTCTTCCAGCGTATCGCGCGCCACGTTCTCGCTGCCGCGCAGGTCCAGTCGCTCGGCGATCCAGTAACCGCCAAACACACTGCCGACGAACATCAGGACCACGGCGATGACGATCGAGGACCAGCGGTGCGCTGCGACCCACGCGGAAAGTCCGCCAAAACGGGCGCGAAGGCGATCCGTGAAGCCGGGCGGCCGTTTCGGACTCCTTCTGTTCGTCTTCCCGCTTCTGTTCTTCCTCGACGCCATCTGAGAGTTATGCCCTAACCTCTTGGCGCGAGCCACTATTTTGCCTCAGTTAAGGCTCGCGAGCGACTTCACCACCCGGATGTCTGGCTCGCCCGAGCGGCCGCTCTCGCGGCGGAAGCCAACCTGCTTGGCGAGGTCGAGCATCCTGCTGTTCTCGCGCAGCACATGGCCGACCACGCGCTTGATGCCGCGCGACTTGCCATAGTGCAGCACGTGTCGCAGCAGCAGCTCGCCATAGCCGCGGCCCTGGCGATCGGACGCAACGGTGAGCGCGAACTCGGCCTGCTGGAAATCCGGATCGGCGACGAGTCGTCCGACACCGACCATCTCCTTCCCGTCGAGCAGCACGAACGCCATCTCGCGGTCGTAGTCGATCTGCGTCAGCCGGGCCGCGAGTTCGTGGCTGAGTTCCCGCATCGGCCCGAAGAAGCGCATGCGCACATCCTCGGGCGTCAGCCGGCGTGTGAAGGCCTGCAGCATGGGTTCGTCGTCGGGGCGGATCGGACGGATGCGCAGCTTCTCCCCGCCATGCTCGATGTCGGCCTCGAGTTCCACCGGATAGGGCCGGATGGCGAAGCGGGCCGCCCGCTCCTGCCCCTTCTTCTGATGGTTCACCACGATACGCGCATCGAGCGCGATCACGCCGTCGGCGTCGGCCAGCAGAGGATTGATGTCGAGCTCGGCGATCTCCCCGACATCGGCGATGAGTTGTGAGAGCCGCACCATGGCCGCGCCGACCGCCTCCCGATCGGCAGGAGCGCGGTCGCGATAGCCGCGCAGCAGGCGATCGACGCGGGTGCGGCTCAGCGCATCCTCCGCCAGCACCGGATCGAGCGGCGGCAAAGCCAGCGCCTTGTCGTCGATCACCTCGGCGGCCACGCCGCCATGGCCGACCAGCAGGATCGGACCGAACACGGGATCCTCGGCGGCGCCCAGGATCAGCTCCACGGCATGCGGGCGGCGGACCATGGGCTGCACCACGAAGCCGTCGATCCTGGCCTTGTTGGCCAGCACCAGGACCTTGCCGGTCATCTCGCGGACGGCGTCGAGCACCGCCTGCTCTGACACCAGGTCGAGCGAAACACCGCCGACATCGCTCTTGTGGGTGATGTCGCGCGACAGCAGCTTCACCGCGACGGGAAAGCCGATTCGCACCGCGATGGCGGCGGCCTCGGCGGCGTCGCGCGCGATCTCGGTAGGCACCACGGGGATACCGTAGGCCGCCAGCACCCGCTTGGCTTCCGGCTCTGTGAGCACCTTGCGCTTCTCGGCCAGCGCCCCCTGCACGATCGAGCGCACGAGCGCCGTATCGGAACGCATCTCCGGCACAGAGGGCGGCGTGCGCTGCAGGGCACGCTGGCCGCGGCGATACGCGACGATGTGCATGAAGCCGCGGACGGCGCGCAGCGGCGTGTCGTAGGCGGGAATCCCCGCGTCGTGCAGCACGTCGCGACCGGCCTGGGCCTCGCGCCCGCCGATCCAGCAGCCGATCACCGGCACGACCTTGCGGCCGGCGGCACCGGTGATGGCGCGGGCCGCCTCGACCGACGAGGTGAGCGAGGTGGGCACGTTCATGACCAGCACGGCGCCGACGCCGCGATCGTCGGCCAGCCCGTCGAGGGCAGCGGCATAGCGTGGCCCGTCGGCATCTCCCACGATGTCGACCGGGTTGGCGCGCGACCATCTCATCGACATCTGCTTGTCGAGCCGCGCGATGGTGGCCGGCGGCAGCGTGGCGAGTTCGCCGCCTTCGTCGATCAGCAGGTCGGTGGCGATGATTCCGACGCCCCCGCCGTTGGTCAGGATCGCCAGCCGCTCGGTGCGTGGGGCAATGCTGTGGCCCAGTGTCTCCGCCGCATCGAACAGTTCGCCGAGGCCCAGCACGCGCACGAGGCCCGCGCGCGCGAAGGCGGCGTCGTAGACCGCCGCCGATCCCGCCATGGAGCCTGTGTGCGAGGCCGTCGCCTGGGCGGCCGCGGCGTGGCGGCCGCCCTTCAGCACGATCACCGGCTTGATACGCGCCACGCCGCGCGCCGCCGACATGAACTTGCGCGCCTGCGTGATGCCCTCGACATACATCAGCACCGCACGCGTATCGGAATCGCGCGCCAGCATGTCGAGCACGTCGCCGAAATCGACATCGGCCATGTCGCCCATCGAGATCAGGTGCGAGAAGCCGATCCCCTGCGCCACGCCCCAGTCGGCGAGGCCGGCCAGCACGGCGCCCGACTGGGCGACCGCGGCGATGCGTCCGGCCTTGAACCGTGTCGGGCCGAAGCTCGCGTTGAGCCCGAGCCCGGGGGCGGCGTAGCCGATGCAGTTCGGTCCGATGATGCGCAGCAGGTAAGGCTGGGCCGCGCGCAGCAGCCTCTGCCGCCAGAGCGCATTGACCGACGCGGCATCCGGACCGTTGCCGGGGCCGGCGCTGATCACCACGGCGGCGCGCGTGCCCGCCTCGCCCAGCGCCACGATCAGGCCGGGGATGGTCGCGGCCGGAGTCATGATCACCGCAAGATCCGCCGGCTCGGGCAAGTCCGACACCCTGCGGAAGGCCGTGCGGCCCGCAATCGTACCGCCCTTGCGGTTGACGAGGTGGATATCGCCCTGGAAGCCGCCGGCGAGGACGTTGCGCGTGACCGCCGCCCCCACCGAGCCGGGGCGTTCTGTGGCGCCGATCATGACGACCGAGCGCGGGGACATGAGTCTTTCGAGATTGCGGGTCGACATGCCCCTAGAAGAGCGCCGGACCGTTCATCAGCACAAGCCCTGAAACGATCACGAACGCAGCAGCCACACGGCGGCCCCCGAACGGCTCGCCCAGGATGAGCGTGCCGATCAGCGCTCCGAACAGCACCGATGTCTCGCGCAGGGCCGCGATATGCGCCATCGGACCCAGCGCCAGCGCGTAGATCGCGATGCCGTAGCCGACATTGGCGATCACGCCTCCGCCGACGCCGCGATACCAGGTCTTCTTCATATGCGACCAGACGGTCGCCGGTCGCTTCCAGAAGGCCAGTACCAGAAGCCAGGGCCCCTCGAGCACGGCGAGCCAGGCGATGTAGGAGATGCGATGCTCCAGCGTCTCGCCGGCGGCGCGCACGCCCATGCCGTCGGAAATGATGTAGCCCGCGATGGTGATCCCGGTCAGCACGGCGAACAGGGTCGCGAGCCCGTGGCGGCTGCCCGGTTTCGGCACGATGTTCTTCAGCGGCAGGGCCAGGGCCACCAGGCCGAAACTCAGCAGGAACACGCCGACGATGTCCTGTGTCCTGAGATGCTCCCCGATCACCCTGCCCGACACCAGCGCCACCAGAAGCGGTCCCAGACCGCGCGCGATCGGATAGGTGTGGCTCAGGTCGCCGTAGGAATAGGCTTTTAGCAGGAAGAAATAGTAGGCAACGTGGATCGCGACCGAGAGGATGAGGAACTTCCAGGCGCCAGGTTCGATCATCGGCACGAAGGGCACGATGCAGAGCCCCATGACCGTGCCGGTCGTCATGATCAGGCCGAAGGTTGCCAGCCGGTCCGACTGATCCGCCTTCAGGATGGCGTTCCAGGTGGCATGCATCAGCGCTGCTGCCAGCAGCAGCGCGACGATCAGGGGCTCGACGACCAAGGGGGCTACTTTCTTCTTGTTGCCCTCTACCTACGCCCGTGCCCAAGATCGAGAAAGGGCGGAAACGAAGACGAGGCATGCGATGACGATCGAGGCGTACAAGGCGGCGCGTGAACTCCTGCTGGCCCATCGCGGCGACTACGCGACGGCCTATCGCGATTTCCGCTGGCCCGAAATGGAGCGGTTCAACTGGGCACTCGACTGGTTCGATGCAGAGCTGGCGCACGGACCGCTGGCCAACCAGCCGGCGCTGAAGATCGTCGGCGACGGCGCGGCGAGTCTGACCTTCGCCGAGCTGTCGCAACGTTCCAACCGCGTCGCCAACGGGTTGCGGGCGCTGGGCGTAAAGCGCGGCGACCGCATGCTGCTGATGCTGGGCAACGTGGCGCCGCTCTGGGAAGTGATGCTGGCGGCGATGAAGCTGGGCGCCGTCGTCATTCCCGCAACGACGTTGCTGACGCCGGTCGATCTCGCCGATCGCTTCGAGCGCGGCCGTGCCCGCCATGTCGTGGCCGCCGCCGGCGAGGCCGCAAAGTTCGACGGGTTCGACAAGAGCCTGACGCGCATCGCGGTCGGCGACGCGCCCGCCGGCTGGTACGCCTATGCGGGTCTGCTCGATCACCCGGCCGAATTCACGCCGGACGGTCCGACCAATGCCGACGATCCGATGCTGCTCTATTTCACGTCGGGCACGACGGCGAAGCCCAAGCTCGTCCTGCATTCCCATCGCAGCTACCCGGTCGGGCATCTCACCACGATCTTCGTTCTGGGGCTGCGCCCCGGTGACGTGCATCTCAACATCTCCTCGCCGGGCTGGGCCAAGCATGCGTGGAGCTGCTTCTTCGCGCCGTGGATCGCGGGCGCCACGATCTTCATCGCCAACCAGCCGCGCTTCAACGCGCGCTATCTGCTGGACGCGGTCGTCGCCAACCAGGTGACCACGCTCTGCGCGCCGCCGACCGTGTGGCGCATGCTGATCCAGGAAGATCTCAAGTCCTGCAGGACGTCGCTGCGCGAGGTGCTGGCCGCCGGCGAGCCGCTCAACCCCGAGGTGATTGAGCAGGTCGAGAAGGCCTGGGGGCTTACCATCCGCGATTTCTACGGCCAGACCGAGACCACGACCCAGGTCGGCAATCCGCCCGGCCAGCCAATCAAGCCCGGCTCGATGGGCCGCCCCCTGCCCGGCTACACGATCAGGCTGCTCGATGCCGACGACAAGGATGCCGAGGAAGGCGAGATCTGCATCGACCTCACGCGCCGGCCGGCGGCGCTGATGCAGGGCTACCAGCAGGATGACGGCTCGATCGCGCCGCTCACCGGCGACGTCTATCGCACCGGCGACGTCGCCTCGCGCGACGCTGAGGGTTACCTCACCTACGTCGGCCGCGCCGACGACGTGTTCAAGGCGTCGGACTACCGGATCAGCCCGTTCGAACTCGAAAGCGTGCTGATCGAGCACCCGGCCGTGGCCGAAGCCGCCGTGGTGCCCGCCCCCGACGCGATGCGCCTGGCCGTCCCGAAGGCCTACATAACCCTGACCGCCAGCGGCAAACCCGACCGCGCCACCGCGCTCTCGATCTTCCAGCACCTGCGCGGCCGCCTCGCCCCCTTCAAGCGCATCCGACGTCTCGAATTCGCCGAGCTGCCCAAGACCATCTCCGGCAAGATCCGCCGGGTCGAACTCCGCCGCGACGAGGAAAAGCGGGCGGCCGAAAACCAGCGCGGCGCAGGCGAATTCCGGGAGGAAGATTTCCCGGAGCTGACGAAGTGAGGCGAAAGGTCCCTCGCTACGCTCGGGATGACAATTTTGGTGAGCGTCACGTGGTGCGCCGATGAAGAAAACGCTGTCATCCCGGCGAAGCGAGGGACCTTTAGAGGCCTATGAGAACGCCGCCGGCACGGCTAATATCCCCCCATGCTTCTCCTGATCGATAACTACGACAGCTTCACCTACAACCTCGTCCACTTCCTGGGCGATCTCGGCGCGCGCTGTGTCGTCCATCGCAACGACCAGATCACGGTCGAAGAGGCGCTGGCGCTCAAGCCGGCCGGGATCGTGCTCTCGCCGGGCCCCTGCACGCCCAACGAGGCCGGCATCTGCATGGACCTGATCCGCGCCGCGGCGAAGGAGCAGGTGCCGCTGTTCGGCGTCTGCCTCGGCCACCAGGCGATCGGCCAGGTATTCGGCGGTCATGTCGTGCGCGCGCCCGAGCCAATGCACGGCAAACTGTCCGGCGTCGCCCACAGGAACCAGAGCGTGTTCGAGGACGTTCCCTCACCCTTCCAGGCGACGCGCTACCACTCGCTGATCGTCGACCGGAAGGACTTCCCCAAGGATCTCGAGGTTACTGCCGAGACCGGCGACATCATCATGGGCCTGCGCCACAGGACCCTGCCGATCCACGGCGTGCAGTTCCACCCCGAGAGCATTGCCTCGGAGCACGGCCACAAGATCCTCGAGAACTTCCTCAAGATTGCCGGCGATCATCCGAGCCAGCAGAACAAGAAGGCGGCGTAGGCGCCCGCAACAAACACATTGTCATCCCGAGCGAAGCGAGGGACCTTTCCTCGGTGCCCGCAAGGGTCCCCCTGAATTCACAAACGAAGTGCAACACCAGCTTAGGGTGTTGCAATGGGCGAACAATACGACCAGCTCAGTCTTGAAGAGCGCGGCAAGGTTGCCGAGCTACACCAGGCCGGCCATTCGATCCGCCAAGTCGCG
>NZ_JAUSBN010000049.1 GCF_030651995.1 Reyranella sp.
GCATCGCCGCCTACAACAACACCCCGCGCAAATGCCTTGGGTTCAAGACCCCGGCCGAGGTATTCATCGCTCAACTGTTGCACTTCAAACTTGAATCCACACCCTCGCTGCGCTCGGGATGACAATTTTCCCCTATCCGAAATCGCGCGTCATTTCCCCGGACAGCCCTGCATTTGAATGGGGAGGGTTAGCTAACACTATATATAGAGGGTCGCTCAGGTCCCCCCATAGAGCATGCTGGAATCCCTTGCCAGCCGGCGGACAGGGGCCTATATCCGCGCCATCCTCATCGGGTTCACGGGATGAACCAAAGAAAAAGAGTGGGCCGAAAACCCGCTCTTTTCATTTGGCCCAGTCCCACCACCCCCAATCGTCGAGAAGTGCCGCCCGCGTGACCGATCTGCTGCGTCGAATCGAAGACATCGTTGCCCCGACGATCGTCGGCATGGGCTTCGAGCTGGTTCGTGTCGCCTTGAGCAAGGGCGGGACCCTGCAGATCATGATCGAGCCCGCCGATGGAAGGACCCTGGACGTCGAGGATTGCGCGACCGTGTCGCGCGCCGTCTCGGCCGTGCTGGACGTCGAGGACCCGATCACCGAGGCCTACACGCTGGAAGTGAGCTCGCCCGGCATCGACCGGCCGCTGACCCGGCCCAAGGATTACGTGCGCTGGGCGGGTCACATCGCCCGGCTCGAGACCGCGCTTCCGGTGGAGGGACGGCGTCGCTTCAAGGGAACGCTGCTCGGGCTGGAGAACAATCTGGTCCGGCTGCGCCTGGACGACGGCAAGGAGGCCGCGGTGCCGCTCGAAGCCGTGACCCGCGCCAAGCTCGAACTGACCGACCGCCTGATCGAAGAACATCGTCTGGCCGCCGAAGGCGCGGC
The DNA here is from genome assembly GCF_030651995.1 of Reyranella sp. Taxonomy (GTDB): domain Bacteria; phylum Pseudomonadota; class Alphaproteobacteria; order Reyranellales; family Reyranellaceae; genus Reyranella. The sequence goes on from NZ_JAUSBN010000049.1 coordinate 886, forward strand.
CGGGCAGACCCACTGAACGGACTGGCTAAAGCTTAAGGAAGAGGGAAGAGACATGGCGACGACAGCCGATATCCCGCGCCTCGAAATGCTGCAGGTGGCCGACATGGTCGCCCGCGAAAAGGGCATCGAGCGCGAGGAAGTGCTCGAGGCGATGGAACAGGCCATCCAGAAGTCCGGCCGTGCCAAGTACGGGCTGGAGCACGACATCCGCGCCGAGATCGATCGCAAGACCGGTGAGATCAAGCTGCTGCGCTACATGCAGGTCTCCGACGTGATCGAGAACGAGAACACCCAGGTTTCGGTGACCGACGCCCAGCGCCGCAATCCCGAGGCCCAGGTCGGCGACTTCCTGACCGACGAGCTGCCGCCGATCGACTTCGGCCGCGTCGCCGCCCAGACCGCCAAGCAGGTCATCACGCAGCGCATGCGCGAGAGCGAGCGCAAGCGCCAGTACGAGGAATTCAAGGACCGCATCGGCGAGATCGTGTCGGGCGTGGTCAAGCGCGTCGACTACGGCAACATCACCGTCGACCTGCAGCGCGCCGAGGGCGTGATCCGCCGCGACGAGACGATCCCGCGCGAGAGCCTGCGCGTAAACGACCGGGTGCGCGCCTACATCTTCGACGTGCGCGAGGAGCCGCGCGGTCCGCAGATCTTCCTGTCGCGCAGCCATCCGCAGTTCATGGCCAAGCTGTTCACCCAGGAAGTGCCCGAGATCTACGACAACATCATCGAGATCAAGGCGGTGGCCCGCGATCCTGGCAGCCGCGCCAAGATCGCGGTGCTGAGCCACGACAGCTCGATCGACCCGATCGGCGCCTGCGTCGGCATGCGCGGCAGCCGCGTGCAGGCCGTCGTGCAGGAACTGCAGGGCGAGAAGGTCGACATCATCCCGTGGTCGAACGACACGGCCAACTTCATCGTCAACGCGCTGGCGCCCGCCGAGGTCAGCAAGGTGCTGATGGACGAGGAGAAGAACAAGACCGAGGTGGTCGTCCCCGACGACCAGCTCAGCCTGGCGATCGGCCGCCGCGGCCAGAACGTGAAGCTCGCGTCCCAGCTCACCGGCTGGGAGATCGACATCATGACCGAGACCGAGGAGAGCGAGCGTCGCCAGAAGGACACGCGCGAGCGCACCGAGCTCTTCAAGGCCACGCTCGACGTCGACGACGTGATCGCCCATCTGCTGGTCGCCGAGGGCTATGCCTCGGTCGAGGACGTCTCGGACGCCGCGGTCGAGGACCTGGCCACGGTCGAGGGCTTCGACGAGGAAATCGCCACCGAGCTGCAGCGGCGCGGCCGCGAATATCTCGAGAAGCGCGACGCCGAGCTGGCCGAGCGCCTGGCTTCGCTGGGCGTCGCCGAGGACGTGGCCAACGCCGAGGGCCTGACCCTGCCGATGGTGGTGGCGCTGGGCGAGGCCGGCGTGAAGACGCTCGACGACCTGGCCGACCTGGCCTCCGACGAGCTGCGCGAGATCGTGGGCGAGAGCACCATGGATAACGATGCCGCCAACGCCATCATCATGAAGGCACGCGAGCACTGGTTCGCCGACGAGGCCGCACCGGCCGACGAAGCGGCCAAGGCCTGACGGAGAAGACGCCCCTTGATCCAATCCTCGGACCTTGCCTTCGACATGACGGAACCCCATCTCTCGGCACCCCCCGCCGGCCCGATGCGCACCTGCATCGCGACCGGCGTGGAAGGCGCGCCGGAGCAGATGATCCGGTTCGTCGTCGGGCCGGAGGGTGAGGTCGTGCCGGATCTGGCGCGACGGCTCCCGGGGCGGGGCATGTGGGTGCGGGCGGAGCGGGCCGCGCTCGAAAAAGCCGTGGAGAAGAAGCTGTTCTCCAAGGCAGCGCGGGCGCCGGTCAAGGCGTCGGCCGAATTGGTGGACCGGGTCGAGCACCTTCTGCTTGAACGGACCTTGGCCGATCTCGGCCGGGCGCGGCGGGCGGGGCGCGCCGTCGCGGGCTATGTGAAGGTCGAGCAGATGATCGGCCGTCATCAAGTGGGATTGCTCGTCGTGGCCGACGAGGCCGATGGCGATGGATTGCAGAAGCTGCGGGCGACCGGCCTGCCGCTCGAGCGGCTCGGCGACGCTGCCGCGCTGGGCGGAATTTTCGGCCGCGAACAGGCGGTTTACGTGGCGATCGCGCGCGATGATGCGGGCGGGGCCTTCATTGAACGAATTTCTGTCGGAGCGGCGCGCTGGCGCGGCTTCCGGCTGAACGGCGCCGGTTGACGGGCCGGGGCGGACCAAGGACAACAGCCGACATGACGGAACAGAACGAACAGAACAAGACGACCAAGCCGCTGACCCTCTCGACCACGCGCACGAGCGCGGCGTCGAAGGCAGACGCGACGCAGGTGCGCCAGAAGTTTTCGCACGGGCGTACGCGCGCGGTGACGGTCGAGGTCAAGAAGCCGGTGAAGCGCGCCGGGACGGCACCCGCCGCGCCGGCTGCGCCCCCCGTTGCGGCGGCGCCCGCGCCGGCCCCCGAGCCGCCGAAGCCGGTCGCCGCTCCCCCGGCCCCCGCCGGCCGCACCCTGAACCTGAGGAGCGGCGGAAGCAGCTCATCTGGATCCGGACCTGGCCGTAACCCGGGGCCCATGCGCTCCGGTACGACCGGCGGTCGCGGCATCGTGCTGCGCACACTGACCGAGGAAGAGAAGGAAGCGCGCGCTCGCGCCCTGGTCGACGCCAACCGCGACGCCGAGATCGCACGCAAGCGCGCCGCCGAGGAGGCGAGCCGTCGCGCGATCGAGGAAGAGGTGCGCCAGAAGGCCGACGAGGAGCATCGCAAGCGCCTCGCCGAGGAAGAGGCGCGCAAGAAGGCCGAGGAAGAGGTCAAGCGCAAGGCCGACGCGCTCGTCCAGAAGCGTCTCGACCAGGCCTCGACGGCCGCGCCGGAAACCCCGATCGCCCGCCAGACCCAGGAAATCAGCGCCCGTCCGGCACCGCCGCCCGCGGCTCCCGCGCCGGCGGCCCCGACGACGCCGATTCGCCGGCCGTCCGCGTCTCCTGCAAACCGTCCGCCGCCGCGCCTTCCGGTGGTCGTCAAGCGTCCCGCACAGCCGACGGGAGCGCGTCGCGAGGCGCCCAAGCGCCGCAACGACAAGGTCGACGTCGGCCGTGCGGTTGCCGGCGAGAACGATTTCCGCAGCCGGTCGGTGGCGCAGCAGCGCCGTCGCCTGGAACGCGAGCGTCGCCAGCAGTTCGGCAGCGAGCCGCAGCAGAAGGTCTATCGCGAAGTCACGATCCCTGAGTCGATCACCGTCCAGGAGCTCGCGGCGCGTATGTCCGAGCGCGGTGCGGACGTCATCAAGACGCTGATGCGCATGGGCGTGATGGCCACCATCAACCAGGCGATCGACGCCGACACGGCCGAACTGGTCGTGACGGAGATGGGTCACCGCTACAAGCGCGTTACCGAAAGCGACGTCGAGACCGGCCTTGCCGACGTTCCCGATGCCGACGAACTGATGGTGTCGCGTCCGCCCGTCGTCACGATCATGGGCCATGTCGATCACGGCAAGACGTCGCTGCTCGACGCGCTGCGCGCGACCGACGTGGCGGCGCACGAGGCCGGCGGCATCACCCAGCACATCGGCGCCTACCAGGTGACCTTGCCGTCCCAGCAGAAGATCACCTTCCTCGACACGCCGGGCCATGAGGCGTTCACCGCCATGCGCGCCCGCGGCGCCAAGGTGACGGACATCGTCGTGCTGGTGGTGGCCGGCGACGATGGCGTCATGCCGCAGACCAAGGAGGCGATCGCCCATGCCAAGGCGGCCGGCGTGCCGCTGATCGTGGCCATCAACAAGATGGACAAGCCGGGCTCGGATGCGAGCCGGGTGCAGAACGAGCTGCTGCGCGAGGAGATCCAGGTCGAAGCGCTGGGCGGCGACGTCCAGTCGATCGAGGTTTCGGCGACCAAGCGGATGAACCTCGACAAGCTCGAGGAAGCCATCCTGCTGCAGGCCGAGGTTCTCGAACTCAAGGCCAATCCCGGGCGCGCCGCCGACGGTGTCGTGATCGAAGCCAAGCTCGATCCGGGCCGCGGTTCGGTCGCCACGGTGCTGGTCCAGCGCGGCACGCTCAGGGTCGGCGACGTCATCGTCGCCGGCGCGGTCTGGGGTCGCGTGCGTCGTCTCGTCGACGACCACGCACAGCAGGTCGAGAGCGCAGGCCCGGCCTTCCCGGTCGAGGTCCTCGGCCTTGCTGGCACGCCGCTGGCAGGTGACGAATTCCACGTCGTGGAAAGCGAAGCGCGCGCGCGCGAGATCTCCGATTTCCGCGTCCGTCGTGATCGCCAGAACGAGCTCGCTCGCGTCGCGGGCGGCCGCGGCACCCTCGAGGAGATGATCAAGGGCATTCGCGAGGGCACGGCCAAGGAACTGCCGGTGCTGATCAAGGCGGACGTGCAGGGCTCGGCGGAAGCGCTGGCCGGTGCGCTGGGGCGCCTCGGCACGGAGAAGGTCATCACGCGCGTCGTCTACAGCGGCGTCGGCGGCATCAGCGAAGCCGACATGACGCTGGCCAAGGCGTCGGGCGCGCTGATCATCGGCTTCAACGTGCGTGCGAACCCGCAGGCGCGCGAGATCGCCAAGCGCGACAAGGTCGACATCCGCTACTACTCGATCATCTACAAGGTGACCGAGGACATGCAGGCCCTGATGGTCGGCCTGCTCGACCCGACCTACAAGGAGACCCTGGTCGGCAACGCGCAGATCCGCGAAGTCTTCAAGGTCACCAAGTCCGGCAACGTCGCGGGCTGCATGGTCACCGACGGCAAGGTCACGCGTGGCAACAAGGTTCGCCTGTTGCGCGACAATATCGTGATCCACGAGGGCACGCTGAAGAGCCTGCGTCGCTTCAAGGACGAAGTGAAGGAAGTGCAGCACGGCTTCGAGTGCGGCATGGCCTTCGAGAACTACGAAGACATGAAGGTCGGCGACATCGTCGAATGCTTCGACGTCGAGCAGGTCCAGGCGACCCTGTAGTGATTGCCTCCCCCATCATCGGGGGAGGTGAGAGATAAGAGGAAAGCCCCATGTCGCGACGTCGCTCGTCCGACAAAGAAAATCGTGCTCCCGGCCAGCGTCAGCTGCGCGTCGGCGAGGAGATCCGCCACCTGTTGGCCGATCTCCTCGAACGGGGAAACATGCACGATCCCGACCTGCGCGACGCCACGATCACCGTGACGTCGGTCGATATCAGCCCCGACCTGCGCAACGCCACCGCCTACGTGATGCCGCTGGGCGGCGGCGATCAGGAGCGGCTGCTCGGTGCGCTGCGCCGGGCCGCGCCGTGGTTCCGCGGCCGGGTCAGCGAGAAGGCGGGCCTGCGCAGCGCGCCCGAGATCCGCTTCGCGATCGATCGCACCTTCGACGAGGCCGACAAGATCGGCGCCCTGCTGCGCCGGCCCGACGTCGCCCGCGACATCAAGGACGACGATTGAGGTAGTACTCGTCGCGCGGAAAGAAATCCGTGTTGGGCGAAGGCGTCGGCACGGTCCTGCCGTCGTTCAGCACCTCCACCTTCTTGTCCCCGAACCATTTGGCCAGTTCGGCCTGGTCGATCCGCGCCGCCTTCAGGTGCGCCGTCACGTCGGGCCGTGCCAGCAGCGCGGCGATCTTCTCGCGGCTGTAGGGAATGGCCCGGTCGCTGCCCAGCATCGCCGGATGAACCATGGTGACGTAGGGAAAGACCGAGCGGAACGTCGCGACCGAACGCTCGGTGGGCGCCCATTGCACGTAGATGCCACCCGGCGCCAGCCTGGCTCTCACCTGCTCGAAGAATTCGCGGCTGTTCAACAGGCCCGACAGCGCGGTCTTTGGCAGGATGGCGTCGGCCTCGATCACGTCGTAGCGCACCGGATCGAGCGCCAGCGAATGGCGGCCGTCGGCGACCGTCACGTCGAAGCGCTTGCTCGATAGCAGCTCGTCGACCCCCGATTTGCCGCCGGCAGCGGTGTAGCTCTTCAGCGTCTCGATCACCGGCGCCACGATCTCGATCACCTTGACCTTCTCCGTCGCGGGATTGAGCCCGGCCGCATAGGGCGTTCCGCCGGTGCCGGAGCCGATCACCAGCACGCGCCGGGGCGTGCCATGGGTCAACGGGCCGATGGCGCCGAGATAGGAATGGACGGTGTCGAAGGGCAGCCGGCTCTGCGAATGGCCCTGGATGTACAGTCGGCCATCCTCCTTGCCGGCGCCGCTGTCCGACATCTTGAGCAGGCTGAGGCCGGTCTTGTCCTCGGCGACGATGGCCCTTTCCGTGGTGAGCCCGTGCAGGCGACGCCAGAAGGCCTCGCCGCCCGGAAAGAACAGCAGCCCCGCCACCAGCACCCCGGCCGGCAGCCAGGCCCAGCGCGTGGCGCGCGGTCCCGCGAACTGCAGGACCGAGAAGGCGAGGCCGATCGCCACCAGCAGCTTCAGGGTCCCGGCCGTGCCGACGAGATCGAGCAGCAGCAGGCCGGCCACCAGGCTGCCCATGCTGTTGCCGACGATGTTGGCCAGCTGCACGAAGCCGACCCGGCTGCCCAGCCGGTCGAGGTCGCGCTGCACGGCCTTCTGCACCACCGGGAACGAAAAACCCATGATGAACGAGGCCGGCAGCACGACGATGGCGAGCAGCAGCAGGATCAGCGCCGGGTTGGCGGTGTTGGGCCCCATGATGTCGCGGTCGACGAAGGTGGCGGGCAGGATTCCCGCGCCGATGCCGAGATAGACGAACCATGCGCCGGCCAGGGCCAGCGCCGTGGCGATGCCCTGCATCAGGAAGAAGAAGCGGCGCGGGTCGGCGATGCGGTCGATGACCCGCGCGCCGACCATCAGGCCGGCGGCGTCACCCAGCAGGAACACCGTCAGCACCAGCGAGAAACTGTAGCCGTTCGATTGCAGCAGTACGCCGATCAGCCGGTACCAGACGATCTGCAGCGCCACGATCAGGAAGCCGCTGATGAACACCAGCAGCGACCATCGCCACACGACCCCGTCCACCGTTTCGGAACTCTTCGTCCTGTCCGATCGACTCGTGTCTTCCATGTCGAGGCCGCGCGCCAGCAGGAGACCGCCCACCGCCACGACGAGGTTGATCAGGGCGCCGAGATAGACCGCCTTGTCGAAGCCCACCGTGCCGATCAGGTACCAGCCGCCGAAAAAGGCGCCGACGCCGGCGCCCAGCGTGTTGAGGCCGTAGAGCCAGCCGATGAGCTGCGCGGAGCCCGCGATCTGGCTGACGATCGCCTTGGAGAGGAACGGCAGCGAGCAGCCCATCAGGAAGGTCGGCCACAGCAGACCCGCGAAGACGATGGCGAAGATCACGCCGCGCGACTCCGCGAGCGGCAGCAACTCGCGATAGATCACGTCGTAGTAGAGCCACGGGCTGAGCACGGCGAAGACCGCAATGCCGACCTCGCAGATCGCGAAGGCGATCAGGGCGGCGCGGCGCGACAGGCGATCGGCATAGAGGCCGGCGGCGAGGCTGCCGATGCCCAGACCCAGCAGGAAGGCGCCGACGACCAGCGCGGCCGCGATTGTGTCGGCGCCGGCGAACAGGCCGAGCAGCCGATGCCACGCGGTCTGGTAGATGAGGGCGGCGGCTCCCGAGAGGAAGAACAGTCCGAACAGCGTGCCTTGCCGGACACGATCCGACTGCAATCCTGATTTCATGCGCACAGCCTGCCTGAACCGATGGCTGGCGCGCAACGGTCTGTCGGCCTAAACGAGCGCTTCGCGGATAGCCGACCCTTCGAGACGCGGCCTGCGGCCGCTCCTCAGGGTGAGGTTTGTGTGTGGCAATAAAGGAGACCTCACCCTGAGGAGGCTGCGCAGCAGCCGTCTCGAAGGGTGGGCAACAGGTCGGATATGGCGCGCAGGAAGAAGGGCGAGAAGGTCGACGGGTGGATCGTGCTCGACAAGCCGCTCGGGCTCGGCTCGACCCCGGCCGTCGGGCGCGTGCGCCGGCTGTTCGGCGCGCAGAAGGCCGGACATGGCGGCACGCTCGATCCGCTGGCCAGCGGGATCCTGCCGATCGCGCTCGGCGAGGCGACCAAGACCGTGCCCTTCATCATGGACGCGCGGAAGGAGTACCGGTTCACCCTGCTATTCGGCGAAGCCCGCTCGACCGAGGATGCCGAGGGCGAGGTCACGGCGACCAGCGATGTCCGGCCCACCGACGCCGCCCTCTCAGCCGCCCTGCCGGCCTTCCTGGGAGAGATCGAACAGCGGCCACCCGCCTTCTCGGCGCTGAAAATCGATGGCAAGCGGGCCTACGATCTCGCCCGGGCCGGCGAATCAGTCGAACTGAAGCTGCGGCGGGTCCTGATCGAGCGGCTTGAGATGATCGGCCGACCGGACGCCGACCACGCAGATTTCGTGGTCCAGTGCGGGAAGGGCACCTATATCCGGTCCCTCGGACGCGATCTGGCGCTGGCGCTCGGAACCGTCGGACACCTCTCCGCGCTGCGCCGGACGGTTGTGGGACCGTTCCGGGAAGAAGGGTCCATTTCGCTTTCCAAACTGGAGGCCCTCGGGCATATTCCCGCGCTCTTCGGGGTCCTGGCTCCCGTTGCGACCGCGCTGGACGACATCCCGGCGCTGGCCCTGACGGAAGCCCAAGCGGACCGGTTGCGCCAAGGCCAGCCTGTTCTCTTGACCCGGGACGCACCTCCGTCCGGCGCACTTGTTCGCGCCGAGGTCGGCAGCAGGCTCGTGGCACTGGTCCGTTCGGACGGCGTCGCTCTCCAGCCGGTGCGCGTGTTCAACCTTTAGTTTCAGGAGATGACCGATGTCGATTACAGCCGACCGCAAGGCGGAGCTGATCAAGACGTATGCCCAGGCCGAAGGCGACACAGGTTCGCCGGAAGTCCAGGTCGCGATCCTCAGCGAGCGTATTTCCAACCTCACCGAGCACTTCAAGGGCCACGCGAAGGACCACCATTCGCGCCGTGGTCTGCTGAAGATGGTCGGCCAGCGCCGCCGCCTTCTCGACTACCTCAAGTCGCGCGACAACCAGCGCTACGCCACGTTGATCGAACGTCTGGGTCTGCGTCGTTGATCCAACGGCCCCATCCTCGGATGGGGCCTTTTCGCGTCGCGTCGCCCGGTCCCCGTGAGTTCGGCCGGCTGACGCGACTTCGCAGTAACTGGGAAGGCAGGGGCGAGAGCAAACGCCTGACCCGGTCCTGCCGGCGCAAGGGCGCCGGTGGGCGGTCGCAGCCAAACGGGGGTGCGCGACCGTGATGGAAAGGATGAATGAGAATGTTTGAAGTCTTTCGCAAGGAAGTCGAGTGGGCCGGGCGCAAGCTCGTGCTCGAGACCGGCAAGATCGCGCGCCAGGCCGACGGTGCCGTGATGGCGAGCTACGGCGGCACCACCGTGCTGGCCGCCGTCGTGTTCGAGAAGAAGCCGAAGCCCGGCCTCGATTTCTTCCCGCTGACCGTGAACTACCAGGAGAAGGCCTTCGCCGCGGGCAAGATCCCGGGTGGCTTCTTCAAGCGTGAGGGCCGTCCCAGCGAGAAGGAGATCCTGACCTCGCGCCTGATCGATCGCCCGATCCGCCCGCTGTTCCACGAGAGCTATCGCAACGAGACGCTGGTCGTCGTCACGACGCTGGCCCACGATCTCGAGAACGATCCCGACATCCTGGCGATGGTCGCGACGTCGGCCGCGCTCACGATCTCGGGCGTGCCCTTCATGGGTCCGATCGGCGCGGCCCGCGTCGGCTACATCGACGGCAAGTTCGTCGTGAACCCGACCAAGGTCCAGCTCGAGACGAGCTCGCTCGATCTCGTCGTCGCCGGCACCAAGGAAGGCGTGCTGATGGTCGAATCGGAAGCCAAGGAGCTGTCCGAGGAGGTCATGCTGGACGCCGTCATGGAGGCCCATCGTTCGTTCCAGCCGGTGATCGACGCGATCATCCAGCTTGCCGAGCATTGCGCCAAGGAACCGCTGCCGCTCACCGACCCGTCGGAAGCGTCGAAGACCGTGTCGGAGAAGCTCAAGGCCGAGATGCGCGGCAAGCTCGTCGAGGCGTTCGCCGAGACCCAGAAGCAGGCCCGCCAGGCCAAGATTGGCGCGGTGAAGACCGAAGCCAAGAAGCTGTTCGAGGGCGACGAGGCAGCCCTGGCCGCGTTCGGCGAGCAGTTCGGCAACCTCGAGGCCGACGTCGTGCGCAACGCCATCCTCGATACCGGCAAGCGCATCGACGGCCGCGACACCAAGACCGTCCGTCCGATCGTGGCCGAGGTCGGCATCCTGCCGCGCGCCCACGGCTCCTCGCTGTTCACCCGCGGCGAGACGCAGGCGCTGGTCGTGGCCACGCTGGGCACCGGCCAGGACGAGCAGATCATCGACGCGCTCGAGGGCGAGTACCGCGAGCACTTCATGCTGCACTACAACTTCCCTCCCTACTCGGTGGGTGAAGTGCGCCGCATGGGTTCGCCCGGCCGCCGCGAGATCGGCCATGGCAAGCTCGCCTTCCGCGCGCTGCGCCCGATGCTGCCGTCGAAGGACAAGTTCCCCTACACGATCCGCATCGTGTCGGAGATCACCGAGTCGAACGGCTCCTCGTCGATGGCAACGGTCTGCGGCGGCTCGCTGTCGCTGATGGATGCCGGCGTGCCGATGGAGCGTCCGGTGGCGGGCATCGCCATGGGCCTGATCAAGGAAGGCGAGCGCTTCGCCGTCCTGTCCGACATCCTGGGCGACGAGGATCACCTCGGCGACATGGACTTCAAGGTCGCCGGCACGGAGCGGGGCATCACCTCGCTGCAGATGGACATCAAGATCACCTCGATCACCGAGGAGATCATGAAGGTGGCGCTCGGCCAGGCTAAGGACGGCCGCATCCACATCCTGGGCGAGATGGCCAAGGGTCTGGGCGGCGCGCGCGAGGGCGTCGCATCGACCGCGCCGCGCATCACGCAGTTCACGATCCCCAAGGACAAGATCCGTGAAGTCATCGGTACGGGCGGCAAGGTGATCCGCGAGATCACCGAGCAGACCGGCACCAAGATCGACATCGAGGACGACGGCACGATCAAGGTCGCGGCGGTGGACGCCAAGGCCGGCCAGCGCGCCATCGACTGGATCAAGGGCATCGTGGCCGAGCCGGAAGTCGGCGTGATCTACACCGGCAAGGTCGTGAAGACCGTCGAGTTCGGCGCCTTCGTGAACTTCCTCGGTGCGCGCGACGGCCTCGTGCACATCTCGGAACTGGCGCCGCGCCGCGTCGCCAAGGTGACGGACGTCATCAAGGAAGGCGACCAGGTCAAGGTCAAGGTCCTGGGCGTCGACGACCGCGGCAAGGTCCGCCTCTCGATGAAGGTGGTCGACCAGGAGACCGGCGAGGACATCTCGAACAAGCCCGTCGACGAGGCTCCCGCCGCTGGCGAGTAGTCGTCGATCGATCGATAACGGAGACGGCGGCCCACGGGCCGCCGTTTTTGTTTGTCGCGGCCTAAAGGCTTCGTCCGAGTGACTGGAGGGTTGGCTGCATCTCCTGCAGCCTTATGGAACCTGACCTGCGATTGTTCGTTATCGAACGTCATAGGCGATTGGCATCCGTCGACCGGCGAAGCCATCCACGCTCTACGCCTCCGGCGGCGCGAAGCACCCAAGGCTTGTCTCGCAATGTCACGGAGTGCGCCCTATGTCGGTCATGCATCGTCTTCGCGCCTACCACGCCCTGTTGGCTGTGCTGGCCGTCGCCGCCTATGCAACCGGGGAAATGGGCCTCGTTCACGCGTGGTTGGGGTATGCCGTGTCCGTGGTGCTGATCGGGCGGGTGCTTTGGGCCCTGACGGGCGCGCCGCAACTGGGCTTGATGCGGTTCTATCCTCACTTCGCCGGTCTGAAACTCGGCAACGCCATGACCCATCCGGCCATCAGCCGGACGCTCCTCCTCGGCATCGGCATATGCCTGATCGGCGTGTCCGCAACAGGCATCGCCCTGGACCGCGGCCGGGCGATAGGCCTCGCGACGGGAAGCGCAATTGCAACAGCCAGCGCTGAAGACTCGGCGGACAAAAAAGTCGAAATCGCCTCGGCGAAGGCTGCGACCGAACGAGAAGAGCAGGAGGGCGCCCTGTCGGAGGTGCACGAGTTGCTGGCGAACCTACTGGTCGGTCTCGTCATTCTACACGTCGCCTATCTACTGCTGTTCAAATGGCCTCTCGCGCGTTTCATGCTCTTCCTCGATGGCGCGAAGCGGTAGAGCCGCTACAGATCTTCGCGCACCAACGTAACTTCAAGAAGACCGGACAGTGCCTGGGCCGACGCGGCCCGGCTTGCTCCACGGCAAGGCCTCCAGGTGCCGCCAGTACCAGCCGGACAGGAATTCAGTTGCTTCGAAGGCGGCGCTTGCAGGAAAGGTCGCGGTCGACGCTACGGTAGGCCCGCGCGCATCGACCGGCTCATCAAGGAAAACAAGGCCGAACTCGACCAGTAGGGCAACGAAGCCAGAATCGGCGGCCTTCTGGCCGCCGTTTTTGTCTGCAAACTTTGCTTCATGACGAAGCCTTCGATTCTCTTCCGCCGCACCCTGCTGGCCGGCGCCGGCCTCAGCCTGATGCCGCTTCCTGCGGTCCTTGCCGCCGGCCTCGTGCCGACGCCCGACCAGACCGAGGGGCCGTTCTATCCGGCGGGTTTCCCGGCCGATATCGACAACGACCTCGTCCGGGTGCGCGGCCAGGCGGCGCAGGCGATGGGGCAGGTGCTGCATCTGCAGGGGCGGGTGATCGACCTCGGTGGTGGCGCGCGCGGCGGCGCGATGGTCGAGATCTGGCAGTGCGACGCGCAGGGCATTTACGACCATCCGCGCCAGTCGGGCCGTGACCGGCGCGATGCGGCGTTCCAGGGCTATGGCCGCATGCTGGTCGATGCCGAGGGCCGCTACAGCTTCCGCACGTTGAAGCCCGTCGTCTATCCCGGCCGCGCGCCGCACATCCATCTCAAGGTGGCAACCGCCGACGGGCGCAGGCTGACCAGCCAGTTCTATGTCGCCGGCGATCCCCAGAACGAGCGCGACGGCATCTTCAGGCGGGCGATCCGCACGCCGGGGCAGCGTGAGCGGATCGAATTGAAGCTGGAGCCGGCGTCGGGACTGGAACCCGGCGCGATGGCTGCCACGATGGATATCGTGATCGCCTGAGGGAGCGGTTTACGGCTCGCCGCTGGCGCTGGGGGCGGCACTGCCGTCATGCGGCAGGCCGATCGCGTGATAGCCCGAATCGACGAAGTGTACCGTGCCGGTGACGCCGGCGCTGAGGTCCGACAGGTAGTAGAGCGCCGCACCGCCGACATCGCTCAGCTCGACGTTGCGGCGCAGCGGGGCCGCGTCGCGCGACACGCGATAGACGTAGCGCGCGCCGCCGATCACTGCGCCGGCCAGGGTGCGCATCGGACCGGGCGAGATCGCGTTCACCCTCACGCCCTGCGGGCCGAGATCGGCCGCGAGATAGCGCACGCTGGCCTCGAGCGCGGCCTTGGCCACACCCATGACGTTGTAGGACGGCATCACCCGCGTCGAGCCTTCGTAGGTCAGCGTGATCAGGCTGCCGCCGTTGGTCATGAGCGGGAGCGCGCGACGCGCGATCTCGGTGAAGGAATAGCAGGAGATGGTGAGGCTGCGCTGGAAGTTCGCCTTGGTCGTGTCGACGTAGCGGCCCTTCAACTCGTCCTTGTCGGAGAAGGCGATGGCATGGACCACGAAATCGAGGCGCCCCCATTCCTTCTTCAATGTCTCGAACAGGCGGTCGAGGCTCGCCTCGTCCTCGACGTCGGCCTCGATGACCACCTTGGACCCGAGTTTCTGAACCATCGGCAGAACGCGTTTGCCGAACGCCGCACCTTGATAGGTGAACGCCATTTCGGCGCCCGCCGCGTGCAGCGCCTGGGTGATGCCCCAGGCGATCGAATGATTGTTGGCCACGCCCATGATCAGGCCGCGCTTGCCGGCCATGAGCTTCGGAACGTCAGGCAGCGACCTGGCGACGGGATCGTTCGGCATGGAGGATCCGCCTCAGTTATCGTAGCGGGAGAACAGGAGGCAGGCGTTGGTGCCGCCGAAGCCGAAGCTGTTCGACATGACGGTCTGCAGTCCGGCCTTGTCGATGCGCTGGCGGGCGATGGGATAGCCCTCGGCGCCGGGGTCGAGATTCTCGATGTTGGCCGAGGCGGCGATGAAGTCGTCCTTCATCATCAGCAGCGAGTAGATCGCCTCGTGGGCGCCCGTGGCACCCTGGCTGTGGCCGGTCAGCGACTTGGTCGAACTCACCGTGGGCAGCTTGTCGCCGAACACGGAGCGGATGGCGTCGAGCTCGGTGATGTCGCCGACCGGCGTCGCCGTACCGTGGGTGTTGATGTAGTCGACCGGTAAATTGCGCCGCGGGGCGCCGGGGAAGCCCGCGAGCGCGAGCTTCATGCAGCGCCGTGCGCCTTCGCCGGAGGGAGCGACCATGTCGGCGCCATCGGACGTCGCGCCATAGCCGATCACCTCGGCGTAGATCTTCGCGCCACGGGCCTTGGCGACCTCGAGATCCTCCAGCACCACGATGCCACCGCCGCCGGCGATGACGAAACCGTCGCGGTCCCTGTCATAGGCGCGGCTGGCTCGCTGCGGCGTGTCGTTGAACTTCGACGACATGGCGCCCATGGCATCGAACAGCACGGAGAGCGTCCATTCCAGCTCCTCGCCGCCGCCCGCGAACATGCGGTCGGCCTTGCCGAGCTGGATGGTCTCGACGGCGTTGCCGATGCAGTGTGCCGAGGTCGAGCAGGCCGAGCTGATCGAATAGCTCGGGCCCTTGATCTTGTAGGCCGTGGCGAGGTTCGCCGAGACGGTGCTCGACATGGCGCGCGGTACCTGGAAGGGACCGACGCGCTTGGGGCCCTTTTCCTTGGCGACGACGGCCGCCTGCACGATGGCGCCGGTCGTCGGCCCGCCCGAGCCGGCGACGAGGCCGGTCCGGTCGTTCGAGATTTCGGCCTCCGACAGGCCGGCATCTTCGATCGCCTGCTTCATCGAGAGGTACGCATAGGCGGCGCCGTTGCCCATGAACCGCATGAGGCGCCGGTCGACCAGCTCCTCGACATTGAGCTTCAGGGTGCCGGCGACCTGGCTGCGGAAGCCAAGTTCGCGATACTGCGGCACGAATTCGATGCCCGACTTGCCTTCCTTCAGCGACTGAATCACTTCCGCGGCGTTGTTGCCGATCGGGGAGACGATTCCCAGGCCCGTGACGACGACGCGCTTCATCAGACTGCCGCCGCCGGCGTCGCGGCGTCCTTCACCAGGCCGACCTTCATGTCGATCGCCTCATAGACCGGGTTGCCGTCGGCCGTCACGAAGCCGTCGCCGACCCCCATGACGAGGCGCCGCAGGATCAGGCGCTTGGGATGCACGTGATAGGTCAGCTTCCTGACGGTCGGCACGATCATGCCGGTCAGCTTGACCTCGCCCACGCCGATCGCCCGGCCGCGGCCCGGCGCCTTCATCCAGCCCAGGAAGAAGCCCAGCATCTGCCAGAGCGCATCGAGGCCCAGGCAGCCCGGCATCACCGGGTCGCCCTTGAAATGGCAGGCGAAGAACCAGAGTTCGGGCTTCACGTCCAGCTCGGCAATGATCTCGCCCTTGCCGTACTTGCCCCCGGTCGAATCGATTTTGACGATGCGGTCGAACATCAGCATCGGCGGCAGCGGCAGCTGGGCGTTCCCGGGACCGAAAAGGTTGCCCTTGGCGCATTCGATCAGGTCTTCGAAGGTATAGCTATTTTTCTGCTCGTGCTCGCTCACATTCACCGTCCCACAGGCCGCCCCGGAAGGCTTCAAGGCCAGAATAAGGATGCCGGACGCCCGGCGCAAACCGACGCTTCCGGCTGGAGAAGCCCTTTTCTTGTCTTCTTCGCCCGCTTACATAAGACTGTCACCATGACAGGCAATAGCCCCGATTTTACCGTCAGCCTCCGCGCGGCAGGCTTGAGGCCGACCCGCCAGCGGGTCGCGCTGGCGCGCGTGCTGTTCGAGGGCGGCCATCGCCATGTCACTGCAGAGAGCCTGCATGCCGAGGTGAAGGCGACCCGCATGCCGGTTTCGCTGGCCACGGTCTACAATACCCTCAACCAGTTCCGCGAAGCCGGCCTGCTGCGCGAGGTCGTCGTGGCGCCGGGCCGGTCCTATTTCGACACCAATACCGGTCACCACCATCACTTCTTCGTCGAGACCGACGGCGAGCTGCACGATTTTCCGTCCGACGAGGTGACCATCGCCGGCCTGCCGACGCCGCCCGAGGGCACCAAGCTCTCCCGCGTCGACGTCATCGTCCGAGTCCGCCGCTAGGGCGAGTGCGAAGCGTTTGCAATAACTTAGAACGGTTCTAAGGTTCTTGACGCCGCCCTGCACGGCCCCCTAAATCACCTGGTGAGATCGGCGGATGGGCCGATCGCAAAGGGAGTAGAATCATGGCGAACCTCAAGGGATCCAAGACCGAAGACAACCTCAAGGCCGCTTTCGCCGGCGAAAGCCAGGCCAACCGCCGCTACCTGTATTTCGCCCAGAAGGCCGACGTGGAAGGCTACAACGACGTCGCCGTCGTCTTCCGTTCGACCGCCGAGGGTGAGACCGGCCATGCGCACGGCCATCTCGAGTTCCTCGAGGTGAGCGGCGATCCGGCCACCGGCCTGCCGATCGGCCCGACCGACAGCAACCTCAAGGCCGCGATCGCCGGCGAGACGCACGAGTACACCGACATGTACCCGGGCATGGCGCGCACCGCGCGCGAGGAAGGCTTCACCGAGGTCGCCGACTGGTTCGAGACGCTGGCGAAGGCCGAGAAGAGCCACGCCGGCCGCTTCCAGAAGGCCCTCGACACGATGGGCTGAGCCCTCCGGGCTCGTTCCGAAGGGGACCCCGCGCGGGTCCCCTTTTTCTTCCCCGCTCCCCTTCAAAAAAGCGAACGATCATGCGCGAAGGCAGCCTCGAAGCACCGATCCGCCACGACCTCGACTGGCAGAACCCCTGGTTCTGGGACGAAAAGGCGCTCGAGAAGGAGATGGAGCGGGTATTCGACATCTGTCACGGCTGTCGGCGCTGCTTCAACCTGTGCGATTCCTTCCCGCGGCTGTTCGATCTGATCGACAACGGCCCGACCGGCGAACTCGATGGCGTGAAGAAGGAAGACTACGCCCAGGTCGAGGAAGCCTGCACGCTCTGCGACATGTGCTTCATGACCAAGTGCCCCTACGTGCCGCCGCACGAATGGGCGCTCGATTTCCCGCATCTCATGCTGCGCCACCGCGCCGTTCAGGCGCGCAAGAAGGGCGTCGGCTTCGTCGACAGGCAGCTCGCCGACACCGATCGCACCGGCCGGCTGGGCACGTTCTTCGCCGCGGCTGCGAATTGGGCGACCGACGAGCACAACACGACGACGCGCCAGAGCATTGAACGCCTTGCCGGTATCCATCACGGGGCGCGGCTGCCGCGCTATGCCGGCGAAACCTTCGAGATTCGCGCGCGCCGGGAAGGCCTGGTGCTGAACGAGGCGGCGCCGGCCTTCGGCAAGCGCAAGGCGGTCCTCTATGCGACCTGCTTCGTGAACTTCAACAACACCGACATCGGCGCCGCCGCGCGCGCCGTGCTGGCCAAGAACGGTGTCGAGACCGAGGTCGTGCATCCGGCCTGCTGCGGCATGCCGAAGCTCGAACTGGGCGACATCGAATCGGTCGCCAACGCGGCGAAAGAGGTTTCGGCGGCGTTGTTGCCGTGGGTCGACAAGGGCTACGACATCATTGCGCTGACGCCTTCCTGCGCGCTGATGCTCAAGTTCGAATGGAAGCTGATCTGCCCCAAGGATCGGGCGATCGAGCGCCTGTCGAATGCCACGTTCGACCTCTCCGAATACGTCGTCGACATTGCCAAGAAGCACGGTCTGGCGCCCGGCCTGGAGCCGCTCGAAGGCGGCGTCAGCGTCCACCTCGCCTGCCATGCGCGGGCGCAGAACATGGGCGCGAAGGCGGCCGAGATGCTGCGCCTGGTGCCCGGCACGCGCGTGGCGGTGATCGAGCGCTGCAGCGGCCATGGCGGCATCTGGGGCGCGCGGACCGAGAATTTCGAGACCGCGGTGAAGGTCGGCAAGCCCGCCGCGCAGGCCGCGCTCAAGAACGACACCAGCTTCGTCGCGTCCGAATGCCCGCTGGCGGCCGATCACCTCATGCAGGTGATGGAAATGACGGCGGGCGACCAGGTGCCGAAGCCGTCGCGTGCGAGCCATCCGATCGAACTTCTGGCGCAGGCCTACGGGCTTGCAGGGACGGACAAGTGATGCCGCGCAAGATCGACGCCTCCGACATCATCCCGATCGCGGAATATGCCAAGCTGCGGCCCGAACGCCGCAAGCAGATCTCGGAGATCAAGAAGAACCGCCGGCTCGAAGTCGGCCCGTTCGCGACGTTCTATTTCGAATCCTTCGACACGATGCTGCATCAGGTGCTCGAGATGCTCTTCATCGAGAAGGGCGGCGCCGAACAGCTTCCGGACGAGCTCGCGGCCTACAATCCGCTGATCCCCACGGGCAGCGAGCTGGTCGCGACCGTGATGTTCGAGATCGACGATCCGCTGCGGCGCGCGCGCGTGCTCGGCTCGCTGGGCGGCGTCGAGCACAAGGCCTTCATCCGGGTGGACGGCGAGACGATTCGCGGGGTGCCGGAAGACGACCAGGAGCGTTCGCGCGAGGACGGCAAGGCGTCGTCCGTGCAGTTCATCCGCTTTCCCTTCACGCCGGCGCAGGTCGAGGCGTTCAGGAGCGGCACGGGCGACGTCGTGGTCGGCTTCGATCACGCCAACTACGGCCACATGGCCGTGATGTCGGCTCCCGTGCGCCAGGCGCTTTCGGCGGATTTCGCCTGACCGACGGCCTCCGTCAGTAATTCATCGGCAGGACGAGGACGACCGGGTCGCCGCGCATGCCGTCGGGCACCGGCGGCAGCGGCATGGCGCGCCGGATCGCCGCCATCTCGGCATTGTCGATCAGCGGCCAGCCGCTCGAACGATCGAGCCTGATGTCGAGAAGCTGGCCGGCCCGGTTGATCGTGACCCGCGTGACGACACGGCCATGCTGCCGGGCGGCGCGGGCGGCGGCGGGATAGTCGCGGTAGGGATCGATGTGGCGGTACACGCGCGACAGATAGTCGTTACGGGCGCCGCCATCGCCCATCGCCGCGTCGAAAGAACCGCTCGACGGTCCCCCGAGGCTCGAGGTCTGCGGCGGATAATCCTGTAGCCGCGTGCCGGGCGCCTGGGCCGTGCGGGGCACGGTCGGTGGGCGCGGGGCCGGGCGGACCGGACGGGGCGGCGGCGGCGTCGCCAGCGATTGTTCCAGCGTCACCTGCGGCTTCCACGACGAGGCATCGGTCTGCCAACTGGCCTCTGTCTCCGCTTCCGCTTCTGGAGCAGGCTCCGGGGCGGCGGTGGCCGTCTCGACCGGCGCCGGTGCGGGCTCCGCTGCGGGGGCAGGCTCCGCAGCCGCCTCGTCGGGCGGCGCGGGGGCTGGAGCGGGTGTGGGTCCGGGCTCGGCACTCTGGCGCGGCGGCGGAGCCGGCGCCGGTTCGAGAGCGGGCGCCGCTTCGGCAGGCTTCGCGACGGCCGGCATCTGAGCGGCCGGTGTGACGGCGGCCTGCTGTGGGGGCTCGGGTGCCGGCTGCGCGTCGACCGGCGCCGGGTCGGCGGGCGTCGTCTGCAATGGCGCGGGCTCGGGCGGCAAGACCTCGGACGCGGCAGGAGCGGAGGCCGCCGCGTTTCCGGCGGACAGGGGCTGTGGCTCGATCGAGACCATGATCGGCGTTTCCGCATGGTCGAGACGGCGCGACGGCGCGGCCCACCACAGGGCCGCGGCGACGAGCACATGCAGGCCGATCGCCAGGGCAAGCGCCGCCGGCGACATCCGCCCGGACTGCGACCGGAGGAAGCTGTCGTGAATCACGGCACCGCAAGTTCTACGGTCGGGCGACGGTCTCGGCCAGCCGGATCGGCAGCGGAGCGGTCACCGTCAGCGCTGCTCGTTGTAGCGGAAGCTGACGGGAAGCTGGAACGTGTGGCGGTCGCCCGTGATGTCGGCGGGTAGCGGCGGATAGGGGCTGGCGCGTCGGATCGTGTCCATCACGCCGGCGTCGAGCGAGGGGAGACCGCTCGATTTCTCCATGACCACGCCGAGCAGCTGTCCCTGGCGCGAAATCGTCACCCGCGTCAGTACCGTGCCTTCCTCTCGGATCGTGCTGGTGTTCTTCGGGACATAGGGGAACTGCGCGATCCTTCGCATCACCTGCCACAGATACTGCTCCTGCGCCCGTCTCTGTCCGTAGTCGTCGGCGGGATTTCGGAAGGCGGGTGACGGCTGAGCGGCCGCCTGCGAGTTCGCGCCGCCCGGCGCCTGCGGCGCCAGCGGGGACGGTCGAAGCTGCTGCTGCGGCGGGGCGGGCGGTGGGGGACGCTGGGCCGGGGCCGGCACGGGAGCAGGGGGTGGCGGACGTTGGGCCGGCGCCGGAGGCGGCGGCGCCGGTCGCGCAGCCTGTTGTTGCGGGGGCGTGGGCGGTGCCGGGCGGGGGACCGGCAGCGGCTTCGGTATGTCCCGCTCGGTCACGGGCGGCGGTGGCGCGTCGAGCGGCGGCAGGGCCTGCTCGAGCGACGGCGGGGGTGGGGGCGGCGGCGGTTCGGGCTTGGCAAGCGCCGGCGGCGGCGGCGGTGGAGGTTCCGGCTGCGCGAGCGCCTGCTGCTGTTGCGGCGGCGGTGGCGGTTCAGGCTGGGCAAGTGCCTGCTGTTGTGGCGGCGGCGGCGGCTCCTCCTTGGCCTCCTGCGGCTTAGGCTCCTCGGGCTTGGATTCCGCCGGCTCGGGTTCCGCCGGCTTGGTTTCCTCTTTCGGGCCTGCCTCCTGCACCGTGTCGGGTGTGGGCATGTCGGTCGCGCGCGGGGACGGTGTCTCGGCACCGGCGACGTCGCGCGGGTTGGTGCTGAGCTCGGCGGGAGGGGGCGGCAGGCCGAGGCGCATCGGCGGTGCCGCGGGCTGCGGCTTGGGCGTCGGCGCGTTGGCGGCGGGTGCGGGCGGCGGCGGGGCAGGTGCGGCGGCTGGCTCCGGCGTCGGCTCGGTCTTCTGTTCTGCGACCGGGGTCATGGCCTCCGGTGCATCCATCGTGATCTCGATGGCATTCTCGTAATGCTCCACCGGACGCAGCGGCGAGATCCAGAACAGCGCCAGTCCCACGCCGACATGCAGCAGCACCGCCAGCGCCACGGCTGAGGGCGGCATGTGCTCGAAGCGGGAGTAGGTGAGACTGACGTCGTGGGTCACGGTGACCCCGTTCTACGGGGCGGCCCGGCGGGCCGCTAGTTGATCGGCTCGGATTTGTAGACGCCCCACATGCCGCTCCGCTCGATCCAGCCGCTCACGCCCGAAACCTTCACCCGGCACCAGTCGCCGGCGCAGGAGCGGATCTCGCCCAGGACTTCGGGCTCGAGCCGGGCCACGACCTCGGCCGATGAGGCCGGCGTCTTGTGCAGGCTGGCGGTTTTTGCGTTGATGATGAAGGAGCGCTTGCCGGTGAGCAGGCTCTGGTGAACCCAGCCGCTCGCCCCCTGCCAGTCGCGGATTTTGCGCCAGTTCTCGTACTCGGCGACGATCTCGACGGGCATGGCCTTGCGCTTGAACACCCAGTCGACCGGATAGCGCGAGCCCGGCCCGGTTCGGACATTGACCTCGTCGGAGCGCAGGGAGGCGAAACGGGGAATGGGCAGGCCGGAGCCCTTGCGCTGGACGTTGGTCGGTTTGTCGGCCGCGAAGGCTGCTTTGCTGCCGGTCTGGGGCAGGGAAAATGCCGCCAGGGCAACGGAGAAGGCGCAAAGCAGGACCGACGATCGAATTCCCATTGCCGCCTATATACCTGAAATCTTCATATCGGGCGACAAGTAGCTGAAAAGGCGCGACTTTCGGGCAGGACGAAAGGCGGGGGCGTTTGCTGGACAAAACGCGCGCGGACTTGGTAATCGGGCTTAGTCCCTGTCTCGAGCCAGCGCCGGTCCCCATTCACATGCCGTCCACCCCCAAGAAAAAGCCGCTGGTGATCGTCACCCGAAAGCTCCCCGACGCCATCGAGACGCGTCTGATGGAGCTTTTCGACACACGCCTGAATGCCGATGACAAGCCGCTGACCGGCCCCCAGCTGGTCGAGGCCGTGAAGGCGGCCGACGTGCTGGTGCCCACGGTGACCGACCGGATCGACGCCCGCGTGCTGTCGCAGGCGGGGCCGAAGCTGAAGCTGATCGCCTCGTTCGGCACCGGCGTCGACCATATCGACCTCGACACCGCCCGCCAGCGCGGCATCACCGTCACCAATACGCCGGGCGTGCTGACGGAAGACACGGCCGACATGGCCATGGCGCTGGTCCTGGCCGCGTCGCGTCGCGTGGGCGAGGGCGAGCGGCTGGTGCGCAGCGGCAAGTGGTCCGGCTGGAGCCCGACCTCGATGCTGGGCGCCCGCCTGCAGGGCAAGCGCCTGGGCATCGTCGGCATGGGCCGCATCGGCCAGGCGCTGGCGCGCCGCGCGCGCGGCTTCGGCCTCGCCATCCACTATCACAACCGCAAGCGCGTTCACGGCGAGATCGAGCGCGAGCTCGAGGCGACCTACTGGGAGAGTCTCGACCAGATGCTGGCGCGCATGGACATCGTGTCCGTGAACTGCCCGCACACGCCGGCGACGTTCCACCTTCTGTCGGCCCGGCGCCTCAAGCTGATGAAGCCGACCTCGATCCTCGTGAACACCGCGCGCGGCGAGGTGATCGACGAGAACGCGATGGTGCGCATGCTGAAGGCGGGCGAAATGGCCAGCGCCGGGCTCGACGTCTACGAGAACGAGCCGCAGGTGAATCCGAAGCTGCTCGAGATGGATCGCGTGGTGCTGCTGCCGCACATGGGCTCGGCCACGCTCGAAGGTCGCATCGAGATGGGCGAGAAGGTCCTGATCAACATCAAGACCTTCGCCGACGGCCACAAGCCGCCGGACCGGGTTTTAGCGACGATGTTTTAATTCTGTCGTCCTGAGCGCAAGCGAAGGACCTAACGGAACGACCAAAGTACTCCTCGGCGGGTGTGAGATCCTTCGCTGCGCTCAGGATGACAAGGGCCGCCTATAAATCCCCCTCGACCATCTCGCGCGCCCGGTTGTCGATCAGCACGTCGCGCGTGGCGCGTCCGACCTGGGCGCCGATCAGGATGGTGAGCGACGTCCAGTACATCCAGACCATGATGGCGGCGAAGCCCGCGGTGGCGCCGAACGCCGAGGTGAGCTGGGTCACCTCGAAATAGAAGACCAGCGCGCGGTTGCCGGCCGCGAAGAGCAGCGCGTTCACCAGGCCGCCGATCAGCGCGTAGCGCCAGGGCACGTTCCCTGTCGGCAGCCACTTGTAGATCAGGGTGAAGAAACTCGAGAGCAGGCCGTAGTGCACGAAGGTCGAGATCGCCGGGCCGATCCAGACGCCGAGGATCGGGAATCTCTCCAGCACGCCGGCATAGGCCGAGACCAGCACGCTGGCCAGGATCACGAGGATCAGAAGCACACCCAGCACGACCATCAGCAGCACGGCGAGCAGTCGCGACTTCAGGCCGGCCAGGACCGGATGGACCGTCGGGCCCTTGTTGCCCCGCCAGATCGCGTCGATCCCGTCGTCCAGTTCCACGAAGACGCGGGTGCCGGTGTAGAGCAGCACGGCGGTGCCGGCGAGGGCGGCGATGCCGCCGCCGCGGAACAGGTCCTCCGAGGCGAAGCGGCGGATGGTGCGCAACTGGTCCTGCGCCACGACGGTGCCCAGCGCATCGAAGATCGCCTCTTGCGCCATGAACCTGCCGACGAACGGCTCGGCGATGGCGATCGTGAAGATCATGATCGGGCCCAGCGCAAACATCGTATAGAACGCCATCGCCGCGGCCGAGGTCGAGAGCCGGTTCGCGAAATAGCCGTAGCCGGCCTCGTAGGCGATACGCCAGAGCGTTTGGATCATGGGTCAGCGCAGATGGGCGATGGCGTTGGCATAATACGCGAGGACCGGCCGCTCGGTTGCCACGACCGAGAAGAGCCCGTCGCCCGTCTCTTCTAGCAGATGGCGCAGCGAGAGCATGCGCAGGCCGACATGGAAGGCATAGTCGCGGTCGCCGCGCGGCAGGTAGAGCTTCGCGCCACGCGCCTCGAAATGCGCGATCAGGTCCGAGGCCCGGACCTTGAGCTCGAGTTCGTCGAGCGGCCCCTCCGCTTCGAGCAGGACCGTGGCCATCAGCGACACCGGCAGGACCGGGACCAGACGGGCGATCTCGTCCATCACGTCGTTCGCCAGCCGGCCGATCACCTCGAAGCGTTGCTCCTTGTCGAGCGTGCGGAGGTCGCCGCCCCTCGGCCCACCATGGGCGGCCAGCCAGCCGCGCGCCGAGATCGGGCCGCCGAAATTCACGCAAGCGTACCCGAAGCGGTGCCATTGCCCGCGCAGCATCAGCCCGAGCTGGCTCGCCCAGAAGGCGAGCGCCGTGCGCACGGCGAACCAGGCGCTGCGTCGGCCCGCCTCGCGGTCGAGGGAACGCAGCAGCGTCCGGTCCTCCAGCACGCGATCGTAGTTCAGCGCCACCGGCACGAACACGATGTCGTGCGTGCCCTTGGGATCGAACGATTTCAGCATGTAGTCGAACAGGCCGAGCTTGGGCTCGCGCAGGCGGCCGTCGCGCGACAGGCCGCCCTCGGGATACATCGCCTGGGCAACCCCGGCCTCGGTCGCCATGTGGACGTAGCGTTCGAGCACCCGCCGGTAGATCGGGCTGTCGGAGTTGCGGCGCACGAAATAGGCGCCCATCGACCGGATGAGCTGCTGCAGCGGCCAGATTCGCGCCCACTCGCCCACCGCGTAGGACAGCGCCGTGCGCTCGGCGGCGAGGAAGGCCACCAGCACGTAATCCATGTTGCTGCGGTGGTTCATCACGAACACTACGGTCGTGTCGGGCGACACGCCGGCCAGCGTGCGTTCGTCGGCGTAGCCCAGGCGCACGCGATAGAGAAACCGCGCGACGGTGCGGGCGATCGAGTAGCCGACCCGGAAATAGATGTAGGCGTTGAAGGTCGGCACGATCTCGCGCGCGTAGCGATGGACTTCCGTCATCGCGACCTCGCGCGGCACGCCCTGGGTGCGCGCGTGTTCGTTGGCGGCGGCCACGACCTGCGGATCGTAGATCAGGCGGTCGATCAGGACCTGCCGCTTGGTGAGCTGGAACGGCTTGATCTCGACGGCGAGGCGGCGGTTGACCCGGTCGATCAGCCGGTTGAGCCGGCGTCGCAGGAACCAGCGGCCGCTCGGGATCAGCAGCCGGTCGAGCAGCGACCACAGCGCGAAGGCCAGGATCGCGACGAATAGCCAGAGCGGAACGGTGACAGGCTCGCCCATTTCCGTCCTTCGCGCCCTTCCCGTGCCGTTCGCGTCAGTATTGTTTCAGGCCGAGGCCGGCGATCGCGAGCAGGATCGAGGCGATGGCCAGCGTGGCCACCGATGCCAGCGTCCCCACCAGGCGACCCTTCGGGATCAGGCCCAGCATGCCGCCGGCATGCAGGACGCGGGCGACCAGCAGCACCACCGACAGGGCCGCGACCGTGCGGAAGCCGTAGAAGTCGCTCGCCATGTAGATCATCAGCAGGGTAAGCGGCGCGAACTCCACCAGGTTGCCGTGCGCCCGCACCGCCGCCTGCATCCCGGCATCGCCGCCGTCCCCCAGGTTGATCCGCTTGCGGCCCCGCATCAGGCCGACATTCAAGGCAAGGGCAACCGCCAGAAGGCCCAACAGCCCGGCGCAGACGTAGAAGACGGGCATTGGCGGCTCCCCTCGATTTGACGGTATTCTATGGCCATATTGGTTGGGGACCAGCACGCGAAAGCAAGAGGAGCCGCGTCATGTGGCGGATTCTGCGCAGGAAGACCGAGATCCCGACGGCCGATCGTGCCCTGCCGGGCCGCCCCGCGCCGGACTTCGAGATCCCGGTGATGCACTACGTCAATGGCAACCGCATTCAGGCGCCATTCCCGGCCGGCCTCGAGCAGGCGATGTTCGGCCTGGGCTGCTTCTGGGGCGCCGAGCGCGTGTTCTGGGAGGCGCCGGGCGTTCATGCGACCGCCGTCGGCTATGCCGCGGGCCTCACGCCCAACCCGACCTACGAGGAAGTCTGCTCCGGCTATACCGGCCACAACGAGGTGGTGAGCGTGTGGTTCGACCCGCAGAAGACCTCCTACGAGGCGCTGCTGCGCCTGTTCTGGGAGAGCCACGACCCGACCCAGGGCATGCGCCAGGGCAACGATGTCGGCACGCAGTATCGCTCGGGCCTCTACACCTTCTCGGAGGCGCAGAAGACGAAGGCCCTGGCGTCGCGCGCCGTCTTCCAGAAGGAGCTGGCCCGCAAGGGCTACGGCACGATCACGACCGAAATCATTGACGCGCCGACGTTCTTCTACGCCGAGGATTATCATCAGCAGTATCTCGCCAAGAACCCCGGCGGCTATTGCGGCCTGGGCGGCACCGGCGTGGCCTGCCCGATCGGGCTGGGCGTGGCGGCGGAATGACTGGGGCAAGGGGGTCTTTCCCCTCCCGCGTTGCCGGACGCGCGTGACCGGATCGTCGAAGGCGCGCGCCCTGTGCGGCTACGGCTAGGAGCCGTACTGCAGCAGTGTCTCGCCGTTCCTCTTCAGCCAGGCCTGCGGACCCTCGATCGGCCCGTCGCAGAGGGCGCGCGCCAGGGCCCAGAACCGGGGGCCGTGGTTCAGATGGACCAGGTGCGCCGTCTCGTGCGCAGCCAGGTAGTCGACTACGTCGGGCGGCGCGAACACCAGCCGCCACGAAAAGGAGAGGGCCGCATCCGGGCCGCAGCTGCCCCAGCGCGAACGCGTGTCCCGCACCGAGATGCGCTTCACCTGCCGGTCGGCGCGCGCGGCCTTGGCGTGGACCTTCGGCACCAGCTCCTTCTTGAGTTCTCCGACCAGCCAGTCCTTGACCCGCCGCGACAGGTGTTCGGGCCGGCCGGCGACATGGATCTCGCTGCCGTCGCGCCAGACGGTGCCGCGGAGGTCGGGCTGGTGGCGCAGTCGATGTGGCACGCCGAACAGCGGGATCTCCGCGCCATCGACGAACGGCCGCCGCGCCGGCAGGCGCTCGAGCCGGGCGGCAATCCAGCCGGCCTGCGTTTCGGCGAATCCCACGGCCGTGCCGCGCGCCATGCGCAGCGGCGCCGTCAGCACGATGCGCCGGTTGGCCGGATCGACCCGCAGGGACGCGCGCCGCGCGCGGGCGTTGCGCACGAAGGTGACGCAAAGCGTGTCGCCGGCATGAGCAATGGTCAGTTGCTCAGGCTCGGGCGTCGCTCTAGGCAGGAAACGGCTGAACCAGGAGGAAGACGACATGTCCGAACAACAGGCTCACAAGACGCTCAGCGACGCAGGACGAAAGGTCCTGTCCGAGATTCTGGGTGAATCCTATCTCGCCAAGCGCGACGCGACCAACAACGATTTCTGGGGGCCGGTCCGCGCCTTCTCCGAGGAATTCGCCTACGCCTCGCTGTGGACGCGCGACGGGCTCGACCGCAAGCAGCGCAGCATGATCACGGTGGCCATGCTGTGCGCGCTGAACCGCCCGCACGAGCTTAAGATCCATCTGGTCGGCGCGCTGAACAACGGCTGCTCCAAGACCGAGCTGCGCGAGATTTTCACCCACGCCATCGCCTATTGCGGCTTTCCGGCCGCCATCGATGCGCTGCGCGTCGCCGAGGAAGTCTTGAAGGAACAGGGAAAGTTCTGAGATGGCTCTCGACATAGCCCCTCTTGACGTCGATCGCCTCCGCGCGGAGACGCCGGGCTGCGCCCACGTCCTGCATCTCAACGCGGCCGGCTCGTCGCTGCCCAGCCGCCGCACCCTCGACGCCACCCTCGACCATCTGCGGCTCGAGGCCGAGATCGGCGGCTACGAGGCGGCCGACCGGGCGTGCCCGGTGCTCGACGGCTTCTATCCGTCGATCGCCACGCTGATCGGCGCCGAGCCCGGGGAGATCGCCTATGTCGAGAACGCCACGCGCGCCTGGGACCTCGCCTTCTACTCGCTCGACTTCAAGCCGGGCGACCGCATCCTGACCTGCGTCAGCGAATATTCGTCGAACTACATCTCCTACCTGCAGGTGGCGAAGAAGACCGGCGCGGAGATCGTGGTCGTACCCGACGACAAGCATGGCCAGATCGACCTCGCCGCCCTCGAACGCGCCATCGACAAGCGCACGAAGCTGGTTTCGATCTCGCACATTCCGACCCAGGGCGGCCTGGTCCAGCCGGCCGAGGCGGTCGGCAAGATCGTGAACGATGCCGGCATCCTCTACCTGCTCGACGCCTGCCAGTCGGTCGGCATGATGCCAATCGACGTGAAGAAGCTCGGCTGCGACTTCCTGTCGGCCACCGGGCGCAAGTACATGCGCGGGCCGCGCGGCACGGGCTTCCTCTACGCCCGCACGCGCAGCACCTCGCACATCGAGCCGATCTTCCTCGACAATCACGCCGCGCGCTGGACCGGCGACAACGACTACACGGTGATGGGCGACGCCAAGCGCTTCGAGAACTGGGAGCGCTACTTCGCGGGCGTCATCGGGCTCAAGGTCGCCGCCGACCAGGCCAACGAACTCGGCATGCCTTCCATCTGGGCGCGCCTGCGCCACCTGGCCGACGGCCTGCGCGAGCGGCTGAAGGCGGTGCCGGGCGTGACCCTGGCCGATCTCGGCGTGACCAAGGGCGCCATCGTCACCTTCTCCGTCGCCGGCAGGGAGCATGGGGCGCTGAAGCAGCAGCTTCGCGACCAGGGGATCAACGTCTCGGTCTCGACGCAGTTCTCGTCCCGCCTCGACCTCAAGGGACGCGGCCTGAAGGACGTGATGCGCGCCTCGGTGCACATCTACAACACCGACGAGGAACTCGACCGCTTCGTGGCCGCCCTTGATGCGGCGATCCGCGGTTAGACCAGGCTCTCGTCAGCCGAACCGTCCAGGATCGCAGGCCTGAAGGGCGCTGGGCAGCTGCTCGCCTTCCATCAGGCGCGCGATCAGGCGGCCCGTCGCGGTGGCCAATGTCAGGCCGAGATGCTGGTGGCCGTAGCCGCAATAGACGTTGGCGAGACGCGGCGCGCGGCCGATGGCGGGGCGATAGTCAGGCAAGGTGGGACGCTCGCCGATCCAGCGGCTCTGCTCGACGCCGCCGACGCCGGGGAAGATGTCCTTGAGGTGCTTCTTCAGGAGATCGGCGCGATGCCAGGACGGCGGCTGGTGCGGTGCGGCCAGCTCGACCGTGCCGGCGATGCGCAGCCCCTCGCTCATCGGCGTGAAGAACAGGCCGCGGTCGGGCGGGCTGACCGGCAGGTCGAAGCGCACATTGTCCGGCGCCACCATCACGTGATAGCCGCGCTCGGCGACCAGCGGCGCGTTGAATCCAAGAAGACGCGTCAGCTCGCCCGAGGCGCGTCCGGCCGAGATCATCACGGCGCTCGCCGGCAGTTCGGAGTCGGTGAGCTGCACCGCCGTCACGCGGTCGCCGTCGCGCCGGAAGCCGCGCACGCGGCCGCGCACGACCATGCCGCCCTCGGCGGTGAACCGCTCGACCAGGGTCGTGACCACCTTGTGCGGATTGATGGTGTGGGAGGCGTTCGGATAGTGGATGCCGCGCACGATGGTCGGGCTGAGGCCCGGCGCCAGCTCGCGCGCCCGGTTGCCGTCGACGATCTCGAACTCCGTGCCCTTGCCCGACTGCAGCCCGCGCATCTCGTCGGTGCCCTGGAACGAGGCCTCGCTCTCATAGACGTAGAGCGCGCCACGGGTGCGGAACAGCTCGCCGAGGCCCGAGGCCTGGATCTCGGCCTTCCAGGCGATGTCGGCTTCGAGCATCAACGACCTGAACATGTCCTTGCCCTTCTGGACCTCGGTCCGGCTCATCGCCGCCAGGGCGAAGCGGGCCATCCAGGGCAGCAGCCAGGGCAGGCTGGGCGGATGCAGCGTGAGCGGACCGTTCCGGTCCATCAGCATCTGCGGGACCTTCTTCAGGGTGGCCGGCCGCGCCAGCGGGATCAGGCTGTCGACCGACAGGAAGCCGGCATTGCCGAACGAGGTCGCGTTGCCGGGCTCGGCGCTGTCGAGCAGGGTCACGGTGTGGCCGTTGCGCTGCAGGGCGCGGGCCGTGGCGGCGCCGACGATTCCGGCACCGATGACGACGACGGGGCCGTTCTGGACTGATTCACTCATGGACGGACGTTAGCACGACGCCTGCGCCAGCCCGAGGTCGCGATTGATTTGTCCCTGTGAATCCCTATTTAGGGCGCATGTCTTCCGCACAATCAGACAGTTCCTCCGGTCCGGGCTGGCATGCCACGACCATCCTCTCGGTTCGCAAGGACGGCCAGGTCGTGATGGCCGGCGACGGCCAGGTGTCGATGGGTCAGACCATCGTCAAGGGCAACGCCAAGAAGGTCCGCCGGATCGGCAACGGCCAGATCATCGCGGGCTTCGCTGGCGCCACGGCCGACGCCTTCACGCTCTTCGAACGACTCGAGGCCAAGCTGGAGCGCCATCCCGGGCAGCTCCTGCGCGCGGCGATCGAACTGGCCAAGGACTGGCGCACCGACCGCTACCTGCGGAAGCTCGAG
Source organism: Reyranella sp. (assembly GCF_030651995.1). Classification (GTDB taxonomy): domain Bacteria; phylum Pseudomonadota; class Alphaproteobacteria; order Reyranellales; family Reyranellaceae; genus Reyranella. Next base: position 31,619 of record NZ_JAUSBN010000049.1, read on the forward strand.
GCGCTGATGGCGGTGGCCGACAAGGATGTGTCGCTGCTGCTGTCCGGCACGGGCGACGTGCTGGAGCCCGAGGGCGGCATCATCGCCATCGGGTCGGGCGGCAACTATGCGCTCTCGGCCGCGCGCGCGCTGATCGACATGGACGGGCTCGATGCCGAGGCGATCGCCCGCAAGTCGATGAAGATCGCCGCCGACATCTGCGTCTACACCAACCACAACATCGTCATCGAGAAGCTCTGACATCGCCATGAGTAACGACTTTTCCCCGCGCGAGATCGTCTCCGAGCTCGACAAGCACATCATCGGCCAGCAGGAGGCCAAGCGCGCCGTCGCCATTGCGCTGCGCAACCGCTGGCGCCGCCTGCAGCTCTCGGACTCTTTGCGCGACGAGGTGCTGCCCAAGAACATCCTGATGATCGGCCCGACCGGCGTCGGCAAGACCGAGATCGCGCGCCGCCTGGCCAAGCTCACCAACGCGCCGTTCCTCAAGGTCGAGGCGACCAAGTTCACCGAGGTCGGCTATGTCGGCCGCGACGTCGAGCAGATCGCCCGCGACCTGATGGAAGCCGCCATCGAGATGGCGCGCGAGAGCCTGCGCAAGGACGTGAAGGCCAAGGCCGAGCTGGCGGCCGAGGACCGCGTGGTCGAGGCGCTGTGCGGCGCCAGTGCCAGCGAGGAGACCAAGCTGCGGTTCCGCCACAAGCTGCGCGCCGGCGAACTGGACGATCGCGAGATCGAGATCGAGGTCGCCGATTCGGGCGGACCGATGCAGTTCGAGGTGCCGGGCCAGCCCGGCGCCTCGGTCGGCATGATCAACATCGGCGACATGCTGGGCAAGGCGTTCGGCGGCCGCACGAAGAAGCGCAAGATGACCGTGGCCGAGAGCCACCAGACGCTGCTGCGCGAGGAGAGCGACAAGCTGCTCGACCAGGAGCGGGTCGTGCGCGAGGCGCGCGACATGGTCGAGCAGAACGGCATCGTGTTCATCGACGAGATCGACAAGATCACCGCGCGCAGCGAATACCGCGGCGGCGGCGACGTCAGCCGCGAGGGCGTGCAGCGCGACCTGCTGCCGCTGATCGAGGGCACGACGGTGAACACCAAGCACGGGCCGGTGAAGACCGACCACGTCCTGTTCATCTGCTCGGGCGCCTTCCACCTCGCCAAGCCGTCCGACATGCTGCCGGAGCTGCAGGGCCGCCTGCCGATCCGCGTCAGCCTGGCCTCGCTCAGCCAGGAGGATTTCCGCCGCATCCTGACCGAGCCCGAAGCCAGCCTGGTCAAGCAGTACAAGGCATTGCTGGCGACCGAGAAGGTCGAGCTCGACTTCACGTCCGATGCGATCGACGAGCTGGCGCGGCTGTCGGCCGACATCAACGAGACGGTCGAGAACATCGGCGCCCGCCGGCTGCACACGGTGATGGAGAAGCTGCTGGAAGAGATCAGCTTCACCGCCTCCGACAAGCCGAACACCAAGATCGAGATCGACGCGGCCTATGTCCGCACGCATGTCAGCGAGCTGGCCAAGAACGCCGACCTCTCGAAGTTCGTGCTGTGACGTCTCGGGCCGGCGTCGTGTCTACGCCGGCTTGAGCGTTGCGGTTATGACCCAGCGAGAAGCCTTGCTGTCGGTCACCGTCTCCTTGAGTTTGGGAATATTGATGCCCATGGAGTAGCCGCCGGTCACGCCGTCCAGCGTCGGCGGCGCCACGCTTCCGTCGTTCGCCATGCCCAGCGACGTAATCGGCTGGTCCCCCCAGCTCCAGAAAGCCAGCCTGGTGCCGTCGTTTCCGACGACAGGCACGATGTGTCGACCGATCTTGGGGGAGCTCGAAATGAAGTTGAGGCCATCGACGAAATAGGACATGGGCGCGACGAGCAGGATGTCCTGTTCCGAGGATGGCGCGATCAGCGCCTGCACGTCGGCATCCGTGTCGGAAGGGTTGATCTTGGTCGGCGTCACCGATGAGTAGAGGCCGCTGGCCAGCATCAGGTTCTTGGTGGGCGTGAGGTCGTCGATGGGTGGGGCGGCCCTCGAATCGTCGATCGGGCCGTCGAATTCGATGAAGCCGTTCATCTCGCGGCTGCAAAGCCCTGCCATCAGCATGAAATCGACGGGCTGCGCGTAGTGGGCCTTGCCGTTGGGCGGCTTCTTGCTCAACTCCCGACGCAGATATCGCGCGACATCGAAGTCGCGCAGGTCGGAGGAGACTTCGCCGGTGATCCTGCCGAGACCGATTTTGCCGGTATTGTAGAGTTTGAGCGCGTAGTCGACGACGTCGGACGGGGCGCGTCGCATCAGGCACATCAGTACGGATGCGTAGGTGCACCAGGGGTAGCCGCTCTGGGCCAGCTTGTACGGCGCTTCGACAAGCACTTTCAGGCGTGCGGCGAAGGCGTCGGGTTCCATGTGCCATTCCTTCTTCGCCGACGGCGACTGGAGCCAGGCGTCGATTGTATCGATCGCGCTGGACCTGCTTCCGCTTTCCAGAAGACGCCTCCTCCGTGCCTCCAGCGTTTCTGCGGGCACCTGGCCGGGAAGGTTCAGCAGGGCGATGATCACGTGCATCGTCGTCATGGCGCTACACTCCCGGCTTCGGCGTGATGGGCCGCACGATGGCGGGCGGACGCTTCAGCTTCACGGCAGGGGGAAGGGCCGCCATCAGTGTGGCCCGCTTCTTCAGGCCGCGGTCGACGATCGCCTTCTTCTGCGCCGCCACCATCTTCAGCCGATCCTTCTTCGGAGGAAGGGCGAACTTGCCGGCGATTTTCTGGGGCGTCAGATCGCGAATGTTGCGCGGGTTCTTCCGCGGCAGGCGGCTTTCCCCCGGTTTCGGCTTGGCCGGTCGCGCGGCTGCGCCTTCGACGAAGAACGCGCAGGATGCTTCGACACGTTGCCCTCCAGCGGGCGTGATCGACACGATCAGCGTGTTGATACCCTCTTCGAGCCCGGCGCCGGGGACCGTGCAGGACAGAACGATGCCGAGCGGGGAGAGTACTGTGAGCCGGTCGATCTGGGTCACGGTGATTGGCGAGCCGAAGCGCCGTTCGCCGCGCCGTGCTGGCGGCATCGGCGACTTGGCCTGCTTCGGCGCGGCCGACCGTAAACGCGCCGCTCCCGGGCCGGCCGCAGCAAGAGCGGCCAGCCGGTTGACGCGAACCGTGGCCAGGGCGTCGGCCCCGGACGTGGTGAGCGGAAACTTGTCGTTCTTGCGCGACTGGCCCTTCACCAAGCTCGCGTCAAGCGCACGCAGTCCGCCACGCGGCGTGCCCTTCGCGCCGACCTTGTCCAGCTTCGACGCCGCCCAGTGCGGGCGCAGTGCCAGGTCTGCGCGCGGATCGAACCGGTTTGCCTTGCTGGCGACGTTGGAAGTGGCCTCCGGCGCCGGTCCCAGTTCGGCAACGGAGAAGGACGTCAGCGGCAGCTCCCGGCCATTGAGGAAGACGTGGACCGAATCGGGGCGGTCGTCCTCGTCCAGCACGGCCTCGCGCGACAGGCCCTGGACTTCGATCCGAATGCGCACCTCGCCATTGGCCGCTGCACCGGGCGTCGGCGAGAGGATCCGGACGCCGCGCGGCGCCGCCTCGAGAGCCGTCCGTTGTCGCCTGAGACGCTCGCTCTCTGCGCCGACATGCGCCCGCTCGGCTTCCACTTCCTGAAGCCGAACTTCCTTGGTGAAGGCCGAGGACAGCGACCGGGCGGCATCGCGGACGGCATCCTCGAAGGCGTCGAGGTCGCGCACCGCTCGTCGCAGACCATCGACGATGGCTTCCACGGGAACGTCGACGCGGCCCAAGGAGATACGGTAGCGCACGCCCAGAAGATCAACGTCGAAGGCGACTCGAATGTGCGGATCCCGGCCGAGATTGTCGTAGATCGCGTCGGTAAGCCGGTTGATCACCAGGTTGCCGATCTGCTGTGCAAGATCGCGATCGGGATCGAGTTCGCGGACGTCGTCCATGATCGAGTCGACTTCTTCCGCCAGTCCGCCCACGATATCGAGTACGCCGTCGATTACGTCGTTGTCGAGCGCTTGCTCGACGGCATCGCGCGCCATGCCCCGCATGGCGCGCCTCAAGTCGGGTGGTGCGAGCGTGCGATAGACGTGATTGTCGCTCAGCACCGCGAGTGCCTGGTCGACGATTTCGGCCGCCAGCTTTGACTTGAACTTGCGGCGCCCCGAGCGTGTCGCCAGCGGTGTAAGCGCGCCCAGCAGGCTTTCGGCCGCTTGGTCGAACTGTTCGGCGACCTCCCGGGCGAGCCGCTCGATATCGGCGAGGAGCTGGCCGAGTTGCCGTTGCATGCCTTCGAGCGCCTGCTGCGCATCGTCGACCCATTGCTCCACCTGGCGTTGCGCGGTCTCCAGCACTTCTGCCAGCTCTTCCAGGATCTTGGTGCCGATCAGTTCGATCAACTTCGCGACGAATTGCAGGAAGCGTTCGCCGCCGATCGCCGCCAGCTCGGCCGCCAACGCCATCATGGCGTCGTTGTTGGGGATGAAGGCGCCGTCGCCGAGTTCCTGCAGGAAGCCGGCGCCGGCCGTGCTCGGCAGAGGATCGATGACCTCGTACATCAAGGACCGGATCTTCGACCTTTGGGCCTCGTCGAGCGGCCCCAAGACATCGGCGCCGATGCGCAACGCGTCGGCTGTCAGTTCGGCGATCTCGCTCACCGGCACCGGCAGATTGGCGGCCTTCGACAGTTGCTTCACGATGCCGTTCGGAGCGTCGACGCTATCGGCGAGGCCGTTGAGGATGCCGTGCATCTGCGCCTGCGCCGTGGCCAGCATGATATCGGTCGTGACGACGAGGCTGCGGCCGACCAGCTTCATCAGCACGCCGGAGAGGGCCTCCTTCAGCGCTTCGTGGTCGGCGCCGCGCCGCGACCAGTCGAGGACGACGCCGAACACCGTTTCCAGCGTAAAGTCGGCCGTCGGCAGGAAGACTTCGTCGAAATAGCTTCTGAGGTCGGGACGCGATGCCAGCCGATTGCGCAGGACCGGCGCCAGCTCGTCGTGGATATGCTCGGACATGAACGTCCGCAGCCCGTCGGCGATTGCCGCGAGGGTTGCCTGCGCATCGGGCTGACCGGAGCCGCTGGCGATGACGCTGCCGATGTTGCGCAGGATCGTGCGTCCGACATCGTTGGCCGCGGACCCGAGCGGGCCGGTCATGGCCGTCAGGAAGCGATCCACTCCGGGCTGGTGCTGCCGCAGGAAGTCGAGCGCGGCGTCGGCGGCGAGGAATTCGACGATGTGATCGAGCTTGAGCGCGCCGGCGGCGGGCGGCGACGGCAGCGAGCTGCGAATGTGATCGCGCACCAGCGTCGGCGGCTGTGTCGTCAGGTTGCCGGAGAAGGCGGCTTTGGCCTGTCGCGGCGGCTGGCCGATGACGCTCAGGCGGGCATCGGCGCGGACCACCCGGCGATTGGCAACCAGTGCGAGCTGCGCCGCCGACCACAGGACGGAGATCAAGCGCTGCGTCTGGGCGTCGACCGTGCCGCCCAGCGCGGCGGCAGTCAGGTCGACCAGACGGGCGACCAGGGTGTTCCAGTAGGTTTCGTTTGCAGGCGTGCCCTCGAACGGTTCTGCGGGAAATGCCTGCAGGTGGCTCGCGAGGGAGCGCCGCGCCGACAGGGTCCGATCCCACTGGGTCTGCGAGAGGGTCGCCACCCAGGTTCGGAGCGTGGCTTCAAGCGCCAAGAAGCCGGCGTCCGTCAGGCCTTTCAGCAGGAAGCGCTGACCTTCCTCCAGGGCGACCTGGGCGCAACGCAGGGCGACATCCTGAGCGCCCGATGCCGTTGCCGCGGGCGCATTCAGGGCAAGGTACTCACCCAGCTCGTAGGAGGTACGGAGCACCGTCTTGAAGAGGGGTCGGGCTGCGTCGAGCAATATCCGCGGCGCAACGCTGTCGGAGGGCAGGTTGTCCTTGAGTTCGTCGCATGCCTTTTCGACCAGAACGTCGACCGAGCGGGCGACGAACCGGCTGAAGTCGTCGATCTCCATTGCGGCGAACACGCGGAAGCCGGCGCCGGCCTTCAGCCCGACACCTGCCCCGGCCACGATGTTGAAGCCGGGTTTGAGGTTCTTCGTGGGCTGGGCGATGGCGGTGCCGGTGACGACCAGCTGCGCATAGGCCTGCGCGGTCAGGGCGGCCTTGGCGTAGACGCCGGCCTTGATGTTGACTTCCGACAGGAACACCCGCAGCAGCTCTATCGGCAGACCGCGCATCTGCTGGTCCCGTTCGGCCAGCTCCAGGAAGTCGCCGATCTTCAGGCCGAGGCCGACCTGAACCGCGGCCGCCAGTTCGGCGATCGCCTGCAGGCGGACGGCGAAGCCGATCTCGCCGAACAGGTTCATCGGCACTTGGATCTGGGCCGCCACCGACGCGGCCGCGCTCGCCTGGCCCGACAGTTCGGCACTCAGGAATTTGCCGACTCCGGCATCGACGTTGGCGAGCGCGGAGATGCCGAGGTCGAAATTGATGCCACGCGCGATCTGCGCGCCCGCGGCGATGGTGACCTGGGCATTGCCGCCGGCCTGCGCCCAATCGGTGGCGACCGTGCCGCCCGCGGCAAACACGTCCTGGTCCAGTCGTACTGTCGGCATCGTTCGCGCTCCCCCGCCCGCGGCACCAGCGTCGAGCGCGGCACACGCGTGAGGTTAGCGCCTCCCGATCACAGGCAATAGGCCGCGATCAGGTCCACGAGATATGCGGGACCGTTCAGCCCCCACAGAACGAACGACAGGATCGTCGCGGCCACGACCAGGCTGGCCAGCCCCCACAGCAGCACGGGACGCCAGCTGATGGTCGGGCTGGGCGTCATGCCGGCTGCGGGATCGAGGTCGGGCGGATCAGGCGCTCCTCGACGATCGGGTAGTGCAGCGCCGCCGAGACGAGACCGAGGGCGATGGAGATCCACCACATCATGTCGTAGTTGCCCTGCAGGTCGAACAGGCGCCCGCCGCCCCAGCCGCCGAAGAAGCTGCCGACCTGGTGGCCGAAGAAGACGATGCCGTTCAGCATGGTGACGTGCACCGGCCCGAAGATGTAGCCGACCAGCGAGGTGGTGAGCGGCACCGTGCCCAGCCACAGGAAGCCCAGTGCCGCGGCAAAGATCAGCACCGAGGCGGCCGACAGCGGCGCGATCACGAAGCCCAGGAAGACCAGCGAGCGCAGCAGGTAGAGCGTCGACAGCAGGTTCTTGCGCTTGAACCGGTTGCCCATCGAGCTCCACAGGATGGCGCCGGCGATGTTGAACAGGCCGACCATGCCGATCGCCCAGCCGCCGAGTTCGGCCGGCGACAGGTCGATCCCGAACAGCGACAGGCCGATCCCCTTGTCGGAGATGTAGGCCGGCAGGTGGCCGCCGACGAAGGCGACATGGAAGCCGCAGACGAAGTAGCCGACCACCAGCAGCACGAAGCTGCGCTGCGCGAAGGCCTCGGAGAGCGCCGCGCCGGTGGTCTGGTTGCCGCCGCTGCCGCGCCTGGAGGCCGCGATCTCCTTGCGGTCGTTGAGGCCGAGCGGCAGCACGATCATGACCAGGGCGAGGAGGGTCAGGGCCCACATGGTCGGCCGCCAGTCGCCGAAATAGTTCTGCAGCACGGCCGCCAGCGGCACGATGAAGAACTGGCCGAACGAGCCGCCGGCCGAGCAGATTCCCACCGCCAGCGCCTGCTTCGCGGGCGGCGCCACGCGCAGGATGACGCCCAATACCGGCCCGAAAGTCGCCGCCGACAGGCCGATGCCGACCAGCACATTGCCCACGATCAGCATGAAGCCGTCATGCATGGTGGCGGTGACGACCATGCCCAGGACGTAGATCGCGCCGCCGCCGGCGATGGTCGGTGCGGAGCCGAAGCGGTCGGCCAACCGGCCCGAGAACGGCGCGATGACGCCCATCAGCAGCATCGACAGGGCCGTGCCGAAGGAGAAGAGTTCACGGCCGACATTCAGCTCGGCGGAGATCGGCTTCAGGAAGATGCCGAAGCTCTGGCGCACGCCGAGACCGATGGTGAGGACGAGGAAGCCGCACCAGACGGCGGTCCAGTAGGAACGTTGGGTCATGGCGGCAAACTGAGGCGGCCTGCCCGAACTGGCAAGATATCCTGTCTTATGGTTTCCATAGAATTACTTCATGCCGTCCCAAGGTTCGATGTGGCAGAAGATATCCATGGCGCGACGGCGGTTCCTGGGCGGCTTGGCAGCATTCCTGGTGGCTTTGGCAGGAAGCGCCGAGGCGGCGCCGCGACTGGAGCGCGAGCGCTGCACCTTCAAACCGCCGCGCGGCGACAGGGTCGAATGCTATGTCCTGACGGTGCTGGAGAACCGCGACCAGCCGCAGGGCCGCGAGATCAAGCTGAAGGTGGCGATCCTCAAGGCCAAGCGGACCGCCGGCGTCGAGCCGATGATCTACCTCTCGGGCGGCCCCGGCGACGCGCCTCTGGTCGCCTCGACGCCGGGTGCGGACGCGCTCAGCGAGGGCGACTGGTGGAACGAGACGGCCGCCATCCGCCGTCGCCGCGACGTCGTCATCCTGAGCCAGCGCGGGGCCGGCGGGTCGACACCCAATCTCGACTGTTTCGACACGCGCGCCTCGGACCCGGCCAAGGCCCGCCGCCGCGCCGTGACCGAGCAGCAGGAGCGCGAGATCCTGGCGCGCTGCCGGGCCGGGCTGGAGCGCCGCAAGATCGACCTCGCCATGTACACGACGCCGGCCCTGGCCGACGACGTGGCCGACCTCGCAGCGGCGCTGGGCCAGAGCAAGATCAACATCTACGGCGTGTCCTACGGTACCCGCTGGGCGCTCGAGGTGATGCGCCGGCATCCCGACCTGGTGCGTGCGGCGGTCCTCGACGGCGTCTATCCGCCCCAGGTCAACGGCGAGCAGAACGAACCGGCCATCGTCCGTCGCGCCTTCGAGCAGCTCTACGCCGACTGCGCCGCCGATGCCGTGTGCCGCGAACGCCATCCGACCCTGCGCGCCACCCTCGAAGGCCTGATCGAGGCGGCGGAACGGACGCCGCTCGAACTCGCGCTCACCCTGGAGGACGGTCCGCATCCGGTGCAGCTCGATGGCACCCAGGTGCTGATGGTGTTGCTGAACATGATGCGCGAGGGCGAGGTCGCCGCGATCCCCGAGACGGTGGCGGCGGCGCAGCGCGGCGACCTGCGGCTGCTCAAGCTCTATGCCGAGGATCTCGAGACCAACGACGGCGGGCTGCTGGAGGAGAACGCCCAGCAGTTCGACGGGCTCTACAACAGCGTCGAATGCCGCGAGACCTGGCCCATGGTGGACCGGACGGCCCGGCGCAAGGCGATCGAGAGCAGCGGCGTCTATGGCCTGAACGCCCGGTCGAGCAAGTCGCCGACCTTCTGTCCGGTCTGGCGGGTCGCGCCCGCGCCGGCCGCGGAACGCCAGCCGGTGAAGGCCGAGGTGCCGACCCTGCTCCTGAGTGGCGGCTATGACTGGCTGACTCCGCCCGCCTGGGCGCGCCAGGCCGCGAAGACCCTGCCCGCGTCGCGCAACGTCGTGTTCCGGGCCCAGGGCCACGGCGTCGTCGTGCAGGATGCCTGCGCCGCCCGGCTGCGCGACACCTTCATCGAGGATCCCAACCCCAAGCGCGCGCTGCCCTGCCGCCCCGACAAGGCGCCGAACTTCACCGCCGCCTGGGACCGCGTACGCAACATGCCGTGAGGAGAAGTTCATGAATCGTGTACTGGCCCATACCGGCGCGACCTATCCGATCGTGCAGGCGCCGATGGGGTACATCGCGCGCAGCCAGTTGGCCTCGGCGGTCTCCAATGCCGGCGGCCTCGGCATCATCGAGACCTCGAGCGGCGAGGTCGATGCCTGCCTGGCCGAGATCGCCAGGATGAAGGAGCTGACGGACAAGCCGTTCGGCGTGAACCTGCCGCTGCTCTTCATCCGCGAACCGCGGGTCGTCGATCTGGTGGCGAAGTCCGGCGTGAAGTTCGTCACCACCTCGGCAGGCTCGCCGGCCAAGCTGCTGCCGACGCTCAAGGCGGCGGGGCTCGTCGTCTATCACGTCGTGCCCAACCTCTCCTCGGCGCTGAAGGCGGTCGAGGCCGGCGTCGACGGGTTGATCGTCGAAGGCGGCGAGGGGGGCGGCTTCAAGAATCCCGACGATGTCTCCACGCTGGTCCTGTTGCAGGCGGTGCGGGAGCGGACCGATGTCCCGATGATCGCGGCCGGCGGCATCTGCGACGGGCGCGGCATGGCGGCGGCTTTCGCGCTCGGCGCCGAAGGCGTCCAGATGGGCACGCGATTCGTGAGTTCAGCGGAGAGTCCGGTGCATGCCAACTACAAGCAGGCGATCGTCGATGCCGACGATACCGGCACGATCATGCTCAATCGCAAGTCGACGCCGTGCGTGCGGGCGCTGAAGACCCAACGCACGGCGGAGATCGAGCGCGAGGGTTCGTTCGACCGCTCGATCCTCGCGTCGGTGAAGGACGTCTATTTCGGTGGCGACATGGAAGCCTCGCTGGCACTGGCCGGCCAGACCGTCGGCCTGATCCACGAGGTCCTGCCGGTCGCCGAGATCATCCGGCGCACGGTCGACGGCTTCCATGCCATCCGCCGCGAGCAGGGAGAGAGGTCCCTGGCGGGCGCGTTCTGAGGCTCTACTTCAGCAGCCCTCTACTTGAGAAGTTCCGGCGCGATCAGCCGCGGCAGGAAGAGGGCGATGTCGGGCCACACGATCATCGCTGCCAGCACCACGACCATCGGTACCAGCATGATCAGCGTGTCCTTGAGAGCGACGCGCAGCGGCACACCGGCGACGGCGCAGGAGATCATGAGGCAGAGCCCGTAGGGCGGGGTCACCAGTCCGAACGCCAGGGACACGATCGCGACGATGGCGAAGTGGACGGGATCCATCGAAACGGATTTGGCGAGCGGCTCCAGCACCGTGCCGACGATGATGATGGCGGGAATGGCGTCGAGAAAGCAGCCCACGACCAGGAACACGAAGGCGATGAAGAAGCCGACGCCGATCGGGCCCATGCCCCAGGTCGTGACGTTGGCCAGCAGCTCCTGCGGAATCCTGTAGTAGGCCAGCAGCCAGCCGAAAGCCGAGGCGGTGCCGATGCAGAACAGCGCCACGGAAGCGAGCTTGCCGGTGTCGACCAGCGCCTTGTACAGCTCCTTCGGTCCCATCTCGCGATAGACCACGATCGACAGCACGGCCGAATAGAGCACCGCCACGCAGGCCGACTCCGTGGCCGTGAACCAGCCGGCCAGGATGCCGCCGACGATGATGACGGGCGTCATCAAGGCCGGGATCGCCACCCAGATCGAGCAGAGAAGCTGGCGGAACGTTCCGCGCGGATAGGTCGGGTAGCCGCGTCTCACGGCATAGACGTGCACCGTGACCATCTGGGCGCCGGCGATCAGCAGGCCCGGCACCACGCCCGCGAGATAGAGCGCGCCGATCGAGGTCGAGATCAGGCCGCCCCACACGATCATCAGGATGGAGGGCGGAATGACCACCGCCAGCACGGCGGAAACCGCGGTGATGGCGACCGAGAAGGAGAGGTCGTAACCCTCGCGGGTCTGGGCATCGATGAAGATCTTGCTCTGGCTGGCGGCATCGGCGGTCGAGGAACCGGAGATGCCGGCGAAGAAGACCGAGAGGACCACGTTGATCTGGGCCAGCGAGCCGGGGAAGCTGCCGACGATGGCGCGCGACAGCGCCACCAGCCGGTCGGTGATGCCGCCGACGCTCATCAGGTTGGCCGTCAGCAGGAAGAACGGCACGGCGAGCAGGATGAAGGAGTTGTAGGCGTTGAAGGTTTCCTGCGCGAGCATCATCGTCCCGAGCCGCGGCTCGAGGTAGAAGAGCGGCAGGCAGGCGAGGCCGAGCGCGAAGGCCACCGGAACGCGCAGCACCAGCAGCACGAAGAAGCAGCCGAACAGGATCGAGGCCGCCTCGCCGGCCGAGAAGAGCGCGCCGGTCATGTCGCGCTCCTGCCCAGGAGGATCCGGGCCTCGTCGTAGAACTGCTCGCCCAGGAAGACGATCCAGGTGACGGCGGCGACGGGCCAGGCGATGTGGATCATCCAGAGCGGCAGGTCGGCCAGCTCGGAGGTGCGGTGCCAGGCGAAGCTCGTGAACTCGATGCCGCCGACCACGAAGACCAGTGCGAAGGCGAGAATGCCCAGCCGCGCGACGATCCGCACGGCGGCCTCGCCGCGGCGGGGCAGCGTGGGCCACACGTCGACCTCGAAGTGGGAAGATTCCCGCACGCCGATCATGGCGCCGATCATGATCATCCAGATGAACAGGAAACGCGCCATCTCCTCGGTCCAGATATAGGACGGGATCAGCGCGGTGTAGCGCGAGATCATCTGCAGGGTGACCGGGATGATGATGATGGCGACGGAGAAGGCCAGCAGGCCGGTCAGGAACCTGGCATAGGCGGCCGTGAACCGGCGCCAGAGGCCGGGCGGCGAGGCAGGAGAAGTCATTCGGAAACCGTCCGGAAAAACGCACCCGGCTGCGGACCGGGAAAAGGCGCAGCGAAGCCCGCGGCTCCGCTGCGCGTACGGATCAGTTGGTGGCGACGATCTGCGTGAAGATGCCTTCGGCGCCGATCTCCTTGGCGTAGGCGGCCATCACCGGATCGACCAGCTTCTTCATCTCGGCGCGGTCCTTGAACGGGATGCGCTTCAGCTTGCCGGCCTTCTCCAGCGCGACGAGCTTCTGCTCGTCTTCGCCGCTCTCGACCTGGCGACCATAGGCGCCGGCCTCCTTGCCCGCCTTGACGACCGCATCCTGCAGGTCCTTCGGGAGCGACTTGAAGGTCTTGGACGAGAAGCACACGGGACGGATGGTGATGGCGTGCTCGGTCATCGCGAGATTGGGCGCGACTTCGTAGAACTTCATCGACTCGACACCGGCCGCCTCGTTCTCGCCGGCCGAGATGACGTTGTTCTGGATGGCGTTGTAGACTTCGTTGTAGGCGATGACCGTCGGCGACATGCCGGCCGCCGCGAAGGTCTTGGACCAGATCGGCGCACCCTGGACCCGGACCTTCAGACCCTTGATCTCGGCCAGGTTGCTCACCGGCTTGTTGACGAAGATGTTGCGCACGCCGCCGCCGGCATAGCCGATCAGCATGACCTGGGCCTTCTGTGCGACCTCGTCGGCCACCGGCTTCAGCAGGTCGAGGTCGAGCACCTTGTTCCATTGCGCGAGGTCGCGGAACAGGAACGGCGCGTCGATGAACGGTGCCGCCTTGGAGAAGGTCGACATGTGGGCGGGCGAGACGACCGCATAGTCCACCGCCTTGCCCTGCGCCATGTACTCGAAATACTGCTTCTCGAGGCCCAGCGAAGAATTGCGGTGGAGCACGAAGTTGATCGGCTTGCCGTAATACTTCTTCACCAGCTCCTCGAACTTCAGGAGCGTCTTGTTGAAGGCGTGATCGTCGTTGAACTGGACCGCGCCGTTCAGCGTCAGCGGCGCCTGTGCGTTGGCGATGAACGGAGCCGCGAGAGTCGAGGCGGCGATACCGCCCATCAGCAGTCTGCGCTTCATGTCGTTTCCTCCAAAGGCCCTGTTTTGGTTCTGAGACCGGGACCCTGCGCGGACTATGCATGGGTTTGCGAGTGGGCGCGACCGAGTTGTCAGACAACATGCCGTCTTTTTCGGGAGGCTGGTCCGGACTTTGCGTCGGGTTGTGCGGCTGCGCGTTATTCGATATCATAATAACACACAAATAACCTGTATTATGTCCCTCAATACCCCTTCCTCGAGTTTTCTGGCGAGATTCGACGGCCCCTTCGTCCCAAAGCTCGTCTCGGTCCTGCGCGAGGGCTACGGGCTTTCGGCGCTGCGGGCCGATGCCGTGGCCGGGCTCACGGTGGCGATCGTGGCGCTGCCGCTCTCGATGGCCATCGCCATCGCCTCGGGGACCACGCCGGAACGCGGGCTGTTCACGGCCATCGTCGGCGGCTTCCTGATCTCGGCGCTGGGCGGCAGCCGCTTCCAGGTCGGCGGCCCCGCCGGTGCCTTCATCGTGCTGGTCGCAGCGACGGTCGCGCGCCACGGGATCGAAGGCATGCTGCTCGCCACCCTGATGGCCGGCGTGTTCCTGGTGGCGGCCGGCGCGCTCCGGCTCGGCACCTTCGTGAAGTTCATCCCCTATCCGGTCACCGTGGGGTTTACGACCGGCATCGCCGTCATCATCTTCGCCAGCCAGATCAAGGACCTGTTCGGCCTGACCCTGCAGGGCAAGGAGCCGGGAGAGTTCGCCGCCAAACTCGAAGTACTGGCGGGCGCGGCGGGCACCGTGAACGCGGCGGCCGTCACTCTGGCTGTCCTGACCATCGGCATGATTCTCGGCCTCCGGAAGCTGCGGCCGCACTGGCCGGGCATGCTGGTGGCCGTGGTGGCCGGCTCGGTCGCGACGTTTGCGCTGGGCCTGCCGATCGAGACGATCGGCAGCCGCTTCGGCGGCATCCCCTCCATGCTGCCCGCGCCCAGCCTCCCCGACATGTCGCTGGCCAAGATGCTGGCCGTGCTGCCGGATGCGCTCTCCTTCGCGCTGCTGGGCGCCATCGAATCGCTGCTGTCCGCGGTGGTGGCCGACGGCATGACGGGGCGTCGCCATCGCTCGAATTGCGAACTGGTGGCCCAGGGCGTGGCGAACATCGCGTCGGCCCTGTTCGGCGGCGTCTGTGCCACCGGCACCATCGCCCGTACCGCCACCAACGTGCGCGCCGGGGCGCGCGGACCGGTCGCCGGCATGCTCCACTCGGTGTTCCTTCTGGGCTTCATGCTGCTGGCCGCGCCGCTCGCCGCCTACATCCCGCTGGCGGCCCTGGCCGGCGTTCTGGCGGTGGTCGCCTGGAACATGGCCGAGAAGCATGAATTCATGACCCTGCTGCGCTCCTCGCGCGGCGACGCGGTCGTGCTGCTCTCGACCTTCCTGCTCACCGTGTTCCGCGACCTGATGGAAGGCATCGTGGTCGGCACGGCCTTGGGCGTCCTCCTGCTCATCCAGCGGCTCACCGCCACGGCGGGCATTGTCGCGCAGCCGGCCCGCGCGCCGTTTGCCGCCGACCTGGTGACCGATCCGCGGGTGATCGTCTACCGCCTGTCCGGCGCCTTCTTCTTCGGAACGGCCTCGACCGTGGGCGCCGTGCTCGACAACATCGCCGACCAGCACAAGGCCTTCGTCATCGACTTCAGCGCCGTGCCCTTCGTCGATTCGACGGCGGCCAACGTCATTGCCGGCGCCGGCCGCAAGGCGGCGCGGCACGGGGTCCGGGTCTACGTCACGGGTGCCACGCCATCGGTCCGTCACGCGCTGCTGCGGGCCGGTGCCGGACGGCCGCAGGTCCGCTACCTGCCCACCGTCGACGATGCCGTTCGCGAGGCGCATCTGTTGTAGGATGGCCCATGGCCTCCACCGTCTCGCATTCTGTCGTCTCGATCTCCACCGCCGCGCTCAGCGCTGAAATCTCCGCCACCGGCGCCGAACTCGTGCGCCTGCAGGATCGCACCGGCGCCGATCTCCTGTGGGACGGCAATCCCGCCGTCTGGAACGGCCGCTCGCCGCTCCTGTTTCCCATCGTCGGTGAAGTGACGGGCAATCGGCTCAACGTGGCCGGCACGGCCTACGAAATCGGCCGCCACGGCTTCGCCCGCACCTCGACCTTCGCGCTGGTCGGGTCCGATGCCGCGTCCTGCACCTGGCGGCTCGAATCGAGCGAAGCAACGCGGCGCCAGTATCCCTTCGAGTTTCGCCTCGACGTCACCTACCGGATCGAAGGCGCGACCCTGCATATGGAAGCCCGGGTCACGAACACCGGGGCTGCGGTCATGCCTGCTTCCTTCGGCTTCCACCCGGCGCTGCGCTGGCCGCTGCCCTACGGCACGTCGCGGGAAGCCCACGAGATCGTCTTCGAGCGCGACGAGCCGGCGCCGATCCGCCGGCCGGTCGACGGCCTGCTGAGCGCGGCGCAGTTCACGACGCCGGTGCGCGACCGGCATCTCCGGCTGCACGACGATCTGTTCGAAGACGGCGCGCTGGTCTTCGACACGCTGGCGAGCCGCAGCGTCCTCTATGGCGAAGCGATCCGCGTCGACTTTCCGCAGATGCCGCATCTCGGCATCTGGACCAAGCCCGGCGCCGGCTATGTCTGCATCGAACCATGGCAGGGCCACGCCAGCCCCGAGGGCTTCGACGGTGAGCTCGCCGACAAGCCCGGCGTGATTGCGATCGCGCCGGGCGCCATGCAAAGCTTCGGGATGTCGATCAGCGTTTCGCCGCCAGGCTCCTGAACAGGGCGTCGCTGCGGTCGTTGGCGGGAAAGAAGCTCTCGACGCGGACTTCCTGCAGCGTGATGTCCTGCGGCGTTCCCAGGGTGGCGATGGTGGTGAACACCGAGAGCGCCTTGCCGCCCACCAGATAGTCGACCGTCAGCATCGGCGCCGGCCGCTCCTCGAAGCGCAGCTTGCGGAACGAGGCGGGCACGTCGGGATAGGCCATGATCTCCTCGATGAAGGCGAGCGCCTTGGGCTCGCCACCGGCCGCCAGGACCTCGGCATAGGTCGTCGAAACGAGATAGCGCGCGACCTCCTCCCAGTTGGAGATCTTCGAGCGCAGGGCCCCGGGATCGAGGATCCAGCGCAGCAGGTTGGGTCCCTTGCCGGGCGGCGGCGGTGGCGGCATGCCCTCGAACAGGAAGACGGTGAAGGCGTTGGCCGCTTCGTTGGCCTGCAGCAGGTTCCACAGCCGGTCGATCACGACCGCGGGGTAGGGCTCCTGCTGCTTCAGCATGAAATCGATGGCCTGGCGCACCGGCGCGAGTTCGGGCGCGGCGAGGTTGCTCTCGCGGTAGGCGGGCGCGAAACCTGCCGCCAGCAGCATCTCGTTGCGCTGGCGCAGCGGCACGTCGAGCGCGGTCGATAGCTGGACCACCATCTCGCGACTCGGGCGGGCGCGGCCCGATTCGAGGAAGCTGACATGGCGCTGCGAGACGCCGGACTGCAGCGCCAGCGAGAGCTGGCTGGCGCCACGGCGGCGGCGCCAGGCGCGCAGCATGGGACCGAACGTGTCGGCCGCGGGACGGGACACCGAAGCGGGACTTGTGCTCATGGCGCGAATCCTAGCACCGGCCCATGGGTCCGCCGATTACCTCCTGCGTAATTGAGAGACCGGTGGGGGAATGCGATCTCCCGATCGTCCGCAACCAAAGGAGGACGACATGACTGCTTCATCTGATCGCCTGCTCCGCCGCACGCTCTGGGCCAACGCCATCCTGTCCGTGGGCTCCGGTGCGGTGCTGGCGGCCTTCGCCAATCCGTTCGCGAAGATGGCCACCCATGCGCCCCTCCAGGTGCTGGGCCTGGATCTCGCGCTCGTGCTGGAACTGCTGGGGCTGGGCTTCGTGGCCTTCGGTGCGGTGTGCGGCTGGGTCGCGTCACGCCCCGACATGCCCCTGGGCTGGGCCCGGGCGATCTTCCTGCTCGATGCCTCCTGGGTCGCGATCAGCGCCGTGATGCTGATGCTGCCGGCGTCCTGGACCGGGGTCGGCATCGCGGGCATCGTCGTCGTCGCGCTGATCGTGGCCGACCTCGCGATCCTCGAGTATCTCGGCCTGCGCCGCATCAGTACCGCCCACTAGAGGAACCGATCATGGACAGGCTTCAGCTCCTGAACGACATCAAGCTGCCCTTCGCCGAAGTTCTGGGGCTGAAGTTCACGGCCGCGAGCGAGACCGGGGTGAAGGCCGAGATGGTCGTGCGCCCCGAGCTCTGCACGCGGCCCGCGATCCTGCACGGCGGCGCGGTCATGGCCTTCGCCGACACGCTGGGCGCCGCCGCCACCGTGCTCAACCTGCCTGAGGGCAAGGGCACGACGACGATCGAGAGCAAGACCAACTTCGTGGGGCCGGCGCCGGTCGGCACCACGGTGATCGGCGAGACCACGCCGGTCCATCGCGGCCGCCGCACCATGGTGTGGACCACCCGCATCACCACCGCCGAGGGCAAGCTCGTGGCGGTGGTGACGCAGACGCAGATGGTGCTTTAGACCTTGGCCAGCCGGTGGCGCTCGGTCGCCGGAATCAGGGTCAGGTTCCCCAGGATCCTGAGCTGCGGGTCGGCGCTTGCGACCAGCTTGGGCTGCAGGTCGAGCAGCGCCTTGCCGAACAGCGTCTCGTCCCACAGCCACGCCTTGCGCTTCTTCGACGTGCCGGGATCGGGGAAGGCCGAGGCGGCTTCCAGGTAATAAGCCCGCAGATCGTCGACCGCTTCCTTGAGCGTTTGCGCGGGCGGCAGGTTGCCGGCCAGGGCGGTGGAGAGAAGCGCGCCGGCCGCCGGCATGTCGAGGCCGGAGACGCCGACGGTGGTGCGGCCCGTTCTGGCGACGCTCTGGTCGTGCCAGGTGGCCAGACGGTCGATCTCGGCCTCCAGCGTGTCGGTCGCCTGGGGCATGAGGTTGATCGGGCAGGCCCAGCCGGTGAAGTCGGCTTCCTCGGCGACCTCCTCGGGATAGTCGGCGATCAACGGCCCGTCGGTGCGCTCCAGCAGCTCCGCCGTCGCGCGCAGCACGCGACGCTGGAAGTCGGGATCGTCCGGAATGCCGAGCGGCCGGCCGAGCTCGAACGTGACCCAGAGGGCGCGCGGCGGACGGATGGTTTCGGTGTGCTCCCGCACCAGGCTGATGCTGGCGGTCGGAATGCCCTGACGTTCGAGGAAGTGGCCCAGCGCGCCCACGGCGCGCGTACAGGCGGGTCAAACGGGAACGAGAAGAGCCGCGTCGACGGCATCCTGTTTCAGCAGGCCGGCGAGGTGCTGGGCATGCGGCTCGGCCGCATCGGGCGGGAATGCGCCCATGAACGAGTAGTGCATCGAGGCCATCGAGCCCACGACGCCCTGTTCGACCAGCTCGCGCAGCCGGTCGATCGGGAAGGCGACGTTGTGGTCCTGCTGGAAGCCGGTGCGGTCGAAGTTCACCGAGATGTGGCTCATGACCAGGTCGCGCGCCGGAGTCTCCGCCGGAATGACGCGGTAGCTGCCGTCGCCGGGGCGGAACGGCCGGTCGCCGCGCCGGTGCAGGCCCGCCGTCGAGATCAGCGCGACCCGGCGCTGGCTGAGCGGCTTGCCGGGGAGCGCCGGCGTGTCGTCGAAGGTCGGACACTCGATGCGCCGGAGGTGGTGGGCCTCGACCTCGGGCATGTCGCTGAGACGTTTGACCATGAGCTTGCTTCTCCTGTTCCTTTCGCGTGGCCTCAACCCGCGACGATGTCGCGCAACAGCGCGACGGTAGGTTCCGGTTCGGGCCTGTATTTGTAGTCCACGTCGGCTTCCACCGAGCGCACGATGCCCTCGCCGTCGACAACGAATCGCGCGGGCACCGGCAGCTGCCAGGAGGCGTCGCCATTGCGCAGAGGGAGATCGATGCCGAGGCTCAGGTAAACTTCCCTGAGGTCGTCGGGGAGCGTGAAGGCGAGGCCAAAGGCTTCCGCGACGGTGGACTTCTCGTCCCAGATGATCGGGAAGGTGAGCTTCTGTTTGGTCGCCATGTCCGCCGTGCGCACCGGCAGTTCGGGCGAGATCACGATCAGGCTGGCGCCAAGGCCCGCGATGTCGGCGTACACGCTTTGCAGAGCATCCAGCTCATGCCGGCAGTAGGGTCACCAGGATCCTCGGAAGAAGGACAGAACCAACGGCCCACCGGCGAGAAGATCGTCCGAGTCGACACGACGCCCGTCGTGATCGGCCAGTGCGAAGGCCGGCATCCGACGGCCGACCGGCACGATGCGGTTGAGAATTCCCGTACGGCGCAGATCTTCGGTGGCCCTCTCCATGATGGCCTGCTTGTCTGCGGGAAGCCGCGCCGCGCTGGCCGTCCGCAGTGCCGAGAGTTTGTCTGCCAATGACATTGCCTACTCCTTGGTTCGGGCTTCGCTGAGGTTGCTGTAGGTCTGGCGCGTGGCGACGATGGCGTGGTCGCTGCAGCCGTTCTCGCGTTCGATATTGGCCGCCGCGTATTCGGGCGACCTCATCATGGCGAGGAAGGCTGCGCGCGAGGGATAGCGGACCAGCGCCACGTAGTCCCAGCGATGCCGGTCCGGTTCGCCCAGCGCCACCGTCTCGGCATTGCCCGTCCAGATGATGGTGCCGCCCTGGGCCTTGATCAGCTTTATGGTGAGCGCGCTGTAGCGCAGATAGGCGTCCCAGCCGCTACCCTTGCCGTCGAGCGAACGCTCACGGAAGCGCATCAGGTTCAGCATGACCACCGGGACATCGTCCGGCAGCGCGCGCAGGGCGGCATCGTTCAGATGGTCGATCAATGCGGTCTCCCCAGAAGGTCGAGCGCCGGCTGGACCACCGCTTCCAGCGTGCGCCGGCGAGCGCCGGTGCGCGACAGCACGCGCATGCCCATCAGGACGCCCAGCAGGTGGATCGACAGGGCCTCGGCATCGGTGCCGTGCGGCGTCTCGCCGGCCTCGATCGCGGCCTCGACGTTGCGCCGGAAGAACGCGCGGATCTCCTCGAGATAGCCCCTGACCACGCGGCCGAGCTCGGCGTCATGCGGCGCCACGTCGAGCGCGGAATTCACCAGCAGGCAGCCCTTGCAGTCGGGATCCTTCAGCGAACGGTCGATCACCTCGGCCAGGAACGCGCGGATCGCCTCGCGGGGACGGTGACCGGCCTCGAGCCGCGCGATGCGCTCGCGGGTCGAACGGTTGGCGTAGCGTTCGAGGACGCGCTCGAACAGGGCGCGCTTGCCGCCGAACGCGTTGTAGAGGCTGGCGCCGCCGATCCCCATCTCGCGCGCGAGGTCGCGCACCGACGTGGCCTCGTAGCCACGATTCCAGAAACAGTCGACCGCGGCATCGAGCGCGCGGTCTTCGTCGAATTCCCTCAGGCGAGCCATTAGAGCATAAGAGCGCAATTCTGGATCGATCGCACTAAAATTCGTGCGCGGCTGGCCCGCTCCGTGCTAGCGAAGGGCATGGCCGAGGGAACACCCGTGCGGATCACACGCGACCACTGGGGGTTCCTGTGCGGCGCCATCATGGCGCTCGGAGCGTCGCTGTCGTTCGCGTCGGCGCGTGCCGGCATTCTGGGCGGCCTTGGCGCCGTCGACATGATCTTCGCCCGCTACGTCGTGGCCGGCGCGATCATGCTGCCGCTGCTCGTGCGCTATGGGCTGCGTGATTTTGCCGGCATCGGCCTGCGTCGGTCGCTGATTCTCACGCTTCTGGGGGGCGCTCCCTTCGCGCTGCTGCAGACCGGGGGATACGGCTTTGCGCCGCTCGCCCATGGCGCCGTGATCGCGCCCGCGACCGTGACCATCGTCAGCACGATCGGCGCCGCCCTGTTCCTGCGCGAACGCCTGAGCCGCAACCATCTGGTCGGCGCCGCCGTCGTGCTGGCGGGCATCTTCCTGATCGGCTGGGATGGGCTTACCCAGCCGGCGGGCGAGCGCGCCTGGCTTGGCGATCTCCTGTTCTTCGCGTCGAGCGTGCTGTGGGCGGGCTTCACCCTGTTGCTGCGCCACTGGCGCCTGCCCGCCCTGCAGGCGACGGCGGTGGTGGCGGTGCTGTCGTTCCTGCTGACGACGCCGATCTACCTGGCCGTGATGGGGATTGCGCACCTGCAGGCGCTGCCGCTGGGCATGCTGGTCTTCCAGGGTCTGGTTCAGGGCGGCCTGCAGGGCGCGATCACCATGGTGGCCTACAGCCAGGCCGTGATCTTCCTCGGCGTGAGCCGTGCGGTGCTGTTTCCGGCCATCGTGCCGGCTCTGTCGGTGCTGGTCGGGATCCCAATTGTGGGGGAGATTCCCGGGGCCCTTCAGATCGCGGGTCTCGGTCTCGTCACGATGGGCCTGCTGACGACGATCGGAACGTTCCGGCGGCTCGGCCTGCGCTGACGCAAGGCCGGCGCACTGCTCGACTCAGCGCATCAGGGCCGGCACGAAGGCCTGCAGCGCGGCATCGGCGTCGGCCGCGCTCTGCTGGCGCGACTGCGCCCAGTCGACGCGGATCTTGACGAAGTGGTCGCGAAAGCCGGTCAGCAGCAGCTTGCTGTACGCCCGCGAGTTGGCCTGGGTGACGCCGCTGTAGGTGACGCAACGGAAGGTCACTCCGCCGTAGACGCAGCTCGAGGGCACCGACGGCTTCTGAAAGCCGGTGTAGCCTGCGTGCTTGAATTGCTGCTCGGCCGCACTGAGTTCGGCGTTGAACTGGCCGGTCACCGTCGGATTGTCGCTGCCGGAGGGCACGCGGCGGCCGAGGTCGTAGACCTGCACGGTGATCGTCAGCCGCTTCGGCGTCGAATAGGTGTAGGCCGTGCCCTGGCCGGGATTGTTGGCTGGAGGCGCGGCATAGTTCACGGAGCGCTCGAAGGTGGCGCCGCCCAGGCTCGCTGGAAAGTTGAGCCTGGTGCCGGCGTTGGTCGTCGGCGTCGACGACTGGGTTTGGGCCGATCCCGCGACCGGGATTGCGCCGGCCAGGAGCATGGCGGCGATCACGGCCTTTGCGGTTCTAGACATCGAGGTTCGCCACCTTCAGCGCGTTCTCCTGGATGAATTCGCGGCGCGGCTCGACCACGTCGCCCATCAGGGTCGAGAAGATCTCGTCGGCCTCGTCGGCATGGTTGATGCGGACCTGCAGCAGCGTGCGCGCCTCGGGATCGAGGGTGGTCTCCCAGAGCTGGTCGGGATTCATCTCGCCCAGTCCCTTGTAGCGCTGGATCGTGACGCCCTTGCGGCCGGCCTCGAGAACGGCGGCGAACAGCTCGGTCGGCGAGGAGATCCGGGTCTCCTTGTCCTTCACCGCGAAGATGCCGGGCTTCTGGTAGACGGCCTGCAGCTCGTCGGCCAGCGCGTCGAGCTTGCGCGCCTCGGCGCTGCGGGTCAGCGGTCCGTCGATCACGTGCCGCTCGCTGACGCCGCGCAGGCGACGTGTGAAGGCGAGACCGCCGTCGGGCATCGGCTCGCCGGTCCAGCCCTTCTCCAGCAGCGGGCTGACGACGTCGAGACGCTTGGCGATGTAGTCGGCCGTCTGCTTGGCCAGCACCGGATCGGCCAGCACGTCGGGCTTGAGGGCGCCGGCGATCGCCGCCTGCTCGATCACGGCCTGGCTGGTGACGCGGCGCGACAGGGCCAGCGGCTTCACGAGGTTGGTCACCGAGCGGGCAATGTCCACCGTGTTCCGCAGATCGTCCTTGGCGAGGACGCTGCCGCTGCCGAGTTGCAGCGTGGCGCCCTCGAGGCCGGTCTGGATCAGATGGTCGTCGAGCGCGCGCTCGTCCTTGAGATAGATCGCCGACTTGCCCTTCGCGGCTTTGAACAGCGGCGGCTGGGCGATGTAGAGGTAGCCGCGCTCGATCAGGTCGCGCATCTGGCGATAGAAGAAGGTCATCAGGAGCGTACGGATGTGCGAGCCGTCGACATCGGCGTCCGTCATGATGATGATCTTGTGATAGCGCAGCTTGTCGAGGTTGAAGTCGTCGTGGCCGATGCCGGTGCCCAGCGCCGTGATCAGCGTGCCGATTTCCGCCGAGCCCAGCATCTTGTCGAAGCGCGCGCGCTCGACGTTCAGGATCTTGCCACGCAACGGCAGGATCGCCTGGTTGGCGCGGTTGCGGCCCTGCTTGGCCGAGCCGCCGGCCGAATCGCCCTCGACGATGAACAGCTCGGAGAGCGCCGGATCACGCTCCTGGCAGTCGGCGAGCTTGCCGGGCAGCGAACTCACGTCGAGCGCGCCTTTGCGGCGGGTGAGTTCGCGGGCTTTTTTCGCGGCCTCGCGGGCGGCGGCGGCCTCGACGACCTTGGTGAGAATCTTCCGCGTCTCGGCGGGATGCTCTTCCAGCCACTGGCCGAACTTGTCGGCGACGACGGACTCGACGACCGGGCGCACTTCCGAGGAGACCAGCTTGTCCTTGGTCTGCGAGGAGAATTTTGGATCGGGCACCTTCACTGACAGCACGCAGGTCAGGCCCTCGCGCATGTCGTCGCCGGTGAGGCCGACCTTCTCCTTCTTGGAGATGCCGCTCTCGTCGGCGTACTTGTTCAGCGTGCGCGTCAGCGCGCCGCGGAAGCCCGCCAGATGGGTGCCGCCGTCGCGCTGCGGGATGTTGTTGGTGAAGCACAGCATCGTCTCGTGATAGCTGTCGTTCCACTGCATCGCGACTTCGACCGAGATTCCTTCCTTCTCACCGCGGATCGACACCGGCGGGTCGTGCAGCACCGACTTGTTGCGGTCGAGATACTTGGCGAAGGCTTCGACGCCGCCCTCGTAATAGAGTTCGGAGACCTTCTGCTCGGCGGCGCGTTCGTCGGTCAGCACGACCCGCACGCCGGAGTTCAGGAAGGCGAGCTCGCGCAGCCGGTGCTCGAGCGTCGCGAAATCGAACTCGGTCTTGGTGAAGGTGCCGGTCGACGGCAGGAAGGTCACTTCCGTGCCGTGTTGGCCCTGGTCGGCCTCGCCCACGATCTTCAGGTCGCCTTCCGGCTCGCCGTGCCGGAAGATCATGTGGTGTTCCTTGCCGTTGCGCCAGATGCGCAGGTCGAGGCGCTGGGACAGCGCGTTCACGACCGCGGCGCCGACGCCATGCAGGCCGCCCGACACCTTGTAGGAATTCTGGTCGAACTTCCCGCCGGCATGGAGCTGCGTGAAGATCACGTTGGCGGCCGAAATGCCCTCTTCCTTGTGGATGTCTGTCGGCACGCCGCGGCCGTTGTCGCGCACCGTGACCGAGCCGTCGCCGTGCAGGATGACGACGACCTTGTCGCAATAGCCCGCCAGCGCCTCGTCGATCGCGTTGTCGACGATCTCGTAGACCATGTGATGCAGGCCGGTGCCGTCATCGGTGTCGCCGATGTACATGCCCGGGCGTTTGCGGACGGCCTCGAGGCCGCGCAGTACCTTGATGGAATCGGCGCCGTAATCCTCGGCGCCCGGCGTGATGTCGTTGTCGCTCATGGTCCTGGCTTTCGGAAAGGTGTTCAGACCGCCGTGATGGATCCGTCGGCGACGCGCAGGATCTGCGCGCGGCCGCGGAGCGGCGCAAAGAGTTGGGCATCGGTGCCGGTCATCCAGCTCTGGACGCCGAGCGCCACCACCTCGTCGAACAGCGCCCGCCGGCGCTCCTCGTCGAGATGGGCTGCGATCTCGTCGAGCAGCAGCAGCGGCGGCCGGCCGCGCGACAGCGCCACCAGACGGGCATGTGCCAGCGCGATCGAGACGAGGACCGCCTTCTGCTGGCCGGTCGAGCCCTCGGCCGCCGGCAGGTCGAGATCGAGGTGGCGCACCGCGAGATCGCTGCGGTGCGGTCCGCAGGACGTGGTGCCGGCTTCGCCGTCGCGCAGGCGGCTGGCCGACAACTCGCCGCGCAGCCGGTCCTCGACGTCGATCGCAGGCATGGTGGCGATCCAGCCGTCGACCTCTCCCGCCATGGCGAGCGAGGCGCGGGGGAAGGGGCCGACCCCCAGCCGGGCGGCGGCGTCGAGACGCTGCACCGTGTCGGCGCGTGCCGCCGCCAGCGCGACGCCGTGGCGGGCCATCGTGTCTTCCAGCGCCGTGAACCAGTGCGGGTCGCGGTTGCCTTCTCCGAGGAGCCGGCCGCGCTGGCGCTGCGCGTTCTCGTAGGCCGCGACGTCGCCGGCATGCTGGGGATGCAGCGCCGTCACCAGCCGGTCGAGGAAGCGCCGCCGTTCGGTCGCGCCGTCGAGGAACAGCCGGTCGAGCTGCGGCGTCAGCCACACCGCGGCGACGTGCTGACCGAGCGCGGTCTGGCTCTGCATCGGTCGCCCGTCGATGCGCACGGCACGGCGCGGCGCGCTGCTCTCGCTGCGCCCGGCTTCGAGGCCGGTGCCGATGGCCAGCCGCCCCTCGGGCGTGTCGAGCGTCGCGGCGGCGGCCCAGCCGGCAGCCGATGGTTCGTCGCCGCGGGCACGGCGGCAGACATCGTCGAGCCGGGCCCGTCGCAGGCCGCGCCCGGGGGCCAGGAAGGAAAGGGCTTCCAGAAGGTTGGTCTTGCCCGCGCCGTTGGCGCCGACCAGCACGACCGGCTCCTGGCCGCACTCGAGGCGCAGCTGGCGGTAGTTGCGGAAGTCGGTCAGGCGAAGCTGGCGCACGGCGAGGAGGGCCGGCGCAGCGCCCGATACGGCGTCGGAAGAGTAGGCGAGGGTGCTGATGGCCTGTGCGTTCATACCCGCATCGGCATGAGCACGTAGAGCGCGCTCTCGTCGGCACCGTCACGCACCAGGGTGGGCGAGCCGGCATCGGCCATCAGAAAGCGCGCCTCGCTGCCTGCGATCTGTTCGGTGATGTCCAGCAGGTAGCGCGAGTTGAAGCCGATCTCGAGGGCCGTATCCTTGTACTCGACCTCGATCTCCTCGCTGGCGCTGCCGGCGTCGGGGCTGGTCGCCGAGAGCGTGACGATGCCCTTGGCGACCGCCAGCTTGATGGCCCGCGACTTCTCGGTGGAGATCGTCGAGACGCGGTCCACGGCGTGTGCGAATTCCTTGCACGGCACGTTCAGGACCTTGTCGTTGCCGGTCGGGATGACCCGCTCGTAATCCGGGAAGGTGCCGTCGATCAGCTTGCTGACCAGGGTGACGTTGCCGCTGGAGAAGCGGATGCGGGTGTCGCTGAGCTCGATGTCGACCGAACCGTCACCCTCGTCGAGCAGCTTGCGGACCTCGCCCACGGTCTTGCGCGGCACGATCACGCCGGGGATTTCGCCGGCGCCCTTGGGCAGCGGCACCTCGACCCGGGCGAGACGATGACCATCGGTCGCCACGCCGCGCAGCACCTGGGTGCCGCCCGCAGTCGCGGCATGGAAATAGATGCCGTTCAGGTAGTAGCGGGTCTCCTCGTTGGAAATCGCGAACCGGGTGCGGTCGATGATGCCCTTGAGGTCGCTTGCCGGGAGCTGGAACCGGTGCGGCAGGTCGCCCTCGGTCATGGCCGGGAAATCGGCCGGCGGCAGGCATTGCAGGGTGAAGCGGGAGCGGCCGGCCCGGATGACAAGGCTGCTGTTGTCCGAGGCCGCTTCCAGCTCGACCTGGGCGCCATCGGGCAGCTTTCGGACGATCTCGTACAGCGTGTGGGCTGGCGCCGTGGTCGAGCCGGTCTTGGAGGCGCTGGCCTCCACCGATTCGGTGATGGCGAGGTCCATGTCGGTCGCGGCGAGGCTCAGCCGGCCCTTCTGGGCGGTGATCAGCACGTTGGACAGGATCGGGATCGTATTCCGACGCTCGACGACACTCTGGACATGGGCCAGCGCCTTCAGGAGGGCCGCCCGTTCGATCGTCAATTTCATGTTTTGGTCGCCGTAGTCAGGGCCGGATTGGGTCGAGTTCATGGCCCGTTCCAAGGGCCGCGGGAGGCGCCGGAGGAACGGTTGAAAAGTATATCACGCCGACTGTCCGCGGGAAGCAATTTCGCTGTTTCTAGAGGCGTTTAGGGCCCGTGGCGTAACGCAAAACAGGCCCCGCGGGGCCTGTCTCACGTTTCCTCTATGTGCTTTCCTAGCCTTGCAGCTGCCGCTTGAGCAGTTCGACGTCCTCGGCGATCGACAGATCGGAAACCTTGAGTTCCTCGATCTTGCGCACGGCGTGCATGACCGTCGTGTGGTCGCGGTTACCGAAGCGCTTGCCGATCTGCGGCAGGCTGAGGGTGGTGAGCTGCTTGGCGAGGTACATCGCCACCTGGCGGGGCCGGGCGACCGAGCGGGCGCGCCGCGGCGAACTCATCTCGGCGAGCTTGATGTTGTAGTGGGCGGCGACGCGCTGCTGGATCTCGTCGACCGTGACCTTGCGGTCGGCCTGGCGCAGCAGGTCGTGCAGCACATCCTGCGCCATCTCCACGGTGATCTCGCGACCGATCAGTTGGCCGTGCGCGACGACGCGGTTCAGGGCGCCCTCGAGCTCGCGGATGTTGGTGCTGATCTTGTGCGCGAGGAACTCGAGCACGTTGGCCGGCACCGGCACCCGCGCGTTCTCCGCCTTGGTCTGCAGGATCGACAGGCGCAGCTCGTAGGTCGACGAGTGGATGTCGGCCACGAGGCCGCTGCCCAGCCGCGAGCGCATGCGCTCCTCGATGTCCTGCAGCTCGCTCGGCGGCTTCTCCGAGGACAGGATGATCTGCTTGTTCTGCTCGACCAGCGAGTTGAACGTGAAGAAGAACTCGTCCTGGCTCGCTTCCTTGCCGCAGATGAACTGCACGTCGTCGACCATCAGCACGTCGACGTTGCGGAACAGCTCCTTGAACTGGCCGGTGTTCTTGGTGCGCAGCGCCTGGATGAACCGGTTCACGAAGCTCTCGGCCGTCAGGTAGAGAACGCGGGTCTTGGGATCGCGCTCGCGGATGACATGCCAGATCGCGTGCATCAGATGGGTCTTGCCGAGGCCGACGCCGCCGAAAATGTAGAGCGGGTTGCGCTCGGGCAGGGGCATGTCCTGCTCGGAGATGTTGCGCGCCGCCGCATACGCGAACTCGTTGGGCTTGCCGACGACGAAGTTCGCGAAGGTGTAGCGTCCTTCCGGAGCCTGCGAGATCTCGTCGGCGCCGCGGCCGATCGAGGGACCCATGCGCGGCATCGGCGGCTGGTGGTTCTGCGACGAGGGCACGGGCGGCATCGCGATGATCTCGTTCGGCCGGCGCGGCGCCGGCGGTGGCACGAGGTTCACCTCGACGTTCTTCACCTCGGTGTTGACCGATTGCCAGTAGGCGAGCACGCGGTCGCCATAGTGACGACCGACCCAGTCGCGCACGAAGCGCGTCGGCGCATAGAGGCGCAGCTTGCCGGCCTTGAGTTCACCCAGCTCGACCTCGCCGAACCATGTCTTGAAGGCCTTGTCCCCAATCTCCTTGCGAAGCCGATCGCAGACGCGCACCCAATGTGCTTCGAGCTCCTTTCGGCCCGCCCCTTCATCCATGCCTGCCCCCGCAAAATCGTTGTTTTCGTATGTAGTGTTGTTATTGCCTTGGATCGGCGCTTGAATTCGATTCACGTTTGTCTCCACGGAAGCCCCGCTGCCTTCCATCCCCTCGTCGCGCCGCGCTTGCCCTGCGCATCGAGGGGTCCTTCAAAGCCGTCTGCCACATTGAGACACGTACTGTATCCGGCCGCGGCCATGGCTTTCGCCGCCGCGACCGATCTCACCCCACTTCGACACAGAAAGAGCAGCGGCACCTCCTTGTCCGCCAGCGCCTGCGAAAGCGCGCCGACGAAATCCGGATTGACCTGCATGTTCGGGAAGATCTGCCATTCGACCAGGCCCGGCTTCTTGTCGAGGCCGGCAAGGTCGGGCACGCCCACATAGTTCCACTCGGCGCGTGTGCGTACGTCGATCAGGATCGCATCCTTCCGTTCGCCGAGAATCTTCCAGGCAACCTCAGGAACGACGTCGCCGGCGTAGCCGGCTGCGGGGGACACTTCGAATGTGTCTGCGATCTTGTTGTCTTTCGACATGGCCCCCGCTTTCATTCGTCGAAGCGAGGCGTTGTCCGGCGAGCCAGCGAACGAAGGCGACACACAACACGGCAAGAGGGAACGAGGGATTTCAGCGAGCGTCGCTTATGGGACGCTTCATCTTCTTATCGATCGTCGAACTTGCGAAGCGTTGTGTACCTGTCTCCCTCGTTCGTCGTTTCGATGGAGAGGAATCCCCTCTTCTCCATCTGGCTCGCGATCCAAGCGCCCCACGCCCCGTCGCGATGTCGTGAGTCTTATCCAGACTCTCCGAAGCGCGCAAACGAATCACACGCAGAACACCACACGCTATTCAGCCACTTCGCGACGCTGCTCGATTGACAAGTTGTACGAACCGATTTTGCGCGTCGTTCGTCGAGAGACGGCTCTCAACATCTAGCGCTCGCCGTCGCGCTTCGTTCGATAACTCCGAATCGTATGTCAGTCGGCCAATCGACGACCAAACGATCATTGAAGAAAGTCGCCGAGATTTTTTTCGTCAAAGAGTCCCGGCTTCGTCATCGCCACAAAAGAAAACGCCGCTCGAAGGAGCGGCGTTCACAAACACTGAAGCGGGATGTCGGAAAGCGTCAGGCCATCGCCTTGATGCGCGCCGAGAGGCGCGACACGCGGCGCGAGGCGGCGTTCTTGGTCACGATGCGCTTGATGGCGCCACGCTGGATCTCCGGCTGCGCCATACGCAGCGCTTCCTGGGCGGCCTTCTTGTCGCCGGACGCAATCGCCTCCTCGACCTTCTTCACCGAACCGCGCACGCGGCTGCGGCGCGACGTATTCACGGCGGTGCGGCGCTCGGTCTGGCGGGCGCGCTTCTCGGCCGACTTGTGATTAGCCATAATAGTCCTCGTTGCTCGAAGGGCGCGCTTATACGGGCCGTATGGGGGCCGGTCAAGCGCTCCAAATCCGCCAAATCAGCGATGTTTCCAGCCCGGCTTACGCTTCTCGGCGAAAGCGGCCATGCCCTCGGACCGGTCGTCGAAGGCAAAAGTTGCGTGAAAGGTCCTGCGCTCGAAACGGACACCCTCCGAAAGGGTCGTCTCGAAGGCCCGGTTGACCGCTTCCTTGGCGACCATGGTGGCGGGCAGAGACATGCCGGCGATCTTCTCGGCCGTGGCGATGGCGTCGTCCATGAGCTGGGCCAGCGGCACGACCCGGCTGACCAGGCCGCAGCGCTCGGCTTCGGCCGCGTCCATCATGCGCCCGGTCAGGACCATGTCCATGGCCTTCGACTTGCCGACGAAGCGCGGCAGGCGCTGGGTGCCGCCTGCCCCGGGAATGGTGCCCAGGGTGATCTCGGGCTGGCCGAACTTGGCATTGTCCGCAGCGATGATGAAGTCACACATCATGGCCATCTCGCAGCCGCCGCCCAGGGCGTACCCGGCCACCGCGGCGACGATCGGCTTGCGGACCTGGCTCACCTTCTCCCAGCCGACGGTGATGAAGTCCTGCAGGAAGACGTCCTGGTAGGTCTTCTCCTTCATCTCCTTGATGTCGGCACCGGCGGCGAACGCCTTGTCGCTGCCCGTCAGAACCATGCACCCGATGCCGGGATCGGCTTCGAACGCATCGAGTGCCTGGCCGAGCTCGCGCACCAGATCGGCGCAGAGCGCGTTCAGCGCCTTCGGGCGGTTCAGCCGGATGATCCCGACCCGGCCTTTGGTTTCGGTCTGGATATTCTCGTATGTCGTGGTCATTTGCTCTTTCCTCCTCGGGTCGTGTCTCAGCGCTGGCAGCGCGCGCAATAGAAGGTGGATCTCCCGGCCTGCACGAGCCGGCGCACCGTCTGGCCGCAGTCGCGGGTGGGGCAGGCGATGCCGGCCCGGTCATAGACGTTGAAGCGCGTCTGGAAATAGCCGAGTTCGCCGCCCGGCTGAACATGATCGCGCAGGGTCGAACCTCCGTCCTGTATCGAACGGCTGAGCACGAGCTTGATCGCCTCGACGAGGCGACCCGCACGCTCCCCCTTGATGGTGTGGGCGGAGCGGCGCGGCGAGATGCCGGCCAGGAACAGCGCCTCGCACGCATAGATGTTGCCGACGCCCACCAGGGTCTTCTGATCGAGCAGTGCCGCCTTGATCGGCGTCCTGCGGCCGGCGAGGCGGGCGGCCAGTACATCGCCGGTAAAGGCGTCGTCCAGAGGCTCCGGGCCCAGGCTCTTGAAGTACTTGTGCCGGGCCACCGCCTCGTCGGCCACCAGCACCATCAGCCCGAAGCGGCGGGCGTCGTTGAAGCGGACCTGCCAGCCATCATCCATGCCGAACACGACATGGTCATGCCGCCCGAGCGGATGGCTGGCGGCGCTCTCGGCATCATGCAGGGTCATGCGGCCCGACATGCCGAGATGCACGATCAGGGTCTGGCCGTCGTCGAGGCGGATCAGCAGGTACTTTGCCCGCCGGTCGATGCCCGTGACCATGCGGCCCTCGACCCTGGCGGCAAACTTGGCCGGCAGGGGCACCCGAAGGTCGGGTCGACGCTGCTGCAGTTGCACGATCCGCCGACCGACCAGGCGCGGCATCAACCCGCGTCGGACGGTCTCTACTTCAGGAAGTTCTGGCATGCGCGGCGGCCATGTACAGTGCGGTCAATGAAGAGGCAACAGCGAGCATTAAACGTCCTGCGGCCGGCCGTTACCATGCTCGTCATCGGTCTTTCGCTGGTGGCGGCCTTGTCCTGGCTGGCGACATGGCACTGGGCGTTCGAGCTGCTGACCCATTTCCATGTCTACTTTCTCCTTGCGGGCGCGGTGCTCGCACTGGTGGCGCTCAGCCTGCGGCAGTGGTGGACGGCCGGGCTGTCGTCGCTGATCGTCGCTGCGAGCTTCCCGGTCGTGTGGCCGCACATGCACCTGCCGCCGACCGATCTTCAGCCCCAGCCAGGGCCGGTGGTGCGCCTCCTCTTTGCCAACCTGCATAACTGGAAGACAGATCTGGATGCCATGCGGCGCCTGATCGAGGCGGAAAAGCCCGACATTGTGGTGTTCACGGAACTAGACCCCGTTCACGACGCGGTG
This sequence comes from Reyranella sp., assembly GCF_030651995.1. GTDB lineage: Bacteria > Pseudomonadota > Alphaproteobacteria > Reyranellales > Reyranellaceae > Reyranella. The sequence goes on from NZ_JAUSBN010000049.1 coordinate 64,126, forward strand.
CTGCGCGACGTGCGGGGCCTGCTGCCCTTCCAGTCGGAGCCGCCCCGCGGCAACGCGTTCGGGGTCATGCTGCTCGCCACGAAACCTCCCGAGTCGCTCGAGTTCGACCTGACGATGGGCAAATACGCACCGTTGATGGTGGCGCAGCTGTGCCCGGCGGAATCGGGTTGTCTCACGCTTCTCGGCCTGCATGCCCGGCGGCCCGGGCCGCCCTCGACCGGTGCCCGCGACCGCCAACTCGCCCATGCCGCCGCCGTGGCGCGCGAGCACGTCGACAAGGGGGAGCGCGTCGTCCTGGTCGGCGATCTCAATCTCACGCCGTTTTCACCGGTCTTCGACCGGCTGATAACGCAAAGCGGATTGTGGGACACCAACATCCTGCCAGCCGAGCGTCCACGCACCTCGCCATCCATCTCGACCTGGCGGCTGGCAAATACAGGGATCGGGCTGCCCATCGACCACGCGCTCGTCAGCTCCGGCATCGGTATCGTCAGTCGCCGCGTCGGGCCGAACATCGGCAGCGACCACCATCCCCTGATCCTGGATTTGAAGATCGCGCCCTGATTTCGGGGCTCGGTCCGGCTCTATGGCGCGGGCTGCAGCGGCGGGCGGGAGCCGAACAGGGCGCTGCCGACGCGGACATGGGTGGCGCCCATCCGCACGGCCGTCTCGTAGTCGGCGCTCATGCCCATGCTGAGCTTGGCAAGGCCGTTGCGGGCCGCCATCTTCGCCAGCAGCGCGAAATGCAGGGCCGGTTCCTCGTCGACCGGCGGGATGCACATCAGGCCGACCACGGGCAGCTTGTACTGGTCGCGGCAGAGAGCCACGAAGGCGTCGACATCCTTCGGGAGAAGGCCGGCCTTCTGCGGCTCCTCGCCGGTGTTGACCTGGATGTAGCAGGCGGGCCGGCGGCCCAGGCGCTCCATCTCCTTCGCCAGGGCCGCAGCGAGCCGGTCGCGATCGACCGACTGGATGACGTCGAACAGGGCGACGGCATCGCGTGCCTTGTTGGTCTGGAGCGGGCCGATCAGGTGCAGCTCGAGGTCGGGCCAGGCCGCCTTGAGTTCGGGGAACTTGCCCTCGGCTTCCTGCACGCGGTTTTCGCCGAACACGCGGTGGCCGACCTCCAGCAGTTCGCGGACCCGGTCCGCGCCATGGGTCTTGGAGACGGCGACGAGGGTGACGTCGGATGGTGAACGACCCGATGCCCGCGCGGCGTCGGCGATGCGGCCGGTGACCTCGGCCAGGCGATCGGCGCCGCTGCTCATGCGTCGAGACCGGCGCGCGCGAGCAGGGCTTCCTCGTTGTTCGGATCGGCCGCCAGGGCGGCGTCCAGGGTTTCGCGGGCCCTGTCGACTTCGCCCAGCGCCGCCAGGCAGATGCCGTAGTGGGCCAGCAGCCGCGAATCGTCCGGCAGGGCACGCAACGCCTGCTCATGGTGCGGCCGTGCTTCAGCGGCCCGCCCCAGGCCCATCAGGGCGCGCCCGTAGTTGGTCTGCACGAAGGGCTCGTCGGGTGAAACCTTGGCGGCCTTCTTCAGGATCCGCCGCGCATCGTCGAAGCGCTTGAGACCGAGCAGCGCCAGCCCCTGATTGTTCATCGCCCGGGCATCACCGGAAACGGCTCTCAGATAGGGCTCCAGGAGCCGGCTGGCCTGCTCGAAGTGCCCGGCCTGAATGTGCAGGTTGGAGAGCTGGAGGATCGCCTCGTGGTCGAGCGGGTTGCGTTCCAGGACTTTCTCGAGGATGCCGACGGCCTGTTCGGTCTGGCCCGCTGCCGCCCGGGCCAGCGCCAGGGTGCCATAGGCCTGGCCGAACGCCGGATCGAGCTGGAGGGCCTTCTCGATCATCGGGATGGCGTCGCTCGGGCGACCGCTGAAAAAGAGGACGTAGCCCAGCGTATGGTTCAACGTGGCGCTGGTCGGCGCCAGTTCGAGCGCTCGGCCGGCCTCGGCAATGGCTTCGTCGTAGTGGCCGAGGGCCGCCAGAGAGAGCGAGCGGTCGCCCAGGATCTGGCCGCGGCGCTCGGCGTTCTCGCCGGCGTCTTCCAGCGCCATGTCGAAGACCTCGATGGCGGCCGAATATCGGCCCAGCCGGTAGAGGGCATAGCCCATCATGTTGCGGGCGCGCGCCTGCAGGGGCTTCAGCGCCTCGGTCCCATGTTCGTGGATGGCGCGATCGACGTTGGCCACGAACTCCGACAGTTCGCGCTCGGCGGCGGCGAAGCGCCCGGTATCCATATGGACCGAGGCCAGCGCCAGGCGGGCCTCGACATGGGTGGGCGCCTGACGGATCGTGTCGCGGAAACGGCGCGCCGCCTCGTCGAGATTGCCGAGGCGACGGGCGGCGAGGCCTAGATTGTAGAGCAGCATCGGCTCGTTCGGATCCTTCGCCACGGCCTTGCGCCACAGCTTCTCGGCTTCCTTCACCGCGCCGCGCTGCGACAGGCAGACGGCGAGAAAGTGGAGAATGTCGGGACTGTCGCCGTGCCGGACGAGCGCGCTCCTGAACAGCGGCTCGGCGCGATCGTACCAGCCCGCCCGCAGATACTGCAGGCCTGTCTGGAGATCAGGGTCGGGTTGCGGCGGGCCGTTGGGCCGGGTGGGGGGCGCGATCGCCATGGCGGGCTGTGTAGACCCGCCTCACGGCCAAGGCTAGACGAAATGGCATGGTGAAGGACGCCGACCTGTTCGCCGCCGCAATGGCCGGTGTGAAGCCGCTCAAGAGAAAGCGGGCGGCCGCTTCGCGCGTTCCGGCGGTGGAAGCCAAGGCGGGCCCCACGGCGGCCGGGAAGCCGGCGGTGGGCAAGCCGGCGGTGGTCCCGCCGACGATCCTGGTCCCAAGACCTCGGCCGCTGCCGGTCAGGCCCGGCGTTCCCGACCTGTCGCCGGACGGCCGGCAGTTCGATCGCGACGTTTCGCGTGCCCTCTCGCGGCGCAAGCTGTCGCCGGAAGCGTCGATCGACCTGCACGGCATGACGCTTGCGGCGGCGGAGCGGGCGGTGACCCGGTTTCTGGACAGGGCCTCGTCCCAGGACCTCCGTGTGGTGCTGGTGGTGACCGGCAAGGGCCTGCGCGAAGAGGGTGGCCGCACGATCGACGGCCGCATCCGGGGCGAATTCGTGGGCTGGCTCAATCGCGGCGACAACCGCGAGCGGGTGCGGGCGGTCCGCGCCGCCCACGCCCATCATGGCGGCACGGGCGCCTTCTACCTGCTGCTGCGCCGGCGCTCCTCGGCCAGCAGCCGTTCCTTGCGCGCCAAGCCCCAGCGATAGCCGGTCATCGCGCCGCTCGATCCGACGGCGCGATGACACGGAATGACCACGGCGGCCTGGTTGGTGGCGCAGGCGCGTCCCACCGCGCGCGCTGCCTTGGGCTCGCCGATGCTACGGGCGATCTCGCCATAGGTGCGGGTCTCGCCGGCCGGGATCTCGGTCAGCGCCTTCCAGACCTTCCACTGGAAGGCCGTCCCCACGATGTCGAGCGGCACGTCGGGGGCATCGAGCGCCGTGGGCTTTCGGCCGTAGAGCCGCGACAGTACGGCTTTCACGCGCGGGCCGAGCACGGTGTCGTTGCGCCGGATCTCGGCGGCGGGAAAGTCCTGCTTCAGGCTTTTCTCCAGCGCACGGTCGTCATCGCCCAGGAACACCGCGGCGATGCCCTTCCCGGTCGCGGCCACCAGCACGCGGCCATACTCAGAGTCGGCCATGGTGTAGTCGATATGGGCGCCCGCGCCGCCCCGCGCATAGGTCGCCGGCGTCATGCCGAGCACCTTGTCGCTGCTCTCGTAGACGCGGCTGGGTGAGCCGTAGCCCGCACCATAGAGCGCGTCGGCCACGCTGGCGCCGCCGCGGAGCGCGCTGCGGAAGCGCTCGCGCTTTCGCGCGACCAGCCAGTCGCGCGGATTGACGCCCAGCTCGGCCAGGAAACGCTTGCCCAGCGCACCGCTCGACAGGCCGACCTTGTCCGCCACCTCGGCCAGGGAAGGCGGGGCGTCGGCACCGGCGGCCTCGAACAGCGCGCAGGCGCGCGCCACCGGCCGGCTGAGGCCGAGGTCCGCCTGCCAGTCGCGTGGCTTGCACCGCTTGCATGCACGGAAACCCGCCGCCTCCGCCGCCTCGGGCGAGGCGTGGAAGTCGACGTTGCGGCGCAACGGCGGACGAGCCGTGCACGACGGCAGGCAATAGACCCCGGTTGTCTTCACCGAGAACCAGAAGCGGCCGTTGTACGCGCGGTCGCGCCGCTGGACGGCGTGCCAGCAGGTGTCCGGGTCGGGAAGAAGGGAAGTGGCGAGGGCCACGGCGGGTAACGAAAGAGAATGTTGGGTCATGGCGCCATCAAAGCACCACGACCCTAACCTGCTCTATCCGCCGCCCGCCGGCAATTCCGGCTAGGACCAGAAGGGCTTGGTCGCCTCGAACCGGGCGGTCGCCCGGTCGACGCCGATATCCCGCAGCAGCCGCTCGTCCAGTTGGGCCAACTGATGTCGCGAGCGGGCCAGTTCGGCTCGGGTCATGATTTTCTCGATCCCGACCACAACCGTGCCCGCCAGCAGCGCGACGGCGCGGCCGAACGAGAAGGAGGGGACATCCGCGCGGGCGACCCGCACGTTGGATACGATCGACATGACTTAGCTCCGCTTGAGGCGATGGGGCCGGGGATCGGCAGTTGCGCCTCGTTTCTAGCCTGAATTTGCTGTATCCTGTGGATACTTGCAAAGGATGAAAGCTCGGGGGAGGCATAGAATTTCTATGATCAAGTGTCCTAGATGAGCCGTTCGCAACTCCCCTTGAATGCCTTGCGCGCCTTCGAGGCCGCTGCCCGTCACGCGAGTTTCACGCATGCCGCCGAGGAGCTTCACGTCACCCAGGCCGCCGTCAGCCACCAGGTGAAGGCGCTCGAAGAGAGGCTCGGCGTCGCGCTGTTCGTGCGCCGTCCGCGCGGCCTCGAGATCACCAGTGAAGGCGAGGCGCTGCTGCCCGATCTGCGCGACGCGTTCGACCGCATGACCAACGCGCTGGAGCGGGTCGGCCGCAAGGCCAACTCGGGCACGCTGAACGTGAGCCTGGTCACGACCTTCGCGCTGGGCTGGCTGGTGCCGCGCCTGCATCGCTTCCAGGCCAAGCATCCCGAGATCGAAGTGCGCATGACGACGAGCCAGAAGCGCGTCGACTTCGCGCGCGAGGATGTCGACTGTGCGATCAGGTTCACCGTGCAGCCGGAGCCCGAATTGCATGCAACGAGGCTGTTCAGCGACGTGCTGACGCCACTCTGCGGCAAGCGCTATCACGACAAGCTGAAGACGCTCGACGATCTGAAGCGGGTGCCCTTCATCGACATGACGCACGATCCCGAATGGCCGATCTGGCTGCGGGCCGTGGGCCTCGGCGACTTCAAGCCCAAGCGCGTGCTCACCTTCGACTCGACGATGATCGCGGTCGAAGCGGCGATGGAAGGCGCGGGTGTGGCGGTCGGCCCGCCACAACTATTCCGCGAGGAGCTGTCCGTGGGCCGGCTGTTCCAGCCGTTCGAGCAGATCGTCGACAGCGGCAAGGCCTGGTGGTTCGTCTGCCCGCCGGCCTCGGTGAGCCGCCCCAAGACCAAGGCCTTCGAGGAATGGCTGGTCGAGGAGCTGGCCGCGCCGCAGGCCCGCACCGGGCGCCCGGCCGTGGCGCCGGCTGCCCGTCGCTGAGGCGACCTCGAGAAAATCTAATGGCTGGAGGGTCAGTCGGACGGGTAGCGGTGCTGCCCGCCGAACACGTCCTCGACCCTCAGGGCCCCCGGATCGTCGGCCAGATAGGAGGGTCCGACGGGGACCTTTCCGTGACCGCCGGGCACGTCCAGCACGTAGGTCGGCTGGGCCAGCCCGGAAAGGCGGCCGCGCAGGGCCTTCACCAGCGCCTGTCCCTCCGCGATCGACACTCTGAAGTGTCCTGTGCCACGCACCAGGTCCGGATGATGCAGGTAATAGGGCTTTACCCGGGCGGTCACCAGCGTGCGCATGAGCTGCTCCAGGGTCTCGACCGTGTCGTTCACCCCCTTCAGCAGCACCGTCTGGCCCATCAGCGGCAGGCCGGCGTCGGCCAGGCGTGACAGGGCGGCGCGGGTCGAGGGCGCGAGCTCACGGGCGTGATTGCAGTGGACGGCCAGCCAGACACTGACCCGGCCGGGCTGCAGCGCCCTTACCAACTCACCGGTGACCCGTTCGGGGTCGACGATCGGCACGCGACTGTGCAGGCGCACGATCGCCACATGGGGGATCGCGTCGAGCGCCGCCATCAGCTCGGCGAGGCGGCGCGGCGCCAGCATCAGCGGATCGCCGCCGGTCAGGATCACCTCCCAGATTTCCGGCCGGCTACGGATATAGGCCAGCGCTGCCGCCAGCTCGTCGGCCGACAGCGCTTCGCCGCCCGGGCCCACCTTCTCGCGGCGGAAGCAGAAGCGGCAATAGACCGGGCAGACATGCAGCGGCTTCAGCAGCACGCGGTCGGGATAGCGATGGACGATGCCCTTCACGGGCGACCGCGCCTCGTCGCCGATCGGGTCGGCGAGCTCGGCCGGCGCCACCTCGGCCTCGGCACCGCTCGGCACGAACTGCCGGGCGATCGGATCGTCGGCCAGGCGCGAACGGTCGATCAGCGCCACCATCTCCGGCGTGATGGCGATCGCCATGGACTGCGCGGCTTCCTGCAGCCGCGGATCGGGCGACAGGAGGCCCTCGCTTTCGAGAGCTTCCAGGGAGCGCAGCGTCGGCATGGCGGCGTCGAGATAGGCGCCAGGGCCGTTCGAGTCCAGCGGCCCCCTCAGGTCCAGCGAGCCGTATCGGCGCGGTCGGCGGCGGTCAGGAGGGTCGCCGTGGACACCACGGTCCAGTCGCAGAGGTCGTAGCGGCGGCTGAGCTTGTCGCGCACCGCCGCCTCGGCCGCGCCTTCGGGCAGCTTGGAGCGCTCCCACATGGCGAGGTTGGGCCGCCGGGTCAGGAGCAGGCTGCGCACGCCGCCGTGCAGGCCGGCGCCGGTCACCTCGTCCGGGCCGGTGCCGGTGCGGTCGCCGCTCGCCCGCCAGAGGCCGATCACCTGCGAATCGTAGGCGCCCTCGAAGCCGGGCCAGGCGGCGGCACAGAGGTCGAGGAACTCCGGCCAGTTCGGTTCGGGAACGGCGAACCAGCGGAAGGCGTAGTTGCCCTGGCGGGTCGGCGGCACCGTGTCGGTCGGGCGAAGCGTGGGGGTCAGGACTTCGCTGGTCACCGCGCGGACGTCGTCAGTATTCGCCAGCAGCGCACGTTCGGCCGCCGCCGCCGCGATCCCCTGTGGCCAGACGCTGATCGCCTGCACCTCGTCGCGCGGCCGGCCGATCTGGCTGCGCCAGGCGCCGTAGAGCTGGCCCCCGGTCTCCCCGACCTGCCGTGCTCCTTCGTCCGAGAGCTGGTCGGCAACCGCCTGCCAGCGACGCGGTGCGGCTTCGATGCGGTGGTGGACGAAGGTGGCGCTCAAGCGACTTCGGCCTTGTGTCCGCTGAGCGTGAAGCCTTCGTAGCCGCCGGCCGTGACCTCGTCGCAGCGCTTCTTGTAACGGTCGAAGCCGCCGACATAGGGCATGAACACGCGCGGCTTGCCCGGGATGTTGGCGCCGACGTACCAGGAATTGGCCAGCGGATAGAGGGTGCTGTCGGCCACCGCGTTGACGTGCCCGACCCATTCGGCCTCGGCCTGAGGTGACGGTTCGATGCGGTCGAGCTGGTGCTTGCCCAGATGCTCGAGCGCATCGGCGATCCAGTCCACGTGCTGTTCGATCGAGGCGATCATCTGTGTCTTCACGCCGGGGCTGCCGGGGCCGGTCACGACGAACATGTTGGGAAAGCGCGAGACCATCAGGCCGAGATAGGTGAGGGGACCGCCCTCCCAATGGTCGGCCAGCACCGCGCCGTCGCTCGTCCTTATGTCGATCTCGCGCAGCGCGCCGGTCATGGCGTCGAAGCCGGTGGCGAAGACGATGGCGTCGAGCTCATACTCTTCCTTGCCCGTGCGCACGCCCTTTTCGGTGATCTCCTGGATCGGATCGGATCGGACGTCGACCAGCACGACGTTGTCGCGATTGTAGGTCTCGTAATAGTTCGTATCGAGGCAGAGGCGCTTGGTGCCGATCGGATGGTCCTTGGGCGCCAGCAGTTCGGCCGTCCTCTTGTCCTTCACGATGCCGCGGATCTTGTTGCGGGCGAACTCCGAGGCCGTGTCGTTCGCCTGCTTGTTCACCAGAAGGTCGGTGTAGGTATAGAGGTAGCTGATGCTGCCGCCTTCCTGCCACTTGGCCTCGTAGGCGGCGTTGCGCTCCTCCTCGGTGACCTCGAGGGCCGACTTGGTCGGCCGCGGATAGCCGCCGATCGCGAAGGGCGTGTCGTAGGCGGCGCGGCGCCGGGCCGGATACTCGGCCTTGTGACGGCGCTCGCGCTCCTCTTCCATCGGCGCGTTGCGCGCCGGCAGGCTGAAATTGGCGGTGCGCTGGAAAACATGCAGGTGCTTCGCCTGCCGGGCGATCAACGGGATCATCTGGACGCCCGAGGAGCCCGTGCCGATGACGCCCACCCGGAGGCCGGTGAAGTCGACACCCTCATGCGGCCACAGTCCCGAATGGTACCACTTGCCCTTGAAGCTCCCGATGCCCTTGAAGTCGGGCACGCGCGGCGTCGAGAGATTGCCCGCCGCCATGATGCAATAGCGCGCGCGGACCACCTCGCCCTTGTCGGTCCGCAGCGTCCATTCGTTGGTCGCACTGTCGAAGGTGGCGGCCTTGATGCGCGTGTCGAGCTGGACGTCGCGGCGCAGGTCGAAGCGGTCGGCGACATGGTTGATGTACTTCAGGATTTCGGGCTGCGTGCCGTAGCGCTCCGGCCACTTCCACTCCTGCTGCAGCTCGTCGGAGAAGCTGTAGGAATATTCCAGGCTCTCGACGTCGCAACGCGCGCCGGGGTAGCGGTTCCAGAACCAGGTGCCGCCGATTCCGGAGCCTGCCTCGTAGGCCCGGACCTTCAGTCCCAGCTTGCGCAGGCGATGGATGGCGTAGAGGCCGGCCAGTCCGCCGCCGACGATCGCGACATCAAGCGGGGCGACATCGGGCTGACGAGGCGCGGGCGCGTGGGAAGCATCGGGCATACGACGGCTCCTGTTGTGAATTTTTGCTCTGCGAGAGGTGTCCGGCGAGCTTGCCAAATCAGGGTCGACCCGACCGTTCGTTTTTGCAAGTGCGCCGAGCACGGATGCGGAACGGCGCGCGTCATGCAGTGCGCGCGCTGCAGCAAGGCGAGGCCTTCACGTGAAGATCGTTGGCCCGCCAAATGTTTCCGCCTTATTCTTCTTCGATGACAACAGCGCGAAACCCCGGTTGAGAGCGGCAGGATAGGTCGTGGATCAGTCGGTGCCGCCGCCCTCCCTGAAGACACCGCCCGCATCGCCGGCGGTCGGCGTGGCGCCTCCTGCGCGGGTGAGCCGGACATCCGGCCTCATGCGAGCCCTGGTGCGGCCACGCTTCATCGTCATCGGTCTCCTGCTGATCGCGGCGGTCGCCTATGGCGGCCGCGAGGTCCATCTGCGTCTCACCCATGTCTACGAATACGATGCCCGCGTGACGGCCGACATCGTTACGGTGTCGAGCCGCGCCGAGGGCTGGATCGTCGACCTCGCGGTGCGCGAGGGCATGCGCGTCGAGGCGGGGCAGACCCTGGTCAGGATCGACGACCGCGCGGCCAAGCTGCGTGTCGACGGCTTGCGCGCGCAGATCGAAGGCGTCCGGGTCGAGCGGGCGCGACTGCGCGCCGAGCGCAAGCTCGACCAGAACCAGGCCGATGCCGCGATGCGTACACGCACCTCGACCATCACGGTTCGCGAGAAGGCGCTGGCCGCCCTGCAGGCCGACCTCGATTTCGCCAGGCTCGAACTCGATCGCAGCCGGACGCTGTTCGCCAGCAAGGTCGTCAACGAGCGGCAGCTCCAGATGGCGCAGGCGGCGGTCACCAAGTTCGAGATCCAGATCCTGCAGCTCCAGGCCGAGCACGAGCAGGCCGAGGGCAGCCTCGGCGAGGCGCGGGTCGGCCACGACAGGCTGGGCGTGATCGATGCGCAGATCGAGGCGCTGACCCATCAGGTCGCTGCGCTGGCGGCGCAAATGCGCCAGCAGCAGGTCGATGTCGAGGACCGTACGATCAAGAGCCCGATCCCGGCGGTGATCGACCGCACCTTCACCCTGCCGGGGGAGTATGTGGCGGCGGGCCAGCGCATCCTGATGCTGCACAATCCGGACGAGGTCTGGGTCGAGGCCAACATCAAGGAGACGCAGGTCGGCAAGCTGAAACTCGGCCAGCCCGTGCGCGTCTCCGTCGACGCCTATCCCAAGGATACCTTCGTCGGCCGGGTCGCGCGGATCGGCAGCGCCACGACGGCGCGCTTCGCGCTCCTGCCGACCCCCAATCCGTCGGGCAACTTCACAAAGATCACTCAGCGCGTGCCGGTCAAGATCGACATCGTCCAGATGCCGAAACCGCTCACGCCCGGCATGATGGTCGAAGTCGAAATTGACATTCGGTAGGCCGGAGCGGGCGATCATGTTGTTGCCCCTCCTTCGAGACGGCCGCTCCGCGGCCTCCTCAGGATGAGGCTTGCGATGTTGGAACAAGAACCACCTCATGCTGAGGAGCGAGCAGAGCGAGCGTCTCGAAGCATGGGCAACGACAATGCTGTAGCCGCATCATGACGGCCGCGGCCGTTCCCCTGCAGACCGCGGCGGCGCTGACCGAGCGCTACGGGCCCTCGTATCGCTGGCTGGTCACCATCACCGGCATGATGGGCGTCGTGTCGATGGTGCTCGCCATGACCACGGTGAACGTGGCGGTGCCCGACGTGATGGGCGCCTTCGGCATCGGTCAGGACAAGGCGCAATGGATGTCGTCGGCCTATATGGCCACGATGACCGCCGGCATGCTGATCAACGCCTGGCTGAGCGGGGTCCTGGGCGAGCGCCGGACCTTCGTGGGCGCGGTGTTCTTCTTCTCGGTGGGTGCCCTGATGGGCGGCTCGGCCCCGACCGAGGACGCGCTGATCTTTGCCCGCGTCCTGCAGGGGTTCAGCGCCGGTGTCGCCCAGCCGCTGGTCATGGCCACGATCTTCACGGTGTTTCCGCCAGAGCGCCGCGGCATGGCGATGGGCGTCTTCGGACTGGGCGTCGTTTTTGCGCCCGCGATCGGACCGACCCTCGGCGGCCTGATGATCGAGTACTTCTCGTGGCGCTACGTCTTCTTCATCTCGCTGCCGTTCTGTGTCGTCGCCGCCGTCATGGGCATGATCTTCATGCCGACCCGGCCGATCCCCAAGGTCATTCCACCGTTCGACTGGTTGGGCTTTGCGCTGCTCTGCACGGCGCTGTTTGGCCTCATGACGGGGATCGCCGACGGCCAGCGCGAGGGCTGGAGTTCCGACGCCATCGTGTTCCGTCTGGTCCTCGGGAGCGCTGCGACGGTCGGCTTCGTCTGCTGGGAACTCTACACGCCGCGGGCGCTGCTCGACGTGCGCATCTTCGCCAATGTCGAGTTTGCCGCCGCGGCCCTCATCGCCTTCATCTTCGGCGCCGGCATGATGGGCTCGACCTACATCATTCCCGTCTTCGTGCAGACCATCATCGGTTTCACACCGCTGGAGGCCGGGCTGATGATGATGCCGGCCGGCATCATGCTGGCCTTCATCTTCCCGCTGGCGGGTCGGCTGTCGGACTCGATGCCGGCCTCGACCATGATCATCGGCGGGCTGGTCCTGTTCGCCGGCGGCTTCGCCTGGATGACGACCGCCGACATCGACACGACCTTCTGGACGCTGGTCTGCATGGTCATGCTTTCCCGCCTGGGACTGGGCTTCATCAATCCCAGCCTCAATGCCTCGTCGCTGAAGGCACTGCCGGCCGACAAGGTGCGACAGGGCTCGGGCGTCGCCAACTTCATGCGCCAGCTCGGCGGCGCCTTCGGCATCAACGGGATGGTCGCTTTCTTCGAGATCCGCACCCGCTTCCATGCCGATGCGCTGACGGCGACGCAGGACTGGGGCAACCGCACGACCGACCGCATGCTCACCCAGGTCGAGCATCTGATGCAGAAGAGCGGCCTGCCGTTCCAACACCAGAAGGCGGGCGCCCTCGAGTATCTGGCCACGATGTTGCAAAGCAACGCGCAGATGCTGGCGTTTTCCGATACGTTCATCGTCGTGGGTGTGGTCGCGCTGGCCGCCCTGATTCCCGCGGCGATGCTGTCGCGTTCGCAGCGCCGGTCGCGCGGATGAGTCACACGATGCGGCTCTTCTTGCTGCCCCAGTAACGGTCGCGCAGCAGACGCTTGTAGAGTTTGCCGGTCGGCAGGCGCGGCAGCTCGTCCTCGAAATCGACGGAGCGCGGCACCTTCTGCCGGGAGAGATGCTGGCCGCAGAAGGCGATCAGCTCCTCGGCGGTGGCGCCCGTCTTGGGCACGCCCGGCATGAGCTGGACGACCGCCTTCACCTCCTCGCCGAGATCGGCGTTGGGGACGCCGAACACCGCCGCGTCGGCCACCTTGGGATGGGTGATCAGCAGGTTCTCGCATTCCTGCGGGTAGATGTTCACGCCACCGGAAATGATCATGAAGGTCGCGCGGTCGGTCAGGTAGAGGTAGCCGTCGGCATCGACATAGCCGACGTCGCCCACCGTGCTCATCGTGCCGTCCTCGGAGCGCGCCTCGCGTGTCTTGGCAGGGTCGTTGAAATACTCGAACGGCGTCGCGGTCTTGAACCACAGGGTGCCGGCGGTGCCGGTGGGCAGCGGCTTCATGTCATCGTCGAGCACGTGCAGTTCGCCCAGGAGGACACGTCCCACCGTGCCCTTGTGCGCCAGCCATTCCTGCGAGTTGCAGGCGGTGAAGCCCAGCCCCTCGGTGGCGCCGTAGTATTCGTGGATGATCGGACCCCACCAGCCGATCATCTGTTCCTTCACCTGGACCGGGCAGGGCGCCGCCGCATGGATGGCGATCTCCAGCGAACCGAGTTCGTACTGCTTCCGCGTCTCCTCGGGCAGCTTCAGCATCCGCGAGAACATCGTCGGCACGAGCTGGGTGTGCGTGACGCGATACTGTTCGATGAGCTGCAGGTAATGCTCGGGGTCGAAGCGCTCCATGATGATCACGGTGCCGCCGATGCGAATCGTGAGATTCACCGCCGCCTGCGGCGCCGAATGGTAGAGCGGCGCCGGCGAGAGGTAGATCATGCCTTCGCGGTACTGCCAGAGCTTCAGCAGGAAGGAGAAGATCGGCAGGAGCTGAGACGGCGGCTGTTCGGCCAGCGGCCGCACGATCCCCTTCGGCCGTCCCGTGGTGCCGGACGAGTAGAGCATCGCGGTCCCGAGCGATTCGTCGGCGATCGGCGTCGCGGGCAGGCCGGTCGTCGCCTCCGCGAGATTGACGATCTTCGCGCCGCCGGCCGATCCGCCACCGGGCCCGTCGACGACGATGCAGAGCGCGATCTCCGGACACTGCGGCAGAGCCGCGAGGGCCACGTCCCGCTTGGCCTGGGAGGTGATGAGCACTTTCGAGGCGCTGTTGTTCAGGATGTAGGCAAGCTCGTCGGCGGTCAGGAACGAATTCACGCAAGTGTAGTAGGTGCCGGTGCGCTCGCCGGCGGTACAGCACTCCACGTAGCGCGCGTTGTTTTCCATGAAGATCGAATAGTGGTCGAGCCGCGTCACGCCATGGGCGCGCAGCAGGTGCGCGAGCCGGTTGCTGCGCGCCTCCAGCTCGCCATAGGTCACGGTCTCGCCGCTGCCGGCCATGATCACCGCAGGATGGGACGCCTGCGTCGTCGCGTGTTTGCCCGGGTACATTTGTTTCCTCCTCCGAAACTATAGACGGCGTACCGGGGCTGCGCCAAAGTCCGCGCATGCTCGATTCATCGCTCAAGTCCAAAATCATGGACGAAGTCGATCGTCGCTTCGGCGATCAGACGAACGTGACGGCCGATCTGGTCCGAATTCCGTCTACCCGTTTCCAGGAAGCGCCGGCGCAGGACATGATGGCGCGCCTGTTCAAGGAAGACGGGCTGGGCGTCGACCGCTGGCAGATCAAGATCGACGACCTCAAGCACCTGCCGGGCTACTCGCCGCATTCACTGGATTATGACGATGCCTGGAACGTGGTCGGCGCCTGGCGTCCGTCCAGTCCCAAGGGCCGGTCGCTGATCCTCAACGGTCACATCGACGTGGTTCCCGAGGGGCCGCACGAGATGTGGACGCGCAATCCCTACGATGCCTATGTCAAGGACGGCTGGATGTACGGCCGCGGCTCGGGCGACATGAAGGCCGGGCTGATCCTGAACGTCTTCGCGCTGCGTGCCCTGCGGGCGCTGGGCTATATGCCGGCGGCCGACGTCTACCAGCAGTCGGTGGTCGAGGAGGAGTGCACCGGCAACGGCGCGCTCGCCTGCCTGCAGCGCGGCTATCGTGCCGAGGCGGCGCTGATCCCCGAGCCGTCGGGCTGCACGCTCACCGTGGCGCAGGTCGGCGTCATGTGGTTCCAGGTCAAGGTCACCGGCCATCCCGTGCATGTCTACAAGGCCGATGCGGGTTCGAACGCGATCGAATCGGCCTTTCGTCTGATCCAGCAGCTGCGCGAGCTCGAGAAGAAGTGGAACGCGCTGAAGGCCCACGACAAGCATTACTGCGACCATCACCATCCGGTGAACTTCAACGTCGGCAAGATCGCCGGCGGCGACTGGGCGAGCTCGGTGCCGTCCTGGTGCACCTTCGACATGCGCGTGGGCGTGCTGCCGACGCAGACTCTCAAGGAGTGCCGGCAGGAGGTCGAGGACACGATCCGCCAGGCCGCGGCCAACGATCCCTTCCTCGGCAACAACCTGCCGACCGTCAGCTGGGAAGGCTTCCAGGCCGAGCCCTATGTCCTCAAGAACCACGAGCATGTGCGCGACATCCTGGCCGAGGCGCACAAGACGGTGTTCGGCGCCGAACTCGACGACCGGCGCACCACCGGCACGACCGATGCCCGCTTCTTCGGCCTCTATGCCGGCCTGCCGGCCCTGGTCTACGGGCCTCAGTCCGACGACGTCCATGGCTTCGACGAGCGGGTGAACCTGGAATCGATCCGCAAGATCACCCAGTCGACGGCGCTGTTCATCGCCGAATGGTGCGGCCTGCAGAAGGTCTGACCGCTTCCGCCTCTCATATGTCCTCTCCGCCACGAAGTGGGGCAGAGGAAGGGACCCGTTGCGCAGGCAACGGGGAGGTGAGGTGGTGCTGATTGCGGACGTGCTGCCGGGGTGTGAGGCTCCATGACCCACCTCACCTCCCCCACGCTTAGCGTGGGGCCCCTTCCTCTCCCCCCACTGCGTGGGCGGAGAGGACATTCAAATCCAACCGCGAACGTCTGCTCGGCCGGCGAATAGGGTAGGTCGAGCGTTCGGCTACCAGCGGCATCGACGGCCGTAGAACGCCGAATGGTGCAGCCTGCAGAAGGTCTGGTAGCCTTCGGCCGGTTGGCCTATGGGAGCAGCATGACCCCAGATCATGCCGCGACCGGGACCATGCAAGCCTTCGTCTATCGCCGCTATGGCGGGCCTGACGTCGTCGAGCTGGCGGATGTCCCGAAGCCCGAGCCTCGGGACAACGAGGTTCTCGTCCGGATTCACGCGACGACGGTGACCTCGGGCGACTGGCGCGTGCGAACGATGTGCGTTCCGACCGGACTCGGAACCTTTGCGCGCCTGGCTTTCGGGTTCACACGGCCGCGCCAACCGATCATGGGGTCCGAGATGGCCGGAACGATCGAGGCCGTCGGGAAGGACGTCACGCGGTTCCGGGTCGGCGACGAGGTGTTCGGCTTTCCCGGCGGCGCGATGGGATGCCATGCCCAGTATCGGGCGATGCCCGAGGACGGCAGGCTGGCACGGAAGCCCGCCAACCTGTCGTTCGAGGAAGCGGCATCGCTGCCCTTCGGCGTGTCGACCTCCCTGCACTTTCTGCGCAAGGCGGGCATCAGGCCGGGCGACAAGGTCCTGGTGATCGGCGCGTCCGGCGGCGTGGGAACAGCCATGGTGCAGCTCGCGAAGCATCACGGCGCCGAGGTGACCGGCGTCACCAGCTCGAACAACCTCGCACTCGTCAGGTCGCTCGGCGCCGACCGGGTGATCGACTATACGAAGGACGACTTCACGGCGCGCCGCGAGACCTACGACATCGTCGTCGACACGGTCGGCAGGACGCCGTTCGCGCGCTGCAAGCCCGTGCTCAAGGACAAAGGCAGGCTGCTCGCGGTGGCCGCGGGGATCCCGGAGATGCTGGCGACCCTGTGGGCGCCGTTGACCGGCAGCCGGCGAGTCATCGCCGGCCCTGCCGAGGAGCGCGTCAGTGATTTGGCGGAGATGGCCGCCCTGGCGGAAGCCGGCGCACTGAGACCCGTGATCGACCGCCGGTACCAGTTCGGGCAAATGGCCGAGGCGCACGCCTATGTCGAGACCGGCCGCAAGCGTGGCAGCGTCGTGGTGAGCGTCGACCCTCCGCGTTAGGGGTCGATCGGGCGCGTCAGCTTGGTGAACCTCATGATGCCGCCAGGGAGGGCGGTGGCGGGGCGACGGTGAACATCCTCAACGTGTCGCGCAGGGCCGATTCGTCGAGGTCGCGGGTGATGAACACGATGCGCGTGCGCCGGTCGTTGCCCGGCCATTTCTTCATCAGCAGCGGCGGGTGAAAGACGTGCTGCACGCCGTGGATGACGAGCGGCCCGTCGAAGCCCTCGATGTTCACGATCCCCTTCACGCGCAGAATGTCGGGGCCCTTCATCGCCAGCAGGAGGCCCAGCCAGGTGTCGAAGGCCGAGGCCGCAATGGGCTCTTCCACCGTCAGGCAGACGGCCTTGATGTGCTCGTCGTGCCGGTTGATGTCGTGCCCGTGCCCGTGCCCGTGCCCGTGCCCGTGCCCGTGCCCGTGCTCATGCTCATGCTCATGTTCCGCAGGCGTATAGGCTTCGGCTTTCAGCCAGCGCTGCACGTCCAGGCTCTTGGTCTCCGGATTGTACAATCCGGCATCGAGGAGGGTGGCCGGGTCGACCTCGCCCTGCAGGCTCACGATGATCGGGGCGGCCGGGTTCAGACGGCGCAGTCGCTGCGACAGGGCCAGCGACTGCGCCGGCGGGACGAGATCCGTCTTGGTCAGCAGGAGGCGGTCGGCGACGGCGGCCTGTTTCACGGACTCGATCTGCCGGTCGAGGGTGGCATCGCCGGTCGCGGCATCCACGGTCGTGATGACGCCATCCAGCCGGTAGGCCGAGGTGAGGGCCAGGTCGGACATCAGCGTGTGCAGGATCGGCGCCGGGTCGGCGAGCCCCGTCGTTTCGATCAGCACCCGGTCGAACGGCGCGACGGCGCCACTCAGTTTGCGGGCGGTCAGGCCGCGCAACGTGTCGACGAGGTCGCCGCGAATGGTGCAGCAAAGGCATCCGCTCTTCAGCAGGACCATGTCCTCGGTGGAACTCTCGACCAGTTCATGATCGAGGCCGATCTCGCCGAACTCGTTGATCACGACGACAGTGCGCGCGAACTCCGCCCGCGACAGGAGCTTGTTCAGGACCGTCGTCTTGCCGCTGCCGAGAAACCCGGTTAGCAGCGACACGGGTACGAGCGGGCCGCCGGGCATGCCTCTTCTATCGTTCATCGGAATGACCTCGTATTGCCGCGTCAGCCGTGGCCTCGGCACAACGATCGCAGGTTCCGCTGCACTCGATGACCGGCCTCGCGATATGGAACTTGAGGGTCGCCGCGTTGCTTTCGATCAGCTCGGCGAGGCCGGGGTTTTCGACCGCCACCGAGCTGTCGCAGGTGTCGCAGAGAAAGAGCACGGGCGACCCGGGACGATCCCGCAGGATATAGGCGTTCCGGCTCTCGACGCGGAGGATCGAGCCGATCTCCAGAAGGAAGTCGAGCGCCCGGTAGATCGTCGGAGGCGTGTGTTTCCGGCCGACTTCGTCCTGGAGCAACACGAGCAGCGCATAGGCCCCCAGGGGACGGGTGGAGCGGGCAATGATGCGCAGGACCGCCGTCCGCAAAGGCGTGAGCCGGAGTCCCTTCTGTTCGCAAACCTTCTGGGCAGCCTGAAGGGCCCGGTCGACTTGTGCGGTCGTCTCGGGCGGCGTCGATGGAGGGGATCGAACCATGAGCTTCAGCCTCGCCTGATCCGTGATGCATCACATATAGAAACGTTATAACGTTGCCTTTCTGGCTCTCTTCCGTCAAGTTCGCCGCAGGATCATCTGCCTGCGAGGAGTTCGCGATGCCGCAGCGTGCCCGCCTGGCGAGGCGACTTTCCGTCGAGCAGGTCGAGGAAGGCCTGGTTCTCGCCCCGAAGTTCGGCCGTGACGGACTGATTCCCGTCGTAACCACCGACGCCGACTCAGGCGAGGTGCTGATGGTGGCCACGATGGACGCCGAGGCGCTGCTGCGGACCGTCGACACGAGAGAGGCCCACTACTGGAGCCGCAGTCGGCAGCGTCTCTGGAAAAAGGGCGCGACGAGCGGCCTGGTCCAGGAGGTCGTCGACATGCGCATCGACGACGATCAGGACGCGGTCTGGCAGTGCGTTCGGGTCCGCGGTTCGGGGGCGAGCTGCCACGTCGGCTACCGCTCCTGCTTCTACCGATCGATCTCGCTGGAACCGGGGGAGGAGGGGCGGCCGATAGCCCTGCGCCAGGAAGAAGCCGCCAGGGTGTTCGATCCCGTCGAAGTCTACGGCGATGCACCGAATCCGACCCGGCTCTAGCAGGCCGCCGGAAAGTGGAAGTCCAGGCAAACAAACGAAATAAACGTAACAAACGAAACAAACGAAGCAGGAGTCGCAGCTCCCGAATCTCGTGTTGTGGTGATCTCCCGAACCCTCGGCCGCGTTGTGAACGAGGGGCGAACCGACCTCCTGACGCCGACCGTCCTTCAGTTCCATCCCATCTGACGGGCGACAGCCCCGAGCAGCAGCACGCTTGCGGTGGCGATCACCACCAGCGACGAGGCGACGGCGATCGCCCGGCCGAAGGCGGCCGACCGCTCCTCGCCGACGATGAGCCGATGGGCGAGCATGGAGGCCATGCCGATGGCGGCGAGCGACAGGGCCATGCCGGCCGCGATGGCGATCACGCCGACGATACCGGCCCAGAGAATGTCGAGCGCAAGGGACAAGAGCACCAGGATCAGCGCACCGGCGCAGGGCGCGGCGCCCGCGGCGCTCAGCAGCATCAGGCCGGAGCGGCGATGCAGGAATTCGACTGACTTCGCATCGGCCCGGTGAGGTGCGGGCGGCACATGATCGTGATGATGTGTATGCGTGCCATGGTCGTGCCCGTGGTGATGCCCGTGCCCGCCGTGGTCGTGGCTGCAGGCCGGCGCCTCGCCTCGCAACCCGGCCCGCAGCCGCCACAGTCCGACGGCGAGGATCAGGAGATACGAGGCGATCTCGACCAGCCGCGCGTGAGCCAGGGCGCCGAACAGCCCGACGACGCTCATGAGCTTCAGGCTGGTCGCCAGGATGAGGGCCGACAGGGTGTGGGTGATGGCGATCCAGGCGCCGGCGAAGATGCCCTCGATCCATCGCCGGGGCTCCGTACCATCGAGGAAATAGGCGACGATCACGGCCTTGCCATGTCCCGGACCCAGCGTGTGCACGACCCCGTAGCTGAAGCAGAGAGACAGCAGGATCCACAGAGCTGCCGCCGATCCCGTTCCGCTGCCGACGTCCTGAAGCGACGTCGAGAGCTGGTGCTGGATCTGTCTCTGGTAGGCCGCCGATTCGCGGGCAAGCCACGCCAGCCCGTCGGAGGAGACGAGGGCGAAACCCAGGGCGGCCAGCAAGGAAAGGCCGAGCCAGAAGAAAGGCGACTGAACGGCGCCCAGGGTCCTGATTCTCATGACGCTTGTACCCCGACTTGGGAGACGGCGGGCCTAGAGGGCGGCGTGGAAGAGGTCTCGATAGACTTCGGCGTCGACGGTCCTCGGCGTGGTCCGGCTGGAGAGATCGGCCACGGCGTGCGGCACGAGGTCGGGGATCATCTCCTCGGTGATGCCCATCGCGCGCAGCCCGCCGGGCAGACCGATGCTCGCGTTACGCGCCAGCACCGCCTCGGCCAGATCGGCGCCGGCGGGGAGGCCCATGGCTTCGGCCAACCGCTCGTATTTCTCGGGTGCCGTGCCGGCGTTGAAGCGCAGGATCGTCGGCAGGATCACGGCGTTCAGCGTGCCGTGGTGCAGCCTGAGACCGGGCAGGCGACCGGCGGCATGGCTCATCGAGTGGACGGCGCCCAATCCCTTCACGAAGGCCATCGCTCCCTCGGTCGACGCCATCATCATGTTCCAGCGGGCCTCGCGGTCGCCGCCGTCGCGCACGGCTCTGTCGATGTGCCGCCAGGCCCGTCGCAGCCCGTCATACCCGATCCCTTCGGCCGGTGGATTCACCACCGGCGACAGGATGGCCTCGATGCAGTGGGTCACCGCATCCATGCCGGTCGCCGCCGTGAGCGCGGGCGGCAGGCCGAGGGTCAGTTCGGGATCGCAGATCGCGACGCTCGGGATCATCTTCGGGCTCGCGAAGGTGAGCTTGCGGCCGTCCTTCATGACGATCACGAAGCCGACCGACACTTCGCTGCCGGTGCCCGATGTCGTGGGAATGGCGATGACCGGCGCGACCCGGTCGATCCGGCGGGCGCCGCCGGTGAGCGGATCGTAGCGGTCGAGGGAGCCGCCGCTGCCGGCCAGCAGGGCGACGGCCTTGCCGAGGTCCATGGACGATCCACCGCCGAGTCCAATGACGCCGTCGCAATCTTTCGACCGATAGAGGTCGAAGGCCGCCAGCGCCGCGGCTTCGGTGGGATTGCCCGGCGTGTCGTCGAAGACGGGAATGTTCGAAGCGCCGGGAATGACCCCGAGCACCGTATCGAGCAGGCCGGCGGCACGGACGCCGCGGTCGGTCGCGATCAGCGGCCGCTGCATGCCGAGACGTTCGAGTTCCTTCGGCAGGATGCGAATGGCGCCGAAGTCGAAATGCGTGGTGGTGAGATAACTCAGGATCGCCATGTCGCGCCGTCTCGTCAGTTCGTCTTGGGGGTGGCCGCCGTCGCGTCGAGCAGGTGCGCGACGCCGCGGAGATAGGCCGAAGTCCGGGCCGGCGGCGTGCCGCGCGACCCGAGGTCGATCAGTTCCTGAACGAGGGCGTCGGCGATGGCATTGCCCGGAAGCCATTGCTCCCGTGCCATCGCGATGGCGTCCCGCAGAAGGGTGCGCGCCCTGGCGACGTCGGCAGCATGGACCTCGGCGATCCGGGCCTCCGGGCTCTTCCCCGCGCCGTCGTCGCGGCCGGTGGCCGATGGATGTCGGTGGCTCATTCGTGTCCCGGCATTTTCCAGACGGGGAAGGGATCGGGGAACCGGCCCCACATTGCGGGTCCCATCTTCATCTCGGCATCGGTCAGCAGGCAGTCGTCGAGGCGGCGCGTGAGTTCCTTGCGGTCCATGCCCTTGGTGCCGATGAAGACGATCTCCTGCCGGCGGTCGCCGTAGGGGCTCTTGAAGGAATTGCGGATGGTGGCGCGCCAGGTCGAGTCCTGGGGCCAGTCCTCGCGCTTCACCGCCGCCCACCAGGCGCCCGCGGCTTCGTGGCGAAGCATGCCGCCGGCCTGGCTTAGCGAGCCTGCGAAGTTCATGCGCGAGGCCAGCCAGAAGAAGCCCTTGGAGCGGATCACACCGTCCCAGGGGCCGTTGAGCAGGGCATAGAGGCGCATCGGGTTGAACGGCCGGCGCGACTTGTAGACGAAGCTCCAGAAACCGTAGGTCTCGGTCTCCGGCGTATGGATGCCGCGCATCTCCTGCATCCAGCCGGGGGCCTGGCTCGCCTTCTCGTAGGAGAACAGGCCGGTGTCCATGATCTGGTCGAGCGGCACCTTGCCGAACTCGCCGGTGACGATCCGGGCCTTGGCATTGAGACGCCGCAGCATCGTCTGCAGGAAGCCGAGCTCCTCGGGCGAGACGAGATCGGCCTTGTTCACGACGATGACGTCCGCGAACTCGACCTGCTCGACCAGCAGGTCGACGACCGTCCGCGTGTCCTCGGGCTCTGCCGTCTGGCCGCGCTGATGCAGGAAGTCGGCCGAGCTGTAGTCCTCGATGAACGCCCTGGCATCGACGACCGTCACCATCGTGTCGAGGCGCGCGACCTTGGACAGGCTCTTGCCGGCCTCGTCCTCGAATTCGAAGGTGGCGGCGACGGGCATCGGCTCGGAAATGCCGGTCGATTCGATCAGCAGATAGTCGAAGCGGCCTTCGCCGGCCAGTCGCTCGACCTCCTCGAGGAGATCCTCGCGCAGGGTGCAGCAGATGCAGCCGTTCGACATCTCGACCAGCTTCTCTTCGCTGCGGCTCAACTCGGCCCCGCCCTGGCGCACGAGGGCGGCATCGATGTTGATCTCGCTCATGTCGTTCACGATCACCGCGACCTTGCGGCCTTCGCGGTTGTTCAGCACGTGATTGAGCAAGGTCGTCTTGCCGGCGCCGAGATATCCGGACAGCACGGTGACGGGGAGCCTATTCATCGTCGTGGACCTCGTTGAGGCAGAGGAAGAGTCGCGTCTGGCCGCTGCCGGCGACCGGGGGCGAGCGGTGCACGATGGCTTCCGTCCCGGCCCGCACCACGCCCTTGAACAGACCGGCGGCGAAGCGCGGGAATTCGTTCAGGGGCCCGCGATAGCGGCGCTGGGCCTTCAGCGCCCGGGCGGCATGCTCGAGCGGCGGCCATTGCGTGCCGGGCCCGCGATAGGTTGCGTTGAGACGATAGCCGACATGATCGCGATGGAACCGCCAGCAGGCATCGTGGGCGATTGCCTCGAGGCGCAGGTCGACGTCAGGGCTGCCGGTGCGCGCGGCGAAGCAGCGTGCAAGCCCGGCAATGTCGTCGATCAGGGCCCGGCGCTCCGGGCTGTCCGCCAGCGCCACCAGATCGCAGAGGGCGGCGAGCCGGGCCGGCACGCAGGCGGCCGGTCCTATGAAGTGGCCCTCCGGCAGTCGTTCCGCCGGCAGGGAATCGAGCCAGGCCGCCAGCCCTGCCGTTTGGGGGCGATGCCAGATGGCGAGGGCGACGTCGTGCTCGGCAATCCGATGCAGGACGGCGTCATCAGGGCTCTCGACGACCTGTACGCTTACGGCGCGAGACAAGACTCGAATCCCGCCTTGAGAGTTGCCGCGTCGAGGTTCCGCCCGA
Organism: Reyranella sp.; assembly: GCF_030651995.1. Classification (GTDB taxonomy): domain Bacteria; phylum Pseudomonadota; class Alphaproteobacteria; order Reyranellales; family Reyranellaceae; genus Reyranella. The sequence continues at coordinate 87,411 of NZ_JAUSBN010000049.1, forward strand.
TCAGGACGAAGCGCGAATCACGCGTCTCCTGATCCTTCCAGGGCCGGCCGATGGTGGCATCCATCAGCATGTGCACGCCCTGGAAGACATAGCGGTTGGAGCTGCCCTTCAGGTCGAGAATGCCCTTGCAGCGCAGGATGTCGACGCCGCGGACCCGCAGCAGTTCGGAGATCCATGTCGTGAACCGGTCCGGATCGAGGGGGCGCGAGGCCCGCAGCGAGACGCTGGTGATCGCCTCGTCGTGCTCGTGCTCGTCCTCGCCGAGGAAGCCGGGCTCGATCTCGAGGATGCGGTTGAGGTCGAAGGCCCCGCGATCGAGCAGTTCCGTGACCGGCAGGGCGCAATGATCGGTCCGGTGCAGGCGGGCCATCGGATTGATCGCGCGGATGCGGGCCTCGACGCGCGCCGCCTCCTCGGCCGGGACGAGATCGATCTTGTTCAGCAGAACGATGTCGGCGAAGGCGACCTGCTCGGCGGCTTCATGACTATCTTCCAGTCGTTGCAGGAAGTTCTTCGCATCGACGACCGTGATGATGGAGTCGAGCCGGGTCCGGCTGCGCACGTCCTCGTCGACGAAGAAGGTCTGGGCGACGGGTGCCGGGTCGGCGAGGCCCGTGGTCTCGATCAGGATCGCATCGAAGCGGCCCTTGCGCTTCATCAGCCCTTCGATGATGCGGATCAGATCGCCGCGGACGGTGCAGCAGATGCAGCCGTTGTTCATCTCGAACACTTCTTCCTCGGCATCGACGACGAGATCGTTGTCGATGCCCAGTTCGCCGAACTCGTTGACGATGACGGCGAACTTCCGGCCGTGCTGCTCGGTCAGCAGGCGATTGAGGAGGGTCGTCTTTCCGGCGCCGAGGTATCCGGTCAGCACTGTGACGGGAACCTGATCCATGAATGCCTCTCGGGAATCCCCTGCGGACCAGGGGCGTCTGCGGTGGTCTCCTATAATTGGTACAGTATAACATTTCTAATGGTCAAGCTGCGGAATCGCGCGCAAGCAAAAAGGGCGGGAGTTGCCTCCCGCCCCTTCGTCCGTCCGCGCTACGCGGCCTTCTGAACGATCTCCACGGGACCGTGGTTGTCGCAGTGCGTGCCGTGGGGGTGATGCAGGTGCCCGTCGACCAGGTAGTCGACATGGTCGCCATGCGGCACCGCTTCGTGGCCGCAGCCCGGGCCATGCTTGTGGTTCTTGTCATGGCCGGCGCAGACATGGTCGGGCGTGCAGGCCCCCGGATTGTGGGCGCTCACCTCGATCGTATGCTCGTCGACGTGATCGCCGTGCGGGTGATGGAGGTGGCCGTCGTGCAGGTAGTCGAGGTGATCGCCGTGCTTGATCGCGGTATGGCCGCAGGCCGGGCCATGCGCGTGCGGATGGTCGGCATGGATCTTATGGTCGTGGCTGGACATGACATTCATCCTTTCGTGAAAAACTCAGTGCCTCTCGGCAGCATGGGCGATGGCATTGCGGACGAGGGTGAGAACGTGATCGTCGGCGATCCGGTAGATGACCCTCTTGCCCTCCCGTTGGCGATCGATCAGCCGGGCGGCATGCAGGACCTGCAGGCGCGCCGAAACGGTGGTGATCTTCTCATCCTCGGCGGCGGCGATTTCCGAAACGCTGAGGTTGTTGTCGGCGAGCAGCATCAGGGTCCGCAGGCGTGCCACGTCCGACAGGGCGTCGAACATGCGGGCTGCTTCTTCCAGGTGCCGGCCGCCGGCCGCTTTGAGCATGGGGTCCCTTGCTGTTTATCCAATTATCCATAGATCGTTGGAATGATGGAATCAACCCATGCGCTGGAGGATTTGCTCCCCGCCCTGAAGAGAGGGCGGGGAGGATTGGTCAGCCGGCGATCGCCTGCTCGGCGGGCGCGTAGGGAAGGCCGAGGCTCTCGGCCGCCGCCTTGTGCGTCAGCCGGCCGCGATGGACGTTGAGGCCGGCGGCGAGATGCGGGTTCCCGGCGATGGCGGCGAGGCCCTTGCCGGCGAGAGCGAGACCGAAAGGCAGGGTCGCGTTGTTCAGCGCCTCGCTGGACGTGAGCGGCACCGCGCCCGGCATGTTGGCCACGCAATAGTGGATGATGCCGTCGACCTCGTAGGTCGGCTCGGCATGTGTCGTGGCGTGCGAGGTCTCGAAGCAGCCGCCCTGGTCGATGGCGACGTCGACGATCACCGAGCCCGGCTTCATCGACTTCAGCATCGCCTTGGTCACCAGCTTGGGTGCTGTGGCGCCGGCCACCAGCACGGCACCGATCACGGCATCGGCCGAGAACACTTCCTGCTCGATGGCGTCGATCGTCGAGTAGCGCGTGCGGACCCGGCCCTGGAAAAGCTCGTCGAGTTCGCGCAACCGCGGCAGCGAGCGGTCGAGCACCGCGACCTCGGCGCCGAGACCCGCCGCCATGCGCGCGGCGTGGGTGCCCACGACGCCGCCGCCCAGCACGACGACATGCGCGGGCTTGACGCCCGGCACGCCACCCAGCAGCAGGCCGCGCCCGCCGCGATGGCGCTGCAGGGCGCCGCCCGCCGCCTCGATGGAGAGACGCCCGGCGACCTCGCTCATGGGCGCGAGCAGCGGCAGGCCGCCGCGAGCATCGGTCACGGTCTCGTAGGCGATGGCGGTACAGCCGGACTCGATCAGCCCCCTGGCCTGAGCCGGATCGGCGGCGAGATGGAGATAGGTGAACAGGATCTGGCCGGAGCGCAGTTGCACCCACTCCCCGGGCTGCGGCTCCTTCACCTTCACGATCATCTCGGCGGTCGAGAAGATCTCCGCGGCGGTGTCGGCGATGCGGGCGCCCGCCGTGCGGTAGACGTCATCGCTTGCTCCGATCCCGGTGCCGGCACCGGTCTCGACCACGACTTCGTGGCCGGCATGGACGTATTCGCGGACCGCGCCGGGCGTCAGCCCGACGCGATATTCATGGGTCTTGATTTCTCTCGGCACACCGACGCGCATAGGGCCAAACTCCAGCTAGGTTCGGGTGTCATCAAACCAAGGAATGCAGGTTTGTTTCCCGGCATTCTGAAGACGAATTGTGGCCCTCCTGCCGAAATTCTACGTTGGACGGCCAAAACACGCAGGATTCCGAACATGCATCTCGACAAGATCGACGCCACCATCCTGTCGGAGCTGACGGAGAATGCCCGGGTGAGCCAGGTCGATCTCGCCGCGCGGGTCGGCCTGTCGAGCACCGCGGTGGCGCGGCGGCAGCGTGCGCTGGAGGAGGAGGGCCTGATCCGCGGCTACCAGGCCGTGCTGGATCTTGGCCGCTTCGGGCTGGCCACGACGGTCGTGGTGCGGATCACGCTGGACAGCCAGAGCGACGAGGCGCTGACCGCATTCGAGCGGGGAGTCCTCGACTGTCCCTCGGTGGTGCGCTGCTTCCTGATGTCCGGCAGCGACGACTATGTCGTGATCGTGCTGGCGCGCGACATCGAGGATTTCGAGCGCATCCACCGCACCGAACTCTCGCGCCTGCCGCGGGTCGCCCGGCTCGAATCGAGCTTCGCGCTGCGCGAGGTCGTGAACCGCGCGGTGCCGCCCTCGGTGTTCGGCAAGACCGCGCGAAGTGCTCAGCGCAGGCGTCGCGCCGAGGCATAGACGCCGAGCGCGACGCCGCCCAGCACGACCGCCACGGCCACGAGGCGCTCCGCCGACAGCGGCTCGCCGGTCAGGTAGGCCGAGATGGCGAGCGCGGCGCAGGGCACCAGCAGGCTGACGGGACCGACCTTCGCGGCGGGATAGGTACGCAGCAGCGTGCCCCAGATCAGGTAGCCCAGCCACATCACGGGAACGACGGTGTAGAAGAGGACGAACCAGCCAAGCCAGGTCGGCGCCAGGATCGGCGCGGCCAGCGCCGCCGGCCCGTCGAGCACGAGGGAGGCGAGGGCAAGCGGGATCGGCGGCAGGACGCTCGCCCAGACGGTGACGGCGAACATCGAGACCCCGCGGGCCGAGCGGAAGACGAGATTGCCCAGCGCCCAGGTGAAGGCCGACATCAGCGCCAGGCCGATCGCCAGCAGCGGCGTGTCGTCGGAGATCGAGCGTGCCAGCAGCACGACGCCGGCGACCGCGACGGCGAGGCCGAGCCACTGTCCGCGCGTCGCGTGCTCGCGCAGCAGCAGGGCGGCCAGCACGACGGTGAGCGGCCCCTGGAGCTGCACCAGCACGGAGGTGAGGCCGGGCGGCAGGCCGGCTCCCATGGCGAAGAACAGGAAGATGAACTGGCCGCCGAACATCAGCCCGCCGATGCCCGCCAGGACGGACCAGGAAACCGCGGGCTTGGGGATGAAGAAGGCCGGCAGGGCGCCCAGCAGGAAGCGCCAGGTCGCGAAGGCGAAGGGCGTGAACTCGTCGAGGCCGTAGCGGATGACCGTGAAGTTCAGCCCCCACATCGCCACGATGAGGAGGGCTGCCGCGAGATGCAGCGGGCTCAAGTGCCTACAGCCAGACCCACGGACGCGAACTCCTGTCGGACGTCTGCCAGGCCTCGATCTCGTCGCGGCGAGACATCGTGAGCGCAATGTCGTCGAGGCCGTTCAGCATCGCATGCTGGCGGCGCGCGTCGACCTGAAAGGGAATGGTGCGGCCGGTCGGCGAGATCACCTGGCAGTTCTCGAGGTCGACGGTGATGCGGGCATTGCCGGGCGAGGCCTTCATCTCGTCGGCGAGCTGCTCGATCTCGTGGATCGGCAGCGC
>NZ_JAUSBN010000075.1 GCF_030651995.1 Reyranella sp.
GTCTGCGCGGTGATGCCGGCATTGTGCGCGAGGTCCGACGCGGTGTGCGCGCGACCGTCCATCAGCAGCGACAGCATCGAGGCGCGCGCCGGGTCGCCCATCAGGGCGGCAATCTCGGAGAGGGCATTCACGGTGGTCATGGGCGAAGTCTAGGCCCGGCCGCCCGCGGTCGCCACGGTCAATGGTTCGGCAGGCGCCGAAGTGTCACCGCCACTTCGGATTGGCGATGGCGATCTTGTCGGCGATGGTGGCTTCGAGATGGGCCATCAGGGCGGCGTCGGCTTCGTCGCGTTCGCCGGTGCGCAGCTGGCGCGCCAGTTCGCGGTTCAGCTCTGCGAGCGGGGCCTCTCGGCCGAGCAGTCCGACCAGGCGCTCGTGCTCGCGTGCATCGGCGGCCGGTCCGAGACGCACCTCGCGTTCGAGGATGGCGAGCGAGTTCACGGCGACCCGCATCTGGAAGCCGAGCCGCGGCTCGGTGCGGTCGAGGGCGGGGGTTGCCTCATCGCGCAGGAAGTCGGCGATGGCGGCTAAAAGTTCGGCGGCGGTGGGACGGTCCTGGGCCACGATCAGGCTCCCTGCTTCAGGAGTTGCAACAGGTCGACTTCGGTCTCGACGGCGCGCCGGCCGATCGAGGCATGCTCCATCGATTTGATCGATCCGGAGAGATGCTTCCAGGCCTGGTTGAGACAGATGATGCCCCAGTGCACGGTGCCGAAGACCTCCCACCAGTGGGCGCGGACCGGATCGACCGAGCCGCCGCCGGCCCGCTCGTAGGCGGCCCATAATTCCTCGCGGCTGCCGAAGCCGCCGGCCGGTCTGTCGATCGCGCCGAAGCGCCAGCTCTTCACGCAGAGCCAGCCCAGATCCTCCACCGGGTCGCCGAGATGGGCGAGCTCCCAGTCGAGGATCGTCGTCACGCCGGTCTCGTCGACCAGGTAGTTGCCGGTGCGGTAGTCGCCATGCACCAGCACCGGCCGGTCGAGCGGCGCGGGCTTGCGCCGGTCGAGCCAGGAGAGGGCCAGTTCGAAGACCGGCTGCGGCTGACCCAGCGCATCGAGCGAGCGGCGCAGCTCGGCGATATGGTCGGCCGCCTCGCGACGCACGAGGGGCGGCAGGGTGGCGCGATCGGTCGCATGGATGCGGGCCAGGATCCCGCCGAGCTGGCCCGCGATCCTGCCGCGCGCGGCCTCATAGGGCGGATCGCGCAGCAGCTTGCGGGCAATCGCGATGCCGCCGACCCGGCGCATCACATAGGCGTCGCCCAGCCCGTCCTGCGGCGTGAGTTCGAACAACGGCTCGGGCGCGAGCACCCCGGCCGCATGGGCCGCGCGCAGCACCCGGAATTCGGTCGCGCGGTCGACGGCGATGGCGCGTTCGCGCTCGGTCTTGCCCTGGGCCGGCGGATCGCGGCGCAGGATCAGCGCGTGGCGCTCGCCGTTCACCACGGCATCGAAGCTCCAAGTCTGGCGCGAGGCGCCGCCGGACTGGCGGGACAGGGCTTCGATGGTCGCCGGGCCCCCGAAATGGCGGCGGGTCGCTTCGCCGAGGACGCGAGCGACAGTTTCTGTTTCAGTCGACGTGTGAACGCTCATTTACCGGGACTGTGGCACAGGCTCCGCCGCATGGTAAGAGGACCGCGCCAACAGGGGAGATCAGCAAAGTGTCGAGTGCCTTCGCCGCGATGAACGGCCTGTTCCTGGAAGACCTCAAGCCCGGCATGTCGGCGATGTTCGGCAAGACCGTGACCGACGCCGACATCGTGGCCTTCGCCGGCGTGTCCGGCGACACCAACCCGATCCACCTGCACGATGGCTTCGCCCGCACCACGCGGTTCGGCCAGCGCATCGCGCACGGGATGCTGAGCGGCAGCTTCATCTCGACCGTGATCGGCACCAAGCTGCCGGGACCGGGCGCGATCTACATCTCCCAGACCATGAACTTCATGGCGCCGGTCCTGGTCGGCGAGACGATCACCGCCGTCGCGACCATCACCGCCATCGACGAGAAGCGCCGCCGCGTCACGCTGAAGACCCAGTGCCTGAACGGCGACAAGGTGGTGATCGACGGCGAGGCCGTCGTGCTGGTGCCGCGGCGCGACGCGGCCTGAGCGGATCGCATGGTTCCGGTGTTCGACGACTGGCATTCGGTGCCGCCCGAGTGGACGGGCGGCGTGGTGGCGCTCGGCAATTTCGACGGCGTGCATCACGGCCACCAGGCGCTTCTCACGCATGCGCGGGAGAAGGCCGGGGAACTCGGCGCGCCGCTGCTTGCCTTCACCTTCGAGCCGCACCCGCGCGGCTTCTTCGTGCCCGACACCGGACCGTTCCGGCTGACGCTGGCGCCGGCCAAGACGCGGCTGCTGGCCGAGCATGGCGTGAAGGCGGTGCTGGCCCAGCACTTCGATGCGGCCTTCGCGGCCCTGCCGGCGGCGTCGTTCATCGACGACGTGCTCGCGAAGGGGCTGCGGGCCCGCCATGTCGTCTGCGGCTACGACTTCACCTTCGGCGCCCGCCGCAGCGGCAACGTCGAGATGCTGCGGGCCGAGGGCAGGGTGCGCGGCTTCGAGGTCTCGGTGCTCGACCCGGTGACGCACGAAGGCGAGATCTATTCCTCGACCCGCATCCGCGAGTCGCTGCGCCACGGCTGGGCCCGCGAGGCCGCTGACCTGCTGGGGCACCAGTGGGAGATCGAGGGCAAGGTCGAGCTGGGCGACCAGCGCGGCCGCACCATCGGATTTCCGACCGCCAACGTCGCTCTGGGCGAACATCTTCGCCCGCGCTTCGGCGTCTATGCCGTGCGGGCCCTGGTCGACGGCACCTGGCGCAATGGCGTCGCCAATCTCGGGAAGCGCCCGACCTTCGGCAAGCTGCAGGAGAATTTCGAGGTCCACCTGTTCGACTTCACGGGCGACCTCTACGGTCAGGTCCTGAGAGTTGCGTTGGTCGACTTCATTCGCGCCGAAATGAAATTCTCCGGCCTCGATGCGCTCAAGGCCCAGATCGCGGCCGACGGCGAGGCGGCGCGGCGGATACTTGCCGCAGCAACTTGAGTCAGCCGTGGGGCGATGGCAGGTGCGCCAACAGCTCCGCGCCCGTCTCCGCCAGAAGCGACCTGAACGCAGGTGACGTCGGCCCGCCGATCAGCCACTCCGCATAGGCCAACCAGACCTTGGCGCCGCGTCGCCGCGCGACGGCGGCGGCTTCTTCCGCCGTCACCCGCGCACGGTCGCCGAGGCCCGCCCGCAACTGGACATAGGCCAGGTCGCACAGCATGCGTGCCTCGTTTTCCAGGCCCGCCTGACGCTGGCGAGCGAGGCGCAGGGCGTCGCTCAGGGTCGTGGTTGCGTCGGAGTATTCGCCGCGCATGGCCTGGCCCAGGCCCGCGTAAGCCCTGCCATAGACCATCAGGTAGGGATTGCCGCTCTTCTCGCCCAGGCGATGGGCGGCCGTACCGTGCTCGGTTGCGAGTGCCACGTCGCCGGTCCCCCAGGCGATATCGGCCATCGTTGCATGGGCCAGCAGCCGATGCAGAACATCGACCGTCGATTCGTCGCTTGCGATCAGGTCGGTGGCAAGCGTGCGGGCCTCGTCGTATCTGCCCATCATCGCCAGCGTCTGGCCGCGCATGCCCTTGACCCAGACGTCGACGCGGAAGCCCAGCGTCTGCTGATCCTGCTCCTCTACCTTGTCGACGCTCGCGAGTGCGAGTTCGTTGTCTGACAGGGCGGCATGCAGGTCGCCGGCCAGTCGCAGCGCATGGCATCGGATGGTGGTCAAGACCGCGGCGAGTCCGGCATGCTTGAGCGGATCGAGCAGGTCGCGCGCCTCGCTCACCTTGGCGACATAGTCCACGGCCGAGCCGGTGCTGCCCAGGGCGCGGCCGAAGGCGGCGGTGACGAGCGTGATGGCCCGCATATCGCCGAGCGAACGCGCGATTTCCAGCGCCTCGATGTAGTACGGCTCGACATCGGCAGCCGTCAGCCCCTCGCGCCATGCGAAGTTCACGATCTGGCCACTCGCCATCAGCAGCGGATAGCGCGCGGGCCCTTCCAGCGGCAGGTTGAGCAGCAACCGGCGGACCCGCTTCCAGGCTTCGAGTGCCTGTGCCGGATCGCGTGTGCCGTGCCACATCGCCGCCTTCATGTTGTACGAGGCCGCCTGAGGAATACTCCCCGCCTCCTCGAGATGATAGGCGATGAAGCCCGCCTGCGCGCCGCCCGGATCCGACAAGGTCTTTTCCAGCTCGGCTGCGACCGCCGCGTGAAGCGCGCGCCGCTTTTCCGATACGAGGGAGCGGTAGACGACCTCCTGCAGCATCGGGTGCTTGAAGGCGAACGTTCCCGCGGGTGGACCGCCGGTCTCATAGACAAGACCGGCCGTCGAGAGGCGGTGCAGGGCCATGGTCACGACCGATTCCGCCAGTCCCGCGACATGCTCTAGGATCGGCGCCATGAACTCGCGACCAATAACAGCGGCCGTCTGGAGCAGCGTGCGCTCCATTTCGGGACGGCTGTCGACGCGCGCCGCCACGATCGCCTGCACGTTGTCCGGAACCAGCTTCATGTCGGGCGTGCGCAGAAGGCGGTAGGCACCGGCCTCGCCGGCGAGGTGGCCGCCGTCGGCGAACTTGCGTACCAGTTCCTCGATGAAGAACGGATTACCGCGCGCCCGGTCGGCAATTAGCGGCAGCAACGGGGCGACCGATTGATCGTCGCCCAGCAGATGCGAAGCCAGTTCGTCGGCGGCGTTCTTGCGCAGCGGCGCCAGGGAGACTTGATCGTAGTGGTCGCCACGCATCCACGGCGCGGCATAGCCGGGTCGGAAATTCACCAGCAACAGGAGGCGGCTGCCAATGAGGGCTTCGGCCAGAACTTCGATCAGCGATTCGCTGCCCGAGTCCATGAAGTGGAGATCCTCGAGCAGGATGACTGCCGGCGTGGTCGCCCCGGCTGCGCGGGCCAGGCGCCGGAAGAGCGCCTCGAGGCGGTCGCGCCGGGTTCCCGGATCCATCCTGGCGAGCACCGGGCCACCGGCGCCTATGCCGAGGAAGTCGGAGAGCAGCGGCAGCTCGATGCTCAAGGCCGGATCAATGCGATCGAGGACCTCGGCAGCCTTGGTCCGCCCGCGCTCGGCGCTGTCGTCCGGAGCGATCTCGAAGAAGGCCCTGAGGATATCGATGACCGGCTCGAACGGCGTGGCGCGGCTGTGCGCCAGGGCCCGACCTTCGAGCACGCGGATGCCTCGCGCGCGGCATCGTTCGGCAAATTCGAAAGCCAGGCGACTCTTGCCGACGCCGGCCTCGGCCACCACGCCGACGGCGCAGCCATCGCCTTCGGTTGCGCGCTCCAGATTGCGCTCGAGCAGGGCGAGTTCGGCATCGCGCCCGACGAAACCTGAGCGTTCACGCTCGAGGCTGAAGCGCTGGCTGGTCGGCCCGCGACGCAGGCCGGTCAGCAGGAACACTTCCATCGGCGCCGACAGGCCGCGCACCTCTCGGTCGCCCATGGAGTCCACCGAAACGAATTGGCGGGCGCCCCGCAGCGTGGCCGGCGAGATCGCGATCCCACCCAACGGCGCAAGGCCTTCCAGGCGGCTCGCGATGTGAACGGTGATGCCGGTGGCGTCGAAGTCGGTGGAGAAATCGGTGGCCACGGTGCGGGCCAGCACTTCGCCCGAATGAATACCGACGCGGATCGGCAACGCCTCGCCCGGCAAGGCCTTGACCAAGGCCTGCATCGCGAGACCCGCACAGCAAGCCCGCACCGCATGATCTTCCTGCGGGTTGGGCGTCCCAAACAGCGCCATGACGCCGTCGCCCTGGACCTTGACGACCGATCCCTCGAAACGTCGCACCGCCTCGTGCATCGCCTCGATGGCGGGCGCGAGCCGCTTGGCGGCCTCTTCCGGATCGAGTCGCTCGATCAGCTCGGTCGAGCCGGAGACGTCGGCGAACAGGACGGTGATCTGCTTCAGCTCACCGTCGCTGGCGGGTGACTTGCCGGTGGCGGTCTTTCTTGCGAGCGCCGTGCCGCATTGGGCGCAGAAGCGGGCGCCCGGAGGGTTGATCGAACTGCAGGACGGGCAGGCCTGTCCGAGCGCCGTGCCACAATCGATGCAGAAGCGGGCATCAGGGGCGTTGTTCGTATCGCAATTTGAACAGCGCATTCAATGTCTATAACTTTCGACGCTTCGCTGCTGCCGCTCGACGTACTGCTGCTCTCTCGCGGCGCTTCTTAATGTACGCGGCTACTGCATTCGCGGGCATCGTCGTGATCGTGATTACCTGTGCGTAGCCCGTGTTTGGACCAACTTGGGTAGCAGTGGCGGTAATTGCATTTGCGTTGGGAACAATGACAAACACGATCTCCGAACACAGTCTTCCGTTGGTGCCGTCGTCATTTAAGCCATCACGAATAAATCCTCGAACGTCGTCACCTACTTCGACCCAAGAACTGTGCAAATGCTGCAGCCAAGCTCTGAATGCATTGTCCGGTCCAGGCGCCTTTGCCTTCAGTTTTTCCACCTTGGCGATATGGTGCAGCCTCTTGGGCTTTGCCTCGGAACTCGAAGATGAGCCTCCGATAAAGTAGTCCTTTTTCTTGGCGACGCGCCAATCGCCCAAGTTATCGACATTGAACCGCCTGTTTACGAGGGCAATCAAATCGATCGTCTCGTCGGTGTTAAAGTACAGACCCATTTCTGCCTCCCCCTCCGTCAACCGATAAACATTGCGCCTGCATCAATCGGCGCGCAACATGCAAAAATCAACACTTGTTACGGCATTGAACCGCTTGAAGTTGGGCTAGTCCGGTCCTGGCGATGTGACGGCCGCTTGTTTCGCCAAAAATGCTCGGAAGGCCCACCGCGAGCGCCCACTCCGTCGCGCGTTCTTCGCTGCTCAGCCAGCGATAGTTTGCAAGGTAGGGCGCCCCCGCTAAGTGATGGCCGGTCTCGTGAGCCAGTGCGACCGCTAGTCCCGCCAAACCGATCCGTCGATGACGTACAAGACCTCCATAAAGCCTCACTCGCTTTTGCTTTCCATCGAGGAAGGCCTGAGCGTTGATGAGTTTCACTTCGAGGTCCATGTCGTAGATCAACTGAGGAAAGGCAGTCTGAAATCGACGAATTATGGAACGTGCGCGTCGTCGTGGCCAAGGCGCCTCAAGGGGCCAGAGCAACCGCGAGTTGGCGGCACGATCGAAAAGAGGCATGGTCCACGATGGCACCCGATGTTCATCAGAGCAACGGCCCCGCCTTGACCCCCCCGACCCCCATCCCTAGATTGCGCGCCCTATGTTCACCAGGGCTTTCCAGGAGCGAATTACCCGCCCGGTCCGCTGACCGCGGCCGGGTCGTCATGCCTGCCAGCGGCCACCCGGCGGGTGGCCGGAATTTGCTCCCTCCTGCGCCGAGTTTCCTGTGACAACTGACTATAAAGCCAGCGTTTTCCTGCCGAAGACCGATTTTCCCATGCGTGCGGGCCTGCCGAAGAAGGAGCCCGAGCTCCTGAAGCGCTGGGCCGACATGAAGCTGTGGGACCGGCTTCGGGTCGAGAGCAAGGGCCGCCCGAAGTTCGTGCTGCACGACGGCCCTCCCTACGCCAACGGCAACCTGCATATCGGCCACGCGCTCAACAAGATCCTGAAGGACCTCGTCAGTCGCACCCAGCAGATGCTGGGCAAGGACAGCCACTATGTTCCGGGCTGGGACTGCCACGGCCTGCCGATCGAGTGGAAGATCGAGGAGCAGTACCGCGCCAAGAAGCAGGACAAGGACCAGATCCCCATCGTCGAGTTCCGGCGCGAGTGCCGTGCCTTCGCCGATCACTGGATCACGGTCCAGCGCGAGGAGTTCAAGCGCCTTGGCGTCGACGGCGACTGGGACAATTACTACTCGACGATGAAGTACGAGTCCGAAGCCGTCATCGTGAAGGAGCTGGGCAAGTTCCTGCTGAACGGCGGCCTCTACAAGGGCTCCAAGGCGGTGCTGTGGTCGGTGGTCGAAAAGACCGCACTGGCCGAGGCCGAGATCGAGTATCACGACCACACGTCGGACACGATCCACGTGCGCTTCCCGGTCGTGACGTCGAGGGGCGGCAAGCTCGACGGCGCCGCCATCGTGATCTGGACGACCACGCCGTGGACGATGCCGGGCAACCGCGCGCTGGCCTACGGCCGCGACATCGCCTACGCGCTGGTCGAAGTCGCTGCCGTGGCTGAGGGCAGCAAGGCCCGCGTCGGCGAGAGACTGGTGCTGGCGCGCGACCTGGTCGAGGCGATTGCCGCCGAGACGAAGTTCACGCCCAAGATCGTGGCCGAGGTTTCGGCCGACGACCTCGAAGGGCTGATCGCCGCCCATCCGTTCCGCGGACAGGGCTTCGAGTTCGACGTACGCCTGCTGCCGGGCGACTTCGTGACGGCCGATGCCGGCACGGGCTTCGTGCACATCGCGCCGGGCCATGGCGCCGACGACTACGAGCTGGGCGTTGCCAACGGCGTCGAGGTGCCGGACACGGTGGCCGAGGACGGCACTTATTATCCGCACGTGCCGCTGTTTGCCGGCAAGCGCGTCTATACGCCGGACGGCAAGAAGGGCGATGCCAACCGCACCGCCATCGCGCTGCTCGACGAGGCGGGCAAGCTGCTGGCCTCGGGCCGCATCACCCACTCCTATCCGCATTCCTGGCGCTCCAAGGCGCCGGTCATCTTCCGCAACGCGCCGCAATGGTTCATCGCCATGGACAAGCCGATCCCCGAGATCGGCGGCACCCTGCGCGAGAAGGCGCTGGCGGCGATCGACGCCACGCGCTTCGTGCCGCGCGCCGGCTACAACCGCCTGCGCTCGATGATCGAGACGCGGCCGGACTGGAACGTCTCGCGCCAGCGCGCCTGGGGTGTGCCGATCGCGGTGTTCGTCGACAAGAAGACCGGCGAGCCGTTGCGCGACGCCGAGGTGATGGGCCGCGTCGTCGAGGCGTTCCGCGTCGAGGGCGCCGACGCCTGGTTCGAGAGCCCGCCCGAGCGCTTCCTCGGCAACAAATACGACGCCGCCGACTTCGAGCAGGTGACCGACATCCTCGACGTCTGGTTCGACTCGGGCTGCACGCACGCCTTCACGCTCGAGGGCAACGATCAGCTGAAGTGGCCGGCCGATCTCTACCTCGAAGGCTCCGACCAGCATCGCGGCTGGTTCCATTCCTCGCTGCTGGAAAGCTGCGGCACGCGCGGCCGCGCGCCCTATGACGGCGTGCTGACGCACGGCTTCACGCTCGACGAGCAGGGCCGCAAGATGTCGAAGTCGCTGGGCAACATCACGGCGCCCCAGACGGTCTGCGACCAGTATGGCGCCGACATCCTGCGTCTCTGGGTGGTCGGCACCGACTACACCGAGGACCAGCGCATCGGTCCGGAGATCCTGAAGCACCAGGCCGAAGCCTATCGCCGCCTGCGCAACACGCTGCGCTACCTGCTGGGCAGCCTCGACGGCTACTCGTCGGACGAGACGGTGGCCCATGCCGACATGCCCGAGCTGGAGCGCTGGGTGCTGCATCGCCTGGCCGAGCTGGACACGGTGCTGCGCCGCGCGGTCGACGATTACGACTTCCACACGATCGCGACGGAGCTGCACAATTTCTGCGCCGTCGACCTGTCGGCCTTCTACTTCGACATCCGCAAGGACTCGATCTACTGCGACGCGGCGGGCACGTTGCGCCGCCGTGCCGCCCGCACCGTCATGGCCGAGGTCTTCTCGTTCCTGACGGCCTGGCTGGCGCCGATCACCTGCTTCACGGCGGAAGAGGCCTGGCTCGCCCGGCCCGGCGACATGCCGGACGGCAAGGCCGAGAGCGTCCACCTGCGCCTCTATCCCACCATTTCGGCGAGCTGGCTCGACGCCGCGCTGGGCGAGAAGTGGAAGACCGTGCGCGCGCTGCGCCGCGTCGTCACCGGTGCCCTCGAACTCGAGCGCGCCGAGAAGCGCATCGGGTCGAGCCTCCAGGCCGCCCCGGTCGTCTATGCCACGCCGGATTATGTGAAAGCGTTCGAGGGACTCGATCTGCGGGATATCTGCATCACCTCCGGCGGCGAACTCGTCGCGGGCGAGGCGCCGGCCGGCGCCTTCACCCTGCCGGACGTGGCCGGTGTCGCCGTGCTGCCGACGCTGGCCGAGGGCACGAAGTGCGCCCGCTGCTGGCAGGTCCTTGAGGAGGTCGGCAAGTCGCCGGTCCATCCGCTGATCTGCCGCCGCTGCGAGGAGGCCGTTGCGGCATGAGGCCGATCGACCGCCAGGCGATGGCCCTGCTCGTCGTCACCCTGGTGGCCGACCAGGTGTCCAAGCAGCTCCTGCTGGGTTTCCTGCTCAAGGCCGGCGCCATCGTGCCGGTGATCGACGGGTTCTTCCGGCTGGTCATCGTCTGGAACCGCGGCGTCAGCTTCGGCCTGTTCGGCGGAGACCAGGCATTGCCGCCCTGGCTCCTGTCGGGCGTCGCGATCGCCGTCTGCATCGGCCTGTTCGTGTGGCTGCGACGAACCGACCGTCCCCTGACCGGATGGGGCATCGGCCTTGTCATGGGGGGAGCCATCGGCAATGTTATCGACCGTGCCCGTTGGGGAGCAGTGTTCGATTTCGCTGATTTCCACATTGGCCGGTGGCATTGGCCGGCCTTCAATGTCGCCGATGCGGCGATCGTCGTCGGCGTCGGGCTCATGCTGATCGATTCGCTGCAAAGCGAAAAGAAATCGGCGCCCTGAAGCGGCCATGATCGGCAGACAAAAGTTCAAGACCAAGGACGGACGATGAAACCGACTCTCCTCCCGCTTCCATTGGCTCTCCTGGCCTGCGGTACCCTCGCGCTCGGCGGCTGCGGCGCCTTCGACAATATCGGCGGCGGCAAGAAGACGTCCCCCGACGAGTTCAAGATCGTCTCGCATTCGCCGCTGACCATGCCGCCCAATGCCGAGTTGCGGCCGCCGCGGCCGGGCGAGCCTCGTCCCCAGGAAGTCACGCCCGCCGATCAGGCCAAGGAGGCGCTGTCGCCGGCATTGGCCGGGCGCACCCAGGCCCGCGTCAATGCCGGACCCGATGCGCCGCGATCCGGCAGCAGCGCCGAGCAGTCGCTGGTCGCCCGCGCCGGCAAGGGCGGCATCGACCCCAACATCCGGGGACAGGTCAACACCGACACCAAGACTCTGGCCGAGAGCGACAAGTCGTTCATCGACAGCCTGATCTTCTGGCAGGATTCGCCACCATCGGGCGTGGTGCTCGATCCGGTCGGGGAGCAGCAGCGGATTCGCGACGCCCAGGCCTCCGGCCAGCCCGCTGCCGGGCCGACGCCGACGATCACCCGCCGCAAGCGTGGCCTGCTCGAAGGCATCTTCTGAGCTCGATGCCACTCACCGGCCGCCGCGCCCTGCTCGGCGGCCTCCTCGCGGGCGCGGCCCTCTCTCCGTCCGGCCCGGCGCTCGCGAAGCTTTTCGCCGTGGCCAGGCGCAACGCCGAGACCTTCACGCTGCCCAACGGGCTGCAGGTCATCGTGCTGCCGTCGCGGCGCGCGCCGATCGTCACACAGGTCGTCGTCTACAAGGTCGGCAGCGCCGATGAGTCGTTCGGCCATACCGGCGCCGCGCATTTCCTCGAACACATGATGTTCAAGGGCACCGACCAGGTGCCGGCCGGCGAGTTCTCGCGCATCGTCTCGCGCAACGGCGGCCGCGACAACGCCTACACGACGTTCGATTCGACGGGCTATCACCAGACCATTGCAGCCGAGCAGCTCGAGCTGGTCATGCGCATGGAAGCCGACCGCATGACCAATGTCCGCATCACCGAGCGCGAGATCGTGCCCGAGCGGCAGGTCATCCTCGAGGAACGCCGCATGCGGACCGACAACGTGCCGGCGTCGCTGCTCGACGAGGCGGTGCGCGAGCGGCTCTACGGACTGCACAAGCCCTATGCCATGCCGATCATCGGCTATGCCGACGACATCAAGCGACTGGGGGTCGACGACCTCGCGGGTTTCTATCGCCGCCACTACGCCCCCAACAATGCGATCCTGATCGTGGCGGGCGACACGACGGCGGAGCAGGTCCAGAAACTGGCGGAGCGGTATTACGGCCCGATCGCCCGCCGAGAGATCGGGCCGCGTCTGCGTCCCTCGCAGGGCGGCACCGACCTGCCGCAGACGGTGAACCGCGCCGATGCGCGTGTCGCCGAGCCGCGCTGGTCGCGGCTGTGGTTGGCGCCGTCCTATCGTGTCGGCGAGACGAAGTATGCCTATGCGTTGCAGGTGCTGGCCCGCCTGTTCGGTGGCAGCGAGACCAGCCGCCTGTCGCGCGTGCTGGTGCAGGAGCGCAGGATCGGCCTCTCGGCCTGGGCGTCCTACGGACCGTCGAGCCTCGGCCTCACCTCGTTCGACATCGGCGTGCATCCCGCGAAGTCGCGCAGCCTCGAGGAGGTCGAAGAGGCGGTGACGGCCGAGATGAAGAAGCTGCTCGACGGCGGCGTCACGGCCGAGGAGGTCGAGCGCGCGCAGAACCAGCTGCTGGCCGCCGCGATCTACTCGCAGGATTCGCTGGCGAGCGGCCCGCGCATCTACGGCACCGCGCTCAGCACCGGCAGCACCGTGGCCGATGTCGATGCCTGGCCGCAGCGCATTTCCACCGTCACGCGGGACGAGGTCGTGGCCGCAGCCCGGCATGTCTGGCGCGACAACGGCGCCGTTACCGCACTCCTGACCCCGGCGGCGAGGGGCGGATGAAGCCCCTTCGCGCGCTCGCGGCCGCGCTCGCCAGTCTGTTCGTGTTGCTGCCCGCCGTGGCGGGCGCGATCGAGATCAGGGAAATCACGACGCCGCTCGGCATCAAGGCCTGGCTGGTCGAGGACAAGAGCACGCCCGTGGTGGCGCTCTCCTTTTCGTTCTCCGGCGGCACCGCCACCGATCCGGCCGGGCAGGCCGGCATCACCGACCTGATGGCGGGCCTGCTGACCGACGGCGCGGGTTCGATGAATGCGCAGGCTTTCCGCCAACGCCAGGAGAATGCCGCCGCCTCGCTAGGCTTCAATGCCTCGCTCGACCGGCTCAACGGATCGCTGCGCGTCCTGTCCGCCAACCGCGAGGAGGGCTTCGAGCTGCTGCGGCTGGCCCTTACCGAGCCGCGCTTCGATCCCGACATGGTGGCGCAGCGCCGGGCGCAGACCATCGCGAGCATCAACCAGGCCGCCCAGCGTCCCGGCTCGGTGGCGGGCCGGACGCTGATGGAGACGCTGTTCGCCGGCCATGCCTATGCCGCCGATCCCGACGGCACGCCCGAGGGGCTCGCCGCCGCGACGCCGGAACTCCTGAAGAAGCGGGCGGCGGAGCTGTTGTTGCGCAACGGCCTGATCGTGGCCGCGGTCGGCGATATCGGCGAGGCCGAGCTGGCGCGCCAGCTCGATCACTCCTTCGGGCTCCTGCCCACGGGCACGCTGCCGTCGCTTCCGCAGCAGTGGGTGCCGCCGACCAAGCCTCGTGTCGTGGTCGTCGAACGTCCGGTACCGCAGAGCTCGGCGCTGATGGCCGTTCCCGGTATCCCGCGCGACGATCCCGACTGGTATGCCGCGCTGGTGATGAACCACGTGCTGGGCGGCGGCGGCCAGCAGTCGCGGCTGTTCAATGAGGTGCGCGAGAAGCGCGGCCTCGCCTACAGCGTGTCGAGTGGCCTGCGCACCTACAAGCGTGCCGCGCTGCTGTTGATGTCCACCGGCAGCGCCAACGAGCGCATCGGCGAGGCGATCGAGGTGATCCGTGCCGAGATGGGACGGATGCGCACCGAAGGCGTCACCGAGGCCGAGTTGACCGACGCGAAGACCTACCTGACGGGCGCGCTGGCGCTCTCGCTCGATTCGTCGGGCTCGATCGCGGGGCTGCTGCATTCCATGCAGATTGACGGACTGTCGCCCGATCACCTGACGCGGCGCGCGGCGCTGATCGCCGCGGTTACGCTCGACGACGTTCGCAAGGTCGCGCGGCACCTCCTGCGCGACGAGGCGTTGACCACCGTGGTGGTCGGCAAGCCGGTCGGCGTCACACAGGTACCCTGAGGAGAGTCGTTTCCCCATGTTCTACAGCCACGTGATCGACGACGCGCTGGAAAGCAAGGTCGGCAAGCAGGGACTGCCTCGCGCCGCGCTCGACCGCGAACTCGCGCACGCCAGCAAGGCGCTCGACAAGTTCCGGCAATGGAAGGCCGACGGCACCCTGCCGCTGCTCAGCCTGCCGGGCGCGCGCGACGACCTGGCGCTGCTGAAGCCGCATGCCGAGCGCTTCGCGGGGTTCGAGCATGTGATCGTGCTCGGCACCGGCGGCTCGAGCCTCGGTGGCCAGACTCTCGTCGCGCTGAAGGACCAGGGGTTCGGGCCCCAGAGCGGACGGCCGAAACTGTGGTTCATGGACAATGTCGATCCTGCGACGTTCACCGAGCTGGCGGCGCGTCTGCCGCTGGCGCGCACTGGCCTGATCGTCATCTCCAAGTCCGGCACCACGGCCGAGACGCTGACCCAGTTCCTGACGCTGCTGCCCGAATTCGAGGCCAAGGTCGGCAAGGACAAACTCGCCGAGCATGTCATCGCCATCACCGAGCCCAGCGACAATGCGCTGGGCCGCCTGGCCGCCCGCATCGGCTGCCCGATCCTCGATCACGATCCCAGGGTCGGCGGCCGCTTCTCCGTCCTGTCGCTGGTCGGCCTGCTGCCCGCCATGATCGCCGGCCTCGATGTCGGCGCGGTGCGCGAGGGCGCGGCGAGCGTGCTCGATCCGGTCCTGCAGGCCAGCGATGCCGGCGCTCTTCCGCCGGCCGTCGGCGCGGCGCTCTCGGTCGGGCTCGCCCGGGAGCGCGGCATCGGCACCACGGTGCTGATGCCCTATTGCGACCGGCTGGGCTATTTCGGCTTCTGGTATCGCCAGCTCTGGGCCGAGAGCCTGGGCAAGGGCGGCAACGGCACGACGCCGGTGCGCGCCATGGGTACCGTCGACCAGCACAGCCAGCTCCAGCTCTATCTCGGCGGCCCGGCGGACAAGATGTTCACCGTGCTGATCCTCGACACCGCCGGCAAGGGCAAGCCGATCGCGCCGGCGTCGCTCGGGGGCGACAAGTCGTTGGCCTATCTCGAGAACCAGTCGCTGGGCGACCTCCTGCTGGCCGAGGCCGAAGCCACGGCCGTGACCCTGGTCAAGAACGCCCGGCCGACGCGCATCGTGCGGATCGCCACACTCGACGAGAGGGTGATGGGCGCCTTGATGATGCACTACATGCTGGAAACGATGTTTGCCGCCCACCTGCTGGGAGTCGATGCCTTCGACCAGCCGGCAGTAGAGGAGGGCAAGATCCTGACCCGCCAGTATCTTGCCGCCCGCCTATCTTCCACAGGCTATCGGCCCTAGACTGTCCGCGTTCAGAACGAATCAGATCGCTTTCCAGCAATGACCTCACCCTGAGGAGCGGCCCGCAGGGCCGCGTCTCGAAGGGTGGGTACCCGCACCACGTTGGTGCCCATCCTTCGAGACGCACGCCTTTGGCGTGCTCCTCAGGATGAGGATGGTGTGTGAACTTGAAGCGGAAACGCCCTAAAATGACGGCGCCATGAGCGCCCTCCGAACCCTGCGTCGCCTGCCCTCGACGCTCGTCAACCGCATTGCCGCCGGCGAGGTCGTCGAGCGTCCGGCGAGCGCCGTGAAGGAGCTGGTCGAGAACGCGCTGGATGCCGGCGCGCGGCGTATCGCGGTGACCCTGAAGGAGGGCGGCCGCACCTTCATCTCGGTGGTCGATGACGGTGTGGGCATGTCGGCCGACGAACTCCGTCTCGCGGTCGAGCGCCACTGCACCTCCAAGCTGCCCGACGATGACCTGACCGACATTCGCACGCTGGGGTTTCGCGGCGAGGCGCTGCCTTCGATCGCCTCGGTCAGCCGCTTCACGATCACCTCGCGCCCGGCCGGCGCCGATACCGCCTGGAGTCTCGAGATCGACGGCGGCGCCAAGGGCGAGCCACGGCCCGCCGCGCACCCGCAGGGCACGCGTGTGGAAGTGCGCGAGCTGTTCTTCGCGACGCCGGCGCGGCTCAAGTTCCTGAAGGAGCCACGCACCGAGTCGGGCCATGTCGCCGACGCGATGCGCCGGCTCGCCATGGCCCATCCCGAGGTCGCCTTCCGGCTGGAGAGCGAGGAGCGTGCGCTGATCGACCTTGCCGCCGCCAGCGGCTCGCTCCTGTCGGCGGATGCGGCGCGGCTGGAACGGCTGGCCGCGATCATGGGGCGCGAGTTCGCCGACAATGCCGTCGCGATCGACGTCAACCGCGAAGGCTTTCGCCTCACCGGGTTCGCCGGCCTGCCGACCCTCAACCGGCCGACCGGCCAGCACCAGTATCTGTTCGTCAACGGCCGTCCGGTGCGCGACAAGCTGCTGGCGGGCGCGGTGCGCGGTGCCTACCAGGATTTCCTGGCGCGCGACCGCCATCCGATGGTGGCGCTGTTCCTCGAAGCGCCGACCGAGATGGTCGACGTCAACGTTCACCCGGCCAAGACCGAGGTTCGCTTCCGCGACGCCGGCATCGTGCGCGGCATGATCGTGGGCGCGCTGCGCACGGCGCTGTCGGCGGCGGGCCATCGCGCCAGTACGACGGTGTCCGATGCCGCGCTCGGCGCCTTCCGTCCGCATACGGGGTTCGCGACGCCGCTACCGATGGGCCGTAGCTACGGCAACGGTGCCAGCGGCTACTCGTCTGTGCCGCGCGGGCTTGCCGAGGCGGCGATGCAGTTCATGGCGCCGCTCGATGGATTGTCGGCGCGGGTCGAGCAGCAGTCTGCCAACATCGCCCCCGGCAACTATCCGCTCGGCGTGGCGCGTGCCCAACTCCACGAGACCTACATCGTCGCCCAGACCGACCAGGGCGTGGTGATCGTCGACCAGCATGCCGCCCACGAGCGGCTGGTGCACGAGCGGCTGAAGACCCAGCTCGAGGCCGAGGGCGTGAAGCGGCAGGCACTGCTGCTGCCGGAAGTCGTCGAGATCGGCGAGGATGGCGCGCGGCGCCTCACGCAACGCGCCGCCGAACTGGCCGACATGGGCCTCGTGCTGGAGCCGTTTGGCTTGGGCGCGGTGGTGGTGCGCGAGACGCCCGCCGTCCTGGGCGAAGTCGACATCCAGGGACTGGTGCGCGACCTGGCCGACGAGCTTTCCGAGATGGGCGATCATCTGTCGCTCAAGGAGAAGGTCGAGGAAGTCTGCGGTACGCTCGCCTGCCACACCTCGGTGCGGGCCGGCCGCCGCTTGACCGTGGAGGAAATGAACGCGCTGCTGCGCCAGATGGAAGCGACACCGCATTCCGGCCAGTGCAATCATGGCCGGCCGACCTACGTCGAACTCAAGCTGGCCGACATCGAGCGGCTGTTCGGAAGACGATGAAGAAGTTTCTCTCGCTGCTCCTGATCGCCTGTGTCGCCGCCTCCGGCGCAGCGGCGCAGACCCGCGCGCCCGCGCCGCCCTCTGCCGTGCCGCCCGGCACCATACCGACACCCGCGCCGGCCTCGCCGCTCGACGGTACGTGGCGCGGCACCAGCGATGGCGGCTCGTGCAACGCGCCGCTCGACTACCTGCTCACCATCGAATCGGGCTTCGTCGACGGCTCGGCGTACGACACCACGGCGCGCGGCCCGGTGCCCAATCCCAACAAGTCGGCACCGCCGCCGCCGGGCCCTGGCCTGTGGCAGATCCACGGCGTGGCCAAGGTGGGCGTGCCGTTCAATCTCCTGAGCCTCGCCTCGGTGAAGGGCCCCACTCACCAGCGCATGCAGCTCACTGCCCGCGGCGATGGCCAGAGCCTGGTCGTCAGCGAGACCAGCGGCTGCCGCCGTACGGCGCGGCTCTCACGTTAGAGCGGCGCGATGTCCGGGCTCATCGTGCGCGACGCGGAGCCGTCCGACCGCTCCGCGTGGGGCCGTATGTGGACCGCCAACTACATTCATCACGGCGCGACGATGGGCGACGCCGAGGTCGGCGAGCTGTGGCGTCGAATCCTGCATCCCGACCACCCCGTGTGTGCGCTCGTTTCCGCGGCGGCGAACGATCGGGACCTGCTCGGTTTTGCCCACTACGTGCTGCATCCTCACACCTTCACCAGCCGCACGGTCTGCTATCTGGAGGATCTGTGGGTCGAGCCCGCCGCGCGCGGCACCGGGGTCGGGCGCCGCCTCATCGAAGCGCTGATCGAGCGCGGTCGGGCGCACGGCTGGCGGCGGCTCTACTGGCACACCGAAGCCGACAACGCACCTGCCCGCCGCCTCTATGATCGCATGTCGACGCTCACGGACTATATTCGCTACGACGTCGATCTGACCTGAGGCGTGCGTCCGCGGGCGTCAGCGGCCCGGCGCCATCAGGCCCAGCCGTTCGCGTCGCAGCCAGCGGACGAGCAGCAGCAGCGCCACGACGGTGAGGCCGGTGGCCAGGCCGATCCACAGGCCGAAGCCGTCCATCCCCGCCCAGAAGGCAAGCGTCACGCCAAGCAGCAGGCCGATACCCCAGTAGCCGATGCCGGCATAGACCATGGGCACGCGCGTATCGTGAAGGCCGCGCAGCATGCCGGCCGCCACTGCCTGGCCGCCATCCGCCACCTGGAACAACGCGGCGACGATCAGGAAGCTTACGGCGAGTTCGATGACCGGGGCATTGGCCGGCGTGTCGAGATCGAGGAACAGGCCGACGAGGGGGCGTGGCGCCAGGATCATCACGAGGCCGGTCAGGGCCATGAAGCCGACGCCCATCGCGTAGGCGGTCCAGCCGGCGCGGCGGACGGCCGCCCCGTCGTGCGCGCCGAAGGCGCGTCCCACCCGCACGGTCGCGGCCTGGGCGAGGCCGAGCGGGACCATGAAGGAGAGCGAGGCGAGCTGCATGGAGACCGCGTGCGCCGCCAGCGCCGCGGCGCCGATCAGCCCCATCAGGAACGTCGCGCCATTGAAGACGGCGACCTCGAACACCAGGGTCGCGCCGATCGGCAGGCCGAGATGCCACAGTTCGCGGAAGCGCGGCCAGTCGGCACGCCAGAAGCGGCCGAACAGGTGATAGCGGCGGAACTTCCGGTCGGTGAGGATGACGGCCGCGAGCAGCACGAACATCAGCGTGTCGGCGAGGGTCGTGGCAACGCCGGCGCCCACCAGGCCGAGACGCGGAAAGCCCAGATGGCCGAAGATCAGGCACCATGTCATCGCGGCATTCGCGACGACCCCTGCCACGCCGGCCGCGAGCGCCCACAGGGGCCGTTCCAGCGCCGACACGAACGACCGCAGCACGAGGAAGAAGAAGAACGGCAGCAGCGACCATTGCAGCGCGCGGACGTACTCGGCCGCAGATTTCGCAAGCGCCGGCTCCTGGCCCAGCAGAAGCAGGATCGCCTCGCTCTGCCACAACACGATCCAGATCGGAAACGTGACGCCCAGCGCCATCCACATGCCCTGGCGCACGGTGCGGCGCACGTCGCGCACCGAATGGCCCTTGCGCCCGAGTTCGCGCGCGATCATCGGCGCCGTCGCGGTGGTGAGGCCGAGCCCGAAGATCATCGTCGCGAAGTACAGGTTGGAGCCCAGCGCGCCGGCGGCCAGCGCATCGGGGCCGAGCCAGCCCATCATCACCACGTCGGTCGCGGTCATCAGGGTCTGCGCGAGATTGGTGAGGATGAGCGGCCAGGCGAGGAGAAGCGTGGCGCGGGCTTCCTCGGCCCACATCCTCCAGCTCGTCGTCTTCGTTGGTGCTGCCTCGTTCATGCCGGCGCTTATAGCCGGCGCCCTGTTCCCATCACAGGTCGCAGGTGATGCGTTCCTCGCTTCCGGCGAGCAGGCGAAAGAAGGCGTCCTGCGGCTTCTCCAGAACGAACATGGCGCGTGCATCGAGTCCGAGGTTGAGGCCGCGAACGACGGCGCCGCTGACGCCATGACTCACCACGACGGTGCGCACCCCGGACGCCGCGATTTCGGTCAGCACCGCTTCGCAGCGGCGGCGAAGGTCGATATGCGTCTCGCCGCCCGGGGGGCAGTAGCCGTGCGGATCGGCGCGCCAGTCGGCGAGCGCCGTGGGATGCGTGATCTCGATCTCGGCCCACGAGAATCCTTCCCACGTGCCGTAGGAAAGTTCCGCCAGCCTGATGTCCTCGCGCCAGTCGGACGAGGCAAGCCCCAGCTCCTGGCCGATGATGTCCGAGGTCTCCCGCGTGCGTCCCAGCGGACTGCGCAGGAAGACCGTCGGCCCGGGCTCGCGGTCGAGTTCGCGCCGGAGCGTGCGGCCCATCGCCAGCGCCTGGACGCGGCCGCGCGCGGTGAGGTCGGAGTTCTTGCTGCCCTGCATGCGCCGTTCGGTGTTCCAGGCGGTCTCGCCATGCCGCAGCATGTAGAGCGGCGCGGTGAGTCTCATGCCGTCCGCTTCAGAATCACGATCTTGGCGGCGCCGTAGCGGCGTTCGTCGATCGCCTCGAAGCCATCCGGCGGCAACAGATCCTCGTTGTGGGCGAGCTCGACCGTGACGATGCAGCCCGGCGTCATCCAGCCGGCGTCGGCTAGGGCGGTGATCGCCGCGGGCGCCTGGCCCGAGCGATAGGGCGGGTCGAGGAAGACCAGATCGCAGGGTTCGCGCGACGGTGGCGGCCGCGTCGCATCGGCACGCACGACCTTGGCCGCGCCGGCTTCGCCCAGCTTGCGCAGGTTCTCGCCGATCGCCTTGACCGCGGTGGCCTCGTTGTCGAGGAAGGTGACATGGGCCGCCCCGCGCGACAGCGCCTCGAGGCCCAGCGCACCGGAGCCGGCATAGGCGTCGAGCACGCGCGCCTCGATCAGTGGCGAGGTGCCGCCGTCCTCGTCCTCGCGCCAGCGTGCATGGACCAGAATGTTGAACAGGGACTCGCGGGCGCGATTGGCGGTAGGCCGCGTCGCATCGCCCTCCGGCGTTTCGAGCATGCGGCCGCGATGCTTGCCACCGATGATGCGGATCATCAGTGCCGCCGGCGCTTGGCGTGGGGCGGGGCAGGCTTGTGTTTGGGCTTGGCCCAGCCTTCCTTGCGCGGCGGCCGCTTCACGCCCAGCAGGTTCTCGAGCGCCTGCGGCGGAATCTCGTCGACATGGCCGCGCTCCAGTTCGCCGAGATGGAAGGGCCCGAAGGCGACGCGGATCAGGCGCACCACCGGCAGGTCGAGATGGGCCAGCACGCGCCGCACCTCGCGGTTCTTGCCCTCGGCCAGCGAGATGTCGATCCAGGCATTGGAGCGCTGCTGGCGGTCGAGGCTCGCCTGGATGGGGCCGTAGCGCACGCCTTCGATGGTGATTCCGTTGGCGAGTTCGGCGAGCTTCGCCTCGTCGACGCCGCCGTGCACGCGGGCGCGATAGCGGCGCGTCCAGCCGTTGGCCGGCAGTTCGAGCTGGCGTGCGAGCCCGCCATCATTGGTGAGCAGCAGCAGCCCTTCCGACATGTAGTCGAGGCGGCCGATCGTGACCACGCGCGGCATGCCCTTGGGCAGCGATTCGAAGATGGTGCGCCTTCCCTCGGGATCGCGCGCCGTCACCATCTCGCTCGGCGGCTTGTGATAGCGCCACATGCGCGCCCGGTCGGCGGTGGGCAACGGCTTGCCGTCGACCTCGATGACGCTCCTGTCGGTGACGACGCAGGCCGGAGTCTCCAGCACCTTGCCGTCGACCTTGACCCGGCCTTCCTCGATCCAGCGTTCGGCATCGCGGCGCGAGCACAGGCCCGCACGCGCCAGGCGCTTGGCGATGCGCTCGCCTTCCTTGACGGGTTGTTCGTTCACTTTGTCCCCGCCGCTCCCAGGAAGGCGCGGAACAATTTCGCGTCGCCTTCGGAGATCAAGAATTCAGGATGCCACTGTACGCCGATGCAGAAGCGGTAGGCCGGCGCCTCGATGCCCTCGATCACGCCGTCCGGCGCGGTGGCGTTCACCACGATGCCTTCCGGCGAATCGGCCGCGGCCTGGTGATGGGCGCTGTTCACCTGCAGCTCCTCGGCGCCGACGATGCCGTGCAGCTGCGTGCCCTTGGCCACCCTCACGATATGTCCGGGCTCGTTGCGCGGGTTGGGCTGCTCGTGCGCCAGCGCATCCTCGATGGCATCGGGAATGTGCTGGATCAGCTTGCCGCCCAGCACGACATGCAGGAGCTGCTGGCCGCCGCAGATGCCCAGCACCGGCTTGTTCTGTGCCAGCGCACCCTTGGTCACGCCGAACTCGAAGGCGGTTCGGCGGTCCTTGGTGACCACCGTCGAATGCCGCTCCCCGCCGCCATAATAGGAGGGGTCGACGTCGAAGGCGCCGCCGGTCACCACCAGCGCGTCGATGCGCTCCAGATAGTCGGCGACCCGGTCGGGCTCGTGCGGCAGCGCAATGGCCAGACCACCCGCCGCGTCGATCGCGTCGAGGTAGTTCTGGCGCAGCGCATACCAGGGAAACTTGGAGTATCCGCCTGGCTTTTCAGCATCCAGGGTGACTCCGATCAGGGGACGGGGCATGCGGGCCAAGATACGCGCGTGGGCAGCCGCGCGCTATAGTGCGGCCGTCATGCCGAATCGAGCCAAGCCGACGCCCATGGAGAGAGCCCTTGCCGCCGCCCGCGCCGCCGGCGCGCGCGGCGAGGTGCCGATCGGCTGCGTGATCGTAGGCCCTGGTGGCGTGGTGCTGGCGGAGGCCGGCAACCGCACCGAGGAGCTGAAGGACCCGACCGCCCATGCCGAGCTGCTGGCGATCCGCGCCGCCGCCGCTGCGCTGGGCTCGCCGCGGCTGGTCGGGTGCGACCTCTATGTCACCCTGGAGCCGTGCCCGATGTGCGCCCAGGCGATTTCCTTCGCACGGCTGCGGCGGGTCTATTGGGGCGCGGCCGATCCCAAGGGCGGCGGCATCGAGCAGGGCCCGCGCATCTTCGACCAGCCGACCTGCCACCACCGGCCGGAGCTCTATCCCGGCGTCGGGGAAAGCGAAGCCGCCGACCTGCTGCGCGTCTTCTTCCGCGAGCGGCGGTAGAAGACGAGGGGAGATGAACAAAAGGACGCCGGCATGACTTTCTCGCTCGTCGGACGCTGCGCCCGGACCGGGATGCTGGGTGCGGTCGTCACCACCTCGTCGATCTCGGTCGGGTCGCGCTGCTCGCATGCCAGAGCCGGGATCGGGGCGGCCCTCACCCAGCATCGTACCGACCCGCGGCTCGGTCCCCTGGCGCTCGACTTGCTGGCGCACGGCTTTTCCGCTCCCGAAGCGATGCAGGCGGTGGTGGCGGCGACGCCGCACCGGCACTGGCGGCAGCTGGCCCTGATCGATGCGGCCGGCCGCACCGCCGTCTATTCGGGCGCCAACGTCCGGGCCGAGCGTGGCGAGGCGCAGGGGAGGGATTGCGCATCGATCGCCAACATCGTGCGCTCCGTGGCGCTACCGCAGGCGATGGTGAGCGCCTTCGAAGCCTCACCCGAGCGGCCGCTGGCATGCCGCCTGCTCGATGCGCTCGCGGCCGGTGAAGCGGCCGGCGGCGAGTACCAGCCGGTGACCTCGGCCGCCCTGATCGTGGTCGACCGCGAGTCCTTTCCCTATGCAGATCTGCGTGTCGACGATCATGAGCAGCCCATCGCCGAACTGGCCCGCCTCTGGGCGAAGTACGCGCCCGAGGCCCACGCTTACGTGATCCGCGCCGTCGATCCGGAAGCCGCCGTGCCGCCACCCGGGATGAAACTCACGCCGACATGATCATGTAATGCAACTTTTTCGCGGCGCCGGCATTTGTCCGATATGCCCCGCGATGATCTCCGTCCCGAAGAACTGGCCGAAGCGGCGGACAAGGCCGCCCGCGCGCGGCTCGAAGCCGAGATGAAGCGGGCGCTATGGGCGCAACAGGCATCGCGGGCCTGGGCCGCTCTCACGGCCGCCAACGGCTCTCAGTCGAATCTCTGATTTCCCACCGCATCAAAGCGGCAGCCCAACCTGTACCGCGATGACGGGTGCAGGCAGCGCACCATCGTGACCGGCTTCGTGCGCGTCCAGGTTCTCCGGGTCAGCATCAGGCAGGGCTCCGAAGCATCGATCTGAAGTCGGCGGGCCTGTTCGGATGTGGGCAGCACGGCATCCACGACATGCTCGATCTCGTCGAACGGCACGTTCTGCACGAGATACTCCCCCGGCGGCACGACGCCGAAATCCTGGTCGAGGAAGTCCGGCACGACCTGCGGATTGACGTAGCGGTCCTCGAACTGGACCGGCACCTCGTTCTCGAGATGAAGGCACACCGTATGGAAGACGGACTGACCCGATCGCAGGCCGAGCCAGGCGGCGATGTCGCCGGGCGCCGCCACGCGTTCCGCCGAGAGCAGGGCACAACGATAGTCGTGACCACGCTGCCGAACCTCGCGGGCGATGCTGGCGATGTGCAGCAGGGTCGATTGCGGCTTGTCCTCGGCGACGAAGCTGCCGACGCCGGCGACCCGCACGATTCGGCCCTGCTGGACGAGATCGCGCAGCGCCCGGTTCACCGTCATGCGCGACATGCCGAAGCGGCTCACCAGTTCGTGCTCCGAGGGCAGCCGGTGGCCGGGCGGCCACGAGCCGTCCTGGATGTGGCGCACGATATAGTCTTCGACCTGCTGGTAGAGCGCGGTCGGTTCCATGGGCCCCTCAGTGCGCTGCAGCAATGGCTTCGACCCGGATCTCCTCGGTGAGACGGGCCTTGAGCGCCATGAACTCGGGCGAAGTCTTGATCGTGTAGTGCCTCGGGTGAGGAAACCCGACCTCGATCTCGGCCTTGATGCGACCCGGGCGGGCGCTGAACACGACGACGCGGCTGGCCATGAAGATGGCCTCGTCGATGTCATGGGTGATGAACATCACCGTCTTCTGCGCCTGCTCCCAGATGCCGAGCAGGAGCTCCTGCATCAGGACGCGCGTCTGGTTGTCGAGCGCGCCGAACGGCTCGTCGAGCAGCAGGATCTTCGGGTCGTTGGCCAGCGCGCGGGCGATCGCCACCCTCTGTTGCATGCCGCCCGAGAGCTGCTTGGGAAAATGATCCTCGAAGCCGCGCAGGCCCACCTGGGCAATGAACCTGTCGCTGATCTCGCGCTGCTCGGAGAGCTTCATGCCCTTTTCGCGCAGGCCGAAGCAGATGTTCTGGCGGACGTTGAGCCAGGGGAAGAGCGTATAGCTCTGGAACACCACGCCGCGGTCGGCGCCGGCGCCCACGATCCTGGTGCCATCGAGCCGGATTTCGCCTGTCGTCGGAGTCTCGAGACCGGCGACCAGGCGCAGCAGGGTGGACTTGCCGCAGCCGGAGGGACCCAGCACGGTGATGAAGTCGTTGTCGCCGACCTCGAGGCCGATCGGCAGCAGCGCCTGCGTCGTCGGCGCATTGCGCCTGTGGCCGGGAAAGGTCTTGGAGACGTCGCGGATCGACAGTCGGCTCATCGCAGCAGGCTCCACGAGAAGAGGTGCTGGTTCACCTTCTTGAAAGCCAGGTCCGAGAGCAGGCCGACCAGGCCGATCACCACGATGCCCGCGATGATGTGGTCGGTCGCCATCAGCGCCTGGCTGTCGGTGATCATGTGGCCGATGCCCGACGAGGCGCCGATCAGCTCGGCGACGATGATGTAGGTCCAGCCCAGACCCAGCACCTGACGCAGCGCCTCGGCGATGTCGGGCGCGGCGCCCGGCAGGACGACCCGGCGGATCACGCCGGTATCCTTGCAGCCCAGCGTATAGGCGGCCTCTACAAGGTCGCGGCGGGTGCCGCTCACGATGATGGTGATCATGAGGGTGAGCTGGAAGAAGCAGCCGATGAAGATGACGGTGAGCTTCTGCGCCTCGCCGATGCCGACCCAGAGGATCAGCAGCGGGATGAAGGCCGAGGCCGGCAGGTAGCGCGCGAAGGAGACGAAGGGCTCGAAGAAGGCCTCGATCGGCTTGTAGACGCCCATGGCGATGCCGAGCGGCACGGCGATGATGGCGGCCAGCAGGAAGCCGCCGACGACGCGCCAGATGGTCATGCCGACGTCGTGAGTGAAGCCCTGGGTGGCGAACAGGTTCCAGCCCGAGGCCACCGTCTGCCACGGCGTGGCGAGGAAGTGCCGCGGCACCGCTCCGCTCATGCTCAGGAAGGACCAGAGCGCGACGAAGACGATGAAGAACGCCACGCCCAGGACGATGCGACTTTCCCGTCTGACGGGGACCAGCAGTTTCATGTGCATCTACTCGATATCTTTCTGCCTCTTCTGTTGAGAGGCAGAGAAAGGTCCCTCACTTCGTTCGGGATGACACTGTTGTTGAGATCAGCGCAGTGCGCCGAACCGAAAACCCGGTGTCATCCTGAGCGTAGCGAAGGACCTTTGACTCATACGCGTTAGCCCTATCCGATGATGGGGCGGAGGATGAATCGCTACTTGATGTACGTCGTGTCGAAGAGCGTATCGATGTTCTCGGGCTTGCTCTTGATCACGCCGATCTCGAGCAGCAGCTCGGCGGCTTCCTTGTTGAAGGCCTGGATCTCGCCGTTGAAGAACTTCTTGTTGGCTTCGCGGTCGGCCCACTTGATCTTGGACTGCGACTTCTCGAACTGCTCGGCCGTCTGCTTGACGTCGGCGCCCATGATCGTGAAGGCCTTCTGCCTGTCCTTCTCGATCATGTCGAGGGCCTGGAAGTAGCTGTCGACGAGTGCCTTCACGGCCTTCGGGTTCTCCTTGATGAACTTCGGCGTGCAGCCGAAGGAGTCGAACACCATCGGGTACTGCAGCGAGTCGGCGATCAGCTTGCCGGTCTCGGGCTTGTCGCGCACCAGACTGAGATAGGGCTCGTAGGTGACGGCGGCGTCGAGGTCCTTGCCGGTGACGAAGGCGTTGGCGGCCGGCGCCGGTTCCAGCGTCACGAGCTTCACGTCCTTCAGCGACATGCCGTTCTTCTTCATGATCCAGGCCAGGGTGAAGTGCGGGTTGGTGCCCGGCGCCGAGGCGGCGACGGTCTTGCCCTTGAGGTCGGCGACCTTGGTGATGCTGTTGCGGGCGACGATGCCGTCCGAGCCCATGCCCTGGTCCATCTTGAACAGCTGGGTGGTGGCGATGCCGTTGGTATTCCACACGATCCAGGTCTCGACCGTGGTGGCGGCGCACTGCAGGTCGCCCGAGGCGATCGCGAGGTGGCGGTCCTTCTGCGGGATCTTCTTGATCGTGACGTCGAGGCCGTTGGCCTTGTAGATGCCGGCCTCCTTGGCCAGCGTGAGCGGCGCGAAGCCGGTCCAGCCGGAAATGCCGATGGCGACCTTGGTGTCCTGTGCCTGGGCGACCGTTGCGCCGCCCGCGACGGCGGCGGCCGCCACGACGGCGGCAAATGCTGTGAACCTGGCCATTGAATAACTCCGTTTGAGGTGACTGCTACGAACGATAGATGACGGGAAAGATCGGGACATCGAGCGGATCGCCGTCGTGCAACCCGAGATCGGGGAAGGGCGGAGAAGTCCTGCCGGCCCGCTGGACGAAGACCGCATCGTCGCCGACCCAGCGTGCCGAGAAGACGCGGCGCGCGCGCGGCGACTGGTTGCCCGGCGCGCCGTGGACCGTGCGGAAATTGAAGGCGATGGCGTCGCCCGGCTGCATGTCCCAGCCCGCAATGTCGAGCGTGGGGCGCATCGCCTCGATATCGGGCATCACCTCGAAATCGTCATTGGCGTAGAGCCGCGTACCGTCGAAGCGCATCGGCCGGAAGCCCTTGCCCCAGCCGTGCGAGCCCTTGATGCATTCCATCACGACATCGCGCGGCACGGGATCGAGTGGAATCCAGAAGCTGACGCTCTGCCGGCCCTCGACACAGTAATAGGGCTGGTCCTGGTGCCAGGGCGTGACCGTGCTGCCGCCAGGCTGTTTCACGAGCACATGGTCATGGAAGAAGCGGGCCGTGCGCGACCCCATGAGGCGGGCGGCGATCTCGGCGGCGGGCGACTTCCAGACGAAGGCCTCGAATTCCGGGATGCGCTGCCAGTTGCACAGATCCTGGAAGAAGGGCGCCGTCCCGTCGGCCGGCCGGACCGTCCGCTCCAGCGGGCTGGGATTGGCCATCAGCGCGTCGACGCCGGCGCGCAGCGGCTCGACCCAGGCATCGAAGACGCCGCGCAGCAGGAGGACGCCATCCTGGCGATAACGCTCCGCGGAGTCGTCCGTTTCCTGGGGTTTGGGGTCTGGATGCATACCTTGCCTGTAGCCTGTCTATACAGGTCGAGTCAGCAGATTCTGTGCCATTCGGGACCGGAAACGCCCAAAGCCTGCGCGCCGCGGCTGGCATGCCGCTTGCTGCCTGTCCCGCAGCAAGGGCAGGTGCAGGATGGAAATCGGTGTCTTCATTCCCATCGGCAACAATGGCTGGCTGATCTCGTCGACCTCGCCGCAATACACGCCGAGTTTCGACCTCAACCGCGAGGTCGTGCAGCGCGCCGAGCGCTACGGCTTCGACTTCGCCATGTCGATGATCAAGCTGCGCGGCTTCGGCGGCACGTCGCGCCACTGGGACGACAATCTCGATTCCTTCACCCTGATGGCGGGCCTGGCGGCGGTGACGACGCGCATCGATCTGATCGCCACCGTCGCCGTGTTGACCCTGCCGCCCGCGATCACCGCGCGCATGGCGGTGACGATCGACAGCATCTCGCGCGGGCGCTTCGGCGTGAACCTCGTCACCGGCTGGCAGAAGGCCGAATACGACCAGATGGGCCTGTGGCCGGGCGAGGAGCATTTCAAGCACCGCTACGACATGGTCACCGAGTACGTCACGGTGATGAAAGAGCTCTGGGAGAAGGGCCGGTCCGACTTCAAGGGCAGCTACTTCACGATGAACGACTGCCGGCTGTCGCCCCGGCCGTCGCGTCCGATCAGGCTGATCTCCGCCGGCACCAGCGATGCCGGCATGAGCTTCGCCGCCCGCCACTGCACCTACAATTTCTGCAGCGGGCAGGGCGAGGCCAACGATCCGCGCGACTGCGCCGAGGCGGTGGGTCGCCTGAAGTCCGCTTGCGCCGCCGCCGGGCGCGACGTGAAGGCGCTGGCCCTCACCATGATCATCGCCGACGAGACCGACGAAGCCGCGATGGCCAAGTGGGATCACTACAAGGCGGGCGTCGACCTCGACGCCATCGGCTGGCGTTCCGATCAGGCCGCCTCCGACAAGTTCGCCGCCGAGAACTCGACCGCGGGCCGCATCCGCCGCCGCGAACCGCTGCCCAACAACGGCTCGCGCCTGATCGGCTCCTACGCCACGGTCGCCCGTCTGCTCGACGAGATGGCGGAGATCGACGGGCTGGCCGGCGTGATGCTGACCTTCGACGACTTCATCATCGGCATCGAACAGTTCGGCCAGCGCATCCAACCGCTGATGAAGAGCCGCATGAAGTTCTCGGCTGCGGCGTCATGACGGGGATTTTCTAGACGACGCAGCCATAATGCGCGGACGACACCAGCTTCGTGTACTTGTCGTGCACGGAGCCCGGGCGCGGACGGTCGGCCGGATCGGGCGGGCGCCAGTCGGCCATGCGGCGGGCCAGCTCGTCGTCGGAGATTTCGAGGTTCAGCGTTCGGGCGCCCGGGTCGATGACGATCGTGTCGCCGTCGCGCACCGCCGCAATCGGGCCGCCACGCGCCGCTTCCGGCGAGATGTGACCGATCAGGATGCCGTGGCTGACGCCGGAGAAGCGGCCGTCGGTGATCAGCGCCACGTCCTCGCCCAGCCCGCGTCCCTGAAGCTGGATGGTAAGCATCACCATCTCCGGCATGCCGGGGCCGCCGACGGGCCCGACATTGCGCACCACGACGA
The DNA here is from genome assembly GCF_030651995.1 of Reyranella sp. Taxonomy (GTDB): domain Bacteria; phylum Pseudomonadota; class Alphaproteobacteria; order Reyranellales; family Reyranellaceae; genus Reyranella. Next base: position 29,835 of record NZ_JAUSBN010000075.1, read on the forward strand.
CGTTGCCGGGCACGATCTCGCCGGCGCGAATCGCCTTCATCGTGTCGGCCTCCGATTCGAAGACGCGCGCGGTGCCGCGGAACTCGCCCTTCTCCAGGGTCTTGCCGCTCAGCTTCAGGAGGCAACTCTCCGGCGCGAGATTGCCCTTGAGCACGCTGATATGGTTGTTCGCGGGCGCCGCCGGCTTCGACACAGGCAACACGATGTCCTGCTGGCCGATCTCCTCGAGCGTGGGCACAGAGGCCAGGTTCTCGGCCAGCGTCTTGCCCGTCACGGTCATCACGTCGCCATGCAGGAAGCCATGGCGCAGCAGCTCCTTCATCACCACGGGCACGCCGCCGATCTCGTGCAGGCTCACCATCGCGTAGGGGCCGTGCGGCTGCAGATTGCAGATCAGCGGCATGCGCTCGCCGATCTGCTGGATGCGCTCGATGGTGATCGGCACCTGCGCCTCGCGCGCGATCGCCAGCAGATGGAGGTACATGTTGGTCGATCCACCCATCGCGTAGACCGTCGCGATGGCATTCTCAAAGGCCTTCTCCGTCATGATGTCGCGCGGGCGGATGCCGGCTTCCATCAGGCGATAGAGCGCGTCGACCGACGCCCTGGCCTGGGCGCGCACGTCGGCATGGATGTCGCTGCCTGCCTTGTAATCCGCCGGATGCGAGGCGCCGCGCGGCAGCATCATGCCCATTGCCTCGGCGATCGTGCTCATCGTGTTGGCGGTGAACATCGCCCCGCAGGTGCCGCTGCCTGGCATGACGTTGCTTTCGAGTTCGAGCAGTTCCTCGCCCGAGATTCGGCCGGCCTCGTTGGCGGCGCGACCCTCGACATAGTCCATGATGGTGAGATTGTTGCCCTTCGAGGCCCATGCGCCGAACGACACACGGCCGGGCGAGCTGGTGCCGGGATAGAGGACCAGGCCGAAGGCGTTGGTGCGGGCCAGCGGCATCAGGGCGGCCGCGCCGGTCTTGTCGCAGCCCGAGATCACGATCATCGCATCGCCGTGATGGGCGTAGTGGCCGATCTCGAAACAGTCGGCCACGACGTCACGCGACACCAGGCTGTAGCCGGCCGTCGGCGTTCCTTGAGTCAGCGCGTCGGACACCGCCGGCGCTCCGACGATCAAGCCGTTTCCGCCGCGCTCTGCCAGCAGTTCGACCAGCAGGTCGCTGATGGTGCGCACCCGATTGTTGCAGCGATGAGCGTTGGTATAGGCGCTGGCGATGGTGACGACGGCGCTGGTCTTCGCCGTCTTGTCGGGCTCGAAACCGGCGGCGCGGAGCTCGACGCGGGACTTCTTCCAGTAGGTGCTGCTGTCTTTCTTCATTTCGTTCCTGCAGGAAAGGTTCTCGGCCAGCCATGTCTACGCCAATTTGACCTTCACGGCATCAGGAGGGACGATCCCACGGTCCTGCGGCCCTCCAGGGCCCGGTGCGCCTCCTCGGCATTCCGAAGCGGAAAGGTCTGCGCGATCTTCATCCTGACCGCACCCGATTGCACCACCTCGAGAAGGTCGCGCGCGCACTCTTCGAGGCCCGCCCGCGTCTCGGTGTAGGTCGCGAGCGTGCCGCGGGTCAGGGTGAGCGAACCCTTGTTTCCAAGTATCGAAATATCGAAGGGCGGGACCGGGCCCGAGGCGTTGCCGTACGAAACCAGGTGGCCGAACCGGCGCAGGGAGTCGAGCGAGGCTTCGAATGTGTCCTTGCCGACGGCATCGAACACGACCGTGGCCATGGCCCCGCCTGTGATCTTCCTGACTTCGGCAACAACATCCTCGCGTCCATAGATGATCGGATAGTCGCAGCCATGATCGCGCGCGAGGGCGGCCTTCTCGTCGGTCGAGACCGTGCCGAGTACGAGGGCGCCCAGCGACTTGGCCCACTGGCAGAGGATCAGGCCCATTCCGCCCGCGGCGGCGTGAACCAGCACGACGTCCTGCGGTCCCACGCGATGGATCTGCCGCAGGAGATACTGCGCGGTCATGCCTTGCAGCATCATTGCCGCCGCCGTCCGGTCGTCGATCGAATCGGGAATGAGGATCAGGCGTTCTGCGGGAATGACGCGGATCTCGCTGTAGCTGCCCGGCACCGGCGCATAGGCAACCCGATCGCCGACCTTTATCCCCGTGACCTCGGCGCCCACTTCCTCGACGATGCCTGCGCCTTCGTTGCCCGGAATGACGGGCAGTCTGAAGGGGAAGTTGCCCCGGCGTTGCGAGACCTCGACGAAGTTCAGGCCGATCGCCGTATGGCGCAGACGTACCTCGTGCGGCCGGGGCGGCCTGACAGTGACCTCTTCCCAGCGAAGCACTTCAGGACCACCGAACTGATGAATGCGAATCGCGTGCGGCATGCTTTTCTCCCCTAAACCCGAACCTTGGCGGCATGCATGGGCACGCCGGAGACGTCGCTGCGGATCCGGTAGATGCTACCGCATCTGTCGGACGGCCCGCCCTTCGATCCGGTCACGACATACAGGTCCCGAAGGTCGTCGCCGCCGAAGCAGAGGCTCGTGACGAGCGGCAACGGGATCTCGATGTCGCGGCGATGCGACCCGTCGGCGTTGAACACGCGCACGATGCCGGCGTGGGCGACAGCGACCCAGACCGATCCGTCGACGGCCACCTTCATGCCATCGGGTGTTCCGTGGCCGCCGAAGGTCGCGAAGGGGCGCCACGGTCCGAGCGCGCCGTCCGGGTGGACATCGTAGACGCGCACGACATCGGCCCTTGCATCAGCGTGGTACAGGAGGCGCCCGTCGGCCGAGAAGGCAATGCCGTTGCTGAGCAGGATGCCCTCGGCGACGGTATGGATCGTGCCGTCCAGATCGATCCGGTGCAGGAAGCCCGGGGTCGGCGTATCACCGCTGAAGACACGGAACGTCAGCGATCCGACATACACGCGGCCCATCGCATCGACCGTCAGGTCGTTGAAGCCGGTCGCGCCGGGCAGCTGCGACAGCGACAGTATCGACGACGTCTTGCCGTCGGCGATCCTGACGACGGCGATGTCGCGCCCGCCAACGACGAGAGCGTCTCCGCCGTGCAGCGACATCCCGCCGACACCGCGCCGCTTGGGTACGACCGTCGAGACATTGCCGGCCCGGTCGAGCAGGTTGACACCGCCGGCGGCCGCATCGCTGAAATAGAGGCCAGCACCCGCATCCCAGACCGGGCCTTCGATCAATCCAAATCCTGTCGCCAGGCATTCCATGTGGAGTTCCCTTCCGTCTTTCATTCGAGGCCCCGGCGCAGTTCGCGCAGGATGTGGGGGCACCGCGCTTCCAGCCGGTCGACGCGGCCGCCCACGCCGATGGCCAGGATGCGGCCATGGTGCCGGACCGGCAGCAGCATGGCGATCAGACCGAAGCCCGGCATGATGTTGCGCGAGAAGACGTAACCCTGCCGGCGAACGTCGTTCACCTGCTCCATGAGCGTGGCGAGTGGAATGCGCCGGCTCGGATCGCGCTTGCGGGCATTGATCCGGCGCAGGAGCGTCTCGATCTCGTCATCCGGTCGCGCGCTCAGCAGGAGGTAGCCGAGGCCCGAACCGGCCAGCGGTCGCACGGTTCCGGATCGCAGTCGCAGGTCGAGCGGCCGGTTCGACGAGATGACGTAGATGTATTGCGCCAGCAGATCGCTCTGCGTGCCGAGGCAGACCATCTCGCCGGTGACGGCGCTCAGGTGCTGCATGAAAGGCAGGATGCGATTGTCGCCGAACAGCGCGTCCTGGACCCAGTGTCCAAGGGTGGCCACCCGCATCGTGGGCATGTACGTGCGCGAGGCCTTGTCGTAGTCGAGATAGCCCATTGCCACGATGCTCTTGAGGAGCGAGTAGCCGCTCGAGAGCGGATATCCGAAGTGGGAAACGATGTCGTGCAGGCTCGCAGGCCGCCGCATGTCGTCGAAGTATTCGAGAACCTCGAAGACGCGACGGGCGGATTTTATGACGCTGCTGGGCATGCTTCGCGGCCCACTATGGATCACGGATCGGAGCCTGCGAAGAAGCCTGGACGATATTCACATATGTGAAAATAGCTGGCGGAGGATATGGGATCCTGCGCGATGGGCCGGGATCGTGCGACGATGAGCCTGTGACATTGCGGAAACGAAGGGGAGCAGGAGGGTCATGAAGGACACCGATAGTCTCATTGCAGAGGCGGCCGAGCGGCTCCTCGGCGACCTGTGCGATCCGCAAACGGTCAACAACGCCAAAGACGACAAGTGGAATGACCGGCTGTGGCAGGCACTCGCCGAGAACGGGCTGATCCATGCCAGCATCCCCGAGGAACTCGGAGGATCTGGGGCCGGCCTGAGCGACGGCTTCGAACTGATGCGACTGGCGGGCCGTTTCGCCGTGCCGGTGCCGTTGGCCGAGACGATGCTGGCGGGCTGGCTCCTGGCGAAGGGCGGCCTGGCCGTTCCGCAGGGGCGGATGTCGATCGCGCCGGTGCAGCCGACCGATACGATTGCGCTCAAGGACGACGGAACGCTGGCCGGGCGGGCCCGCGCTGTTTCCTTCGCGCGCGAGGCGCTCCACTTCGCCGTGTTCGTGATGGCGCCGTCGGGGCCGAGGGTCGCCCTTGTTGCTGCAGGCGACTGCCGTCTCGAGGAGGATGAGAACCTGGCCGGGGAGCCTCTCGACGATCTGGTCTTTGAGGGGACGCGGCCCCTGGCGACCGCCGCTTTGCCGGCGGGCCTCGATCAGCGGAGCTTCCTGCTGATGGGCTGCGTCGTGCGATCCCTGCAGATCGCCGGCGCCCTGGAGGACATGCTCACGCGCAGCGTCGCCTATGCCCAGCAGCGGGTGGCCTTCGAGAAGAAGATCTCGAAGTTCCAGGCCGTGCAGCACAACCTGGCCCGTCTCGCCGGCGAAACGTCCGCGGCCCTCGCGGCCGCGGGATCGGCCGCTGATGCGCTGGCGAGCGGTACGGCCGACGCGGATGCCGTCTTTCTCGAAGCGGCAGCCGCGAAGATCCGGTGCGCGGAGGCGGCCAGCACGGGCGTCGCCATCGCCCACCAGGTGCACGGCGCCATCGGCTACACGACGGAGTACGTGCTGCACCGTTTCAGCCTCCGGGCCCTGGGATGGCGCGACGACTTCGGAAACGAAAGCTACTGGGCGGTCGAGTTGGGCAAGATGCTGGCCCGCCGTGGCGCCGACGATCTTTGGCCCCTCGTGGCCTCCCGTTAACCCCCTTGGGCGACCAGAGACAGGATTGCAAGACATGTCCTCAGCGCTGACTTTCGACCCCATCCGCTTGCCGGAAGCCTGCCAGGTGCTGCGGCAGGAAGTGCGTGCCTTCCTTGCCGAAGAGATCGCCATGGGAACCTTCGATCCCACCGGTGCCAGCATCGGCAACGACGACAATGCACGAGCCTTCGCCAAGCGGGTGGCGGCAAAAGGCTGGATCGGCATGACCTGGCCCAAGAAGTATGGCGGTCGCGAGCGGAGCTTCCTCGAGCGCTATGTGGTGACGGAAGAGTGCCGCATCGCCAATGCTCCGGTAAGCGTCTTCTTCACCGCCGACCGCCAGAGCGGCCCGACGATCATCAAGTATGGCTCGGAGAAGATTAAGCAGTCGATCCTGCCGCGCATCGTGCAGGGAGAGCTTCACTTCTGCATCGGCATGAGCGAGCCGGGCTCGGGATCCGACCTGTTCGCCGCCAAGACCAAGGCCACCAAGACCGACGGCGGCTATCTCATCAACGGCACGAAGATCTGGACCAGCAACGCCCACAAGGCGGACTATATGATCGGGCTGTTCCGGACGTCGGCTTCGACGAAGGAGAACCGGCGCCACGGGCTGACGTCGTTCCTTGTCGACATGAAGACCGCGGGCATCAGCTGTAATCCGATAGGACAGATGAGCGGCCTGCGCGAATTCAACGAAGTGGTCTTCCAGGACGCCTTCATTCCCGACGATCATGTGCTGGGCGAAATCGACGGCGCCTGGAAGCAGGCCACCACCGAGCTTGCCTATGAACGGTCCGGCCCCGAGCGGTTCCTCGAGACCTACTACGTACTGACCGAGCTGGTGCGTGCCGTGGGCCCCGATCCGGACACGCGTTCCGCCGAAGGCATCGGACGCCTGGTCGCCCAGCTCCACACGCTGCGGCGCATGTCGGTGTCGGTGGCGGGAATGCTGGAGGCGGGCAAGGAGCCCGTCGTCGAATCCTCGATCGTGAAGGACCTCGGAACGGTCTGGGAGCAGGAGCTGCCGGCGAAGGTCAGGAGCCTCGCGGCCTTCATTGAGCCGGTGCCCGGCAACCAGCCGCCGCTCGCCAGGCGCCTGGCCTTCGCCACGAAGGTTGCGCCGAAGCTGACGATTCAGGGCGGAACCACGGAAGTCCTGCGCGGCATCATCGCGCGAGGCCTCGGCCTGCGGTGACCCTCGCGGACCTGTGAGAGCGCGGAAATCGAACCGGCTTTCCGCGTGTCGAGGCGTGCGTCGAGGGCTTGGACTTTCACATATATGAAAGCAATGCAGTCGGTCCGAAACTGCTGGCCCCGGGCGCGCGGTCGAACCCATAGTTCGTTTCAGCCAAGGTGAGGCCGCTCCAGCGGACTCAAAAAAGCATGGCAGCGCTCGGAGGAAATCGATCATGCGGGACGGCGCATACGAGTTGCCGGCGGGCGATTGCCGTCGGTCGCGTCACGGTCTCTAATCGTCCGCCGGGACAGGGCGGAAACATCAGGAGCGATCGTATGGCCAGCAGCAGCATCACCGTGACGCCGATCGCGGGTTCCCTCGGGGCGGAAGTGACGGGCGTCGACCTGCGCACCATGGACAATCACGACTGGGCACAGGTCCACCAGGCGTTCCTCGACCACAAGGTGATCGCGATCCGCGATCAGGCGCTGTCGCCGCAGGACCTGATGGACGTGGGCGCGCGGTTCGGCGAGCCCAACCACTATCCCTTCGTGAAGGGCATGGACGACTTTCCGTTCCTGTTCGACATCGTCAAGGAGCCGGCCGAGACGCGCAACTTCGGCGGCGGCTGGCATTCCGACACGACCTACATGAAGACCCCGCCGCTCGCGACCCTGCTCTATGCGCTGGAGACGCCGGAGCGGGGCGGCGACACGCTCTACTGCGACATGGTCGCGGCCTACGAGAGCCTGTCGGATCGCATGAAGGAGATGCTGGGCACGCTCAAAGGGGTGAACAGCGCCGGCCTGAAGCATCTCGGCGGCCGCAAGGTACATCACTCGGTGGTCGGCGGCATGAAGATCACCGGCACCGAAGACGCAGACTCCTACGAGGCGGTGCATCCGATCGTGCGCACGGTCGAGGAGACCGGCCAGAAGGCGCTCTATTGCAGCATCGGCCACACCGTCGCCTTCGAGGGCATGACGCCGGAGGAGAGCAAGCCGATGATCGATTGGCTGCAGGCGCACGCGACCCGGCCCGAATTCACCTGCCGCGTCCACTGGAAGCCCGGCACGCTCACGATCTGGGACAACCGCCGCACGATGCACAACGCCATCAACGATTATCACGGCATGCGTCGCCACATGCGGCGCCTGACCTCGGGCCCGACGAACCCGGTCTGATGCGGCAAACAGACCTCTGCCGTCATTGCATTTCGGTGATCGGCTTGGCGCGCTTTCGTTGTGCCCTGCGCTTGTCTATCTGAGTCGTCGAACCGACCATCCGCAGGATTTGCAATGACCGAGGCAACCGGGCCGCTCGCCGGCCTACGCATTCTGGACCTGACGACCGTCCTGTTCGGTCCCTTCGGGGCCCAGACCCTGGGCGACTGGGGCGCCGAACTCATCAAGGTCGAGGGGCTCACCGGCGACCAGTGGCGCTATACCGGCCAGTTCCGCAACAGGGGCATGAGCGGGCAGTTCATGGCCACCAACCGCAACAAGCGCAGCGTGGCGGTCGACCTGAAGACCGAAGGCGGTGCCGAGGTTCTTCGCCGCCTGATCGCGCGGACCGACGCGCTGGTGACGAACATCCGTCCCGCCGCCCTGGAGAGGCTCGGCTTCGGCTATGAGGCCTGCAAGGCGCTCAATCCGAAGATCATCTACGCGGCCGCCACCGGCTTCGGCCAGGACGGGCCCTGGGCCAAGCGGCCGGCGTTCGACGAGATCGTCCAGGCGGCTTCCGGGCTTGCCTCGTCCATCGGCACCGACGACGAGCCGGCCTTCGTGCCGAGCCTCGTCGGTGACAAGCTCTGCGGACTGGCGCTCGCCGGCGCCGTGGCCGCCGCGCTCGTCTATCGCGAGCGCACCGGCAAGGGCCAGCTCGTCGAAGTGCCGATGCTGGAGACGGTGGCGGCGTTCAACAGCATCGAGATGCTGGGCGGGCATGCGTTCGTTCCCCCGATCGGACCGGTGGGATACAAGCGCGTCAAGGAACGCAAGCCGGTCAAGACCAGGGACGGCTGGCTCACCATGCTGCCCTATTCCGGCGAGAACTGGTGCACCTTCTTCGAGACGGTCGGCCATCCCGAATGCATCGAGGAGTTCGCGGTTCGCGACCCGATCAAGCGGGCGGCCAACATCGACGCGATCTACGCACGCATGAAGGAGATCGCGCTCGAGCGGACCACCGCGGAATGGGAAGAGCTGCTGCTCAAGATCGACGTTCCCCATGCCTCGTTCGCGAAGATGACGGAGGTTGGCGAGCAGCCCCATCTGAAGGGCGTCGGCCTGTTCCAGAGACTCGAGCATCCGACGGAAGGGACGATCCAGCAGGCGCGCCCGCCCGCCCGTTTCTCTGAGAGCCCGGCCGCGATCCACCGCCTGCCGCCCCGGCTGGGAGAACATACGCGCGAGATCCTCGCGGAAGTGGGTTACAGCGACTCCGACATCGACGCGCTGCTCGGCGCCAAAGCCATCGGCGAGTCCGAGCCCGCATAGGGGGAGTCATTCTTGGGCAAGCTCGTCGGAATGCTCATGGTCCTCCTGATCGGACTCGTGGGAGCGGGCCTGTACGCGGCGCCGGGCTGGATGGCGGCCCAGATCGTCGCCGTGTTCGGCGTTCCGCCGCCCGATGACCGAAGTCTGTTGCCTCGCTTGAAGGCGGTCGTGATGGAGGCGCTGGTCAAGGATCGAGCCCCCTGCACCGGCATCCACAGGATCGAGTCTCCGCGACGAGTCGAATACGACGTCGTGCTGACCACCGTGTGCCTGAACGGCGCGAGCTACGGCGTCCGCTTCAAGCCCACGGGCGAAATCATGCTCGCGCCGCACAGGTGACCGCCGCGGTCAGCGACGGGCCGGGCAGAGCGACAGATAGAGAACGAAGGCCAGGACCGGCAGCACGAGCCAGTTGAGCGCGGCGCCCGGGGCCGTTCCCATCGTCGTCACCGGCTTGAGGTGCCCCGCCAGACCGCGCAACACCGGCTCGAGCGTAAAGACCAGCAGCACGAGCGGCACCGTTCCGCGCCAGCGCAGCAGCAGCACCCAGAGCAGCAGGGCGAGGAGGAGCTGGATCGCCCCCCACTGACCGAAGATCGCCACGATGTTCGAGCCGCCGTCCAAGCCCGCGACGTCGATCGTGGCGATCGACTGTGCGCCGCCGTCCGACGCCAAGAGATGGATGCCGGAGCGCACGGTGATCACGCAGAGCCAGACGAGCGCCACCCAGAACGAAAGCAGCGGTCCGTCGTAATGCGCTGGATTGGCGGGCAGGAGCCTCGCCGGGGAGGGCTGCCATGAGGAGGGCATTCGAGCCGTCAGCCCTCCATGATCCACTCGGCGCCGGAGGCGATTGCGATCTCCTTGACCTTGGCAAGGAGGTTGGGGCCGACGGGGATGCCCGTCTCCAGGCGGGCGGCGGCGATGCGGCGCTCGGGGTCGCCCGCCACCTGCACCGGCTTCGCCGGATCGGCCGGCCGCGTGGCGCGCAGCGTGTCGCAGAAGGCGGCGACGTCGGCCTGGAAGTCGGCGGTGTCGCGGAACATGCCGGGATCCATCGCCAGGAAGAAATGACCGATGTCGATCGGGCCGGGCCGCGTGTTGCGGGTCGGGTCCGTCACCATCAGCCCGCCCGACAGCGCCGAGCTCAGGATGTTGACCATGGCGCCCAGCCCGTAGCCCTTGTGGCTGCTGCCTTCGGGCGTGCCGCCGAGCGGCGTCATGTAGCCGCCCTTGCTGACCTCGTGCGGGTCGGTGCTGGGCAGCCCGTCCCTGGTCACCAGCCAGCCGGGGGGCGTCTGCAGACCCTCGTTCGCCTTGTTGCGGATCTTGCCCGCGGCGACCGTGGTGGTCGCCATGTCGAGCAGGAACGGCTGGCCCGGTTTGCCGGGGGCGGCGAAGGCGATCGGGTCGGTGCCGAGGCGGGCCTGCGCACCGTTGGTCGGCGCCATGTTGATACCGCTGGCCGAGGTCGTGGCCATGCCGATGAAGCCGGCGTCGACCGCCTGCAGCACGTAGAAGCCGCACGCGCCGAAGTGACCGGAGTTGCGCACCGCTGCCACGCCGATTCCGGTCTTCTTCGCCTTGTCGATGGCGATCTCCATGGCGCGGCGACCCACCGGATGGCCAAGGCCGCCGCCGCCGTCGACCAGCACCGAGACGGGAGTCTCCTTCACGATCTTCGGCTCGGCGCGGATATTGAGCTTGTTGCCGAGGCGGCGCTCGTCATAGGGGGGCACCATCGAGATGCCATGCGTGTCGATGCCGTGCAGGTCGGCCCAACTCATGATCTCCGCCGTCCCGGCCGCCGTCGCCTTCGGCATGCCCCAGGCCTCGAGGATCAGCTCGAGCTGCTTGCGGTGGGTTTCGTACGACGCCGGCATTTTTCTTCTCCGTTGTTTCCGGCGTCATTATTGCCGGGCGGAGAGGTCGGCGTCACTCGGCCGTACCGGTTGGCGATACGGCGAGGCGGGTCGCCGTTACTGCGGCGAGAGCCGGATGGCCTTCAGGTAGCGGGTGTTGAAGTAGTCGGCATCGAGCGACGTCACCATGACCGGCGAGCCGCGATGCGTGGCGTGCACGAACTGGCCGTTGCCGCTGTAGATGCCGACATGGGTGATGGCGCCGCGATGGCCGAACATCACCAGGTCGCCCTTCTGCAGGTCGCTGCGGGCAACCGGCGTGGCTTCGCGCACCATGTCGTGCGGCATGCGCGGGATGCGCTGTCCGAAGACGGCGCCGTAGAGATAGTAGACGAAGCCGCTGCAGTCGAAGCCCGTCTTGGGCGAGATGCCGCCGTAGCGATAGGGCGTGCCGAGATAGTTCATGGCACGAGAGACCAGGCGATCGCCCCAGTCGTTCGCGCCGCCCCGCGTGGCGGCTGCGGGGACGGTCGTGGCGGCGGGCACGGCATATGAAGCCTGGACGGCGGCGGGAGCGGCGGCGGTGAAGCCGGAGAACGCGGCGCCGTTCTCCTGCTGCCATCTGGCATTGAGTTGGTCGGCCATGCGATCCGTCGGATCGGCCGGGACGGCCTTGGCCACCCGTTTGACCTTCGCCTTGGGAGGCGCCTTGCTGGCCTGCGCCATGGCGGGGGACAGGGTGCCCGCCGTTCCGAAGAGGGCCACGGCCGCCAGGACCATGATCGAATAAATCGCAGCCTTGAGGATCGTCTGTACGTTTGAGATGGTGCCGCGCCCGTTTCTCAAAGCCATGAAATCATTCCCCTTGGAACCAGTGCCAGGTGGCCGACGGCCAAGGGCATAGTGGCGAAGCCTGCCTTATCCGTCCAACAAATGTTGCATATTTGCCACAATGGTCACAGGCGCGTTAAGTCATTGATTTAACGATCTATTTTTACATATCTGCGACTTCTTCACATGGGGGATGTACGTTCTGTCGGGCTGTTCGGTCTGACTCCGGCGTCCCCGGCAGGCGCTCGGCGACGCAGACCTCCGTCCCTGTTTGATCTAGGGTTCTGCCGCGCGGCGGTCGCCGCGCGGGCGCAGGAAAGCGGATATCGATCACTCATGAGCAACAAGGAAATGGGAACGGTCGCCCCGGCGGTGACCGACGTCGCGGCGGCGGACCGGTCCGAGGCGGCGGCGGCACCCGATGGCGCCGTTGCGCCCGCTTTCGTCGTCACCACCTCGCGGCAGTTCCCGAGTTGGCTGGCCGATACCGGCGGCAGCCTCGCCCTCTCGACCTACCAGAGCGGCAAGGTCATCCTGGTCGGCACCAACAGGCAATCGGGGAAGCTGTCGGTATTCGAGCGCACGCTGGAGCGGCCGATGGGCATGGCCTTCCGGGATTCTCGCCTGGTCGTCGCGTCGATGATCCAGATCACCAGCTTCGTCGATGCCGCGCGCGGCACGCCGGGCGCCGCCGGCTACGACGCGCTGTTCGTGCCGCAGTCGGCGAGCTACACCGCCGACCTCGACGTTCACGACATCGCCTTCGATGCCGACGGCAGGCTGGTCTTCGTCAACACGCTGTTCTCCTGCCTCGCGACCACCAGTGAGACGCACAGTTTCAAGCCGCTGTGGAGGCCGCCTTTCGTCTCGCGCCTCGCGCCAGAGGACCGCTGCCACCTGAACGGGCTGGCGATGCGCGACGGCCGGCCAGCCTATGTCACCTGCGTCGCCGAGACCGACGTCACCGACGGCTGGCGCGAACATCGCACCAGCGGCGGTGTCGTGGTCGACGTCACCTCGGGCGAGGTGGTGTGCCGCGGCCTCTCGATGCCCCATTCGCCGCGCCTGTACGAGGGCAGGCTCTGGGTGCTGAACTCCGGCGCGGGCGAGGTGGGCACGGTCGACCTCGGGACGGGCCGCTTCGAGCCACTGGCCTTCTGCCCGGGCTATCTCCGCGGGCTCGATTTCGTCGGCCCCTATGCGCTGGTGGGCCTCTCGGAGCCTCGGGAGAACCGCACCTTCGCCGGTCTGCCGCTGCAGGACCGTCTGGCCGCCGCCAGGGTCGGCCCGCGCTGCGGCGTTTTCGTGATCGACACGCGGACGGGCGACGTCGTGCACTGGCTGCGGCTCGAGGGCGTGGTCAGCGAACTCTACGACGTCGTCGTCCTGCCGGGCCTCGCACGGCCGATGATGATCGGTTTCAAGAGCGATGAAATCCGCCGGACCGTTTCGGTCGAGTAGGCCGAGGCGTGTTCGGACGGAACGCCGGATTTGGCACCGTGCGGGCAGGATGGCGCAGCGCGGGAGCTTGGCCATTCTAGCGCCGGCGTCCACCGTTTGCAGAATGCAAACGTGTCGCTTGGCGCGTCAGCGTTTGCGTCGAAATTTGCAAAACCCGTCGCGATCGAAGGCATATTTGCCGGTCGCGGATAGCAGGAACACCGGATTTGGGCGATGGTCTCCTGGCGTCGCTTTTGCAACCTCGGTTGGCTCGAAGCTCCCATTGGACAAGGACAGATGACTGGACCAGCCGCAGCCAGCCCTGCGTTTCGTCACCGGATGAGCCCGCGCGGCCGCGTGGCGATCGCCGGAGGCGTCCTGACGGTCTGCCTCGTGGTGCTGGGCGCAACCCTGATGCTGTGGCAGTCCCGCAAGACCACGATCGAGGAGTGGAAGTCCAATCTCTCCAATCTGTCGACGATCCTGGCAGCCTCGATCAACCAGACCATGAAGGCCGCCGACCTGGTCCTCACGAGCATCAGCGACCGCGTGCATGATGCCGACATCGCCAACGAAGACGAGCTGCGGCGCGAGATGGGCACGCGGGAAATCTTCGACATGCTGCGCAACAAGGCGAGCAGCGTGCCCCAGGTCGACGTGGCCACCATCGTCGCGCTGAACGGCGACGTCATCAGTTTCACGCGATCCTATCCGCCGCCCCGGATCAACCTGGCGGACCGTGACTACTTCAAGGCCCACATGGCCGATCCCAGGCTCGACGTCTTTCTCAGCGTCCCGGTCAAGAACCGGGGAACCGGTACATGGACCTTCTATCTCGCCCGCAAGATCCGCAGCCGCACCGGAGAGGTGCTGGGGCTGGTCCTGACGGGCATCGAGAGCAGCTTCTTCCAGGATTTCTTCAAGGCGGTGAACATCAGCGAAGAGAGCGCGATCTCCCTGTTCCGCAGCGACGGCATCCTGCTCGCCCGCTTTCCGACACGGGAAGATCTGATCGGCAAGTCGTTTCGCGAGCAGGCCGCGTTCCGCGACATCATCGGGCGCGGCAATGAAGCCGGCGCCATCGTCACAAGCGGACCGCGCCTCGCCGACAACTCGGCGAGCCAGATGCGGATCGTCGCGCCGCGCACGCTGAAGGATTACCCGCTGGTCGTGAACGTGACGGCGACCGAGGGGCTGATCCTCCAACACTGGTACACCACGGCGTGGTTCGTCGGCCTCGGGACCGCTCTGTTCTCGCTGCTGCTGCTCGGCCTGACCGGCTGGATCGCGACGCTTCTGACCCGCCAGGAGGCGACCATGGCCGACCTCAGGCGAGCCCGCGGCCACGCCGAGGAAGCGACGCAGGCAAAAACCGACTTTCTCGCGATGATGAGCCACGAAATCCGCACGCCGATGAACGCCGTCATCGGCATGTCGAACCTGCTGGCCGATACCCCGCTCGCGCAAACGCAGAAGCGCTACGTTCGCATCATCGAGGATTCGGCGGCCCACCTGCTCCAGATCATCAACGACATTCTCGACTTCTCGCGCCTCGAGGCCAGGCGCCTCACGGTCGAGAAATCGGACTTCGACCTGCATCGCCTGGCCGAGAGCGCCATCGATATCGCCCGCGGCCTGCCGGGCGCCGAGCGGGTCGACATCGCGATGGCGTTTGCCGGGAACATCCCGACCTTCGTCTCGGGGGACAGCGACCGGCTGAACCAGATCTTCCTGAATCTGCTGGGCAATGCCGTGAAGTACACCGAGCGGGGCGCCATCACCCTGTCGGCCACGGTCGTCGACCACGACGCCGCGACCCTGCGAGTCCGCTTCTCCGTCACGGACACGGGTGTTGGCATCGCGCCTGAGGTCCAGGGCCGGCTGTTCCAGCCGTTCGAACAGGGAGACCTCCGTCTGGCGCGGCGGAAGGGCGGCACCGGCCTGGGGCTGGCGATCTGCAAGCGGCTGGTCGATCTCATGGGGGGGGAGATCGGTGTCGTGAGCGATTTCGGGCAAGGCTCGACCTTCTGGTTCGAGCTTCCGTTCGGTCGGGCGAGCGGTCCTGCGGATGGCGCCAGGAGCGTGCCGGCGGCCCGGACTCATGTCCGCAGAAGTCTCAGAATTCTGGTGGCCGAAGACACGCCGGCCAACCAGATCGTCGCGCGCGCCATGCTCGAGAAGCTTGGCCATCGCGTGCAGATCGTGTCCGACGGCGGCGAAGCGGTGGCCGCGGCGCGTAACGGGGCCTTCGACCTGATCCTGATGGACGTCCAGATGCCGGGCATGGATGGCTACGAGGCGACCCGGCGCATAAGAAGCCTCGGTGCCCCGGTGGCGGCGATTCCGATCGTCGCGCTTACCGCGTTTGCCCAGCTGAGTGATCGGGAGAAGGCCATTGCCGTGGGGATGAGCGACCACATCAGCAAGCCGATTCGCGTCGACGAGCTCGACGCGGCGATCGAGCGAAACGTGATGCCCGGCGGCGACGTCGCTCCGATGGCAGCCGATGGGCTGGACCGAACCGCCCTCGACGAGCTGCACGATGCGGTCGGCCCGGAGGCATTCAGCCGGTTGATCGACGCCTTCATGCGGGACGCCACCCAGTCCCTCGACGAACTGCGCGCCGCCGGGAGCGACCCAGCCCGGTCGCGCAAGGCCGCCCATCGCCTTGCCGGCCTGTTCGGCCAGTTCGGCGCCACGGAGGCCGCCGATGCCGCCGTCGCGGTCGAGCGCGCCAGCGACGACCAAGTGCGGGCACAGACGGATGTTCTCCTGTCCGCCGGCGACGCTGCCGTCCGGGCGGTCCGTTCGAACCGACCCGGCGCCGCATGAGCGACGCGAACAAATCCCCGGGCGGACAGGTCGACGTCCAGCCCGAGCCGGTGTCCGCGCCGCAAGCCTTGCCGCAGGACGGTGCGCTGTTGCTCGCGGCCCTCGAAGCCTTGCCCGACGGGTTCGTGCTGTTCGACGCCGACGACCGCATCGCCCTGTACAACGAGCGTTATCGCGAGCTGTATCGCGACAGTGCCGACTTGATGGCCATCGGCACCTCCTACGAGCACGGACTTCGGGAAGGCGTGCGGCGAGGCCAGTATCCGGAGGCACTGGGCCGCGAAGAGGCGTGGATAGCGGAGCGGCTGCGCCAGCATCGCGATCCGCAGGGGCCGATCGAACAGCGCACGGCGGGCGGGCGCTGGGTGCGGATTCTCGAACGCCGGACGCCCACGGGCGAGACGGTCGGCCTGCGTGTCGACATCACCGGGATCAAGGAACGCGAAGAGGCGCTGCAGCGGAGCGAAGAGCGGCTGCGCGCGATCATGGATGCCACCCCGGACTGCATATTCTGCGTCGACGGGACGGGCCGGGCCGTGGACGTCAATCAAGCGGTCGAAACCGTGCTCGGCTACCGGCGCGACGATATCATCGGCCGCAGGCCGGTCGACATCGTGATCCCCGAGCGCTTCCGACCCGGCCTCGAAGTGGGGCTGCGGCGTTACGTCGAGGCCGGCGAGGTGCCCGACGGCAAGGCCCGCCACGAAATGAGGGCGGTGCGGGCCGACGGCAGCGAGTTCTTCTGCGAGGTCACCATCGCGGCCGCGCGATCGTCGGGACGGCATATGATCGTTGCGTGCCTGCGCGACGTCACTACGCGCAAGCAGCGGGAATACGAGCTTCGTCAGGCCAAGGAAGCCGCCGAGATCGCCGACCGCGCCAAGTCGGATTTCATCGCCCGCATGAGCCACGAGATCCGCACGCCGATGAACGCCGTCATCGGCCTGTCGA
Organism: Reyranella sp.; assembly: GCF_030651995.1. GTDB lineage: Bacteria > Pseudomonadota > Alphaproteobacteria > Reyranellales > Reyranellaceae > Reyranella. The sequence continues at coordinate 46,627 of NZ_JAUSBN010000075.1, forward strand.
GCCTGCTGGTTCACACGCCGCTGGATGCCGTGCAGAAGCAGCACGTCGACATGATCGAGAAGTCGGCGACCCATCTCCTCGCGCTGATCAACGACATCCTCGACTTCTCCCGCCTCGATGCCGGGCGTTCGGATCTCGAGGTCCGTCCTCTCGACGTGCAGGACCTCGTGCAGGGCGCCGTCGCGGTGACGCGCAGTCTGCCCGGCGCCGCCGGGCTCGGGATCACCTCGAAACTGGCGCCCGACGTCCCGACGCGACTGGAAGGCGATGCGCGACGGTTGAACCAGATTCTGCTCAACCTGCTGGGGAACGCGGTGAAGTTCACCGATGGCGGCGCCGTGACCCTGTCCTGCAGACTGGTCGAGCGGCGCGCCGGCTCGGTTCGCCTGCGTTTCGCGGTGGAGGATACCGGGATCGGTATCTCGCCCGAGATGCGAAGCCGCCTGTTCCTGCCGTTCGAGCAAGGCGCAGAGGCCGCCGCCCGGCAGGCCGGTGGCACCGGGTTGGGACTGGCGATCTGCCGGCAACTCGTCGAAAGCATGGGCGGCATCATCGGCGTCGACAGTACCCCCGGTGCGGGTTCGACATTCTGGTTCGAACTCGACTTCGATGTCGCCGCCACCGACGTTGCGGCGACTGCCCTCCCGGGCATCCGCGTGCACAGGCAACTTGCGGTTCTGGTGGCGGAGGATGTGCCGTCACATCAGATCCTGGTCCGGGCGCTGCTGGAGAAGATGGGCCATCGCGTGGAGATCGTGGTCGACGGTTCCGCCGCGCTCACCGCCGCGAAGACCGGCCGCTTCGATCTCGTGATGATGAACGTCCGGATGCCGCTCATGGACGGGCTGGCGGCGAGCCGGGCGATCCGCGGCCTCGAAGGGCCGACGGCTGCGGTGCCCATCATCGCGCTGACGGCATTCGGCCAACCCGAGGACAAGGCACGCGCCCTTGCGGCCGGAGCCGACGACTGTCTTGCCAAGCCGATACGCCCGCTCGAGCTTGCGGCTGTCATCGAGCGCATGTCGGGACGGACAATGCCGGTCTTGCCGGCGGTGGAGGAAGACATGGATCGCGTCGCCCTTGAGGAGTTGCGTCAGTCAGTGGGGGAGGAGGCCTTTGCCAGGCTTCTGGTGCGGTTTCGGCAGGACGCCGATGAATCGCTGGGCGAAGTTGAGGCTGCAGCGCAGGCGTGCGACCCAGCGCGCCTGCGCAAGGCCGCTCATCGACTGGCCGGCCTGTTCGGTCAGTTCGGTGCGACAGGTGCAGCCGAGGACGCCGCTGCCGTGGAACTGGCCTCCGACGATGACATCGCTCGGCACGTGACGGTCCTGCTCACGAGCGGCCGACGGGCGCTTGCCGCGATGGAACGGCCATAGCGCTTCGCAATTCGCGAAGACCGGGCGGCCCCGTTGCAAAACGCGATGGCCGAATTCCGGGGTGCTCCGCCAATTGTCGTTTGTTTTCAACGTGCTGACGACTTGCGGTCCGCTGGCCTGGCGGTTGCAGTTTGGCACCTCGCCACATCTCGCGAGGACACCATGCAATCCAGCACCGTTGAACATCGCTCCATCGCCACGCCGGTCGTGCGGCCCTGGGGAGCCTACGAATCGATTGCCGCCGATCCTGGATACCAGGTCAAGCGGATCGTCGTCGCCCCGGGCGGCAGCCTTTCGCGCCAGCGCCATGCGCGGCGCGCCGAGCACTGGGTCGTGGTCCAGGGCACCGCGATCGTCGAGGTCGACGGCGCGGAGCGTGAACTGCACCCGGACCAGTCCGTCTACATTCCATTGCGGGCGATCCATCGCTTGACCAATCCCACGGACCGGCCGCTCGTGCTGATCGAGGTCCAGTGCGGTGACTATGTCGGCGAAGACGACATCGAGCGCTTCGACGACGTCTACGGCCGGGTCTGATCTGGCCCTCGGCCATCGCCCCATCCGTTCCTGAACCGCGCGCGTTCCTCTCGGGGCGGGAAAATGGCGCGCGCCCTTTAGAAAGAGATAGATTTTGTCTGAGTTCATGCAGAGCCCCGTCGTCGGGACGATAAAGGACGACACCCTGCGAGGAGGCTCGATCGACGAGCTGTTCCTCGCCCGACAGGGCAACGACACGGTCCATGCCGGTGGCGGCAACGATGTCGCCTATGGCGGCCGCGGCAACGATATGCTGTCGGGCCAGACCGGCAACGACGTCCTGTACGGCGGCGGCTCCGGCCCCTCCATCGCCAAACTCGACCGCCTGGTGGTCGATCAGGACTACAAGGGCGCGGTCATATTCAATGGTGAGACCGCGGGCTACCTGAACACGCTCGGCTGGTACAAGGTCGTCGACGGCAAGATCGCCGACGTCCAGGTGCTGTGGGCGAACGCCAGCCTCAAGGGCAGCGGCGGCAATCTGTCCTCGGGTGACAGCAAGCCGCTCGACCTGCGGGCCGGCGACCAGATCGGCTTCTTCGTCGTGTCCAACGGCGCGTCGCAGAACGACTTTTCGAAGATGGCCAACGGTCGCTTCGAATTCCGCGATGCCGACGGCAAGGTCGCAACGCTGACCTCGGTCAATCCCAAGGTCTGGTTCGTCGGTGACGACGGCAAGGCGGTCCAGGTCAAGGGCGACTCTTATCACAGCGCCGCCTACGCCAAGACGCTTCCGCTGAACAATGACGGCCTCCTGCACACGGTCGGCACGGTCGATGCCGCCAAGGGCGTCGTCGTCATCGGCTTCGAGGATCTCAAGGGCGGCGGCGACCGCGACTTCGACGACTCGGTCATCACGATCGACATCGGCACCGCCAACGTGAAGGTCCTGAACGCGCACGGCAAGACGGGGGCGCCGGACGGCGATTCGCAGTCGGCGGGGAGCGGTTTGGCCAAGCCCTATGTGCCGGGTACGGAAAACGACAACATTTCCGGTGGAGACGGCGACGACACGCTCTACGGGCGTGCCGGCGACGACAAGCTCCAGGGCGATGCCGGAAATGACACGCTCTACGGCGGCACCGGCGACGACACAGCCTTCGGCGGGGCGGGCAACGACAAGGTCTATGGCGAGGCCGGCAACGATACGCTTTATGGCGACATCGGCGACGACCTGCTCGACGGCGGGTCGGGCGACGACGTGCTGAGCGGCGGCACGGGCAACGACAGGCTCCAGGGCGGTGACGGCAAGGACAAGCTCCTGGGCGAAGACGGCAACGATGTGTTGTCCGGCGGGGCGGGCGATGACTCGCTCGATGGCGGCGCGGGCAACGACAGCCTCGACGGCGGGTCGGGCGACGACGTGCTGAGCGGCGGCACGGGCGACGACAAGCTCGTGGGCGGCGACGGCAAAGACGCGTTGAGCGGCGGCGAAGGCAACGACAGCCTGTCGGGTGGTGCCGGCAATGACGTGCTCGATGGCGGCAACGGCACGGACAAGCTCGACGGCGGGACGGGCGACGACAAGCTGGCCGGCGGCAATGGCAACGACACGCTGTCGGGCGGCTCCGGCAACGATGCCCTCGACGGCGGTGCCGGCAACGACACGCTGGATGGCGGCACCGGCAATGACCGGCTGGTCGGCGGCTCGGGAACGGACACGCTCAAGGGCGGCAGCGGGGACGACGTGCTGATCGGCGGCGAGGGCAAGGATTCGCTTTCGGGCGGCGCCGGAAACGACACGTTCGTCTTCCTGCCGGCCGACAGCAAGTCCCCCGGCGACCTGATCAACGACTTCGAATTCGGTCGTGATCGCATCGACGTTTCGGCCTATGCGCTGGAGAACGGGATGAAGGACATCTCCTTCGTCATGGCCGACAACGGTCTGCATGTCGTGCTCGACATGGGCAACGATCAGTTCGTCGACATTGCCACCCTGAAGGGCTCGCAGGATCTGCTGGCGCAGATCGGCTACGAAAGCTTCATCGTCTGATCTGAGACTCGCCCGGCAGCGACCTGCGCTGCCGGGCTTTCTCCGCAAGGGAACATCTCATGTGTGCCGATACCGCCTGGCGCGTCCTCGATCGTTCGCTGGCCTTCGATGCCGGTCCGCGCCTGTCGGTGTGGCGCGAACGGGTCCTGCTGCCCGACGGGCGCGAGATCGACGACTATTTCCAGGTCGCCCTGCCGGATTTCGTCGTCCTGGTCGCGCTGACCGGCGACGACAGCGCCGTAATGCTGCGCGGCTACAAGCACGGTGCGAGGCGCCGGTGCCTTACATTCCCGGGCGGCCTGCTCGAGCCCGGCGAGGATCCCGAAGCGGCCGCGCGCCGCGAGCTGCGCGAGGAGACCGGCTTCGAGTGCGGCGAGATCGTATCGCTGGGCTCGTTCGTCGTGAACGGCAATCAGCGCTGCGCCAAAGCCCACATGTTCTATGGCACCGGGGCGCGCCTGACCGGCACCCCGACCGAAACCGACCTCGAGGGCGCCCGGCGCCTTCTGTTGCCCTTCGACCAGCTTGCCCTGCATGTCGGCCACGACGGCTTTGATCTTATGCCGCATGCGACGGCTCTCGGCCTTGCGGTCATGCATCGCGCTCGCCAAACCGTGTAACGGACCCGCTGGCCTGCTCCGCCGCAATCTACTAACTAGAAGGAATGAAAACAGGGGAAGAGAGCCCCATGCTCAACGCGCGTGGCCGGGTCCTGATCGTCGAGGATGCGCCGGCCTTGGCCGAGACCTACGCCGAGTATCTCAAGAGCGAGAATTGCAGCGTTGAGATCTTCGGCAACGGCAAGCTGGCACTCGCCGCCATTACCGTGCTGCCTCCCGATGTTCTGGTTCTGGATGTCAATCTTCCCGACATGAACGGAATAGACCTGCTGCGCGAGGTACGCAGCCGGGGATTGCCGACCGAGGTCGTGATCGTGACCGGACAGGCCTCTGTCCGGCTGGCGGTCGAATCAATGAAGGAAGGCGCGCTCGACTTCCTGACCAAGCCCTTCAGTGCCGACCGTCTGCGCATCACCGTGCGAAACGCCCTGCAGCGTCGCAAGCTCGAATCGCAGGTCGCCGCCATCCAGGAGGAGACGGGGCGCGACCGCTTCTGCAGCTTCATCGGCCAGTCGATGGTCATGCAGTCGATCTATCGCATTCTGCAGAACGCTGCCGCGAGCAAGGCGACCGTGTTCGTGACCGGCGAGAGCGGCACCGGCAAGGAACTGTGCGCCGACGCCCTGCACAAACTCAGCCGAAGACGCGAGAAGCCCTTCGTCGCCATCAACTGCGCGGCCATCCCGCGCGACCTGCTGGAGAGCGAGGTATTCGGCCACGCCAAAGGCTCCTTCACCGGGGCCACCGCCGACCGCGCCGGCGCCGCACTGCAGGCCAGTGGCGGCACGCTGTTCCTCGACGAGATCTGCGAGATGGATCTCGGTCTGCAGGCCAAGATGCTGCGATTCCTCCAGACCGGCACCGTACAACGCGTCGGGGAGGACAAGCCCCGCCCGGTCGACGTGCGCATCGTCTGTGCCACCAATCGCGATCCCCAGGCGGAAGTTGCGGCCGGACGCTTCCGCGAGGACCTCTTCTATCGCCTCAATGTCATCCCGGTCGATCTCCCGCCGCTACGCGAGCGCGACCATGACGTGCTGCTGATCGCCCGGCATTTCCTGCGGCAGTTCTCCGTCGAGGATGGCAAGAAGTTCACCGCCTTCTCGCCGGCCGTCGAGGCGGTGCTGCTCGGCTATGGCTGGCCGGGCAACGTTCGCGAACTGCAGAACACGGTCCGCAACGTCGTGGTGCTGAACGAAGGCGAAACCGTGGAAATCGACATGCTTCCGCGCTCTTTCCAGGGGGGCGTCGGAGGCGTGTCGGTGACGGGCGCGCGATCCATCGCGCCGCCGCTTCCGGAAGCGTCGATGCCCATCGAACCTCTCGATGCGATCGTGCGCCGGACCATCGAGCGCGCCATCGCACAATGCGACGGCAACATCCCCAAGGCGGCGGCTGCGCTGCAGGTCAGCCCCTCGACCCTCTATCGTCGAATCCAGGCCTGGCAGGCCGACCTGGCCTGACCTTCGCGCGGCGCGATTTGCAACCTGCGAAGCGCGACGCGCCGGCCGGCCCGCCGCGATTTGCAAATCGCGACGGACACGCCAAGCGTCGAATTCGTAACCCATTGAATTAGCGTCGTTTTCTCCAGTTGGCACGGTTGGCACGCGTCTTGGGAAGGGGTTGGCACAGGCCAATGCCGGCCACCTTCTTGGAGAAACGCCATGCTTTACGAGACCCGCACCTTCACCACCCTCAATTCCGCCGTGTCGACCGCCGACGAAGCGCTCACGCTCCCGGCGATCTCGATCGTCGGCCTCGGTTACGTTGGCGCCGTGTCGGTCGCCTGCTTCGCCCAGCTGGGCCATCGCGTCGTCGGCATCGACCTTGACCTGAGCAAGGTCGAACAGATCGCCGCCGGTTCCTCGCCGATCGTCGAAGCCGGTCTCGGCGAAGCACTGACCGATGGCGTCGCCGACGATCTCATCACCGCCCACACCAATGCGCTCGATGGCGTGCTCGAGACCGACATCACGTTCGTCTGCGTCGGCACCCCCAGCCGCGCGGACGGCACCGTCGATCTCTCGGCTCTCAAGGCCGTCGCCGGCGAGATCGGCAGCGCGCTCGCCCTCAAGAGCGACTACCATCTGGTCGTCGTGCGCAGCACCGTGCCGGCCGGCACGACCCGCCGCATCGTGCTGCCCGAGATCGAGCGTATGTCGGGCAAGCGCTGCGGCCGCGACTTCGGCCTGTGCTTCCATCCCGAGTTCCTCCGCGAGGGCGTGGCCATCGCCGACTTCTACGCGCCGCCCAAGACGGTGATCGGCGAACACGACGAGCGCAGCGGCGAGATGCTGGCCCGCGTCTACCGCTCCATCGAGGCGCCGCTGCTGCGCACCTCGATCGAGGCGGCCGAGATGGTCAAGTACGTCGACAACACCTGGCATGCCGTGAAGGTCGCGTTCGCCAACGAGATCGGCAAGATCTGCCAGTCGGCCGACGTCGACAGCCACAAGGTCATGGACATCTTCGTGCAGGACCGGAAGCTGAACCTCTCGCCGTACTATCTCAAGCCCGGCTTCGCCTTCGGCGGCTCGTGCCTGCCCAAGGACGTGCGGGCCATCACCGGCCTCGCCCATGCCAACGGCGTCGAGGTGCCGCTGATCGACAGCCTGCTGCGGTCCAACGACTCGCACATCGACCACGCCTTCCGCCTGATTGCCGAGACCGGCGCGAAGCGGGTCGGCCTGCTGGGCGTGACCTTCAAGGACGGCACCGACGACCTGCGCGAGAGCCCGCAGATCGACCTGCTCGGCCGCCTGATCGATGCCGGCTACAAGGTCCTGGCGCATGACCGCAACGTCAACACGGCGGGCGTCCGCCTGGCGGGTGGCTATCTCAAGGCCGCGAATCCCGCGACCCGGGTTGCGCTGCAGGTCCTGCCGGACCTGCTGACCGACACGGCCGGCGAGCTGGTCGACGCCTGCGACGTGATCGTCGTGTCGCATGGCACGCCCGACTTCATCGCCGCCCTCGAGGCGCGTCATCCCGACAGCACCGTCATCGACCTGGTCCGCCTTCCGGCGGCCGTCCAGGAGCAGCCGGGCTATCGCGGGGTCTGCTGGTAAGCCGTTAGAGCCGCAGGATCGGTGCCATGTCCAAGCCGACCACCAATAAGCGCAGCCTGGTCCGTCGCATGACGATGGGCCTGCTGTGGGCGATCGCCGGCGGTGCCGCGATCGTCTACGGCGGTGCCCTGGTCTACGCCAACGTGGTGCGGCTCGAGGTCGACGCCGCCGTCATCGCCGGCGCCGTGGAGCCCATCCGCGCGCCGTCGGACGGGGTGATGCTGGGCGTCGGCATCAAGCCCGGCAGCATGGTGGCGAACGGTGGCCAGCTGGCAAAGATCCACGATCCCGAGATCGAGCGCCAGGTGTCGCTCGCCAGCGTCCAGCTCGAACGGGCGCGTCATGCGCTCCGACAGCATGAGGCGCATCTCGTTTCCGAGAAGGCCAAGCGTGACGATACGCTGATCATCACGCAGGCCGAGCTCAAGACGGTGCAGGCCGAGATCGCCTCGCTCGAGGAACAGCTCGTCACCGCCAAGGCGCGGGTCGAACGCGTCGGCGGGCTGTTCGCGCAGGGATTCGCCGCCCGCCAGAAGCTGGAAGACCATACCAATCAGCACGCCATCCTCAATGCACAGCTCAAGCGCGCGCGCATCGTCGAGGAGCAGCGCCGCGCCCTCGTCGCCTCGGCGGCGGCGGGCCGCTTCTTCGATGGCAATCGCATCACCGGGAAGCTCGCCGAATTGGAAGCCGCCGTGCAGCGTGCGCGCGCCGAAATCGACGTGGCCACCGAGGAGCTGCGCGTGTGGCAGGAGCGGCGCGCCGCCGCCGTCGTCACCGCAACGGGGGATGGCCGCATCATGCGCGTGCTCCACGGTGAAGGCAGTGCCGTCCGGGCCGGCGACACGGTCGCGGTCTATGAGCGCAAAGGTGAGCGTACGATCAACGCCTTCCTGACCCAGAACGAAGTCCTGCGCGTCAGCGTCGGCGATGCCGCGACCATCTACATTCCCGCGCTGCGCCTGCGCCTGCCCGCGCACATCGTCGCCATCGACCGCGCCGCCGGGTTTCTCGACGATGTCGAGAGCCGCTACACCTGGCGCCAGGCGCGCGACAGTGGCGTGCGACAGGGCGACCTGGACCGTACGGCGCGCGCGGTCCTGCGCCTGGACAACGACCAGGCCGAGCGGCTGCGTGACGAACTCGAGCCCGGTACGCCGGCCGTGGTTTCCTTCCAGCGTCGCTCGCTCGACACGGTGCTGGGCGACTTCCGCACGGTGGCGCATGGGCCCGCCGATCAACCGGCGGAGAAGCGGCTGTGAACGCGATGGCCAAGGTCCCGCCGACGCCGGGCGTCATCCAGTTTGCCGACATGCTTCCCCAGCCCGGCTTCTGGGCGAAGTGGAATCCGACCGTGCTCGGCGGCCTCCTGGCGTATGCCGCGCTTTGCGTCATCCTGCTGCTGACGGTGCCCAACACACTGTGGGATCCGGCGGCGCGTCACGTCACCATCGTGATCGGCGGCCTCGGTCTCTGGCGGTTCGGCTGGTGGACCACCCACGTCGTGCGCGCCTGGATCTACGCCTTCGTGCGCTATCCCGCGCTGCGCCGGCTCGCCGATCAGGCCTGGCAGGACGGTCACCGCCCGCGCCGGGTCCACTTCATGATGACGACCTTCCGCGAAAAGCGTGAAATCACCCACGCGGTGGTCGACAGCATCGTGCGCGAACTGCGATCCACCGGCCTGCCCGGCACGATCTGGCTGGGGTCCGGTGACGAAAGCGACGAGATCATCATCGCCGACTTCCTGGCCGAGCATGCGGCCGACATCGAGGTCCGCTTCGAGATCGCCCGACAGACCGCGCCCGGGAAGCGCTACGGTATCGGCGCATCGCTCCGCGCCATGGCGAAGGGCCGTGAGCGCGGCGAAGTCCGCGAGGACGACGTCGTCGTCTTCATGGACGGCGACTCGATCATCGGGGATGGCATGCTGGCCAAGTGCACCTCCCTGTTCGTCGCCGACCCCGCGCTCGAGGCGATGACGACAGACGAGGAGGTGATCTGCTTCGGCCCGCGGTGGATCCAGCTGTGGCTCACCATGAGGTTCGCGCAGCGCCGCATCGCCATGCAGAGCCACGCGCTCGCCGGCAAGGTCCTGACCCTGACCGGGCGGCTGTCGCTGTATCGCGTCAACCATGTGATCCGGCCGGAGTTCTACGAGCTGGTCGAGGAGGACCATCTCGAACACTGGCTGTGGGGTCGTTTCCGCTTCCTGTCGGGGGACGACAAGACCACCTGGTATTACATGCTGCGCGTCGGCGCGAAGATGATGTACGTGCCCGACACGATCGCCTACACCGTCGAGCATATCGAAGGCTCGGGCTACGAGCGCATGGTGCAGAACCTGCGCCGCTGGTCGGGCAACATGCTCCGCAACGGCGCGCGCGCCATCGCGCTGGGTCCTCGCCGCACCGGCTTCTTCATCTGGTGGTGCATCGTCGACCAGCGCATTGCGATGTGGACCACGCTGGTGAGCCCGATCCTCGGCGTGATGGGCGCCCTGCTGGTCTCGCCGGCCTTCCTCGTCACCTACTTCATCTGGATCGCGGTCACGCGGCTCTGGCAGGCGGTGGTGCTGTTCGGCTACTCGCGCGAGGTCCACCTCGTCTATCCGCTGCTGCTCTATGTGAACCAGGTCGTGAATGCCGCGGTGAAAGTCTATTGCCTGTTCCGCCTGTCCAAGCAGCGCTGGACCAACCGCGGCGACCAGAAGGCGGGTTTCGGCGGCGGCCTGGCCGACCAGATACGCAACGGCGTTGCGTTCTACCTGACGGCCGTCGCCATGTCGGTCCTCGTGCTTGCCATCGTGAGCTATGCGGGCGTCCTGCGCCTGCCGAGCCTCTATACGCTGCACGAGTTCAAGCTGGCGGTGCTGCCATGACCCGTTACATCGTCATTGTCCTGCTGGTGCTTGCCGCCTGGCCGGTACACGCCCGGTCCCCGGCCGAGGATGCCTGCCGCCCGCCGCCGGGCCAGCTCGATCCGGCGCCGATCGTCGCCGTGGAAGGGCCCGCCCACAAGGGAACCGACCGCCGGATCGAACCCTTCTCCCTCCTGCAGATGGAGGCCGCTGCCGCGTGGCGCGGCCGTCGCGACGAGGAGGCCGCCGGCCGCGCCGTCGAGGCCCTGCTGCGCTGGGCGCGCGCCGGTGCGCTCTCCGAGATCGTCGACGCGGGGCCTGCCTCGAGCAATACCAACTCGATCTATTCCCTGCGTCGCGCGCTGATCGCCATCCTCGGCGCGTGGATGGACCTGCGCCACGCGCCCGCCGGAAGGGCTCATGCGGAGGAGGTCGAGCGCTGGCTTTCCCATCTCGTCGCCCTCCAGGACGTGACGACCGGTGGGAAGAAGAGTCGCGCCAAGGGCGAAGCCATGAGCAACCACAACAATCATGCCCTGCTGCGCGCCACCGTCGCGGCCCAGTGGGCGGGACTGACCGGCCGGCGCGAGCTGGCCGACGTCGCAGAGAGCGACGCCCGGGCGGCCATCGCCGTGATGGGCGCCGATGGCAGCCTGCCGCTGGAGATGAAGCGCGGGCCGCGGGCGCTGTGGTACCAACGCCACGCGATCGCCTCACTGGTCTATATTGGCGAGTTGCTGCGGCCCTTCGGCCGGGACGTGTGGCAGCCCCGTGCCGACGGCGCCGACCTGCATCGCGCCATCGCCTTTCTGCTCGATGCCATCGACGATCCCGGGCGGCTCGCGGCTTTCACCGGCGCTGACGATGGCCGGCAGGACATGGGATTCCTCGTGCCGCGCGGCAACGGCCGCCACTACATGGCCTGGGCCGAACTCTATCGCGCCCGCTTCCCGGATCGCGACGAGTCGACGCGCCTTCTCGCGCTGCTGCCCGCGCGCGGCGAGCGCGGCTGGCCGCTGCTCGACGACTATGTCGGGGGCAATGCCACCTGCCGTGTCCTCACCGAGGCCCCCGGCGCGTTCCCTGGAAGGGCCGGGACCGACGCGAAGGTCTCGCGGAAGTGAGGGCGGTGCAGCCTGTCATGCATAATGGTCCTTCGCGGAGTTCCTGAGCGGTCGGAGTGCTTCGAACACTTGATAGGCCACAGGGCGATCGGGTATTGCCACTCCCTCATCTGCACGCAGCCGTTCGGTAAGAAGTAGGTCCATTGCGATCACATAGAACTCCAGAGGCCGCATCTCCGAAACGGAAGCCCGAGCCTGCAGTCGAGTACGACGGCACCGAAACACTTTCCGGGATCGAGCGCGTACCGTCGAGGGACAAGACGAGCGCAACGTCTGGCGGAGCGAATTCGCGCGTGGGGAGCGCGCGCCAGAGGGCGAAGCGAGTGGCAAACCCTCTGACTGTCCGACCCTACCAGGTGACGACGATACCTGGTCGTGGCCTCGGGCTGACCGCTTGCTCCCAAATAGAACCGCGCACCAAGATCGACGACTGCTTCACCTGGGAGCTGCCGAAACGAGACATCAAGCACGTCACCGAGACAGTCCTGAACGGCAACTACTTTGACCACCCTCGCTTCTCCCAACGCGGTCTTGTCGCGATCGGTCATATCTCCCTGATCAATCACGATCCGGAGCCGAACTGTGAATGGCGGATGGTCCAGGTCCACGACCGCTGGATGATTGAGGCCTGGTCGATCCGCGGCCTCTCCAGCGGCGAGGAGCTGACCTTCGATTACGGCTACGACCCCACCGCCAGGGATTAGCTCCGGCCGGTCGGTCAGTAGGCGGCCTCCAGCAGCTGCTGCGCCGCGGCAATGCGCTCAGCATCGGATCGGACGCCGGCGTTGGCATTGAAGTTCTTCACCGTCTGCCCTGCGATGAGGGGGATCGCCGATCGCGGGATGTTCATTTCGCTGAGACGAACCGGCATTCCCACGCAGCGGTACAGTCGTTCCAGCTCATCGGCGATGACCAGCCGGGTCGGCCTGTTGCCACGACCGAGGCCGAGCGCTTCGGCGACGACCTGCGCCGCGGCCGCGTCTTCCTCTTGTGACAGCCGGATCTTGGTGGCGTGGATGGTGGAGATCGACTCGCCCTGGCCGACATGCGGGAACTGGACATGCAGGGCGGTGGAGACGGCATAGTCTCCGCCAAAGGAAGAACTGGCCCCCAGACGTGACCCATCGTCTTCGGCACGGTTCTGAAGGAAGGCTGCGATGCAGAGATCGGCACGCGAGGCTGCATCGTCGCGATTCTCGGCAAGGCCGGAATAGGCGCGAAAGGCGAGACGGAACGCCTGAAGGCGATCGCCTTCGACCAGTGGATTGGATTCAGCTGCGGTGATGGCTCCGACAACACTGGAGAAGACCGTGGTGGCGGTCGACCGGTGGGATGACGATGGCGTCGTCATCAGGACTTCGTAATCCAGCAGGATTGCCTGCGGCCGGGTCTTGGGGTCGAAGTACTCCATTCGATGATCCAGATCGGCATTCTTCAGTCCCGTTCCCGCGCGATTCATCGCGCTGGTGGGAGTCGTCGGGATGTTGACGATCGGTAGCTTCGGCGCGGCCAGGCGCGGGCTGTAGGCCGGCTTGTCGGCCGGGTACTGCGTCATGAGCTCGAAGGGATCGCGATCTTCTCCGAGGAAGATGGCGACAGCCCGCGTGGCGACCAGAACGCTTCCGCCCCCGACGGCGATGAGGAGATCGGCCTTGGCCGCGCGAGCGGCATCCCGGGCGGCGCAGACGTTCGGGTAGGGGCAATCCTTCTCGATCTGATCGAAGACGCCGGCGAAGGTCGGTCCCAGAGCCTTTTCGATACGGCGAACGGTGTCGGTTCGCGCGTTGATCGACGGCGAGCAGATGACGAAGGCGCGTTTGGCGCCGGCGCGAGCGGCGACCTCCTTGAGGGAACCCTCGAGGACGTTCGTTCCGCAATACAGACGCCAGCTATGGCCCGAGGCGCGAAAGTTCACTCGATTTCCTCCTGTTTTCGGGATCTTTGTAGACCGATAGCACATTTTGCCGTCGGCCATGGCTGCAGCCCGCTATAGTGGCGGCGTCCGTCGTGTGGGGGAGTGAGGTCCAGTGGCATCGCCGTCGTCCGTCGCCGTCATGAGCGGTCTCGCCCTCGAGGTGGCCGTCAATCGCTGGCTGAAGCCGGCCTTCGAGGCCGCGTCGCCCTATCGCCTGGAGATCGACTGGCGTCCGACCACGGCCCTCATGAAGTCGATCGCCGAAGGGCAGCGCGCCGACGTCATCATCGCCATCGACGGCGCCATGGACAAGCTCTGCGCCGACCGCATCGTGCGTCCCGAGACCCGCGTCTGCCTCGCCGATTCGATCCTGGGCGTCGGCGTCCGCGAGGGCGCGCCGAAGCCCGATGTCTCCACGGTCGAGGCGTTCAAGCGGACGCTGGTGGCTGCGCGGGCGGTGGCCTACTCGCGGGCGGGGGCGAGCGGCATCTACTTCACCGGACTGGTCGAGCGGCTGGGGATTGCCGCGGAGGTCAATGCGCGCGCCGTCACGATCCCGATGGGCTTCACCGGCGAGAAGGTCGCGAGCGGCGAGGCCGACATTGCGATCCAGCAGGTGAGCGAACTGATGTCGGTCCCCGGCGTCGCCGTCGCCGGTCCGTTTCCCCCGGAGGTCCAGACCGTCTCTACCTTCGATGCCGCCATCTTTGCCGATGCCGCGAACGCCGAGGGCGCCGCCGCGTGGATGGCGCTGCTGGCCTCGCCCGGCGCGGCCAAGGCCTACCGCGATGGTGGCCTGGTCTCGCGCCTGCCGCAGTCCTGAAACGCTCTCCTTTCGAAAGACCGGCCGCATGTCGAAGAAGCCCCGAATCGTCCTCCTGCACGGCACGCCCGTCGCCATCGAGCCCATCCAGCGCGCGTTCGCCACGCGGTGGCCCGAGGCCGAGCCCGTCGACCTGCTCGACTCCTCGCTGTCGATCGATCGCGCCAAGGACCACGACCTGACGCCGCGCATGTTCGAACGCTTCGTCGAGCTCGGCGGCTATGCGCATCGCATCGGGGCCGAGGCGATCCTCGTCACCTGCTCGGCGTTCGGGCCGGCGATCGAGCGCATGGCAAAGGAACTGCCGGTGCCCGTGCTGAAGCCCAACGAGGCGATGTTCCGGGAGGCGATCGGCCGGGGACGGCGGATCGGCATGCTCGCGACCTTCGCGCCGTCGGTGCTGACCATGACGGAGGAGTTCGAGCAGTTCGTCGGTGAGGCAGGCGCGCAGGCGACGCTCGAGACGATCGTCGTCGAGGGGGCCATGGACGCGTTGCGCAAGGGCGACGCCGACCGGCACAACGCGCTGATCGCCGCGCGGGCGCCCGAGCTCGCGCACTGCGACGCCATCATGCTCGCGCACTTCTCGACGTCGCGGGCGCTGGCGGCCGTCACCGCCGCGGTCAACACACCCGTGCTCACCGCGCCCGATGCCGCGGTCGACCGCATCCGGGCCGCGCTCGCGGGCTGACCCCGGCATCGCTCGATTAAAAAGGGAGGACATCATGGCAAAGCGAATCGTAGAGAACCCGCAGGCGATGAAGGCGCTGGTCGGTCAGGAGCTGGGGGTCAGCGACTGGCTGGTCATGACGCAGGAGCGCATCAATACGTTCGCCGAAGCCAGCGGCGACCATCAGTGGATCCATGTCGATGTCGAGCGCTGCAAGACCGACATGCCCGATGGGAAGACCATCGCGCACGGTAATCTTACCTTCGCCGTGATCTCCACCTTCGCCCGCGATGTGCTGAAGATCGACAATGTGCGGAACGGCATAAACTACGGCTCGAACAAGGTGCGCTACACCAGCCCCGTGCAGGTCGGTGCCCGCATCCGCGGCCGCCAGAAGCTGCTGGCCGCCGACGACATGCCCAACGGCGGCATTCGCATGACCTACCAGTGGACCGTCGAGATCGAGGGCCAGGAGCGTCCGGCCTGTGTCGCCGAGACCATGAGCATCGCCTACGCGAAGACTTAGGCGCAGACCGCGGGCGCAGCCGATGGTCATATGGCAATCGTGCGATGCGCCGGAGCGCCCTAAAGCTCGTCCGTCGGCGGCGACAGGTTCGGATCAGCGCCATGCAGCTGCAGATGAGCGCGCGCCTGCGGCAGGGTCTGGAGGAAGCGGTCGATACACCGCTGGATGTCATCCAGCACGTGCGGCTCCGCAACAACGATACGCTGCGCGCGCTGGAGCGATTTCAGAAGCAAAGTTGCTGCCGCGATCGGCTTGATCAGTCCCTTGTCGACCTCCACGCCCAGCTCGGTGGGCGGGCGGAGATTGGCAAATGAAGGCAGCTCGTAGGTCATCACCTCGAACTGTAAATCGCGATTGTCTGCCATCCTGTGAAAGACACGCAGCTTCTTATCAAGATCGATCAAGCGCCAGAAGATGGACTGGATCGTCAGAGGCTCCGGGACCTCATTGGCGCCCTCAGTTGCAATAGCGGAAAGGGCTTTCTCAGTGTCGTCGGGCGTGGGCATCGTGTTCACCTCGTGGCGAAAAAAGCACCGGCCCAGTGAACAGTCCACTGATGGAATCTGCGAACTTGGAAGGCGGTTTGGGGAAAACGTCCGCACCTGGGCGTTGCAGCATCCCGGCCAGCAAAGCTGAAGGCGGGTTTCGGGCGAAGGCGAAACGTCAGGCGGAGTGGAACTTCCGGGAAGGAATGACGTTTCCCACGCGGCTCGACGAGCGTCGGCCTCGCGAGGAGAGTCATGACGGGTACGAGATCGATCTCAAGTTCATTCCTTTCGCGTCTGGCCACCGCCGTTCTGTGCCTGGGCCTGGCGTCGTGTGGGTACAACACTATC
Organism: Reyranella sp.; assembly: GCF_030651995.1. Taxonomy (GTDB): domain Bacteria; phylum Pseudomonadota; class Alphaproteobacteria; order Reyranellales; family Reyranellaceae; genus Reyranella. The sequence continues at coordinate 62,975 of NZ_JAUSBN010000075.1, forward strand.
CCGACGCTCGAGGAGCAGGCGAAAGCGAAGTGGGGCGACGTCCAGAACAACTACCAACGTCGCGCAGACCTGATTCCGAATCTGGTCGCGACGGTTCAAGGCTATGCCAAGCAGGAGAAGGACGTGTTGACCGCCGTGGTCGAGGCCCGTGCAAAGGCCACCCAGACCAGGATCGACGTGTCCCAGCTCACCGATCCGGAAAAGGTGAAGCAATTTCAGGATGCGCAGAATCAGCTTTCTGGCGCCCTGGGCCGGCTGATCGCCATCAGCGAGAATTATCCGGACCTCAAATCGAACCAGAATTTCCTGGCGCTGCAGTCGCAGCTCGAGGGCACGGAGAATCGCATTACCGTCGCGCGTCGCGACTACATCGAGGCGGTGCGGGCCTACAATACGGAGCTCAGGACCTTTCCTGGCATGCTGTGGGCAATGACCGCATTCCGGTCGAACAAGCCGATGGCTGAATTCACCGCCAGCGATACCGCCCAGACGCCACCGACCGTCAAGTTCTGATCGTCGACCATGCGTCCGGGTCGTTCGAGAACAGGCGCGTGGATCGCGGGCCTGGCGCTGTCCCTGTTGTTCGGGTTGGCCGCAGTCGCCGCCAATTTCCCGGCATTGACGGGCAGGGTTGTCGACGAAGCCCGCATCTTGCCGGCGTCCGCTGTCGCAGATCTGGAGTCCAGGCTCGCCGACCTCGAATCGAGGTCGGGTATCCAGCTCGTTGTCGCCACGGTGAGTTCGCTCGACGGCCAGGAAATCGAGCCGTACGCCAACGCACTATTCCGGACCTGGAAGCTCGGCGACAAGACGAGCAACAAGGGTGTGTTGCTTCTGGTGGCGCCCAACCAGAAGCGCGTCCGGATCGAGGTTGGGTACGGCCTCGAGGGAACGCTGACCGATGCGCTATCGAAGGTGATCATCGCCAATGCGATCGCCCCGCGTTTCAAGACGGGCGATTTCGCCGGAGGCATAACGCGCGGCGTCGACGACATCATCATCGTCCTGACGACCGATTCCTCGGAATGGCAGCAGCGTCCCTCGCTGCGTGTCGACAGCGAACCTGCCTCGGCTCCTGTGAACTGGCTCGTCATCGTCGTCATCATCGCGGTGATCGGGTTGATGATCGTGTCGCCGGCCTTCCGGTGGCTGGTGATCGGCATGCTGATGAGCGGGCGGGGCGGCGGGGGGCGGAGGGGGATCTTCCAGGGGCGGCGGCGGATTCTCAGGCCGCGGTGGCTCTTCCGGCGGCGGCGGAGCGTCAGGGAGCTGGTGATGGAATTGAGCGAACAGGACCGCGCGCGCATCTCCTCTGCCATCCACGCCAGCGAGGCTCGTACGACGGGTGAGATCGTCTGCGTACTGGCCAGGACCTCGTCGTCGGATGCAGTCGGCGTGCCTGTGATGCTGGCAGCGGTCATTGCGCTGGCGCTCCCGTGGATGTTGATGAGCTTTACGGCCGCGCCGCTGCAACTGATGTTATCGCTGCAGGTTCTGGCCTTCTTCGGCTTGCTTGCGGTCTTTTGCCTGCCACGTGTGCGCGTGGCGCTTCTGCCTCGAGCGGCGCGCCGCGCCCTCGCCCACCGCGCGGCCATGGAACAGTTCGTGAGTCGCGGCATCGCTCGAACGCGCGAGAGGACCGGCATCCTGATCTTCGTTTCGTTGGCCGAGCGCTACGCTCGCATCATCGCTGACGAGGGCATTGCCAGCCGCGTTCCTCGGGAGGAATGGCAGGGCGCTCTCGATATCTTGAGAGGCCACATGCGGGAGGGCCACATTGCCGATGGCTTCGTCACGGCGATCGATCGGTGCGGTGCCGTCCTGGCGGCTCATTTCCCATTGGTCGAAGGGGAACGGAGCGAGTTGCCAAATCGGATCTATCTGATCTGAAAGGCCACGCTTGGCCGGACGGGCCCGATCTGGACGCGATTTGTGCGAACCATCGTGATTCTCTCCCGCGAGGATTGGCCCGGAAATTGGGCCTTCTCTCCAGGGCTCAGGCCCCGGAGAGAAGGTTCGCAAAATGAATGGCGGACAGGGCGGGATTCGAACCCGCGGTGGCTGTTACACCACGCACGCTTTCCAAGCGTGTGCCTTAAACCGCTCGGCCACCTGTCCGGGAAGCGCGGTCGGCCGCTCTTATAGCGCGGTGGATGGTTTGGGCAACGTCCTTCCCTGCCTGCACCGGCTTGGCTAGGGTCGGGCCGGTACTTGACCGGTACTTGGGGGCGTAATGGTCGTGTTTCGGGCCCTGGGCTGGCTGTTTCTGGCCCTTGCCGTCGCAGTGGTCGTGCACGACCTGCTCACCTGGTGGTCCCAGGGCCGCTATCCTTTTTCGACCTTCGGAAGCCTGTGGGCGCATCTCGACCCGGCCTCCCTCGGCAACACCCAGACATCGGTGCGCCGCCATCTGTCCGGCGTCCTGTGGACGTGGATGATGCGGCCGCTGCTCACCGTGCCGGCGGTTCCGGCCTTCCTGGTGCTGGGCCTCGTCCAACTCTGGATCGGGCGCCGCGATCTCGGGCGCCCGGATGCCGGCGTTCTGATGGGCTCGCGTCCGCGCCGGCGCCGCGGCGGGCTCCTGTAATCATCGGATAGCGATCGCCAGGGTCATTCCGAGTACGATCGAATCACCGACACCATCCTCATCCTGAGGAGCCGTGCGAAGCACGGCGTCTCGAAGGATGGGAACCCGCACCTCGCCTGTTGCCCATCCTTCGAGACGGCCCTTCGGGCCTCCTCAGGATGAGGTGGGGAGGGGGGGTGAACTCGAAGCGAGAAGACCCTACCGGTTGTCCATCTTGAGGGCGGCGATGAAGGCCGATTGCGGGATCTCGACCTCGCCGATCTGCCGCATGCGCTTCTTGCCCTTCTTCTGCTTCTCCAGGAGCTTCTTCTTGCGGCTGATGTCGCCGCCGTAGCACTTGGCCAGCACGTCCTTGCGCATCGGGCTGATGGTCTCGCGCGCGACCACGCGGCCGCCGATCGCGGCCTGGATGGCGATCTTGAAGAGCTGGCGCGGGATCAGGTCCTTCAGCCGCTCGCACAGCGCGCGGCCGCGGCTCTCGGCGGCGTTCTTGTGAACGATCATGCTGAGGGCATCGACCGGCTCGGCGTTCACCAGGATGGCGAGCTTCACCAGGTCGCTCTCCTCGTAGCCGTCCATCTCGTAGTCGAAGCTGGCATAGCCGCGCGTCATCGACTTCAGCCGGTCGTAGAAGTCGAACACGACCTCGTTCAGCGGCAGGCGGTAGACCGCCATGGCGCGCGTGCCGGCATAGGTGAGCTCGAGCTGCTGGCCGCGGCGATCCTGGCAGAGCGTCAGCACGGACCCGAGATGCTCGTCGGGCGTGATGATCGTGGCCTTGATCCACGGCTCCTGCATCGACTCGATCTTCATCGGGTCGGGATAGTCCGCGGGATTGTGCAGCTCCATCGACGTGCCGTCGACCATCGCGACCTTGTAGACGACCGAGGGCGCCGTCGTGACGAGGTCGAGATTGAACTCGCGCTCCAGCCGCTCCTGCACGATCTCGAGATGCAGCAGGCCGAGGAAGCCGCAGCGGAAACCGAAGCCAAGCGCCGCACTGGTCTCGGCCTCGAAGTGGAACGAGGAGTCGTTGAGGCGGAGCTTGGAGAGCGATTCGCGCAGGGTCTCGAACTCGGCGGCGTCGGCGGGGAAGAGGCCGCAGAACACCACCGGCACGCTGGGCTTGAAGCCCGCCAGCATCTCGGTCGCGGGCTTGCGGTCGTCGGTGATCGTGTCGCCGACCTTGCAGTCGGCGATGGTCTTGATGCCGGCGATGATGAAGCCGATCTCGCCGGGGCCGAGCTCGGCCACGTCGGTGGCCTTGGGCGCGAACACGCCGACCTTGTCGAGGTCGTAGGCCGCCGCCGCCGCCATCATGCGGATCTTCAGGCCCCTGCGCAGGACGCCGTCCTGCACGCGCACCAGGGTGACGACGCCGAGGTACGGGTCGTACCAGCTGTCGACCAGCAGGGCCTTCAGCGGCGCGTCTCGATCGCCCTTGGGCGCCGGCAGGCGCTTGACCATGGCTTCGAGCAGGTCGTCGATGCCGAGACCGCTCTTGGCCGAGACCAGCACGGCTTCGGAGGTATCGATGCCGACCACGTCCTCGATCTCGCGGCAGACCCGCTCGGGATCGGCGGAGGGAAGATCGATCTTGTTCAGGACCGGGATGATCTCGTGATTGACCTCGATCGCGTGATACGCGTTCGCCAGCGTCTGCGCCTCGACGCCCTGGCTGGCGTCGACCACCAGCAGCGAGCCCTCGCAGGCGGCCAGCGACCGGCTGACCTCGTAGGCGAAGTCGACGTGGCCGGGCGTGTCCATCAGGTTCAGGACGTAGGTCTTGCCGTCCCGGGCCTTGTAGTTGAGGCGCACGGTCTGCGCCTTGATGGTGATGCCGCGCTCGCGCTCGATGTCCATCGAATCGAGCATCTGGTCGTGGAACTCGCGCTCGCTCACCGCGCCGCAGGCCATCATCAGCCGATCGGCCAGCGTGCTCTTGCCGTGGTCGATATGGGCGATGATCGAGAAGTTTCGGATCAACGACAGGTCGGTCATTTCACTTCCAGCCCAACTCAACTTTGATTGTCATCCCGAGCGCAGCGAGGGACCCTTGGCGGCGCCGCTTAAAGGTCCCTCGCTGCGCTCGGGATGACACCATTCTTGTCCTATCCACGCAGCACGGCACCCGTCGCCTTGGCGACGGCCGCCACGATCTTATCGGAAACCGCCTCGATCTCCGCATCGGTCAGGGTACGCTCGACCGGTTGCAGGGTGACGGCGATGGCCAGCGACTTCTTGCCCTCCGGCACGCCCTTGCCGGCGTAGAGGTCGAAGACGCGGGCGGCGGTGATCATCACCTTGTCGGCGTTGCGCGCGGCGCGCACCAGCTTTTCCGCCTCGACGCCCGCATCGACCAGGAAGGCGAAGTCGCGCTCCAGCGGCTGGAAGGCCGACAGGACGAGCTTCGACCGCGCCTTGGTGGCTTTCGCCTTGGGCAGCGGCGGCGCGTCGAGGAACACCTCGAAGGCGGCGACCGGGCCCTTGAGGTCGGCGGCCGCGACGATCTCGGGATGCAGCTCGCCGAAATAGGCCATCACGCGGTCGCCGAGCTTGAGCGCGCCCGAGCGGCCGGGATGATACCAGTTCGGCGCGCCCGCCTGGGACGACAGCGTGTCCGGCGCGCCGACCGCGGCCAGCACCGCCAGCGCATCGGCCTTGGCGTCGAAGGCGTCGACGGTGCGCGCGGGTCCCGCCCAGTTGCGCGGCACCGCCATGTTGTGGCGGATGCCGGCGGCCACGGTGCGCTGGCCCTGCGGCGTCGCATCCTTGTACTGCGGGCCGACCTCGAACAGCGCCGGATCGGACAGGCCGCGCGCCTCGTTGCGCGACGCCGCATCGATCAGGTTGGGCAGGATCGAGGGCCGCATCGTGTCGAGGGTCGCGTCGATCGAGTTGAGCAGCCGCACGTCCGCACCGCCGCCGCCGAAACGCTCGGCCTTCTTCAGCGGCAGGAAGGACCAGGTCACGGCCTCGTTCATGCCGCGCGCGGCCAGCGCCCGGCGCGCCTGCGGCGTGCGGCGCTGCAGCGGGTCGCGCACCGGCCGCGACATGGTCGACGCCGGCGGCAGCGAGGTGGTCGGGATCCTGTCGAAGCCGAACACCCGCGTCACTTCCTCGACGAGGTCGGCCTCGCCCACGATGTCGGGACGCCACGACGGCACGGAAGCAGTCCACGGGCCGCTGCCCTCGACGCCGAAGCCCAGCTTGCTGAGGATGGACACCGTGTCGGCAGAAGCGACCTCGATGCCGGTCAGCGTCTGCACGCGATCGGTGCGCAGCGTGTAGTTGCGCTGCCACGTCGGCATGACGCCGCTCGACACCAGCTCGCTGCACTCGCCGCCGCACAGGTCGAGGATCAGTCGCGTCGCGACCTCGGCTCCCCACCAGCAGGATTCCGGATCGATGCCGCGCTCGTTGCGGTAGCGCGCGTCCGACAGGATGCCGAGCTTGCGGCCCGAGGCGGCGATGCCGATCGGCTGGAAGTAGGCGGCTTCGAGGAACACTTCCGTCGTGCCTTCCTGCACGCCGGTCTCCTCGCCGCCCATGATGCCGCCGATCCCGTGCACGCCCTTGGCATCGGCGATCACCGAGACCGCCGGGTCGAGCGTGTAGGTCTTGCCGTCGAGCGCCAGGATCTGCTCGTCGTCGCGCGCCTGGCGCATGACGAGGTCGCCGGAGAGCTTGGCTGCGTCGAACACGTGCAGCGGCCGGTTGAGGTCGAAGGTCACGAGATTGGTGATGTCGACCAGGGCCGAGATCGGGCGCAGGCCGATCGCCTTCAGCCGGCGCTGCAGCCAGTCGGGCGAGGGGCCGTTCTTCACGCCGCGGAAATGACGGCCGACCACGATCGGGCAGGGACTGTCCGGCGCGGGCACATAGTCGTGCGTCCACTTGATCGGGCTGGCATAGCTGCCGGCGATCTTGTCGGCCTTGACCGGCTTCAGGGTGCCGAGGCCGGCCGCCGCGAGATCGCGGGCGATGCCGTGCACGCCCAGGCAATCGCCACGGTTGGGCGTCACCTTGATCTCGATCACCGCATCGCCGAGGCCGAGCGCCTCGGCGGCGGACTGGCCGGTCACCGCTTCGGCCGGCAGGTCGATGATGCCGCTATGATCGTCGCCGAGCTGCAGCTCGCGCGAGGAGCAGAGCATGCCGTTGCTCTCCTCGCCGCGGATCTTGCTCGCCTTCAGCGTGATGCCGGTGCCGGGGACGTAGCTGCCGGTCGGGGCGAAGATGCCCTTCATGCCGGTGCGCGCGTTGGGCGCGCCGCACACGACCTGGACGGTCGTGCCGCTGCCGGTGTCGACCTTGCAGACCCGCAGCCGGTCGGCGTTGGGATGCTGCACCGCCTCGACCACGTATCCCACGACGAAGCCCTTCAGGGACTCGGCGGGATCGGTCAGGCTCTCGACCTCGAGGCCGAGCATGGTGAGCGTGTCGCGCACCTGGACCAGCGTGGCGTCGGTCTCGAGATGCTCCTTGAGCCAGGACAGGGTGAATTTCATCGTCCGAGCCCTCCGGTGAGCGAGGGACTCTCCAGGGCCGAGAAGCCGTAGTGGCGCAGCCAGCGCAGGTCGGCGTCGAAGAAGGCCCGCAGGTCGGGAATGCCGTATTTCAGCATGGCGATGCGATCGATGCCCATGCCGAAGGCGAAGCCCTGGTAGACGGCGGGATCGAGGCCGCAATTGGCGATGACGTTGGGATGCACCATGCCCGAGCCCAGGATTTCCAGCCACGAATCGCCCGCGCCGATCTTCAGTTCGCCGTCCTTCCACGAGCAGCCGATGTCGACCTCGGCCGACGGCTCGGTGAAGGGGAAGTAGGAGGGGCGGAAGCGCAGCGGCAGGTCGTCGACCTCGAAGAAGGCGCGGCAGAAATCGACCAGGCAGCCCTTGAGATGGCCCATGTGGGTCGTGCGGTCGATCACCAGGCCCTCGACCTGGTGGAACATCGGCGTGTGGGTGGCGTCGCTGTCGATGCGGTAGGTGCGGCCCGGCACGATGATGCGCAGCGAGCCGCCGTCGGCTAGGCGCTTCTGCACGTCCTTGCTCAGCATGGTGCGCGCCTGCACCGGCGAGGTGTGCGTGCGCAGCACCATCGGCGTGCCGTCGGCCCGCGGCGGCAGGTAGAACGTGTCCTGCATCTGGCGCGCGGGGTGGTCGGGCGGGATGTTGAGGGCGGTGAAGTTGTGCCAGTCGTCCTCGATGTCGGGACCGTCGGCCCAGGTGAATCCCATCTCGCCGAAGATCGCGCCGATCTCGTCCATCACCTGGCCGATCGGGTGCAGCGTGCCCTGTCCCTCGGGCCGCGCCGGCAGGGTGACGTCGATCTTCTCGGCGACCAGCCGGGCTTCGAGGGCCGAGGCGCTGAGCGAGCCCTTGCGCGCCTCGAGCGCGGCCTCGATCTCACCCTTGAGCTGGTTCACCCGCGCGCCGAATTCCTTGCGCTGCTCGGGCGCGAGCCCGCCCAGCGTCTTCATCAGGCCGGTGACGCTGCCCTTCTTGCCGAGCGCCGCCACGCGGGCGGCTTCCAGCGCGCCGAGATCGGCGGCGGCCTGGACGGCGTCGAGCGCCTCGCTGCGAATCGTCGAAAGATCGTCCATCTTTCCCACTCTCGAAACCGAACACGAAAAAAGGGAGCCTGTGGTCCAGGCTCCCTCTTTGCGATGTCTGCCAGCCGCGCGTGACGCGCGGAAGACTACTTGAGGGCGGCCTGGGCCTGGTCGACCAAAGCCTTGAACGCTGCCGGCTCCCGGGTCGCGAGATCGGCCATGACCTTGCGGTCCATCTCGATCCCGGCCTTGAGGATGCCGTTCATGAACTGCGAATAGGTCATGCCATGCTCGCGGGTCGCAGCGTTGATGCGCTGGATCCAGAGGCCCCGGAACGCGCGCTTCTTGTTGCGGCGATCGCGATAGGCGTACTGAAGGCCCTTTTCGACCTTCTCGATGGCGACGCGGAACGCCGCATTGGAGCGGCCGCGATAGCCCTTGGCGAGCTTCAGGACCTTCTTGTGACGAGCGTGTGCAGCCACGCCCCGCTTTACGCGTGCCATGGTCTACCTCTCGTACGGGAAGAAGTTGCGCTTGAGGATGCGGGTATCCGGATCGGACACGATCGCCATACCGGTCGCCTGACGGAGGAAGCGGTTGCCCCGCTTGCTCATGCCGTGGCGCTTGCCCACGACCCCATGCTTTGCCTTGCCGGACGCGGTGAAGCGAAAACGCTTCTTGGCCGCGCTTTTGGTCTTCATCTTGGGCATTTTTGTTCCTTTTCAAAGGGTTAGCGCTTGCGCGCCGGTCCCGATCCCCTGTGTGAACAGACGACCGGAAAGTCCTTACGAAGCAGCCGAGGCAATGCCCTTATTGGCCAAGCCGCTTGAAGGAACGGGGCTTATACAGATGCGGCCCGATACGTGCAAGCATGCCGGAACGGGGCCGAAGGGCCATTTGACGGGGATTTTCGCATGAAACTGGCAGGCAAGGTGGCATTGGTGACGGGTGCCCAGCAGGGCATCGGGGCGGCGATCGCACGGGCGCTGGCGGGCGCGGGGGCCGACGTGGCCGTGAGCTGGCTCGACGACCGGCCCGGCGCCGAGGCGGTGGCGCGCGACATCGCCCAGGCCGGCCGGAAGGCCCATCTGTTGAGAACCGACGTCTCGAAGGTGGCCGAGATCGAGGCGATGGTCGCCGAAACGGTGCAGGTGCTGGGGCCTCCCGACATCCTGGTGAACAATGCCGGCGTCTATCCCCGGGTGCCCCTGCTCGAGATGCAGGAGAGCGACTGGGACTACCTCATGGACATCAACCTGAAGGCCGGCTGCTTCGCCACCATCGCCGTCGCCAGGGCGTTGATCGCCGCCGGACGGACGGGCGGCTCGATCATCAACCTGTCCTCGCAGGCGATCCGCGGCGCCGTGCGCGGCGTCCACTACTGCGCCAGCAAGGGCGGCGTGGTCTCGATGACGCGGGCGATGGCCCTCGAACTGGCGCCGCACGGCATCCGCGTCAACGCGGTCGCCCCCGGCACGACGGACACCGCCCAGCCGCGCTACGGCAACACCGACGCCGAACTCGTCGAGATGGCGCGCGCCAACATCCCGCTGGGAGGCAAGCTGCTGTCGCCCGAGCAGATCGCCCGCACCGCCGTCTTCCTCGCCTCCGACGATTCGGATGCCACGACGGGGCAGGTGCTCCACGTCAACGGTGGCTCGTATATGCCTTAGCAGGGGCCGTCTGAGGGGCCTTTGATCTCATGCCCAGACTAACAGGGCGCCTGCTTCTTCCCTGTCTCGATGAAGGCGGTGAAGCAGGCGCCGAACTTGCGGGAGAAGGTTGAGTCGGCGGCGTTGTGGCCGTTGAAGCCCTCGGGTGCGTCGATGATGTCGGCGTCCACGCCGCTCTTGGCGAAGATCGAGCGGGCGTCGTCCATGCGGCCGCCGACGTCATAGGCATCGCCCGCGAAGTTCACCACGACGAGGCGCGGCCCGCGCTTGATGCCTTCGAGCACGCGCTGCCACTCCGAGCGCGCGCGTGTCGGGTCGCGCATCTTCTCGACCGTTCCGTGATGGGCTGCGGCGATGGAAATGACGCCGTCGGCCGCGGCGCCACGCTGCAGCGCCGCCAGCGACACCCAGGCGCCCGCCGACTGACCAGCGAGGATGACGCGCCGGTAACCCATCGCCTTCGCTTTGGCGACGGCGTCGGCCAGAGCGGTGGCGTCGCTCGCCCAGTCGGTGATCCACTCGCGATCGAACCGGTAGAGATCGTAGCCCCGGCGCGTGAACTGGCCGACCCAGGCCTGCGGAGCGCTCTCGGTCGAGTTCCGGCCGGCCATGTAGCCGTGGCTCCAGACCAGCAGTCCGGCGGCGAGTTGCGGGCCGCGCATCGACCAGTAAGGCTGCGGCCGCAGCCGCCCGATATCGATTGCGCCGACGGAACGGGCCGGCACCAGCTCGCGCCACTCGTGTCCGGCCACCGTGTAGTTGTTGACGATGTGGAGTTTGCACTCCTGCTTGGTGCGCTCCAGGCAGCGCTTCAGGGCCGATGCTATGGCGGGCGCCGGGTCCGGGCCGCTGGCGCCGGCCCACCAGCTGGCCCGTCCGTCGGGCGATACGACGAAAGCGCGGTGCGGCCCGAAATTCTGGAAGTCGGACAGGAGGCGCGCGGCCTCGCTGTTCGGTGCCTGTGCGGGAGCGGGCCCCTGCGAAGGCCCGGGTGGGGGCGCCTGCGCGTGGGCAGCTGCGGTCATGCCGAACACAGCCGCAACGAGAAGAGTCCTGATGCGTTGTCTCACGGGTGAAGGCTAGCATTCTCCGCCCCCACGAGGGATCCCGGAACAATGAAGACTGCAGCGTTTGCTCTCCTGGCGGTCCTGGCGGCGGTGCCGGCTCAGGCCCAGCTGCAGGGGCCGCCCGTCTTACAGCCGCCGGCCAATGCGCAAGCCGCGGCGACGCCGATGACCGGGCTCTCCAGTTCCGAGAAGGTGCGTGACACTCCCGGCGTGCAGTATCTGCTGATGAAAACCGTGGTCGCGCAATCGATCGGCGTGCTGAAGACGCGAGCGCTGCCGGTCGAGGCCGGCGGCTACAATCTCTCGAAATACTGCTGGACCCCGGCCAACGTGCTGGGCGAGTGGGGCGAAAGCTCGGGCCTCACCGGCGAGATGGTCGTGCGGGCGCTCGAAACCCTCTCATGGTCGCGCGACCTTGCGCGGTCAGGCTATCCCGAAGCCCAGGTCGCAGAAGCGATTGGCCACTACGAGGCCGCGCTGGTTGCCGCCAACTTCGCCGATGCCGCCCGCGTCCATGCCCTGGAGGCCTTGCGCGCCGAACTCGAAGGGCTGCAGATGCGGACGCCGGGGGCTTCCGGGATCATGGTCCGCGAGCGCTGCAACCGGCAGCCGTCCTCGTTCGGCCTGAACGTCGCCACCGCGCCCGAAGGCGGCCGCGCCCGCTTCATCCCCTACGTGCTGCACCAGTTCTGCCTCGCGCAGCAGATCGAGCCCGGCGATGGGGCGCGATGCGACTACTGGCAGTCCGCGAAGGGCGAGGGGCCGATGTCGTTTGCCGGAGAAACCGTCTACAGCGTGAGCTGGCCGGACAACACGGTGGCCGCGGGGCGCTTCAACCCCGACGAACAGCGTACCGATGGAACGGTGACGCTGCGGCAGCGGCCCCTGAACAAGTAGGGGCCGCCTGTTCGGCGCCGATACGAACGCTTACTTGGCGCTTACTCAGTGCTTACTTGGGCGCCAGCACCATGATCATCTGCCGGCCTTCCATGCGCGGCATCGACTCGATCTTGGTGTGCTCGTCCATCTCGCCGCGCACGCGGTTCAACACCTCCATGCCGAGGTTGGCATGCACCATCTCGCGGCCGCGGAAACGCAGGGTGACCTTCACCTTGTCGCCTTCCTCAATGAACCGCTTCATGGCCCGCATCTTCACTTCGTAGTCATGATCGTCGATGTTCGGGCGCATCTTGATCTCTTTGACCTCGATGACCTTCTGGTGCTTGCGCGCCTCATGGGCCTTCTTCTGGGCCTCGTACTTGTACTTGCCGTAGTCGGAAATCTTGGCGACCGGCGGTACGGCATTGGGCGAGATCTCGATCAGGTCGAGGCTTGCCTCTTCGGCCATCTCGATGGCCTCGCGGGTGCTGACGACGCCGACCATCTCGCCGTTCTCGTCGATCAGTCGGACTTGCGCCGCGCGGATCTCGTTGTTGACGCGCGGACCCTCGCGGGTGGGCGCAGTCTGTTGGGCAGGTCTTGCTATGGCTTCCTTCTCCTCTGTCAAAGCCCCGATTCAGGGGCGGGCATCGAAACCGGACCGCCCTAGAAGGGCGGCCGGGCCTCATTTGAAAGTGTAGTGACGGCGGCCCCGAGTTCAAGGACCTCCTGCTTTTCCGAGCCCAGGCGGCGGATCGCCACCGTGCGGGCTTCCATGTCGCGCCGGCCGACCGCGAGGATCAACGGCACGTGGGCCAGCGAATGCTCGCGGACCTTGTAGTTGATCTTCTCGTTGCGCAGGTCGGTGTCGACCCGCATGCCCGCGGCGCGCAGGGCGGCCGCGACCTCCTCGGCATAGCCATCGGCGTCGTTCACGATCGTGACCACCACCGCTTGTGTCGGCGCCAGCCAGAGCGGGAAGCGGCCGGCATAGTTCTCGATCAGGATTCCGATGATCCGTTCGAAGCTGCCGAATATGGCGCGGTGCAGCATGACGGGGCGCCGGCGCGATCCGTCCTCGGCCACGTAGCTCGCGTCCAGGCGCTCGGGCAGGACGAAATCGACCTGCAGCGTGCCGCACTGCCAGTCGCGGCCGATCGCGTCGCGCAGCACGAACTCCAGCTTGGGCCCGTAGAACGCGCCCTCGCCGGGGTTGAGGATGAGCTCGAGCCCGGCCGCCTTGGATGCTGCCTTGAGGGCCCCCTCGGCCTGGTCCCACACCGCGTCGGACCCGGCGCGAACCGGCGGACGGTCCGAGAACTTCACGAAATACTCCGGGAAGCCCAGGTCCCTGTAGATCGAGCCCAGCAGCTCGCAGAAGCGGATCGTCTCGCTCTCGATCTGCTCCTCGCTGCAGAAGATGTGGGCGTCGTCCTGCGTGAAGTTGCGCACGCGCATGATGCCATGCAGCGCGCCGGACGGCTCGAAGCGATGGCACGAACCGAATTCGGCCATGCGCAGCGGCAGCTCGCGATAGCTGCGAAGCCCCTGGTTGAAGATCTGCACGTGGCAGGGGCAGTTCATCGGCTTCAACGCGAAGATGCGCTTGTCGTCGTCGGCCAGGAACTCGCGCAGGCCTTCTTCGTTCTCGCTGAGATACATGTTCTCGCGGAACTTCTCCCAGTGGCCCGAGGCCTCCCACAGCTTGCGATCGACCAGCTGCGGCGTCTTCACTTCCTGGTAGCCGCCCGCATCGAGCCTGCGGCGTATGTAGCTCTCGAGCGTGCGCCAGAACGTCCAGCCCTTGGGGTGCCAGAACACCATGCCCGCGGCTTCTTCCTGCTGGTGGAAGAGGCCCATCTCGCGGCCGAGGCGGCGATGGTCGCGCTTCTCGGCCTCCTCGATGCGGTGCAGGTAGGCCTTCAGGTCCTTGTCGGAGAAGAAGACCGTTCCGTAGATGCGCTGGAGCTGGGCGTTGTTCCTGTCGCCGCGCCAGTAGGCGCCCGACACCTTCGTCAGCTTGAACGCCTTGCCGAGCTTGCCCGTCGAGGGCAGGTGCGGACCCAGGCACATGTCGAGCCAGTCGCCCTGCCTGTAGACCGAGATCTCCTCGTCCTTCGGCAGCTCGTCGGCCCACTCGGCCTTGAACTTCTCACCGTGCTGGCTGAAGTAATCCTTGATCTGTGCACGATCCCACACCGAGCGCTCGATCGGCAGATCGCGGTCGACGATCTCGGCCATGCGCTGTTCGATCTTCGCGAAGTCCTCGGGCGAGAACGGCTGGTCGCGGACGAAGTCGTAGTAGAAACCATCCTCCGTCGAGGGGCCGAACGTGATCTGCGTGCCGGGGAAGAGCTCCTGCACCGCCTGCGCCAGCACATGCGCCGCGTCGTGGCGCAGCAGCTCCAGCGCATCGGGGTCGCGCGACGTCACGATGCCGATCTTCGCGTCCCGATCGACCACGTGCGCGAGGTCGACCATCTTGCCGTCGACACGCAGGGCGAGGGCCGCCTTGGCGAGGCCGGGCCCGATCGACGCGGCGATCTCGGCGCCGCTGACGGGATTGTCGAAGGACCGGACCGAGCCGTCCGGCAAGGAAACATTGATCATTGAATTCACCAGCTAACGAAATTCCGAACGCAATCCATCCGCCGACTTGAGCAGGTCGGCAGCGGCAGGCCGGGAAGCCGCACGAGTGCGCGCGCCCGGCCGATTCAAGTTCGGACGGTGGTGATAACGGCAGGAGCGGTGAAAAACCGGCATTCCATGAGCCCGGAGATAGTTGCCGGGCAACGCTGAGTCAAGGTCAGCGGTCAGTCAAACGGTGGTAGAGGGCCAGGAGCTGCTGGTTGGACTGCGCCAGGCTGTAGTTGCTGCGCACATGCTCCTGCGCCGTCCGCGCCAGTTCCGCCCGCCGCTCGACCGACAGAGACAAGGCAGCCTGCAGGGCTTCGGCCAGCGCCGCCGGATCGCCGGCCGGGGCCAGCCAGCCGGTGACGCCGTCGGGTCGGATCGTCTCGGCGGCACCGCCGCCGTCCTCGGCAACGACCGGTCGTCCCATCGCCTGGGCTTCGACGAGGGCACGGCTGAAGCCCTGGCGCGCGCCGCCGGTCGACACGACGACATCGGCCAGCATGTAGGCGGCCGGCATGTCGTCGACATAGGGGCCGATCTGGACGCGGCCGTTGAGTTGCGCGGCTTCGATCGCGCGTTCGAGCTCCTTCTCGAAAGGCGTCGCGGCCCCCGTCGAGCCGAGCAGGAGGCAGAACACGTCGTCCCGTTCCAGTCGCCGGATCGCCTCGACCAGGATCTTCTGTCCATTGTCCTCGCCGAAGCGACCGGGACACAGAACGAGATGGCTGCCGTCGGGCACGCGCAGCTCGCCGGCCAGTCGGATCAGCCGGTCGGCGCGCACGATCGCCGGATCGAAGCGATCGAAGTTGATGCCGGGGGTGATGACTTCCAGCCGGTCCTGCAGAGCTGGGAAACGTTCCAGCGCATCGCGCGCGACATGCTGCGAGACGGCGATCACCGCATCGGCGCGCGTTTGACGCGCCTCGACGAAGCGTCCGGCAACATCGGTGGCGAGGAACGGCCGGTGCAGGGTCGCGATCCACTTGACGCCGAGCCGTCGTGCGAGCGCGCGAGCGACCCAACCCGAAGCGGGCGAGCGCGCCTGGATGACGTCGACCTTGGCGTCGCGCAGACCCGAAGCGAGCTTGCCGGGCAGGGTCAACCGTCCCCACAAAGGATGAGACGCGGCCGGAATTTCGATATGGCTCGCGCGCAGCCTCAGCAGGTCGGGGACCATGCTGCCGCCGGGGGAGGCCACGATCGCCGAGCCGCCCGCCGCGATGACCGCCTGCGCCGCCTCGAGCGTGGCGCGGGCCAGGCCGCCACCGGCCAGGGTCGGAACGATCTGAAGCAGGGTGGGCGCGGACACGGGCGTGGCTTTTGGCTACAGGATTGAAGGGAGGCAGCAGGTAACACGGGAGGATCAACGTGGGTAGAGTCGAGCGACTGCAGCGCGACGACGGCAACACCATCGCCTATGCGGTCACGGAAGGGCATGGGCCGACGGTCGTCTTCCTCGGCGGCTTCCGGTCCGACATGACCGGCACCAAGGCGGTGGCGCTCGAAGCCTGGGCCGGGAAGACGGGCCGTGCCTTCCTGCGCTTCGACTATCTCGGCCACGGCCAGTCGTCGGGCCGCTTCGAGGACGGCACGATCGGACGCTGGCTGGACGATTCGCTCGCCGCGATCGACCGGCTGACCACGGGCAAGCTCGTGCTGGTCGGCTCCAGCATGGGTGGCTGGCTGTCGCTGCTGGCGGCGCGCGCACGGCGCGAACGGCTCGCCGGTCTCGTGCTGATCGCCGCCGCGCCCGACTTCACCGAGCGCATGCTGCTGAAGGGCCTTTCGCCCGAGGATCGCGCGACCCTGGAGCGCGACGGCCGGCTCGAACGTCCGTCGCAATATTCGCCCGAGCCCTCGGTCTTCACCTGGAAGCTGATCGAGGAAGGCCGCAACCACCTGCTGCTCGACAAGCCGCTGGCGCTGCCCTGTCCGGTGCGACTGCTGCATGGCCAGAGCGATCCCGACGTGCCGTGGGAATACTCGCTGCAGATCGCCAAGCATCTCGAGGCGCCGGAGGTCATCACCACCTTCATCAAGGGTGGCGACCATCGCCTCAGCACCCAAGCCGACATCGCGCGCCTCATCGCGACGGTCGAGGAGCTGGTGGATTGAAAAACCCCCGTCGTCTCGACCGGAGCGCAAGATTGAATCGAGCTGAGCATCCCCACGCCGACCTCACCCTGAGGAGCGAACGCAGTGAGCGTCTCGTCGCGCGGAGTAACCTCCGCGCTGGGGTGGGCACGCGCACCGCGTCCGTTGCCCATCCTTCGAGACGCGCCGCTGCGCGGCGCTCCTCAGGATGAGGCGAATGGGTCAAGTTGAGACGGAACGACTCTGGTTGGTCGCCGCCGCGATTGCCGTCAGGCCCTCGCGATAGGTCGGATAGCGCAGCGCGATGCCGAGCTCGCGCTTCAGCTTGTCGTTCCGGACCCGGCGGTTCTCCGAATAGAAGGAGCGGGCCATCGGCGACATCGTGGGCGCGGCTTGCTCCCAGGGAATGGCTGGCGGCACCGGTTGTCCCAGCAGCTCGCAGGCATAGGCGATGACGTCGGCATTCGAGGCCGGCAGATCGTCGGCCACGTTCCAGACCTCCGCTCCGCCCTCGCGCGCCGTGGTCTTCATCGCACTGGCGGCGATATCCTCGACATGGATTCGCGAGAAGAACTGGCCGGGTTTGTCGATGCGCTGGGCCATGCCGGCCTTCACGCGGTCGAGGGGGCTGCGGCCGGGACCGTAGATGCCCGGCAGCCGCAGGATATGGAGGGACGCGCCGGTCGCGGAGGCAAGCTCGCCCCAGCCCTGTTCGGCGGCGAGCCGCTGCCGGCTGCGCGGCTGCGTCGGAAGGGCAGGTGTCGTTTCGTCGACCCAGCCTCCCGCGTGATCGCCATAGACGCCGGTGGTCGAGAGGTAGCCCAGCCAGCGCGCCCGGCCGAGCAGCGGTCGGCAGATGCGCAGCGCCGGGTCGCCGGACTCGCCCGGCGCGATCGTGCAGAGGACGTGCGTGGGCTCACCGAAGGCTTCCGCGGAGAGAGCCGTCGAGCCATCGAACCGGTGAGTCTCGATGCCAGCTTCGCGCAGTCTGCGTGCTTTCTCTTCGCTGGTGCAGGTGCCCGCCACCGTCCAGCCTTGCGCCGTCGCAAGCCTGGCGATTTCAAGGCCGCTGAAGCCCAGGCCGAAAATGAAAAGTCGTCTTGTCATCTTGTCAGGAACGCCTCCGCGCGGTTCTTTTCAACCATGTTGTTCAAAGCAAAGTCGCTGTGGCCACTTCTCGGCCTTCTCGCCGCGTCGCCGTCGCTCGCGCAACCCATTCCCGTGATCCCGGCCCCCGTCCAGTCCCTGCCGGGACCGCCCTCGCTGGAAACGCGCCCGGATCACGTCCGCCGATATACCCAGTGCATGCAGCTTGCGCGGATGGAGCCGCTGAAGGCCCTCCCGGCGGCCGAGAAATGGATCACCGAAGGCGGGGGCATGGGCGCCCGCCACTGCGTCGCCGTCGCCATGTTCCAGTCGGGCAAGCATGCCCAGGCCGCGGCCCAGTTCGAGGCCATCGCCCGCGACTTGGGCCAGGACCGGCCGGGGCTGCGCGCCGAACTGTACGCCCAGGCCGGACAGGCCTGGATGGAGGCCGGCGCCGCCGAGAAGGCCGCCGCTGCACAGAGCCGGGCACTGGAACTGAAGACCAACGATCCCGACCTCTGGATCGATCGCGGGCTCTCCTACGCCGCCATGCAATCCTGGCCGCGCGCCATCTCGGACTTCGACCAGGCCATCCGCCTGCGCCAGGACGATTTCGAGGTGCTGGTGCTGCGCGCCGCGGCCTGGCGCAACGCCCGCGATCCCGGCCGCGCGCTGGTCGACGTCAATCGCGCTTTGTCGATCGCGCCGGACCATTCCGAGGCGCTGCTCGAGCGCGGCTTCATCCATCTCGCCCGTGGGTCGCGTGACGCCGCCAACGCCGACTTCAACCGCGTGCTGAAGCTGGTCCCACCGGGATCGCCGGCGGCCCGCCGTGCCGAGGCAGGACTTGCCGGCGGAGCCCCGGCCGCGCCCGCTCAGGCGCCGCCCGCCGGCGGGAAGCGATAGCCTCGCGACAGCCGGTCAGGTAAAATACAGACAAATGAACAAAGCCCTCTCGTCGATCACCCTCCTCGGTGCGCTGATCCTTGCCGCGCCGGCCGTCGCGCAGCCCGCCGCCGCGCCGCAGCCGCCGGCTTCCTATTATCCGGCGCCGCCTCCGGAGCGGGCGCCGGTGACCGAGCGCGGCGCGTCCCCGGCCGATCTTTCTTCCCCGCTCCCGCCGGCACCCCCCAAGGTCGAACGCACGGTCATCGATTCCGACGCCGAGGCGCAGCTGTTCGCGGACGCGCGCAAGATCACCTGGGGCCGCCATTCCAAGATCAAGGGCGCCAAGCCCGGCGAAGTGACGGTGACCCGCCAGGGCAATCTCTGGACCGTGAAGGGGCGCCTCGACAGCGTCGCGCCGGGCACCGAGGGCGACTGGGTTTCGATCGACGGCGTCGTCGAGCGGATCGCGGCGGGCGTCGTCCAGGTTCGCGGCGAGGTCGCCTTCCGGGTCGCCACGGTCGAAAAGGGCACGCCCTGCAAGGTGGCGGGCCTGCTCACCTTCCGCCGCTCGGGCAAGTCGCAGGCCTGGCGCCTGGCCGAGGGCGACAATCCCTGCGACGGCAAGCGCGAGGGCTTCGATCTGGTGATCGACAAGCCGGGCGAGAAGAAGCCCGTCCCGCCGCAACCGAAGCGTACGTGATCGTTCGGCAAGTCGTTGAAAAAGGCCGGAATCCCCGGCGGATAAACGAAACAAACGAAATTAACGAATCAAGTGATTTGGAAAGGGCCGGTTTCGAGTCACTTGCCATCGCGTCTCTGAAAATCCTGCTTTTACAAAGGGTTGGCGCCTGACGGTTCACCCCACCCCCTCATCCTGAGGAGCATCGCGAAGCGATGCGTCTCGAAGGATGGGCAGCTGGCGTGGTGCTCGTTCCCATGCTTCGAGACGCGCTCCATGGGAGCGCTCCTCAGCATGAGGTTGGTGTCGGTGATTCGATCGGGACTCGAAAACCCGCTCAGCGCTGCGTCCTGATGGTCGCGATGGCCCCCCTGGCCAGCGCATCGGCGCGTTCGTTCTCGGGATGGCCGCTATGGCCCTTCACCCAGTGCCACTCGACGTGATGGACGGCACGGGCGGCATCGAGGCGCTGCCAGAGTTCGACGTTCTTCACCGGCTTCTTGTCGGACGTCTTCCAGCCGTTCTTCTTCCAGCCGTGGATCCACTTGGTGACGCCGTCCTTCACATAGACGCTGTCGGTGAAGAGGCGGACCTGGCAGGGCCGCTTCAACGCTTCGAGCCCCTGGATCGCCGCCATCAGTTCCATGCGGTTGTTGGTGGTCGCGCGGTCGCCGCCGGACAGTTCGCGTTCCTTGTCGCCCATGCGCAGGATCGTGCCCCAGCCGCCCGGGCCGGGGTTCCCGCTGCACGCGCCATCGGTGAAGATCTCTACTTTCGGCGTCTCGCTCACAATCCCCCTCTTACAAACCATAGTCCGAGAGAGACGTGACGCCGCGGTGGAAGCGCAGCTTGGCGAGGTATTCCTGCGGGTCCTTGCGCTTCACCAGCGCGTTGGGCGGCGTGTGCACCCAGTCGTAGAGCCGGGTCAGCAGGAAGCGCAGGGCCGCGCCGCGCGCCAGCAGGGGAAGGGCCTGCTTCTCGTCGTCGCCCAGCCGGCGCACGCGCTCGTAACCCTGCAGCAACGCGCGGGCCTTGGTGGCGTTGAAGGAGTTGTCGATCTCGAAGCACCAGGCGTTGAGACAGATTGCGACGTCGTAGGCCAGCAGGTCGTTGCAGGCGAAGTAGAAGTCGATCAGCCCCGAGAGCTTGTCCTGCAGGAAGAAGACGTTGTCGTTGAACAGGTCGGCATGAATCACGCCGGCCGGCAGGGCGCGCGGCCAGTTCTCTTCGAAGAACTCGATCTCGGCGCCGAGCTCGCGGTCGAGCGGCGCATCGATCTCGCGACGGCAGCCTTCCCAGAGCGGACGCCAGCCCGCCACCGACAGGGCGTTGGGCCGCCGGAGCGCGAAGTCCTGGCCGGCGAGGTGCAGGGCGGCCAGCGCCTCGCCGACCGGCGCGCAATGCGCGACCGTGGTGCGTCGGGGCCACATGCCATGAAGGAAACTCGTGATCGCCGCCGGCTTGCCGGCCAGTGTGCGCAGCGCGTTGCCGTCGCGGCCGTGGATCGGCTGCGGGCAGGTAATGCCGCGCGCGGCGAGATGGTCCATCAGGCCGAGGAAGAAGGGCAGGTCCCTGGGATCGACGCGCTTCTCGTAGAGCGTGACGATGAACTGGCCCCTGGTCGTCGTGAGCAGGAAATTCGAGTTCTCGACGCCTTCGGCGATTCCCTTGAAGGAATCGGCCTGGCCGATATCGTATTCGGCCAGAAATGCTTCGAGCTCGGTGTCGCCGACTTCCGTATAGACCGCCACGTCAGGCCACCAGCGCGCGCGGCAGCTTGAACACGACGCTTTCCTCGGTCGTGCGCACTTCCTCGACGGTGACGTCGTAGCGGGCGCGGCAGGCCTCGATCAGCTCGTCGACCAGCAGCTCGGGCGCCGAGGCGCCGGCGGTGATCCCGAGGCGGTGGGAGTCTCCCAGCCAGTCCCAGTCCATGTCGGCGGCGCGCTGAACCAGGCGCGACCGGGCGCAGCCGTAGTTGGCGGCGACTTCGACCAGCCGCATCGAGTTCGAGGAGTTGGGCGCGCCGATCACCACCATCGCATCGCAGCGCTGGGCGATCGCCTTGACCGCGGCCTGGCGGTTGGTCGTGGCGTAGCAGATGTCTTCCATCTTCGGCCCCTGGATCGACGGGAACCGGCGGCGCAGCGCGGAAACGATGCCGTTCGTGTCGTCGACCGACAGGGTCGTCTGGGTGGCATAGGCGAGATTTTCCGGATCGGCGACGACCAGCGTCTCGGCCTGGGCCGCGTCCTCGACCAGCACCACCTTGCCGGGCGGCAGCTGTCCCATCGTGCCGATCACCTCGGGGTGGCCCGCATGGCCGATCAGGATGACGGTGCGGCCCGACTGGGCGTGGCGCTCGGCCTCGCGATGGACCTTCGAGACCAGCGGGCAGGTCGCGTCGACATAGAGCAGGTTGCGGCGGGCCGCCTCGGCCGGCACCGATTTCGGCACGCCATGCGCGGAAAAGACCACGGGCCGGTCGTCGGGTACTTCGTCGAGTTCGTCGACGAAGATCGCGCCCTGCGCCTCGAGGTTTTCGACCACGAAGCGATTGTGCACGATCTCGTGCCGGACATAGACCGGCCGGCCGTAACGCTCCAGCGCACGTTCGACGATCTGGATGGCACGGTCGACGCCGGCGCAGAAGCCGCGCGGGCTGGCGAGCAGGATCGTGAGCGGCTTCTTCGGGGCAATCATCAATTTCGTTCGACGCGATGCCGACCCGTTCGCTTGCGGGCCTGCGGACCATTGCCTAGAGTCCGTGCAGTACGGATCTGGCGCGGCACCGTAACAAAGCCGCCGCAACGGGGAAAGCAACATGACCGAACCGGTTGTCGCGGCCAAGGCGCCATCGAAGGTGGCTCTCGAGGCGGGCAAGGACTATTGGTGGTGCGCCTGCGGCCTGAGCAAGTCCCAGCCCTTCTGCGACGGCAGCCACAAGGGCACCGGCCTCGCCCCGATGAAGTACTCGGTCGAGAAGGCCGGCGACTACTGGCTCTGCGACTGCAAGCACTCCTCCAAGAAACCGCTTTGCGACGGCTCACACAAGACCCTGGCATGACCCTCAAATCGTATCTCTGCGCCGCGCCGGTCGCGCTGGCGCTTCTTCTCTCCGCCTGTGGCGGCAAGTCCGAGGACTCCGCGACGGCCTACTGTCCGGCGCCCTTCACGGTCCAGGACGCGGGGCGGTTGACGCATTTCAGGGAGGGGCCGGGCCGCGATCCGCGCGATGTCGAATATGAAGCGGCATTGGCCGGCGTCGGCGCGACCTGCACGCTGCGGCGCAATCGAATGGACGTGACCCTGATCATGCGCGTCGCTGTCAGCGCCGGCCCCTCGGTCATCCCCGGTCAGACGCGGGTGCCGTACTTCGTGCGCGTTCTCGGCAGTTCGGGTCAGGTCGTCCAGGGCCAGGATTTCACCGCCGATTTCAAACTCTCGAGCGCCAACCCGCGCGGCCAGTCGCAGGAAGAGCTCAACCTCACCCTGCCGTTCAACCAGATTTCCGAGCTCGGCAGCTATCGCATCGCCGTCGGACTCAAACCGACGATGGAAGAGCTCGACTACAACCGGCGGCAGGGCCAGCGCTGATGAGCGCCTATGCCGACAGGCTGGAAGCATTGGCCGCCGCGGCGGCCGATCGCTGTACGACCTGCGGCAAGTGTTTCGAGGCCTGTCCGACGGCCCGCGAGAGCGGCCTCGATGCGGCTGAGGCCGTGCAACGGGTCGGCGAACTCGTCGCCCTGACGCGCCAGGGCGGCGGCGCGGCGCCGCTGCTCGACAAGTGGCTCGGTGCCTGTGACGGCAGTGCGCAATGCAGTGCCGCCTGTCCCGAGGGCATCAACGTCCGCCAGTGGGTCACCATCGCCAAGATGAAATCGCTGCAGGCGGTGCGGCCGGTCCAGGAGGGGGCGGCCAATGCCGCCAGCCGCTTCCGCCACATGGCGCAGGCCGTGCGCCTGCTGGCGAGCATGCAGCTTCCCTCGGAGACGCTGAAGCAGATCCTGGCGCCGGCCGAGCGGCGCACCGCCGACGTGCTGTTTTATACGGGCTGCAACGTGCTGCGCACGCCGCACATCGTGCTGAACGTCATGGACATCCTGGACGCGCTGGAGCTCGACTTCGACGTGGTCGGCGGCACCGCCCATTGCTGCGGTGTCTACCAGTTCCAGGAAGCCGACCTTCCCACTTACGAGCGCATGGGCCATCGCACCTTCCAGCGCTTCGGCCAGTCCGGCGCCTCGAAGGTGCTGACCTGGTGCCCGACCTGCACCAAGAATTTCGACGAGCTGGAGAAGGACGTCGAGGAACCGGCGTTCGACATGGGGCACGTGAGCGAGTTCCTTGCCGCCAATCTCGCTGCGCTCAAGGCGCGCTTCACGGCGGACCAGCCGAAGCGCCGCGTCGTGATCCACGAGCATCAGGGCATCGGCGCCACGGTCGAGAGCATCCGCAACCTGCTGCGCGCCGTGCCCAACCTCGAACTGGTCGAGCTGCCACAGGATTCCGGCTTCTCCTATGCCTGCGGCGGCCAGGCCGCGAAGTTCAAGGCGCGCGAGCAGGCGATCCATCGCGACTTGGTCAGGGACGCAGTCGAGGCCGGCGCCGACACGATCGTCACCATGTACCATTCTTGCCATCGCTCGCTTTCCGGCGCCGAGGCGATCTATCCGTCGCTGAAGGTCGTGAACTTCACCGACGTGCTGGCCGAGGCGCTGGGCCGCGGCGGCCATCCCGACTACTACCAGCTCTACAAGCGCGGCGGCGCGATGGACGAGGCCGTGAAGGCCGCGCGCGGCTTCCTCGAGAACAACGGCGTGCGCATCGACGAGAATGCCGTGAAGTCGCTCACCGCCGACATCTTCAACGAGACCGGCATCGGCGGCCCGCGCGAAGCCTTCGCCGAAGCCTTCACGGCGCTGGCGAAGGAAGCCTGACGCGGCGATGGGCCTTGAGGCGGCGGGGGACTTCCAGCTCGCGGTGCCGTGGTGGCGGCCGGCGGGCGGCCAGTCGGTTCGGATCCGCGGCGGCCGGCCGCTTCGTGGCACTTACGCGCTTTGCGGCGCGAAGAATGCGGTTCTGCCGCTGATGGTCAGTGCCCTGCTGACGCCGCATCTCGTGACCTTGCGCAACGTTCCGGCCACCCTCGACGTCGCTGTGCTGGCGGCACTCCTGCGCCGGCTGGGCGCGGAGCTGCACTGGTCGACGACCGATGCCAGACTGTCGGTCACGATTTGTGCAAGCCGGATTGATCCCCGCGCCATCGATGGTGACCTCGTGGGCCGCATGCGCGCCTCGGTTCTGCTGCTCGGGGCGCTCCTCGCGCGCTGTGGCGAGGCATGCCTGCCGTTGCCGGGCGGCGACGACATCGGGTTGCGCGCCGTCGATTTCCATCTCTCCGGTCTTCGCGCGATGGGCGCCCGCATCGAAGTCGCGGCCGGTGTCATCCACGCCTCCGCGCCGGCCGGCCTCTTAGGGGCGGACATCCTGTTGCCCCAGCCGTCGGTGGGCGCCACGGAAAATCTGATGCTGGCCGCCGTGCTGGCGAATGGGACGACCACCGTCCGCAATGCCGCGCGCGAACCGGAAATCGCCAATATGGCGGCGTGCCTCGTCGGCATGGGTGCGCGGATTTCAGGCCTGGGCAGCCATACGCTCGTGATCGAAGGCGGCCTGCCGCTGGTCGGCGCCGTACATGACGTGATCCCCGACCGGATCGAACTGGGCACACTCGCCTGCGCGGCGGCGGTCACCGATGGCGAGCTCATGTTGCGCGGCGGCAGGCTCGACCTGCTGGGGGCGGCCTTGCCGGCATTGCAGTCGGCGGGGGTGGATCTGCGCGAGGTCGAGGGCGGACTGATCGCGCGCCGCGCACCCGGCGGCCTCATTGGCATCGACATCGAGACTCGGCCTCATCCGGGGTTCGCCACCGACCTGCAGGCACCTGTCATGGCGCTTCTGGCGACGGCGAAGGGCGCCAGCGCCGTCACCGAGACCATTTTCGAGCAGCGCTTCCGCCATGTCGGCGAGCTCGGTCGGATGGGCGCCGATATCGCCGTGCATGGCCGTACGGCGATGGTGCGAGGCGTGCCGCGCTTGAGCGGCGCCGAGGTCACCTGCACCGACATCCGGGCTGCCGCCGCGCTCGTGATCGCGGGTCTGGGGGCGGCCGGAGAAACCATCCTCGGCGGCGTGGCCCATCTCGACCGTGGCTACGAGCGCATGACCGAGAAGCTCGCGGACTGTGGCGCCGATGTCGTGCGTAGCGATCGCTGACGGCTGTCGTTCGCTCGTTTAGCGGAGCGGTGCGTTAAAACTTTGCCGAAGGGCCTCGATCTCGCTTCTCCAGGCTTCGATCGTCTCGGTACTGGGAACGTCCCATTCGTCTTCCGCGGGATATCGATAGGCCACGCCGTAAGGCGTGAGCTTGGTGAGGCTGTTCAGAGCCTTCTTGAGACGATGACTGTCCGGCAACAATCCCACGAGAGCGGCTATGTCGTGCGTCTTGGGGAAGGCCAGACCCGCCTGCACAAGCAAAGCTTTGACCAGCTTTTCCGCTGCTTGCTGGCAATGGTAGGCGGCGCCGCTCAGAGAGGGCATCGGGCCATGGAGATTGTTGACGACCTGTTTCAGGTCGTCATCGACGACCACGAGCCAGCCTGCGACCTCTTCAATGGCCATAGACGAGTCGGCCTTGGCGCGTTGCGCTGTAGCTTAAAGTGCCAACGCGATCACGTTTGCGTTCGAACACGCTGCGACGACAGGGAACGATATCGAGCGGAATGCCCGGATCCCGGGCGACACGAGTTGTTGCCTCCAGGGAACGCGAACTCAGGGGAGCGTCATCCGACACGATCACGAGAAGGTCGTAGTCGCTGTCGGGGCGGGCGTCGCCGCGAGCACGGCTGCCGAACAGGTAAATCGCCTCCGGATTCATCGTCTCCACGATCCGGGCGATCATGCGATCGAGAATGCCGACTTGGTTGGCGTCCATGATTCCAATTTACCAATTGGCGACAGCGTGGTCACGCCTCCCGCACTGTCAGCACCGCCCACGCCGCATCGGCAAAGAACCTCACGTGATCTGACAGGGGGCCTTCGAAGCGGCCGTAGACCTTGTAGGTCGCGGGCTGCATCACGGTGCCGATGGCGGAGGCCGCGGCGAGATCGGGGTCCCGCTGCGGGATCTCGCCGGCCGTCATGGCGCTCACGATGATCTCGCGCACCACGTCGACCGGGTTGGGCGTGCCGTCGGGGACCAGCGCCAGGAACAGGTGCTGGGTGAGCAGGTGGTAGGCGAACAGGGACCAGTCCCGGTCCGCCCATTCGCAGTAGCAGCGGACGATGGCCTCGATCTTTTCCCGCAGGCCCATGACGGGGCGATGCGCCTCCGCCAGCGCCTCGGCGAGCGCGCGGTGATGGCCGAGGAAGATGTCGAGGGCGAGCTGCTCCTTGCTCGGGAAGTAGCGGTAGATCGTGCCTTCGGCGATCGACGCCGCCATGGCGATTTCGCGGGTCGTGGTCTCCGCGACGCCGCGCGCCACGAACAGGGTAAGGGCCGCGCGCTCTACGCGGGCTTTCGTCTCTTCGGCTTTGCCCATGCCCCGCATCCTATGAGGGAGCGCTCACTCGGAAAAGAGGGACTCTCGTTTTCCGTCGACAGCCAGCGCCAGTCGATCACCCAGTCGGGTCGCGCGTCTTGGGTTGCTGAGTCGGTGTGAAGCTCGGAGAATTCGTCGAACGACCGGCGGATGAACATGCCAACCTCCATAAGTGAGTGATCGCTCACAAATTATGTGAGCGATCACTCAATTTCAAGTGGCATGTTCTGTTTTCCCGCGATTTCAGCAGGGTGGGCGGCTTTGTGCGTGGACGCCGAACAGGGCCCTGCCTATGGTCGCACACCCAGACGATCCCTGTGGGAGAGCCCATCCGCGAGGATGGCGCCGAAGGAGCAACCGGCCCCGGAAACTCTCAGGCAAACGGACCGCAGGAGGATGGGTCTCTGGAAAGCGGCGGGCGCCCCATTCGGCGCACGCCCACCGACGAAGTAAGCCGGCCCTCTTCGGAGGCCCCCGGCGAATCTTTCAGGTCTCCGGACAGAGGGGGTCGCGAACGGCGCAGTCCTTGCGTCGTGAAGGCGCGACTCCGGTCGCGTTCAACGCGACTTCGACGGAGACTCTTTTGACTGAACCCACCGCCGGCCCCCTGAAGCGCACGCCGCTTTATGATCTTCATCGCGAGCTGGGCGCGCGCCTGGTGCCGTTCGCCGGCTACGAGATGCCGGTCCAGTATCCGACCGGCATCCTGGTCGAGCACAACCACACCCGCACCGCCTGCGGCCTGTTCGACGTCTCGCACATGGGCCAGGTGCGGCTCACCGCCAAGCCTGGCCAGAACGCGGCGAAGGCGATGGAGACCCTGGTGCCGGGCGACATCGCCGGCCTGCAGCCGGGCCAGCAGCGCTACACCCAGTTCACCAACGACGCCGGCGGCATCCTCGACGATCTGATGGTGACCAACGCGGGCGATCATCTGCTGGTGGTCGTCAATGCGGCCTGCAAGGACGCCGACCTGGCGCACATGCAGAAGCACCTGTCGGAAACCTGCGAGGTCGAGCCGATGTTTTCGCGCGGGCTTCTGGCGCTGCAGGGGCCGCAGGCGTCGGCGGTGCTGTCGCGCCTGGTGCCGCAGGTCGCGACCATGAAGTTCATGACCGGCGCCTATGTCGTGATCGACGGCGCGCGCTGCTACGTCACGCGCTCGGGCTACACCGGCGGCGACGGCTATGAGATCTCGACTCCGGCCGAGCAGACCGACGCCATCGCGCGCACGCTGCTCGGCCATCCCGAGGTCAAGCCGATCGGGCTCGGCGCCCGCGACTCGCTTAGGCTCGAGGCCGGGCTCTGCCTCTACGGCCACGACATCGATACGACCACCACGCCCGTCGAAGCGGTGCTGCTGTGGAGCATCGGCAAGGAGCGGCGCGTGCAGGGCGGGTTCCCCGGCGCCGCGGTCGTCCAGAAGCAGATCGCCGAGGGCTCGACGCGCAAGCGGGTCGGCCTGCTGCCCGAAGGCAAGGCGATCGCGCGCGAGGGCGCGGAGATCGTGATCGACGGCAAGACCGTCGGCATCGTCACGTCGGGCGGCTTCTCGCCCACCCTGGGGCGCGCCATCGCCATGGGCTACGTCGAGCGCAGCCAGTCAGCCAACGGAACCAAGGTCGATCTCATGGTGCGCGGCAAGCCCGTGCCGGCCGAGATCGTGCCCATGCCCTTCGTCAAACACACTTACTATCGCGGATAGGAGATCAAGATGGCCGAGACCAAGTACACCGAAGAGCATGAGTGGATCCGCGTCGAAGGCGATGTCGGCACGATCGGCATCACGCAGTACGCCCAGGAGCAGCTCGGCGACGTCGTGTTCGTTGACGTTCCCGTCGCCGGCCGCACGGTTGCCAAGGGCGAGGCCTGTGCCGTCGTCGAATCGGTGAAGGCGGCGTCCGACATCTACGCGCCGGTCGGCGGTGAGGTCGTGGAGAGCAATGCGGCGCTGGCCGACACGCCGGGCGACGTGAATGCCGAGCCGACGGGCAAGGGCTGGTTCTTCAAGCTGAAGCTTTCCGACAAGGGCGAACTGGCCGGCCTGATGGACGAGGCCGCCTACGAAGCCTTCGTGAAGAGCCTTGGCTAGCCAAACGAACCTCATCCTGAGGAGTGCCCGCAGGGCACGTCTCGAAGGATGGGCCAGGGACAAGGTGCTCGTTCCCATCCTTCGAGACGCATCGCTGCGCGATGCTCCTCAGGATGAGGACATTACTCAAGGAGCAAGAGCCTGATGCGTTATCTCCCTCTCACCGACGCCGACCGCCGCGAGATGCTGAGCGTAATCGGCGCCAAGTCGGTCGACGACCTGTTCCGCGACGTGCCGGCGTCGGCGCGGCTGGCGGCCAAGGTCGGCGGCCTGCCCGATCACCAGGGCGAGCTCGAGGTCGAGCGCGCCTTCCAGGGCCTTGCAGCCAAGAACCTGTCGCCCGGCACGACGCCGTTCTTCATCGGCGCCGGGGCCTATCGTCATCACGTGCCGGCGACCGTCGACTACATGATCCAGCGCGGCGAGTTCCTGACCTCGTACACGCCGTATCAGCCCGAGATCACGCAGGGCACGCTGCAGTACCTGTTCGAGTTCCAGACGCAGGTGACCCTGCTCACCGGCATGGAAGTCGCCAATGCGTCGATGTACGACGGCTCGACCGGCACGACCGAGGCCGTGCTGATGGCCAACCGTGTCACGCGCCGCCACAAGGCGCTGATCTCGGGCGGGCTGCATCCGCAGTATCGCAGCATCATCGAGACCACGGCCAAGTGGGAAGGGTTCACGGCCAACTTCTCCAAGACCGACGCCGAGGGCCTTGAGGACCTGATCGCCTCGGTCGATCGCGAGACGTCCTGCGTGGTCGTGCAGAACCCGAGCTTCTTCGGCCATGTTCGCGACTTCACGAAGCTCGGCGAAGCCTGCCACGCCGCCGGGGCGCTGCTGATCGTGGTGGTGACGGAAGTCGTCTCGCTGGGGCTGCTGATGCCGCCGGGCGAGATGGGCGCCGACATCGTGGTCTGCGAGGGCCAGTCGATCGGCAACGGGCTGGGCTTCGGCGGTCCCTATGTCGGCCTGTTCGCGACCCGCGACAAGTACATGCGCCAGATGCCGGGACGCCTCGTCGGCGAGACCGTCGATGCCGACGGCAAGCGCGGCTTCGTGCTCACGCTGTCGACGCGCGAGCAGCATATCCGTCGCGAGAAGGCGACCTCCAACATCTGCACCAACGCCGGCCTCTGCGCGCTGGCCTTCACGGTGCATCTGACCCTTCTGGGCGAGGCGGGGTTCACGCGCCTGGCCGAGCTGAACCACGCCAGGGCGTCGCAGCTCGCCGACAGGATCGCCGCGCTGCCCGGCGTCGCGGTGTTGAACGACAGCTTCTTCAACGAGTTCACCGTGAAGCTGCCCAAACCCGCGGCCGAGGTCGTCGAGGCGCTGGCGGCCAAGCGCATCCTGGGCGGCCTGCCGGTGTCGCGCCTGATCCCCAACGATCCCTCGGTAGAAAACCTGCTGCTGCTGGCGGCGACCGAGACGGCGACCGACGCGGGCATGGACCCGCTGATCGCCGGCCTGAAGGAGGTGCTGTGATGGTACAGTCGCTCGACCGCAGCCAGGGACGTGCTGGCAGTGTCTCCGCCGGTTCCGTCAACACGCACGGCACCTATACCGGCAATCGCGCGCTCCAGCTCGAGGAGCCGCTGATCTTCGAGATGGGCCAGGCCGGACGCTGCGGCGTCGACCTGCCGGAGCCTCCGAAAGCGAAAGAGCGTTTGAACGGCCTGCGCCGCAAGGGTGAGATCGGCCTGCCCGGTCTTTCCGAGCCGCAGGTGGTGCAGCACTACACGCGGCTCAGCCAGAAGAACTACGCGATCGACATGGGCGTCTACCCGCTGGGCTCGTGCACCATGAAGCACAATCCCCGCATCAACGAGAAGGTCGCGCGTCTGCCCGGCATCGGCGATCTCCATCCGCTGCAGCCGGTCTCGACCGTGCAGGGCGCGCTGGAGCTGATCGACAGCCTGGCGCACTGGCTCAAGACCCTCACCGGCATGCCGGCCGTGGCGATGTCGCCGGCCGCCGGCGCGCATGGCGAGATGTGCGGCATGATGGCGATCGCCGCGGCGCTCGAGGCCAAGGGCGAGCGCGCCAAGCGCCGGACCGTGCTGGCGCCCGAATCGGCGCACGGCACCAACCCCGCGACGGCGGCGGCGCTGGGCTTCGTCGTGAAGCCGATCCCGGCCAACGACCGCGGCCGCGTCGACCTCGCCGCGCTGAAGGCGGCGCTGGGTCCCGACGTGGCGGCGATCATGCTGACCAATCCCAACACCTGCGGCCTGTTCGAGAGCGAGATCGTCGAGATCTCCAAGGCCGTGCACGAGGCGGGCGCCTATTTCTACTGCGACGGCGCCAACTTCAACGCGATCGTCGGCCGCGTACGGCCGGGCGATCTCGGCATCGACTGCATGCACATCAACCTGCACAAGACCTTCTCGACGCCGCATGGCGGCGGCGGGCCGGGGGCGGGGCCGGTGGTGCTGTCGGCGGCGCTGGCGCCCTATGCGCCCTATCCGTGGATTGTGAAGGACGGCGACACGTGGCGCGTCGCTGAGGACGGTGCCAAGGTCGACGGCCTGCCGCTCGGCCGCCTCAAGGCCTTCCATGGCCAGATGGGCATGTTCACGCGTGCGCTCGCCTACATCATGAGCCATGGCGCCGATGGTCTGAGGCAGGTCGCCGAGGACGCGGTCCTCAACGCCAACTACGTGATGGCGGCCCTCAAGGACGTGATGAGCCCGGCCTTCGAAGGCCCCTGCATGCACGAGGCGCTGTTCGACGACAGCTTCCTCAAGGACACCGGCGTCAGCACGCTCGACTTCGCCAAGGCGATGATCGACGAAGGCTATCACCCGATGACCATGTACTTCCCGCTGGTGGTGCATGGCGCGATGCTGATCGAGCCGACCGAGAGCGTGGCCAAGGAGGATCTCGACCAGTTCATCGGCGCGCTGCGCTCGCTCACCGCGAAGGCCAAGACGGGTACTGCCGCCGACGACTTCAAGGCGGCACCGCTCTACGCGCCGCGCCGCCGTCTCGACGAGACGTTGGCCGCCCGCAAGCCGATCCTGCGCTGGAAACCGTCGAACAACCCGCCGGGCACTGATCCGCTGAAGCAGGCGGCGGAGTAGTCCTTCGACCCGGGCGACGCGCGCCTCTTGACGGAAGGCGCTTCATGTAACTAACAGAGTTACATGAAGCGCGATAGCCGACTGTCAGGTGTGCTGCACGTCCTCCTGCATATGGCTGAGCGGGATGTGCCGCTCACCTCTGAAATGCTCGCCAAGGCGATGGATACCAACCCCGTCGTCATCCGTCGGATCATGGCGGGTCTGCGGGAGCAGGGCTATGTCCGGTCGGAGAAGGGCCATGGCGGGGGATGGTCGCTGGCCTGCGACCTGTCGACCGTCACGTTGAGGGACGTCTATGAGGCGCTGGGGGCGCCCGGCCTGCTGGCCATGGGCAACCGTACCGAGGCGCCAGGCTGCCTCGTCGAGCAGGCCGTCAATGCGGCCCTCGGCGAAGCCTTCGATGCGGCGGAAGCGATGCTGCTCGCGCATCTCGGCAAGGTGACGCTCGCCACGCTGAGCGCCGACTTCCGTCAGCGACTCGCTGCCATCGGCGGTCGCCAGGACCTCGAGCTGGTCCATGGCTGACCGTGAACCGGCCGTGATGGTCGCGCCGTTTTCCGATCCGCAGGCCGTTGCCCGATATACCGAGGGGCCGCCACGCTTCGTGCCGGGCTTCGCCGACCTCCATCGCATGGCGACGGTCCTCGTTGCCGAACGCGCGCCCGCGAATGGCCGGGTGCTGGTCGTCGGCGCCGGTGGCGGGCTGGAACTGCTGGCGTTCGCCGGGGCGCAACCGGGCTGGACGTTCGACGGCGTCGATCCGGCGCCCGAGATGCTGAACCTGGCGGAGCGCACGCTCGGGGTGTTCCTTCCGCGCGTGAACCTGCATCTCGGCTACATCGAAGCGGCCCCGGAAGGACCCTTCGACGCCGCGACCTGCCTGTTGACCCTGCACTTCCTTGCCGCCGACGAACGTCGGCGCACGGCGATGGAAATCCGGCGTCGGCTGAAGTCGGGCGCGCCGCTCGTGGTCGCCCATTCCAGCTTCCCGCAGGCCCGCGCCGAGCGGGCGGTATGGCTGGCACGTTATGCGGCCTTCGCCGTGGCCTCGGGCGTGGCGCCCGAGCTGGCGCACAAGGCCCGCGCCGCCGTGGACGCACACCTGCCGGTGCTCACACCCGAGCAAGACGAAGCAATCCTGCGGGACGCGGGATTCACGCACGCGAGCCTGTTCTATGCAGCCTTCACCTGGCGAGGCTGGGTGGCCTACGCCTGACAAGAAAAAGCCCCCGCCTTGCGGCGGGGGCACCAGGTTGCCCGCTCTTGTTTTTTGCGGGCGATCCCAAATTTTCTGAAGGTCAGTGCAGGCGGCGGGGCAGTTCGGCGATGGAGTCGTCGATCATCGCCTGCGTGCGGCCGGCGCCGACCTGTTCCTTGAGCAGGGTGCGCGTGGCGGCGAGCGCCACGTCGACGGCCATGTTGCGCACGTCCCGAGAGGCCTGGGCCTCCGCCTGGGCGATGCGGTCCTTGGCCTGCTGCTCGCGGCGGGCGATCAGCGTCTCGCGCTCCTCGGCGGCGTGCTGCGTGAGGCGCACGGCCTCCTGCTTGGCCTGGGCCACGATATCCTGGGCGAGCTTGGCGGAGTCGGCGAGGTTCTTCTGAGCGTCGTCACGCGCCTTCTGCGCCTCGTTGCGGAGCTTCTCGGCTTCGCCGAGCGTGCGCGCGATGAGGGCGGTGCGGTCGTCGAGGAGCTTGGTCAGCCCCCTGACGATCTGCTTGCCGGCAATCGCCAGGAAGATGACGAAGGAAACGGCAACCCAGAACGTCGGATCGGAGAACAAGCCTCCGCCGCCGGGTGCATCGGCTGCCCATGCGGTACCGATCATGGCTTGCCTGCCTTTGCTGCTTCGTCGACGGCACGGGCGACCTGCGCGGGATCGGCAGATCCCACCAGCTTGCCCAGCACCGCCGTGGCGATTTCCGTCGACATGCTGCCGAGACCCGCGAGGGTCTGCGTGCGCTGCTCGCCGATCCGCTTTTCCGCGGCGGCGATCTCGGCACCCAGCCGGTCGCTGACTTCATGCAGCTTGGCCGAGGTCTGGGCCGCGGCGGCCTCCGAGGCCTCGCGGATCAGGCCGGAAGCCTGGCCGCGCGCTTCGGTGAGCGCCTTGTCCTGCTCGACACCGGCGGCGCGGGCCGCGTCGTTGGCCTTCTGGGCGGCGTCGAGATCTGCCTGGATCTTGTGCTCGCGGCTTTCGATCGTCGCGCCGATCTTCGGCAGGACGGCCTTGGCCATGAGGAAGTACAGAACGGCAAAACACACCACCAGCCAGAAGATCTGGGTGGGGAACTTCGTAAGGTCGAACTGCGGCATGCCGGCCGCCTGCGCGGCGAACGGCAGCCCGATCAGGGCTGCCGCGGCGACCGAAATCCGAAGTGCCTGAACGGGCACGATCGAACTCAGGCGAAGAGGGCGATCAGCGCGACGATCAGCGCGAACAGCGCGATGGCCTCGGTGACGGCGAAGCCGATCCAGATGTTGGCGCCGATTTCGGCCTTCGAGGCCGGGTTGCGCGACAGGGCCGTGATGTAGCTCGCCCAGACGTTGCCCACGCCGATGCCGGCGCCGATCATGCCGATGGCGGCGAGGCCTGCACCGATGAACTTGGCGGCTGAAGCGTCCATTTCTATCTCCTGTTTCTCTCTTGGCTTTGACGTGATGGATCGATGGGTACGGGCGCGGCGATCAGTGCAGATGCAGCGCGTCGTTCAGGTAGATGCAGCAGAGGATCGTGAAGATGTAGGCCTGCAGCAGCGCGACCAGCAGCTCGAGCGCGGTGATCGCCACCAGTACGATGAGGGGGACGAAGCCGAAGAAGCCGAGCGCCACGACGAAGCCGGCCAGCACCTTCAGCAGCACGTGGCCGACCGTCATGTTGGCGAACAGTCGGACCGACAGGCTGATCGGGCGGCTGAGATAGGAGACCACCTCGATGGGGATCAGGATCGGCGCGGTGAACAGCGGCGCGCCGTGCGGGAAAAACAGGGAGAAGAAGTGCAGGCCGTGCTTGAACAGGCCGATCAGCGTCACGCCGAGGAACACCACCATTGCCATGAAGAAGGTGACGGCGATCTGGGAGGTGAAGGTGTAGCCGTAGGGCAGCATCCCGAGGATGTTGCCGAACAGCGTGAAGATGAAGAGCGTGAAGATGAACGGGAAGAATTTCTTGCCGCCGCTGCCGACATTGTCCCGGATCATGTTGGCGATGAACTCGTAGAAGAGTTCGGACATCGCCTGGATGCGGCCCGGGATCATCGCTCCCTTGCCGGCGCCCGCGAGCAGCAGGCCCGACGAGAGCACCACCGCGCTCATCATGAAGATGGCGGAGTTGGTGACGGCGATGTGATGGCCACCGATGGTGAACAGCGGGGCGGTTAGGTCCTGGATAGCAAACTGTTCGAGCGGGCTGGCCACGTTACTCTATCCCCAATTCAGCTCTTCTTCTCATCCTGGGCTGCCTTGCTGCGCCGCTCTTCAGCCTGCGCAACCCGGTAGACGTTCATGAACGCCGCACCGCACCCCAGCACGAACCCCACGATCAGCAGCCAGGGCTTGGTGCCCAACCACTGATCAGCCATCAGGCCGAGAAAGGCCCCCGCAACGACGCCCGCCACCAGTTCGACTGCGATCCGCATGCCGACGCCCAGCTTTTCGCCACCGGCGCCGCGCGCTGCGGGTCTCGACGACTGGCCCGTTCCCTTCTGGTAGGCCTGCCGGACACCTTTAAGGCGCCGATCCAGCTCGTCAGGGGTCGATTTCCGATCGTCCTCAGCCATAACCGGATGCTCCGCTCCGGGCTTCCCACCGCCACCTCACCAACACGGTGCGGTCACAATGAAAAACGCGCCGGAACCTATGGGCAGGCCCGCGGGGTGTCAAGCGTACGCGACGATGTGACAAGGCCCTTAAATGCAAGTGGTTCCGCCGTTCTACCGCTTCAGGACGGAGAACCGGGCGTCGCCGTCGCGCTCGACCTGCGGGACGAGGTCGACCTCCCAGTCCAGGTACTGGCGCATGGCCGCCTCGACGTCCTCCTTGAAGTCGTAGGGCCGGTACCAGACGTCGGTCGGCGGGTCCGCCATCCGGACGTGGCCGGTCTCGACCTCGAACCCGGCCTCACGCCACTTCTTCATTCCGCCTGTCAAAATGGAAACGGGCAGGCCGGCGGCCAGATCGGCGCTTTCGGCCGCTGCCAAGGCGCCGATCTCGGCATCCGGGGCCACGAGCACGACCCGGGTGGTGCCGGCCTGCTTGGCCAGCATTTCCGGCAGCGTGCGTGCGAGATTTGCGCGCACCGCGAACCAGGCGCCCGGAACGTGGCCGTCGCGATACTTGAGGCTGGTGTCGAGATCGACCACCAGAGCGGTCGCCCGCGACTTCTCAAGCTCGGCGGCCGTTATGGTCGGGACCTTCGGAACGGTGAAACCCGCCGGATATCGCGGCTCGGCAACGGTGGTCAGCTCAGAGGCGGCCGGCTTGTGATCGAGCACGTAGGTTTCGTTCCAGCCCATCTGCAGCAGCCAGTGCGCCGTCATGGTGGCGCGCACGCCGTCATTGTCGTGCAGCACGATCGTGGCGTTGCGGGCGCCGACATACTGGTCGGTGGCCTGCACCAGCTGGCCGCCGGCGGCATGGCGGAAGCCCGGAAGATGGCCCTGCGCATACTCGGCGGGGTCGCGCACGTCGAGGCGATAAAGCGGGCCGCCCTTCTTCCCGAGGGCGGCGAGGCCAGCCTTGTCGATCCTGCGGATGCCCATCTTGCCCGCGATGTTCGCCGCGGCGGCCTGCGCGAAGGTCGCGGCCTCGGGGCCCTGGGGGCCGAAGCTCTTCGTCTCGCCGCGCGCCACCTTCAGGCCGGCCAGGTGCCAGCCCATCGTGCCGTTCTTCAGCGCCATCACCTTGTTGGGCAGGCCGGCGTTGATCAGCGACTGGGCGCCGATGATCGAGCGCGTGCGGCCGGCGCAATTGACGACGACCAGCGTCTCGGGCCGCGTCACGAAGTCCTTCACACGATAGACCAGCTCGGCGCCGGGGCAGTCGATGCCGCCCGGAATCGACATGTTGGTGAATTCCGGCAGCGGCCGCGAATCCAGGATGACCATGTCGGCCTTGTCGTCGATCAGCTTCTGTACGTCGGCGGCATCGATGCGCGGCGTGTCGTTGCCGTGCTCGACGATCTCGCCGAACGCCTTGCTGGGGACGTTGACGCCGGTGAAGACCTCAAAACCCGCGTCGCGCCACGCTTTCAGGCCTCCCGCCATGACCGCGAGGTTGGTGTAGCCGAGCTGCGAGAGGCGGGCGGCAGCGCGGTTGGCGCGGCCGGCCTGGCCGTCTTCGCCGTCGTCCATCAGCACGATGCGCGTGTCGGGATCGGGCAGCAGGGCGAGCGCCCGAGGCTCGAGGCGGGAGAGGGGAAGCGGGGTCGCGAACAGCGGATGACCCTGGGTCGAGAACTGGCCTTCCTCGCGCACGTCGAAGAACGCGAACACCTCACCTGTCTTCAGCATCTCCTTGACCTGCTGCACCGTGAGCAGCGGTGTCAGGATCTTCGGCCTGGCCATGAAGCGCTTGGCCGTGCCGGTCTTCATGTCGACGGTCACCCGGCCGGGCAGATGCTCGAGGCTCAACCCGTAGAAATGGAGATGCAGGGCGTTGCCCGAGCCGACCGGCGTCTCGATGTGGTGGAAGTCGTCGGGCAGGAAGGCGATCACGTCGCCGCGCTTCAGCGTCTTCTCCTTGGACGGCGCCTCACGCAGCTGCACGATGCCTTCCTGCGCGCCGTTGTCGAGCCGCTCATAGACCACGTTGCGCTCGGCGCCGTGGACGCCGGCGATGATCGCCCAGGTCGTATGATTGTGCGGCGGCACCTTCTTGCCGGGACCGCCGGCCGAGGCATAGAGGGCGAAACGATGATCCGGATCTTCGCTGAGCCGGTAGATTCCGCCCTCGGCGCCCAGCGGGAATTCCTCCTGTGGGAAGAGCTCGGCACGGCTGGCCAGCGAGGCGAGAAGCCCGCCGATCTTCTCGAGGCTGGCACGGGTCACGCCTTCCTTTTCGATGGCGCGGGCCTCGTCGACCAGGCGCCGCACCGCCGCGGCACGCTCTTGATACAGGTTCATTCCGGTCCTCCGTCGGGAACAGTATAACGATTCCGGCCCTTGTCGCCCCGGCTGGAGTCAAACTACGGTGCGCTATGCGAACGACCGTTTCCGTCCTTCTGATCGGGGCGGCTGCCCTGATGGCGGCCTCCGCCTCGGCCCAGACCGCCAAGAAGCCTGTCCAGACCCAGGCCACCAAGCCTGTGACGACCAAGGCTACCGCCGCCAGACCGGCCGCGCGACCGGCGGGACGGCCCGCGCCGCGCGCCGCGGTCTTTGTGCCGCCGCCGCCCGTCCTCGAACTCGACGAACGCACGGTCGTGGCCGACCTGCCGACCGTCCTGGATAACGAGACGCGCGACCGCTACCGCCGGATCTTCCAGGCGCAGCAGGCCGGTGCCTGGCCGCAGGCGGACGACGAGATCCGCCAGCTCTCGGACAAGACGCTGATGGGATATGTCGGCGCCCAGCGCCTGCTCAGCCCCAACTATCCCGCCCGCTACGAGCAGCTCGCCGCCTGGCTGCAGGACTACAACGACAATCCCGACGCGCCTGCGATCTACCGGCTGGCGCTGGCGCGCCGTCCGGCAGGTGGCGCGGAACTGACTCCGGCCACCTTCGTCGGCTTTACGCAGGGCTCGCCCAACTTCGCGGCCGCCCGCACGGTGAACGGCGCCGATGGCGGCCGCGCGGCCGAGCTGCGCGCGCGCCTGCAGACCATGGCCGACGATGGCGGTTTCAACGCCGCCTTCGTCCTGCTCGACCGCAAGTCGTCGACCGAGATTCTCGGACCCCAGGAAGTCGAGCTGTGGCGCGGCCGCCTGCGCACCCGCCAGCTCGAAGCCGATCCGCAACGCGGCATGCAGATCCCCGTCGAGGCCAGCATGCCGCCCGACGCCAACTGGACGGCCGCGATGACGGCCTTTACACGCGGCAACATGGCCGAGGCCGCCCGGCGCTTCGAGCTGGTGGCCGATGCCTCGCCCGACCGGGCCTCGTCCTGGACCCTGGCCGCCGGTTCGTTCTGGGCCGCCCGCGCCAACCTGCTGGCTGGCAATCCGCAGAAATATGCGCCCTATCTCAAGCGCGCGGCGCTGCATGGCAGTACCTTCTACGGGCTCGTCGCCCAGAAGGCGCTGGGCATGCAGATCCAGCCCGACTTCGAGCTGCCGGCGCTCGACCGGCGCCGCACCGACCTGCTGCGCAACGACCGCGCGGCGCGGCGGGCGCTGGCCCTGCTGCAGCTCGGCGCCACGACGGCGGCAGAGCGCGAACTGTTCGCCGCGTCGATCGACAACGATCCGCGCTACGTCGAGGCGGTGATGGCGCTGGCGCAGAAGGCGCAGCTGCCCGCGCTGTCGGTCCGCGTCGGCAATGCCAACTGGGACCAGCGCCACAACATCAAGGGCTATGACAGCGGCATGTATCCGATCCCGCCGTGGCAGCCGTCGAGCGGCGCGATCGTCGACCGCGCGCTGGTCTATGCCTTCATGCGCCAGGAATCGGCCTTCAATCCCAAGGCGCGTTCCGTGGTCGGGGCCATGGGGCTGATGCAGCTCATGCCGGCGACCGCCCGCGCGGTCTCGGCGCGGTACGCGCCCGAGACGGCGGGCGCCAACCCGTGGGATCCGTCGGTCAACATGTCGCTCGGCGAGGCCTATATCTCGATGCTGCTGAACGAGACCGACGGCAATCTCGTGCGTACGACCGCCGGCTACAATGGCGGGCCGGGCAACGTCATGCGCTGGGACAATTCGCTGAACGCTTCGCAGGATCCGCTGCTCTACATCGCGCTGATCCCGCTCCACGAGACGCGCGACTTCGTGCAGCGCGTGCTGGCCAACTACTGGATCTATCAGATGCGTCTGGGGCAGCCGACGCCGTCGCTCGACCAGATCGCCTCGCACGACTGGCCCCGTTACACACCGCAGGATGGAACCCGCTGAGCATGTTGCCGCTTTCTGGTGTACGCGTCGTCGAATTCTGCCAGGTCCTGGCGGGTCCCTATTGTGGAATGCTGCTGGCCGATCTCGGCGCCGAGGTGATCAAGGTCGAGCCGCCGGAAGGCGACATGATGCGGCAGTGGCCGCCGATCAACGAGGGCTACAGCGAGAACTTCGCCTCGATCAACCGCAACAAGCGTTCGGTCGTGCTCGATCTCAAGGACCCGGCGCAGAAGCGGGCGGCGCGCCAGCTCATCCTGTCGGCCGACGTCGTGCTGGAGAACAACCGGCCGGGCGTGATGGATCGGCTGGGCCTCGGCTACGAATCCTTCCGCGCCGAGAAGCCGGGCCTCGTCTATTGCTCGATCTCGGCCTTCGGCCAGAGCGGACCGCGCTCGAGCGAGGGCGGCTTCGACGTCACCGTGCAGGCGATGAGCGGCATCATGAGCGTGACCGGCGAGCCTGACGGCGCGCCGGTGAAATGCGGCGTGCCGGTCTCCGACGTGGGCACCGGCCTCTATGCCGCGCTGACCGTCGTCTCGATCCTGCGACGGGTCGCGGGCGGCGGGCCGGGCGCGCATGTCGATGCCTCGATGCTGGGCTGCAGCCTCGGCATGGCGGCGCTGCAGACC
Source organism: Reyranella sp. (assembly GCF_030651995.1). Taxonomy (GTDB): domain Bacteria; phylum Pseudomonadota; class Alphaproteobacteria; order Reyranellales; family Reyranellaceae; genus Reyranella. The sequence continues at coordinate 103,581 of NZ_JAUSBN010000075.1, forward strand.
AGCGAGTTCTTTGGTACGGGCCGCGACCCGAAGAAGCTGGGCTCGGCCCATCCGCGCAACGCGCCCTACCAGGCCTTCAAGGCGGCAGACGGACATTTCGTCATCGCCGCCGGCAACAACAAGCTGTGGGAAGCCGTCACCAAGGTGGTTGGTCGTGCGGACCTTCTTGCCGATGAGCGTTTCGCCACGACCCAGTTGCGCGCCGCCAACCAGGTCGCGCTCAAGGATCTGCTCGAAGTCGAGTTCGCCAAACAGGGCGTCGATCACTGGCTGGCGGCCTTCGAGAAGGCCGGTGTCCCGCAAGGCCGCATCAATACCTACAGCCAGATCCTCGCCGACCGGCAGGTCCAGCACATGGGCTGGGTCGAGGAGATGGAGCTGCCCTCCGGCGTGAAGACCAAGACCTTCGGCAGCCCGGTCCGGATCTCCGCCACCGACATCTCGAAGCGGCGCGATCCGCCGGCGCTCGGGGCCGACACCGAGGCAATCTTCGGAACCACCTTCCAGCGAAAGGCTGCGGAATGAGCATCGATCGCCTGCGTCGCTTCATCGGCGACATGACTTCCCTCACGGGCGGGGCCTGGCAGGACAAGGACGAGAACGCGATCGTCGAAGTGGGCGCGAAGCTCCTGGGCGAGCTGGTGAAGCACGACGACTGGCTGCCCGAGCAGGCGGCCAGGGTGCCCGTACATGGCTATGCGCAGAACCTGCTGTGGTGCGATCCCTTCGAGCGCTTCTGCGTCGTGAGCTTCGTCTGGGCGCCCAGGGCCAACACGCCGGTGCACGATCACGAAATGTGGGGCCTGGTCGGCATGCTACGCGGCTCCGAGACCTCGCTGTCCTTCACGCGCCATGCCGAGACCGGTGTGCTGGTGCCGGGCGAGCTCACCAAGCTCGAACCGGGCGACGTCGAAGTGCTGGTGCCGGCGCCGCGCAATCCCAAGGGCGACATCCATCAGGTCACGAATGCGCTCGACGACCGCGGATCGATCAGCATCCATGTCTATGGCGGCAATATCGGCGCGGTGCGTCGTCACACCTTCGACGTGAAGACGGGCCAGCCCAATCTGTTCGTGTCGGGCTACACCAACCGGGAGCAGCCCAATATCTGGGACCGCTCGGCCGAGGTCCGCGCGGCCTCCTGAGGGTTCGCGTACCGGCAATCCTCCCTTGACCAGCTGCGGGCCCGGCAAGCACTGTCAACCGCTCTGAAAATCAGGGAAGGAAGACAGATGAACCGTAGAACCGTGCTGAAGGGCGGCACCGCCCTCGCTGCCGTTTCCATCGCCGCACCGGCACTCGGCCAGTCGAGCAAGTGGCCGGCCCGCGAGATCTCGCTGATCAATCCAAATGCGCCAGGCGCCTCGACAGATCTCACGGCGCGCATCATCGCGCAGGCGCTCGAGAAGCGGCTGAATGCGACCGTTATCGTGAAGAACGTGGTCGGCGGCGCGGGCGCGCTGGGCCCGACGACGCTTGCCCAGTCGGCGCCCGACGGCCACACGATCGGCCTGGTGGCGATCTCGAGCCACGTCGCCATCCCCAACATGATGAATGTTCCCTACGATCCGTGGAAGGCATTCGACATCATCGGGCAGGTCGCGGCGCTGCGCTACGGCGTCGGGGCACGGGCCGACGGCCCCATCAAGTCGATCGAGGATCTCGTCAACCAGGGCAAGCAGAAGCAGCTCACCTACAGCTCCAACAACGTCACCAACGTGGTGGCGATGTTCCAGCTCGCCAAGCTGACCGGCGCCAAGCTGCGCTGGGTCGTGTTCCCGGGCGGCGTCGAGTCGGTGACGGCGGCGATCGGCGGCCATGTCGATGCCGTCATCCAGACCGTCGCCGAGATGCGGCCGCAGATCGAGGCCGGCAAGCTGCGCCTCCTCGCCTCGGCGGCCGAGGCGCGCTGGCCCGACTATCCCGACGTCAAGACGCTGCGCGAGCTGGGCTACGAGGCGGTCAGCAACGGGCCGTTCGGCTACGCTTTCCCCGCGGGCGTCGATCCGGCCATCAAGGAGCGCATGGACAAGGCGCTGGCCGACGTCATGAAGGACGAATCGGTGACCAGCCAGATCGCCAAGCTCGGCATCCAGCCGGTCTATCGCGATGGCAAGGACTATGGCGCGCTGCTGAAGAAGATCGAGGTGGAGCTGGTGCCCATCCTCAAGGAAACCGGCATGGCCAAGAAGCCGGCATGATCAGGCTGAGCGGCACGCGGATCGCCACGCTCGGCCTGCTGGCCGCGGCGCTGGTCGGCCTGTGGAAGGCGATGGAACTGGACAGCTGGGGCTTCGACGGCCCCGGCCCCGGGTTCTTCCCGCAGCTCATGGCCGGCATCTGCGTGGCGCTCGCCCTCGTCGTCCTGGCCGTTCCGGGCCAGGCCGGCGAGACCGAGGGCGGCGACACCGACGACGTCGAGGCGACGAAGGACTCGAACCGCACCTTCACCATCTACATCGCCACCTTCGCCGTGTTCGCGCTTGGCGCGACGTTTGCGGGCTTCGTGGTCACGGTCATGGCGGTGACGGTCATCATCATGCGCTTCGCCGAACGCCGCTCGTGGTTCGCCTCGATCGGCTACGGCATCGCCTGCGCCGCCGTCGGCCTCGTCTGCTTCGGCTGGCTGCTGCGCGTCGATCTGCCGGAAGGCCCGATCGAGCGTACCTTCTACACCTACGTTCGCTGAGGCCTGCCGCATGGAAGCGCTGCTGGGTGGCTTCGCCATCACGCTGACCCTCGACAACCTGTTCTACTGCTTCGTCGGCGCGTTCCTCGGCACCGTCGTCGGCATCCTGCCGGGATTGGGTCCGCTCACCACCATCGCCATCCTGCTGCCAATCACGTTCAAGATGGACGTGACCTCGGCCATCATCATGCTGTCGGGCATCTATTACGGCGTCGCCTATGGCGGCACCGTCACGTCGGTGCTGATGCGCATCCCGGGCGAGGCCTCCTCGGTCGTGACCTGCCTCGACGGCTACGAGATGGCGCGCAAGGGCCGCGCCGGCGCGGCCTTGGGCATCGCGGGCATCGGCTCGTTCTTCGCCGGCACGGTCGGCGTCATCGGCATCACCTTCCTGTCGCCGCCGCTCGCCGAACTGGTCATCAAGTTCGGTCCCGCCGAATACGCCATGCTGATGCTCGCGGGCCTCACCATGGTCACCTACATGTCGAGCGGTTCGCTGCCGCGGGCGCTGCTGATGGCGGCCTTCGGCCTGCTGCTCGGCACGATCGGCAGCGATCCCCTCAACATGACGCCGCGGCTCACCTTCGGAGTCATGGCGCTGGGCGACGGCATCAGTCTCGTGCCGCTGGCGATCGGCCTGTTCGGCCTGTCCGAAGTGCTGTTCATGGCCCGCCAGAAACCCGAGGACATGAAGGTCCTGCCGCCGCCCTCGCACCTGCTGGGCTTCATGCCTTCGCGCGAGGAGGCGCGACGGTCGGTCGGTCCGGTCGCGCGCGGCACGATCATGGGGTTCCTGGTCGGCCTGCTGCCCGGCGGCGGCGCGGTGCTGGCCTCGTTCCTGTCCTACGGCATGGAGCGCAAGCTTTCGAAGAATCCCGAGGAGTTCGGCAAGGGCGCCGTCGAAGGACTGGCGGGACCCGAGGCGGCCAACAATGCCGGCACCGCCGGCGCCTTCGTGCCGCTGCTCTGCATGGGCATACCGGCGAACGCGGTGACGGCGCTGCTGCTGGGTGCCTTCATCATCCACGGCGTCACGCCGGGCCCCACCATTCTGGAGCGTCAGCCCGAAATCTTCTGGGGCGTCGTGGCCAGCATGTATATCGGCAACATCATGCTGCTGATCCTGAACCTGCCGCTGATCGGCATGTTCGTGCGCATCCTCGACATCCCGCGCGCCTATCTCACGCCGATGATCCTCGCGGTCTGCCTGATCGGCGTCTATTCGTCGAGCGGCAATCCGGCCGACGTGGTGATCGCGGTGATCTTCGGATTCATCGGCTACGGGCTGCGCCGCCACGGCTTCGACCTCGGCATCGTCATCCTGGCCTACGTGCTGGGCCCCATCTTCGAGCGCTCGGTGCGCCAGTCGCTGGCGATCTCCGATGGCGACCCGATGATCTTCCTGCACAGCTACCTGTCGGCAGGCTTCGCGATCGTCGCGGTCGCGCTGCTGATCGCGGGGCTGTGGCCGAAACGGAAGAAGGCGGCCGGGTAGGGCCGCCTTTGAATTCTTATCTATTCTGCACGGAGCGGGCTCTCGCGCCTCAGAAGGCACTGCCGCCCGCCAGTGCTGGCTGCGCCAGCGTTAGTGCTTGTGCGGATGGGGGTGGGTAGGATCAACCCAATACACTTCCTCGACCTTCTCGGCCGGGGTGATGTCGATGTTGATCGCGACGGCTTCGTTGTCGGAGCGGACCAGCACGCATTCCAGCGGCTCGGTCTCCGAGGCATTGATCTCCTGGTGCGGCACGTAGGGCGGCACGTAGATGAAGTCGCCGGGACCGGCCTCGGCGACGAACTGGAGCTCGTCGCCCCAGCGCATGCGGGCGCGGCCCTTCACGACGTAGATCACGCTCTCCAGGTGCCCGTGATGATGCGCGCCGGTCTTGGCGTGGGCGTGGATGGTCACCGTGCCGGCCCACAGCTTCTGCGCGCCGACGCGGGCAAAGTTGATCGCCGCGGCCCGGTTCATGCCCGGGGTCTGGGCGGTGTTGGTGTCGAGCGATCCGGCGGGGATGACCCGCACGCCGTCATGCTTCCAGTCGGTGGGGCCGGTCATGATGTCTCCGAGCTTTGCGAATTTCAGAGCGGCAATCACTAGAATGCGGCTCTGGATAGTCAATGGAAAGTCCTGATGGCTTTCGGGCCGCGCGAGGAAAAATCCTTCGGTGGCGCTTGTCGGCTCTGCGCTGGCGAACATCGAAGGATGCCGGGTCCTGGGGTATAGTGAGCCCATGAATCGCATCGACGAAACCAAGCCCTTCAAGCCGGTGAACATCGCCGTTCTCACGGTTTCCGACACGCGCACGCTCGAGACCGACAAGTCGGGCGACACGCTGGTCGAGCGCATCGCGCGCGACGGCCATGTCCTGGTCGACCGCGCCATCGTCACCGACGACATCTCGCTGATCCGCGCGCAGGTGAAGAAGTGGATCGACGATCCAAGCATCGAGGTCGTGATCTCGACCGGCGGCACCGGCGTCACCGGTCGCGACGTCACGCCGGAGGCGCTGGAGGCCCTGTTCGAGAAGAAGATCGACGGGTTCGGCGAAACCTTCCGCTGGATCAGCTTCCAGAAAATCGGCACCTCGACCATGCAGAGCCGCGCCACCGCGGGCGTCGCCAACGCGACCTACATCTTCGCGCTGCCGGGCTCGACCGGCGCCTGCAAGGACGGCTGGGACGACATCCTGCGCCAGCAGCTCGACATCCGCTTCCGCCCCTGTAACTTCGCCGAGCTGATGCCGCGCCTCAACGAAGGCAAGCTGCCACGCAGTGGCTGAGGTCCGAATCCCCCTCATCCTGAGAGGCTGACTCGAAATGAAAGCAGCAAGAAAACAGATTATGAACGGGCCCGATAACCTCACCCTGAGGAGCATCGCGCAGCGATGCGTCTCGAAGGGTGGGAACGAGCACCGCGTCCGTTGCCCATCCTTCGAGACGCGCCGCGGGGCGGCGCTCCTCAGGATGAGG
>NZ_JAUSBN010000065.1 GCF_030651995.1 Reyranella sp.
CAGGAATAGCGGGAAGCTGCCGAGGAACGGGATATGAAACCACCACAGCCCGGCGGCCAGAATCATCAGCATCTCGAGGAAGGCGATGGCGGCATAGGGGATCATCTTGCCGGCGATGAACTCGTACGGACGGATCGGCGAGACGAAAATCTGCTGCACCGAGCCCGCCTCCTTCTCGCGCACCACCGAGAGCGCGGTGAGCAGCGGCGGGAACGCCATCAGTATCACGCCGAACAGGCCGGGCACGATGTAGTTCACGCTTTCGAGCGGCGCGTTGAACCACACCCGGCTCTCGACCCTGACCGGGATCAGCGGCGCGGTCATGCCCCGCGCGGCCAGGCGCGCGCTCGCGCGCTCGAGCGAATAGCTCTGAACGATGGCCTCGGCGTAGCCGAGGATCACCATCGCGGTTGAAGAGTATGAGCCGTCGGCGAGCGCCTGCACCTCGGCCGTCTCGCCGCGCGCGAGCTTCTGCGCGAAGCCCGGCGGGATAATCAGCACCAAGCGCGCGCGGCCACGGTCAAGCAGCTCGGCGATCTCGCTCTCGGAGCGAACATCGTGCGTGCGTTTGAAGTAACCCGATTGCGGGAAGCGCTCGATCAGCGCCCGGCTTGCCGCGCTGCGATCCTGGTCGTAGACCGCAAGGCTCGCGTCCTTGACATCCAGCGACAGCGCCGAGCCGAACAGGTAGAGCATCAGCAGCGGCAGCACCACCGCCACCGCGATCGTGATCGGGTCGCGGCGGATCTCGCGCACCTCTTTCCATACGATGATGCCGACGAGGCTTTTCATCTTGCCACCACCAGCTTTACCCAGTTGGAATGCAGGTTTTCCTCGTGCTCGATGACCAGCCCTGCCGCGCGCATGCTATCGAGGGTGCGACGGTTGATGTGCGGGCCCATGAGCCGGCTCACGAGGGGGTCGAGCAAATCGAAGAGCAATCCCAGCACGCCGTGCGGCCGCATGTGTTCCAACAAAACGATTTTCCCGCCGGGCTTTAATACGCGCTTGATCTCCCTGAAGCCCCGCGCCGCATCCGGTACGCAGCAGAACACGCCGCTGCCCACCACGGCGTCCAGCGAGGCGTCTTCAAACGGCAGCTCCTCTACATCGCCGACGAGGAAGGTGACATGGCACGAAAGTGCGCGTGCCTTGTACATGGCGCGCTCGAGCATGCCGCGGCTCAAGTCCAGGGCGATCATCCGGGCATCTCGCGGGTAATACGGCAGGTTGCGGCCGGTCCCGACGCCCAGCTCCAAGATAGTCCCGCGCAGGCCCGCGAACAGCCGCGCGCGCGCCTGCGCGAAACCCAGCATGTGCTCCATGGGTTCGCTCATGCGGTCGTACGCGGGGGCGTGCCGGTCCCATTTCCGGCTCAGCTTGCGCGTCAGTGCTGGGTAAGTTGCCATGGCTCAGCTCCGTGCGGCGCGGGTATCCAGGCGCGCCTGTTCCATCTGGATGAAAGCGATGAACACATCCTCGATTCCGTGCGGAACCGTCTCCATGCGCCGCACGTGATGGCCGGCCTGTTCGAGGCGGGCGAGCAGGCGCGGACGCGCCGCTGCGGCGTCATCCACCAACAGGTGCAGGCGGTCGCCAAAAAACGACGCCTGGACGCTGGGATCGTCGCTAAACAGCGCGAGCGCCTGAACCGGCTGGTCGCACTCGAGCTCGATCATCTCGCCGGCGCGCATACCGGTACGCAGCTCCTGCGGCGAACCGAGCGCGATCAGCCGGCCGTTATAGAGCAACCCGAGGGTGTGGCAGTGCTCGGCCTCGTCCATGTAATGCGTGGTGACGAATACCGTGACGCCGCGCGCGGCGAGATCGCCGATCAATTCCCAGAAGCGCCGCCGCGACAGCGGGTCGACCCCGGCAGTGGGCTCGTCCAGGAACAGCACCTGCGGCTCGTGCAGCACGGCGCAGGCAAGTGCCAAGCGCTGCTTGAGCCCGCCGGATAGGGTACGCGTGAGCCGCTCCTCATCGCCGCGCAGCCCGGCGAGCTGCAAGGCCCAGTCGCGGCGAGCAGCGAGCTTGGCACGCGGAACCTGGTACACGCCGGCGAAGAAATCGAGGTTCTCGCCCACCGACATGTCTTCGTAGAGCGAGAAACGCTGCGACATGTAGCCGATGCGCGCCCTGAGCGCACGCGAATCGGCGCCAAGCTCGATACCGGCGACTGTTGCCCGCCCGGCGCTCGGCGCAAGCAGACCGCACAGCATCTTGATGGTGGTGGTCTTGCCCGAACCGTTCGGGCCCAGAAAGCCGAAAATCTCGCCGCGCCGCACCGCAAAGCTCACCCGATCCACCGCGGTGAATTTGCCGAAGCGCATGCTGATATCCTGTACCTCGACGGCCAGGCCGCCAGCGCCCACCGGCATTTCGGCAGCGACTGCGACGGGTGGCGCGGTGACCGGCGCCACCGGCAGCAGCGCAACGAACACGTCCTCGAGACTCGGCGCGACCGCCCGTACCGCCTCTACCTGTACCCCCTCGTGTGCAAGCGTCGCACGCCACTCGCCATCGTCGCCGCTGCCCACTGGCATGCGCAGGTGCAAGCGTTCGCCGAACACGTAAGGTGCAGCCTGCGGCAGCGCACGCTGTAGTACGGCGAGTGCACGGCGTTGCGGGCGCGCATCGAGTTCAACCATTTTTCCCGGCAGATCTGCGCGCAGCCGACCGGGTGCATCGCAGGCGATGAGATGCCCCTCATGCAGCAGCGCCACGCGCGTGCAACGTTCCGCCTCATCCATGTAGGGGGTGGACACGACAATGGTGGTGCCTTCGGTGAGTGCCTGGTAGAGGATGTTCCAGAATTCGCGCCGCGATACCGGATCGACGCCGGTGGTCGGCTCGTCCAGAATGAGTAGCGGCGGCGCATGGATAAGCGCGCAGCACAGCGCGAGCTTCTTCTGCATGCCGCCGGAGAGAAAGCGCGCCAGCCGGTCGCGGTGCCGCTCAAGGTGAGCGAACGCCAGCAACTGCGCCTTGCGTTCAGCACGCGCTGCTTCCGGTACGCGGTGCAGCGCGGCGAAGAAATCCAGGTTCTCGTCCACCGTCAGACGCCCGTAGAGACTGAAGATCTGCGACATATAGCCGATGCGTGCGGTAAGCTGCGCCGCCTCGCGCACGCTGTCGTAGCCTAATACCGTTGCGCGCCCCGCGCTCGGGTCCAGAATGCCGGCCAGGATCTGCAGCGTTGTCGTTTTGCCGGCGCCGTCCGAGCCGAGCAGCCCGAACGCCTCGCCGCGGCGGATCTTGAGAGCGAGACCGCTAAGAACCGTCCGCTGCCCGTAGCGCCGGGACAAGCTCTCGGCCTCGATCACCCAGTCTGTGGCAGGTGCGTTCATAGTTAGCGCGGCACCGTCAGTTTATCTGGCCATGACGCCTCGGGTTTCCAGCGCACCCAGGCATCGGCCGGCATGCCGGGCTTGAGATAAGCTTCCGGGTTGTCGACCGCGAGCACCACACCGAACACCAGGCGCGCACGCTCATCCGGCATGTGCACATCCTTGGGCGTGAACTGGGCGCGCTGGTCCACGCGCGCCACACGCGCTTCGAAATAGCGCTGCGGGAAAGCATCCACGCGCACGCGCGCCGGGTCGTTGAGCTTGATCTTGCCGATCTCGTTCTCTGGCACGTATATCCTGAGCTCGATGCGCTCCAGGTCGGCAAGCACGGCAATCGTACTGCCCGGCGCTGCAAGCTCACCCGCCTCAATGCCCTTGGTGAGGATCGTGCCAGCCGCCGGGGCGCGAATCACGGCCTTGCCCACCTGCGAGCGCAGCAGCTCGACCTCGCGCTGTGCCGCCTCGCGGCTCGCCGCCGCTTGCGCCTGCCGTGAGGTGAGTGTCTCGACCTGCCCGCGCGCCTCGCGTTGCTGGTTCTCGGTGCGGTCGAGCATCTGCGCGGACACGTTGCCGGTTTCGCGCAGCTTGCGGTAACGCGCAAGGTCGGCGTCTGCAGTCTGCACATGGTGCCGTGCGGTAACTATCTGTTGTTCGACCTGAACTTGGGCGCGTTGCGCGGCGGCGGCATTGGCCTCGGCCTGCTTGAGGCGCGTCTTCAAATCGGTTTCATCGAGCCGCACCAGCAAGTCGTTCGCCCGCACCGTTCGTCCCTCGACCAGCGCGCTCTCCAACACCCGCCCACCCACTTCGGCGCTCACTATCACCTCGGTCGCCTCAATACGCCCGTTGCCGTAGAGAAAGCCTTCCGGAAGCGCCGGCGGCAACAGCCACAGAAACAATGCGTACGAAATAACCGCGAGGCCGATCATGCCTATGAGTGTCCACAGCCAGGTTTTGCGCATCGCCGCTCCCATCAGAATTTCTGCCAAACGTGCGGCAATTGGTTCATCTCGCGATTCATCAGATCCTCCTTGCAGCTACGTCCGGACGCTACCCCAGCACCGTTGGAGAAAGTTGTAGATCGGCACGTACACCAGCCCCGCATACACGCCATACAGGAAGCTTTCGGCCAGCCCGAGCAGGAAGCCCCCCCAGGTAAGCCATTTGAAGGCGGGCAGGATCATCTCCAGAAACTCGTGCATGTGCAGGCTTCCGGGGGTGACCAGGCATAGTCGTAGCTTCCTTGTACTGAACCAACGTTAGCAAGCTCACGTGCGCTTTGCGGACTCGTCGTTCCGGCAAAAGCCGGAATCAAAATCAGCTGCCTTGCATCGTTTTTCCCACGCCGCTCCGCGGGAAAAACGCGGGGGTTTCGGCGGCGTAGCGCCGGTATTCCTCGCCGAACTTCGCCGCCATCTCCCGCTCTTCGGTCCGCGCCAAGCGGATGTACATTGCCACCAGCACCGGAAACATCGGCACGGTCAGCACGGTTGGCCATTGCAACAGGAAGCCCAGCATGATCAGCACGAACCCGGCGTACTGGGGATGGCGGATGCGCGCATAAGGCCCAGTCACCGCCAGGGTGTGGTTCTGCTGCGCCTTGTAGAGCACCTTCCAGGCGTTCGCCAGCAGGATGAATCCGCCGAAGATCAGAATGTTGCTGAGGATGTGGAAGGGGCCGAAATGGGGGTTGGCGCGCCAGCCGAACAGGGTCTCCAGCAAATGCCCAGCATCGTGGGAAAAAGGATCGAGGCCGGGGTAGCGGCTTTGCAGCCAGCCCGACAGCAGGTAGATGGTCAGCGGAAAGCCGTACATTTCCGCGAAAAGGGCCACGATGAAGGCGGAGAAAGCCCCGAAGGAGCGCCAGTCGCGCCTGGTTTTCGGTTTGCTGAAGCTGAAGGCGAAGACGATGAAAACCAGCGAGTTGATGACGGCCAGGGACCACAAGCCGTAGTCGGGCACAGATGAAGTCATGGCCGGTCCTCCTTCGATTGTTCGCCGTGGTCATCATGCCCTCCGCCGTGTCCGTGGTGGAACAAATGCATCAGCGGACAGGCGAGAAGCAGGAGGAAAGGCAGTATGCCGAACAGGTGGGCGCGGTGCTCGGTAAACAGGAAGAAGCCGATGACGGCGATAAACCCCAGCAACGCCCAGTTTGTCCGGCGGCCGGGTTGATCGTGGGAATGATGTTGATGCGGGTCGTCCATGATTCTCCCTTTGGAAAAGCGCCTAATCGACAGACAGCTTGAGCCGTTTCAGCAGCGCCGAATTGACGATGACCGAAAGCGAACTCAGCGCCATGGCGGCGGCGGCGAAGATGGGGCTGAGGGTAATTCCGAACAGCGGGTACAGAACGCCTGCCGCCACCGGCACACCGGCCGCGTTGTAGACGAAGGCGAAAAACAGGTTCTGGCGAATGTTCGCCATCGTTGCCCGGGAGAGATGGCGGGCGCGGGCGATGCCCAGCAGGTCACCCTTCACCAGCGTGATGCCGGCGCTCTCGATGGCGATGTCGGTGCCGGTGCCCATGGCGATGCCGACATCGGCGGCGGCCAGGGCGGGCGCGTCGTTGATGCCGTCGCCGGCCATGGCGACCACGCGGCCCTCCGCCTTGAGGCGCTGAACGATCCGCGCCTTGTCTTCCGGCAGGACCTCGGCCTCGACGGCGTCGATCCCGAGCCGGGCCGCGACCGACGCGGCGGTACGCCGGTTGTCGCCGGTCAGCATGACGATATGCAGGCCCGCCTCACGAAGACGCTTCAGCGCCTCCGGCGTCGTTTCCTTGAGGGGATCGCTTACCGAGAGCAGCCCCTCGGTCCTGCCGTCGACCGCCAGCAGCACGACCGTGGCGCCCTCCTGCCGCAGCGCATCGGCTTTCGCGTCGGCCGCGGCGACGTCGATCCCGGCCTCGCGCAGGAAGGCGGCATTGCCGAGCAAAAGGCGACGGCCTTCGACGGTGCCCGAGACGCCCTTGCCGGCGGGCGAGGTGAAACCCTCGACATCGGCCATCGCCACGCCGCGTGACTTCGCACCGGCCAGGATCGCGGTGGCAATCGGATGCTCGCTCCCGCGCTCCAGGCTGGCGGCCAGCCGCAGGATCTCATTCTCGGACAGACGGCCAAGGGGCTCCACCGCCGACAGGACCGGTTTGCCGAGCGTGAGCGTGCCGGTCTTGTCGACGACGAGCGTGTCGACCTTCTCCAGGCGTTCGAGCGCCTCGGCATTGCGGATCAGGATGCCGGCGGCGGCGCCGCGGCCGACGCCCACCATGATCGACATGGGGGTCGCGAGCCCAAGCGCGCAGGGGCAGGCGATGATCAGCACGGAGACTGCCGCCACCAGCGCGTAGGAGAAGGCGGGCGAGGGGCCCCAGATCGACCAGGCGGCAAAGGCCATCACCGAGACGGCAATCACCGTCGGCACGAACCAGCCCGCGACGATGTCGGCGAGACGCTGGATCGGCGCGCGGCTGCGCTGCGCCTCGGCCACCATCTTGACGATCCGCGACAGCATCGTGTCGCTGCCGACCAGCTCGGCCTTCATGACGAAGGTACCGCTGGTGTTCACCGTGCCGCCGATCACCCGGGCACCAACCGCCTTCGAGACGGGCATGGGTTCGCCGGTGATGCTCGATTCGTCGACCGATCCCGCGCCCTCGCTCACGGCGCCATCGACCGGCACCTTCTCGCCGGGGCGAACGCGCAGCCGGTCACCGACCGCGATCCGGTCGATCGCGACCTCGACGTCGTTGCCGTCGGGATCGATGCGCAGCGCCGTGCGCGGCGCCAGTCCCAGCAAGGCCTTGATGGCGCCGCCGGTCGCATCGCGGGCGCGCAGCTCGAGGACCTGTCCGACCAGCACCAGAACGACGATCACCGCGGCCGGCTCGAAATAGACCGGCACCGACCCGTCGGCGCCGCGCAGGCCGGCGGGGAACAGGCCGGGCGCGACCGTCGCCACGACGCTGTAGGCCCAGGCGACGCCGGTGCCCAACGCGATCAGCGTGAACATGTTGAGATGGCCGGTCCGCACCGACTGCCAGCCGCGCACGAAGAAGGGCCAGCCGGCCCACAGGACGACCGGCGTCGCGAGCGCCAGCATCAGCCACGGCATGAGGCCGTGCGGCAGGAACCGGTGCAGGTCGAGCAGGTGTCCGCCCATGTCGAGGATCACGAGGGGGACGGCGAGCGCGCCGCCGATCCACAGGCGCCGCGTCATGTCGAGAAGCTCTTCGTTCGGCCCATCGTCGAGCGTGATCTCGGCGGGCTCCAGGGCCATGCCGCAGATCGGGCAGCCGCCCGGGCCGACCTGCCGGATCTCGGGATGCATGGGACAGGTGAAGATCGTGCCGGGCGCGATCGGTGCTGCGGCGGGTGCCTCTTCGGGCTTCAGATAACGGACGGGGTCGGCGGTGAACTTCTGCAGGCACTTGGGATTGCAGAAGTAATAGGTCTGCCCTTCGTGAACGGTCGTGTTCTTCGCGCCGTCGATCTTCACCTTCATCCCGCAGACGGGATCGATGGCGATGGCGGGGTCCACGGCCGGTGTGTGGGAAGCATGGCAGCAGGTATGGCTCATGCTTGCCATGTATACCCTACGGGGGTATGGTTCAAGCATGAATGAGAAGCTCAAGAAGTCGCAGCTCGCGCGTCTCAGCCGGATCGAGGGCCAGGTGCGGGGCGTGGCGCGCATGATCGAGGAGGAGCGCTACTGCATCGACGTGCTGACCCAGATCCGCGCCGTGCGCGCCGCGCTCGACAAGGTCGAGCAGGAGACGCTGGGCGATCACCTGCAACATTGCGTGGCGCACGCCTTCCATGGCGGTTCGGAGAAGGACCGGCAGACCAAGATCGACGAGCTCCTGGAGGTTCTGGACAGTCGTCGCCGCTAGCCTCGTCGGCGCCGCATGGCATGCAAATTGCTGCTTGGTTCCCTGGAAATTCGGGGACGATCCAGGGGGTTCGCATGTTCCGTCACTTGTTGTCCGGTCTCGCCGTGGCTGCCGCTTTCGTCTCTGTCGCCACTGCGCAGGATCTGCCCAAGAGCCAGTTCAAGGTGATCGGGCTGAACAGTCCGACTCCGGTGTCGATCCACGACGAGCTGCCGTTCTGGCGCAAGACGATCCCCGAGGCTTCCAAGGGCGCCATCACCGTGGACGTGACGCCGCTCGACCAGATGGGCATCGACGACAAGACCATGCTGCGGCTGCTGAAGCTCGGCGTCATGGACTTCGCCGCGATGGATATCTCCAAGATGGCCGGCGACGACCCGCGTTTCGAGGCCTGCGATCTCGCCGGCCTCACGCTCACGCCCGCCAAGGCGCGCGAAGCCTGCGACGCCTATCGCGCCGTGATCGATCGCCAGATGCAGAAGAACTGGAATGCAAAGCTGCTGGCCTTCGGCGGCAACACGCCCCAGGTCTTCTGGTGCCGCGACGTGCTGGCCGGCCTGGAAGGTCTCAAGGGCAAGAAGATCCGCGTCTTCAACAACACGATGCGTGACTTCCTGAGCGGCGTCGGCGGCACCGCCGTCAGCATGGCCTTCGCCGAGGTGGTACCGGCGCTCAACAATGGCGTGGTCGATTGCGGCGTGACCGGCAGCCTGTCGGGCAACACGGCGGGTTGGGCCGAGGTCACCAAGTCGATCTACCCGATGTCGCTGGGCTGGAGCATCAACGTGCTGGCGGTCAACCTCGACACCTGGAAGCGGCTCGATCCCAAGACACAGGCCTTCCTGACCGAGCAGTTCAAGGCCTACGAAGACAAGATGTGGAAGACGATCGAGACGACGACCGGCGAGGCCGACAACTGCAACACCGGCAAGCAGCCCTGCACGATGGGCAAGCTCGCCAAGACCACGATCGTCCCGGTCAAGCCCGAGGAGATGGACACGCACAAGAAGCTGGTCGAGGGCGCCGTCCTCGCCGGCTGGGCGAAGCGCTGCGGGGCGGCGTGCGCCAAGGAATGGAACGAGACGGTCGGCAAGACGCTCGGCCTGAAGGCGCCGACGCCCTAGCCGGCGGCTTCATCACATGATCGGTGTCCGGCGCTTCGCCCAGTGGGGCCTCTGGTTCGGCGGCGCGCTGGTTCTCCTGGCCGCGGTGCTGATCGGCATCGACGTGGTGATGCGCAAGTTCCTCGCGCTGTCGATCGGCGGCGCCGACGAGCTGGCCGGCTACTCGCTCGCGATCGGGACGACGTGGGGGCTGGGCGCCGCCCTGCTCGATCGCGCCCACATCCGCATCGACTCCCTGTACGTCCTGTTCCCCCAGAAGCTGCGGTTGGTGCTCGATCTCGTGGCACTCCTGCTGTTCACCGGGTTCTTCGCCTTGACCCTGTGGCACGGCTTCGGGGTCGTCGCGCAGTCCTGGACGTCGGAATCGCGCAGCCAGTCCGCCCTCGAGACCCCCACCATCATCCCGCAGTTCCTCTGGCTTGCCGGCCTGGTGGCCTTCGTCGGAGTGGCGTCGATCCTGCTGGTGCAGGCTCTCCGGCTGGGTGCGGCGGGCGACGTGAACGGCATGGCCCGGCTGATCAGCACGCGCTCGGCGGCGGAAGAGGTGGAGGAGGAGGTCCGCGACCTGAAGGACCGCCTGGTTCGCGAGGGGAGAAATTGACGTGCTGATCGTCACGCTGCTCATCCTCATCGGCCTGCTCGCGCTGGCCATTCCGGTTGCGGCGGCCCTGGGCGTCCTCGGCCTGTCGCTGTCGAGCATCTACTCGAAGCTGCCCTTGTCACTCGCCATGGGCGAGATCGCCTGGGGCACGTCTAACAACTTCCTGCTGGTCGCCATTCCCTTCTTCGTGCTGCTGGGCGAGATCCTGCTGCGCTCCGGCATGGCCGAGCGCATGTACAACGCCCTGGTGCTCTGGGTGCCCTGGCTGCCCGGAGGCCTCATGCATTCCAACATCGCCTCGTGCGCCATGTTCGCGGCAACCTCGGGTTCGAGCGTCGCAACCGCCGCGACCATCGGCACGGTCGCGCTCGGGGAGGTCGAGAAGCGCGGCTACTCGGAGCGGCTGTTCCTCGGCACCATCGCGGCCGGCGGCACGCTTGGAATCCTCATTCCGCCGTCGATCAACATGATCGTCTATGGTGTTCTGACGGAAACCTCGATCCCCAAGCTGTACCTCGCGGGATTCATTCCCGGCCTCGTGCTGGCCGCCCTGTTCAGCCTGACGGTGCTGGTGATCTGCCTCATCTGGCCGGCGATGGGCGGCAGGCCGACCTCGACGAGCTGGGCGCAGCGCATCGCGGCCCTGCCCGACCTGATCCCGCCGCTGGTCATCTTTCTTGCCGTGATCGGCTCCATCTATGCCGGCTGGGCGACCGCCACCGAGTCGGCGGCACTGGGCGTGATCGCCTCGATCGGTATCGCGGCGGCCTATCGGCGGCTGACGCTGCGCACGCTGCTCAACGCCTTCGAGGGAACGATGCGCACGACCGCCATGATCATGGCGATCCTGCTCGCGGCCTACTTCCTCAACTTCGTCATCACCTCGATTGGCCTCACCGGCCAGGTGAACCGCTTCATCACCAGTCTCGGCCTCTCGAAGGTCCAGCTCCTGATCGTCGTGGTGCTCTTCTACTTCGTGCTCGGCATGTTCATGGAAACCCTGTCGATGATGGTGGCGACGGTGCCGATCATCGCGCCGATCATGATCACGGCCGGCTACGACCCGATCTGGTTCGGCATCATGATCATCATCCTGATGGAACTGGCCATGATTACGCCGCCGGTCGGCATCAACCTCTATGTCGTCCAAGGCCTGCGCAAGAAGGGCCGGATCGACGACGTGATCATCGGCACGTCGCCCTTCGTGATCACCATGCTGCTGATGCTGGTCGTCCTGTCGATCTGGCCGCAGATTGCGCTGTGGCTGCCGCAGATGGCGGCAACCTAGACTAGGTCCCTGCCAGCGTAATCACGATGTTGCCGGCGCCGTCGCGCTCGGCGCGTGCGCCAGGCGGGACCACGCAGGTCGTGTCGTATTCGTCGATGATCAGCGGGCCGGTCTTGGCTTCGGCGAGATCGGCGCGACTCACGACCGGCGTGTCCATCCAGCCGTGCTTGTCGCCGAACCAGGCGCGGCGCGAGGCCTGACCCTTGGCCTCGACCCGGCTCGGCCGCACGTTCTGCGGCACGCCGCTGCCCTCGCGCAGGCCCGCGCCCACGAGCTGGATGGCGACCAGCTCGACCGGCTCGTCGGGACCGGCGCGGTGGCCATAGGTGCGCTCGTGCTCCTGCCCGAAGGCTTCCTCGAGATGCGTCACCATGCGGGCGTCGATCGGCCCGTCCGGCACCGGCACGGTGAGCTCGTAGCTCTGCCCCTTGTAGTGCAGCGCCGCGGAGCGTTTCAGCCTTGCGCTCGCGCCCGTGAAGCCTTCCTCGGCGAGCTGCGTGTCGGCCTGTCGGGCCATCGCCGTCCAGGCGCGATCGATCTCGCCGAGATCGGCCTGGCGCAGCAGGCGCCGGAAGGTTCGCGCATAGTGGTGCTCGACGTCGGCATAGAGCAGGCCGAAGGACGAGAAGAGGCCGGCCGATGGCGGCACGATCACACGCCCGATGCCCAGGGCCGCGGCCATGCCCGCTGCGAACAAGGGCCCGTTGCCGCCGAAGGCGAACAGGGAGAACTCGCGCGGATCGCGGCCGCGTTCGGTCGACACCGCCTTGATGGCGCGGATCATGTTGGAGGCCGCGATCAGGTGCGCGCCATAGGCCGCGCGCTCGACCGTCATGCCGAGGGGCCTGGCGATCTTCTCCTCGAAGGCCGCCCGCGCCTTGTCGGCGTTGAGCTTCACGGCGCCGCCCACGAGATGGCCGGGATTGATGTAGCCCAGCAGCACATTGGCGTCGGTGATGGTCGGCGTCTCGCCGCCCTTGTCGTAGCAGACCGGACCGGGGAAGGCGCCGGCGCTCTCCGGTCCCGCCTGCAGCGCGCCGCCGGGATCGATCCAGACATGGCTGCCGCCGCCCGCGCCCACTTCGGCGAGGTCGATGGCGGGGACCTTCAAGGTGTAGCCCGCGCCGGTGAGCAGTCGCGAGCCGATCATGATGCCCGCGCCGACGGCATATTCCTGGGCGCGCGCGACCTCGCCATCCTCGACCATCGAGGCCTTCGCGGTGGTGCCACCCATGTCGAAGGTGATGATCTTCTCGAGCTTCTTGGCGCGGGCCAGCGCCTGCGCGCCGACCACACCGCCGGCCGGGCCCGACTCGATGATGTTCATCGGCCGCTCGGCAGCGGCGGTATCGGTGGTGAGGCCGCCGTTCGACTGCATCAGCAGCAACCGGGCGGGAATGCCGGCCCCGTCGAGTCCGCGCCGCAGCGCATGCAGGTAGGTCGCCACGATCGGCATCACATAGGCGTTGATGACCGTGGTCGAGGTCCGCTCGTATTCCTTGATCTCGGGCAGAATCTCGCAGGAGACGCTGAGCGGCAGGTGCGGCGCCTTGCGGGCGACGATGTCGCGCAGCATCAGTTCGTGCGCCGGATTGGCGAAGGAATTCAGCAGGCAGATGGCGATCGCCTCGACCTTCTCGTCCAGCAACTCATCGACGGCGCGCTCGGCATCGGCCGGATCGAGCGCCCGATCGATCTTGCCGGCATGGTCGACGCGCTCGTCCACGACCTTGCGCAGGTAGCGCTCGACCAGCGGCTCCGGCTTGGTCCAGGCGAGATCGTAGAGCTTGGGCATGCGCAGGGTGCGGATCTCCAGCACATCGCGGAAACCCTTGGTCGTGATCAGGCCGACCCTCGCGCCCTTGTGCTCGAGGATCGCGTTCGAGGCGACCGTGGTGCCGTGGCGGATCTCCTCGATGGCGCCGCCGTCGAGCCCGGTCTCGCGGAAGACTTCGCTCAAGCCGTCGACGATCGCCTGGGCGTAGTTGCCGACGCTCGAGGAGATCTTCTTGGTGTGGATGGTGCCGTCGGAGCCCAGCAGCACGATGTCGGTGAAGGTGCCGCCGATGTCGACACCGACGCGATAGGTCACGGTCATGGGAGCTACTCCGCCGCGCGGGTGAGCAGCACCGGATCGTGCCGTTGGACCTTGGGTATCTCCGTCCAGGCGCGCGCCTCGGCGATTTCGCCGCGACGGCGGGCCGTGGCGGCCGCATCGACCGTCCAGGACTTGGTGTCGATCACGACGCCATAGTCTGCCAGCGCCTTGCCGGGCGAGAGAAGCTCGTTCCGCACGTCGCGCAGCACCGCGGCGGGATCGCGCTCCAGCGGATCGCCCCAGCCGCCGGCCCCGGCCAGCACGTGGCGGAAGATGTCGCCGCCCTTGACCGTCATGGTGAGCTTGGAAGGCAGCAGCCGGTTCTCGCCGTCGGGATTGAGATAGTTCTCCGAAGGTCCGCCGGGACTGCCGCCATAGAGGCCGAACGGCCGGTGGTCGCGCCGGTCGGAGCGGACCTGCAGCATGCCTTCGGCCTCGAGGAACTTGTAGTCGCGCAGGAACGGCACGCCGCCGCGATACTTGCCGGCGCCCGCCTTGTCGGCCACGAACTCGTAGGCCAGCAGCTGGATCGGCTGCTCGGCCTCGGTGACCTCGATGGAATGCGAGGCCATGTTGGCGAACATGTGCGAATTGCCGTCGAGTCCGTCGGCGAAGGGGCGGGCGCCCCAGGCGCCGCAGGTGAAATCGACATAGACGAAGGGCTTCCGCGCCGAATCGTAGCCGCCGATCGAGATGCCGGTGTTGCCGCCGTCGCCCGCCGCCTTCACGCGATCGGGCAGCATCATGGCGAGCGCGCCGAACATGCAGTCGGTCATGCGGAAGCCGGTCAGGCCGCGCGCCGCGCAGGCCGCCGGCAGCACGCCGTTGCCCACGGTGCCCGGTGGGCAGATCACTTCTATGGCGCGAAAGACGCCTTCGTTGTTGGGGATGCCGGGCGGCAGCACCGAGCGCACGCCGGTGTAGGAGGCGGCCTTGGTGAAGCTCAGCGTGTTGTTGATCGCGCCCTTGACCTGCGGGCTGGTGCCGGTCCAGTCGACCACCATGTGGCCGCCCTTCTTGGTGAGGGTGACGAACAGGCGGATCGGTTTGCCGTAGTCGACGCCGTCATCGTCTATCCAGTCCTCGAAGCTCCACTGGCCGTCCGGCAGCTCCTGGATCGCCGCCCGCGTCAGCCGCTCGGCATAGTCGATGACCTCGTTGAGATAGAACTTCGTCTCCTCTGCCCCGTGGCGGGCGACCAGCTCGGCGAATTGCTTCTCGCCGATATGGCAGGCCGCGAGCTGGGCCCGCAGGTCGCCGAACAGCTGGACGGGCAGGCGGACGTTCTTCTCGATGAACGTCATGATGGTCTTGTTGAGGACGCCCTTGTCGTAGAGCTTCATCGGCGCGATGCGCAGGCCTTCGGCGTAGATCTCCGTCGAGTCCGAGGCGTTCGAGCCGGCGACCCGGCCACCGACGTCGATGTGGTGGCAGACCGTGCAGGCGAAGGCCAGCCGCTCGCCCTCGTGAAACAGCGGCTTGATCACGAAGATGTCGGGCAGGTGCATGCCACCGTCGAACGGATCGTTCATGATGAAGACGTCGCCCTCCGCCATGTCGTCACTAAAGTGACGCATGATGGATTCCATGGCGGTCGGCACCGAGCCGAGATGCCCCGGCAGGGTCAGGCCCTGGGCGGCGAGCTTGCCATTGGCATCAGCGAAGCCCGTCGAATAGTCCATATTGTCCTTGAGCACGCCGGAATAGGTCGTCCGGAAGACGGTGAGCGCCATCTCGTCGGCGATCGAGAAAATGGCGTTCTTGAAGAGCTCCAACGCGATCGGATCGGACACCGGCACTTCGTCTTCCTCCCGGAACTTGCAGCCGTCATTTGGCGAGCCTCGCCATGCAATTTGCAAGCCGTCCGCCCGTCGATTCTTGCGCCACGCGCGTCCAGAAGCGGAATTCGAAGAGTTGATCGGGAGAATTCACCGGCTTCGCGCTAGATTGGCTCGTTCTGTTTCTGAAGAGAGTGTCTCATGTCCAAGATCAAGATCGCTCTCGCCTGCCAGGGCGGCGGCAGCCAGACCGCCTTCACGGCCGGGGCCTTGAAGGCGCTCTGCCAGGCCCAAGGTCAGGGCCGGCTGAAGGACGAGTTCGAGTTCGTCGCCATCAGCGGCACCTCGGGGGGCGCCGTTTGTGCCACCCTGCTCTGGTATTCGTTCATGAAGGGCGAGCGACCGGTCTGGAAGCGCATGATGGATTTCTGGGAGGAAAACACCGCCCAGGGCCCGGTCGAGCACGCGATCAACCGGTTCATCGTCGAATCGGTGCGGCTGGTGAATGCCGGCATGATGCCGACCCTGCAGCTCAGCCCGTCCTCGCCGGTCATGCAGTCGATGATGGAGTTCATGACCACGGGGCAGCGCATGGGCTTCTCCGATTTCCGCGGGCTGCTGGAGAAGCACATCGACTTCGCCGAGATCGCCTCCTGGGGGCCGAAGCCGCAGCGCCCGGTGCTCATGCTGGGTGCTGCGAATATCACCAGCGGCGCGCTCGCCAAGTTCGTGTCGGCGCGCGAGGCGATCCGGGTCGAGCACGTTCTGGCCTCCTGCGCCGTGCCAAACATCTTCCCCGCCGTGCCGATCGGAGAGGATGCCTACTGGGACGGGCTGTTCTCGGACAACCCGCCGGTCGAGGAACTGCTTCGTCCGCGCTCGGTCGGCGAGGCCAACATTCCCGACGAGATCTGGCTGATCAAGATCAATCCCACGGCCAGCCGGCGGGTGCCCGTGAAGCCGGGCGAGATCATCGACCGGCGCAATCAGCTGGAGGGCAACATCTCGCTGTTCCAGCAGCTCGGGCACCTCGAGTTCATGAACGACCTGATCCTCGCCGACGCCTTCCGGCCGGAGTTCCTCAGCCGTTTCGACATCAAGGCGCCGGTCCGCATTCCGAAGTCGTTCCACACCGATGGCGCCAAGCCCTACCACATCCCCTGCATCGAGATGCCGGTCGAGCTTCAGGACCTTCTCGACTACGAAGGCAAGATCGATCGCGGCTCGGAGAATATCGGACGGTTGATCGCCGAGGGCGAAAAGGCGGCCGAGGTCTTCCTGCGGGAGCGTGCAGAGGCCGTCGGCGCGTCGTCCCTGGGCGAAAGCCAGACCGCCGGGCAGGCCGCGCCGAACGGTGACGGGTTCGGCGAACTCCCGCTGTCGCGCTGGCGTGACCCGCCGGTTCGCCCGGAGTGATGCCTACTGGGGCTCGATCCTCGCGATCTTGACATAATCGGCCCACTTGGCGCGCTCCTCGCGGTCCTGCTGGGCGCATTGCTCGAGCGTGAGCGCCTTGGCGGTAAGAGCGAACTCGGTGGTCAGGCGCTTGTTGTTCTCGGGCGAGGTGATGGCCTCGTTGATCAGCGTGTTCAGCCGCTGCTGGATCGGCAGCGGCGTCGCCTTCGGCACCGCGATGGCCAGGAAGCCCGAGGTCGTGAAGCCGGGGAAGGTTTCGGCGAGGGTCGGCACGTCGGGATAGAGCGGGCTGCGACTGGCAAGCGAAATGGCGAGCGGCCGCGCCTTCTTGTCGACGACCTGGCCGCGGGCAGCCGTGAGATCGACGAACATGAAGTTGATGGCGCCGCCGTAGAGGTCGTTCCAGGCGTTGCCGATCGCCTTGTAGCCGACCCCCTGCCAGTCGACGCCGGCGCGCTTGGCCAGCACCTCGGCCGGGACCTGCGAGCTGGCGTTGAAGTAGCCGAAGTTGAGCTTGCCCGGGTTCGCCTTCGCATAGGCAAGCAGGTCGGCCAGGGTCTTGTACGGGCCGTCGGCCGGCACCACGAGGAAAGTGCCGGAGGAGCCGATGATGCCGACGACGGAAAAGTCCTTCTCCGGGTCGTAGCCCGGGTTCTTGTACATGTGGACGTTGGCGGCGTTGGTCGAGGTCGTGGCCAGCATCAGCGTATAGCCGTCCGGCGGTGCGACCTTCACCGACATGGCGCCCACGATCCCATTGGCGCCCGGCTTGTTCTCGACGATGAAGGGCTGGCCGGTCTTCTCCTCGATGTACTTGCCGACCAGGCGCGCCGTGATGTCGCCCGAGCCGCCGGGCGCAAACGGCACGATGATTCGTATGGCCTTGTTTGGATAAGTTTCGGTCTGCGCAGCGGCGGGCAGGGCTGCGAGCAGGGGAAGGGCGAAGAGGCTGCGGCGAGACAGCGAGGTGCGGAATGTGTCCATGGGAGTGGAGTTTAACGCATGCGCATCGGATGGACAGCGCGCCGCTTGCAGCCCTACCTTGCGTCCATGTCACAATCAGGTCGGCCGCCGCTGGACGGCATTCGCGTCATCGATTTCTCCCGCGTGATCGCGGGACCCATGTGCACCCAGATGCTCTCGGACATGGGCGCCGAGGTGATCAAGATCGAGAATCCCGATGGCGGCGACGACACGCGCAAGGGCGCCGGCCCGCGCGCCGGCGGGTCCGACGGCGAGAGCCACTTCTTCATGACCTACAACAGGGGCAAGAAGAGCGTCGCTCTGGACTTCACCAAGCCCGACGGCCAGGCGATCGTGCACAAGCTCCTCGCCGGCGCCGACGTGCTGGTCGAGAACTTCCGCCCGGGTGTCCTGAAGAAGTATGGCTTCGACTATGCCAGCGTCGCGGCGAAGTACCCGAAGCTGATCTATCTCTCGATTTCGGCCTATGGGCAGACCGGGCCCTTGTCGGACCGGCCGGGCTACGATCCCGTGCTGCAGGCCGAGTCGGGCATGATGAGCGTCAACGGCGAGGCCAACGGCGAGGGCCTGCGTCATGCGATTGCCATCGTCGACACGATGACGGCGATCCACTCGGTGGCGGCGGTCAACGCCGCGCTCTATGCGCGGCGCGACACCGGGAAGGGCCAGCACATCGATCTCGCCCTCTACGATACGGCGCTCGTTTCGCTGGGCAACATGGGCTCCTACTATCTGATCGGCGGCGAGCAGCCGCGGCGTGCCGGTAACGGGCACTTTGCCTCGGCGCCCAACAGTTCGTTCGAGACCGCGAATGGCAAGATTTACATGGCGGTGGCGAACCAGAAGCTGTTCGGCGACACCTGCAAGGCACTAGGCCATCCCGAGTGGCTGACCGATCCGCGCTTCGACACGGTCGCCAATCGCGTGGCCAACAAGCCCGAGCTGACGCGCCTGATGGAAGAGGTGCTGACGACCGACACCAAGGAGAACTGGGCGCAGAAGCTGCGCCACCTGCCGGCCGGCCCGATCCGCACCATGAAGGAGGCGCTGGACGAGCCGGAAGTGAAGCGCCGCGGCATGCTGAAGACCTACAGGCACAGCCGCGTCGGCGACGTGCCGCTGATCGGATCGAACTTCCACTTCTCCGACACGCCGGTCGACGACACGCGCCCACCGCCGGCGCTGGGCGAGCATACCGATCAGGTGCTCAAGGAACTGGCGGGCCTCGGCGCGGCGGAGATCGCCAGCTTGCGGGAAAAGAAGGTCGTCGGCTGAAGTTTCACGTCGTCCTGAGCGCAGTGAAGGACCTCACGGAACGATCAGACGACGCCTTGGCTGATGCGGGATCCTTCGCCTTCGGCTCCGGAGCGGGGGTTACCCCGCTCGCGATGACGGGAATCCTCACCTGTCGAGCCAGGTCTTCAGGATCAGGTTGGTCTCCTCGGGCTTCTCCATCGTGACGAGATGGCCGCACTGTTCGACGACCACGAGTGCGGCCGCCGGGATGGCCTTGGCGATCTCCTCGGAAAGGACCAAGGGCGTTGCCGCGTCGTCGCGGCCGCAGACGACGATCGTCGGGCACTTGATTCTCGGCAGGTCGGGCCGCCGGTCGGTGCGGATCGCCGCCAGCTCTTCCTGGCGCTTGTAGATCTCGACGCCGATCTCGCCGCACATCGTCATCACCTCGTCGACCAGCGCCTTGTCGGGCAGCCGATAGGCCGGGATGAAGCGCGTCATCTGCATGCCGAGGACCAGCTCGAAACGGCCTTCCTCGGCGAGGCGGATGCGAGCGCGGCGGATCGCGCGCTCGGCCTCGCTCTGGCTCCTCATGCCGGTGTCGAGCAGCGCGAGCTTGGTCACGCGCTCGGCGGCAAACTGCATGATCTCGACCGCCAGCATGCCACCCAACGACAGGCCGGCCAGCGCGAACTTCTCCGCGGGCATCTGGTCGACGACCCAGCGCGCGGCGCTCTCCCAACTGTCCCAGATGGAGAGCGGCGCCGTGCGCCAGTCCGGCACGACGATCTCGGCCTGGCTCGAAAGGGCGGCAACCTGCGCCGCGAACAGGCGCGGCGAGCACAGTACGCCGGGAACGAGCAGCAAGGGTGTCCTGGTCATGTCTTTCCTCCGGGGCGAAGCGTAGCGCAGACGATTCGTCTGCGGTACCAATAGGCCACGGCCGCGCGGATGCGCCGACCGACCCTGAAACGAGGATGTTCCATGCCCCGCCGTTTCGTCGATCTTTCGATCTATCTCGAGAACGACGTGATCTCCGATCCGCCGCCGTTCGGACCGAAGATCCAGTATCACAAGCATGCCGACACGGCCGGCCAGATCGCCGGCTTCTTTCCCGGCCTCAAAAAGGAAGACCTCCCCGACGGCGCGGGCTGGGCGGTCGAGAACGTCAATCTCTCGACCCACAACGGCACCCATCTCGACGCGCCCTATCATTTTCATCCGACGATGAACAAGGGCGAGCGCGCCATCACCATCGACGAGGTGCCGCTCGAATGGTGCTTCCAGCCCGGCGTGAAGCTGGATTTCCGCGACAAGCCGGACGGCCATGTGATCACCGCCGCCGAGGTCGAGGAGGAGCTGAAGCGCATCGGCCATGAGCTGAAGCCGCTCGAGATCGTCGTGGTCAATACGCGGGCGGGTTCGCGCTACGGCAACGACGACTACGTCAATGCCGGCTGCGGCATGGGCTATGACGCCACGATCTACCTGCTGGAGAAGGGCGTGCGGCTGACCGGGACCGACGCCTGGAGCTGGGACGCGCCCTTCTATTTCACCGCCCAGAAATGGGCGAAGGACCACGACCCTTCGATCATCTGGGAAGGCCACAAGGCCGGCCGCGACATCGGCTACTGCCACCTCGAGAAGCTGCACAACCTCGAGGCGCTGCCCGGCGACGGCTTCACCATCGCCTGCTTCCCCCACAAGATCCGCGGCGCCTCCGCCGGCTGGACCCGCGCGGTGGCGATCTTCGAGGAGTGATCGCGAAGGAGTGGGGAGATGCCCACGTGCGGTCAGTGACGATCCATCCATCGATAAGAACGAAGCGCCTCGTGCTTGCGCCCTACGCAATGCGGGATGTCGACGAGTTGCACTGGGTCAGGAGCAATCGGGAAGTCATGCAGCATATCGGCAAGGGCGTTCTCACCCGGCCGGGAGTGCAGGACACCGTCTAGCGAGTGGTCGCAGGCTGGAACGAGACTGGCATGGGATGGTGGACCATCCGCCTCAAGGCGGAAAATCACCTGATCCGCCAGATCTGCCTCAGGCCGGAGAAGGACCTCGGCGAGATCGCGGTAGGCTACGCACTCGACGCCGCATTCTGGCGGCAAGGTTACGCGCGAGAAGCTCTGGAAGCCGTGGTCGCGTACGGCTTCAACGAGACGTTCTTGGATCGGGTCGTCGCTGTTGTCCGGTCAGAAAACACGGGCTCGCGTTCTCTGCTGGAACGTTGGGGGTTTACACAGGAACCGGACGTGGTGGTCGGCACCAGGACGCGATGCCTTTACTCGACTAGGGCGGCGGGTCGGGTTCGCATGGCGGGAGCGGCACCGCGAAGACGTTGAGCGTCATGGCGTGCTTGTCATTGGCCGGCACCACGCGGTTGGTCTCGACACGTCTCAACCTGACCCATTCGCCTCATCCCGAGGAGCCGTATCAGGCGCGTGCTGGTTCCGAACCTGCGCTCCGGCGACCTCGTCGGAGGGGGGCACAAACGAAATAAACGAAATAAACGAAACAATTGAGTCCGAACAGGCCCCCCGGACTGATTCCCCGGGTTCTGGAGGCCTGGGGCGTGCGAGAATCGGTGTCTGGACGTGCTGGATGGCCTCGGCCCGGCTGGCGCGAAGTCGCAACACGCAGCCAGGACGCCATCACCCAGCTGCGCTCGTCGGCATGAGGTTATTGTTGATCCGATTCGTTCGGAAAGGCTTTAAGGCGAGACTGGCCGGCGCGCGAAGAGGAGCGCCAGGCCGAGAGAGGCGATGAGGCCGCCCGCGGCCATGCTCAGGCGGCGCAGCATCGTCGGCCGCCCGATCGCAATCGAGCGGGCGCGCGAGGCCAGCAGCGCGACCACGACATCGACGGCCGTGTTGAGTGCCACGGAAATCAAACCAAGCACCAGGAACTGCAGCCATACGGGACCGGCCGATGGATCGACGAACTGCGGCAGGAACGCGAGGAAGAAGGCCGCAGTCTTGGGATTGAGTGCTTCGACGACGATGCCCTCGCGAAAGGCCCTGGCTGCGCCTGTGGTCACCGCCTTGGCCTCGAAGGTCTGACGCGCTTCGCGGATCGTCTTGAGGCCGATCCACACCAGATAGAGCGCGCCGGCAAGCTTCAGGACCGTGAAGGCTTCGGCACTGGCCATCATCAGCGCCGACACGCCGACGGCGCCGGCCGCCACATGGACCAGCCCACCAAGCCCCGTGCCGAAGCTGGAGGCGAGGCCCTCGCCCCGGCCCCCCGCCAGCGTGCGAGCCGCCACGTAGAAGATCCCCGGTCCGGGCGAGATCGCGATCGCCAGGGCCGCTGCGAAGAAGAGTGCGAGGGTCGCGAGATCCATCGCCGCCTACGGCAGCGGGTCGGGCTCGCCCGGCGGCAGGGGCATCTCGAAGACGTTGAGGGTCATCGACACCAGCATGTAGTAGCCGCAGACGCCCACGAGATCGACGACACCCTTCTCGCCGAACGCGTCGACGGCGCGCTTGTAGTTGGCCGGCGCCACGCGGTTGGTCTCGAGATATTCGGTCACGAAATCGTAGACCACCTTCTCGACGTCGCGCTTGAAGGGCGGCGTGGCGCGCAGGCGGACCGCCTCGATGATGTCTTCCGCCAGGCCGGCTTCCCTGGCGAGGCGCGCATGCGCATAGAACTCGAACTGCGCCTTGAAGTGCCGGCCGACCAGGCAGATCGCGAGCTCGGACAGGTCGCGCGGCAGCGAATTGTCGAAGCGGCAATATTCGCCGAGCTTCTGGGCGCGGTCGGCCAGGATGGGGCTGCGCAGCCAGGGCTCGAAGGGGCCGCGCAGGCCGCCGCGGGGACCGGACATGATCGCGTCGGCGACCTTCTTCTGTTCGGCATCGAGTTTGTTCAGGTCGAGCGGCGCCAGACGCGGCATTGCGTTTCCTCTTTTCTGTGTTTTCGAAGGGTTAGAGCGGGCAACCGGCGTCGGCGACGCGGTTGGCATCGGCATTGTCGAAGATGTGGTTCACGATCGACAGGCCAGCCTGCATCGCTGCGCTCGCGCGCACGCTGCAAGAGCCGGTCGCCGTCCACAGCACCTTGCCGCCGCTCGATTCGTAGAGCGTGAGCGACACGCGCAGGGTCGAACCGGCGGGCGCGGGCGGGATCGTGTCGCGCCGGCCGATCGGATTGGCCGGCAGCATGAGGCGCGGATTGGCGCCCGTCTCGTAGTCCTGCGCCTGCATCATCGGCATTTCGCGATCCAGGCCGCCGGACAGGTCGAAGTAGCTCACGTCCATCCGCATGATGTTGCCGCCGCTGAAGCCGACCTGGTTGCCGCGCTGGGACAGGCGGACCATGACCTGGCGGCGCAGCTCGCGCGCGAGGTGGGTGTCGGAGGTGAGCTGGACGGCGATCTTGACCTTGGGGATCTTCTGGTACGCCTTGATCTCCAGGTCGCCCAGCTTCGGACCGGCGGGCACGCCATATCCCTGAGCGGAGGCCGGCGCCGCGAAGCAGAGCGCCGAGAGCGTGACAAAGGTGGCGGCGATACGCATTCGTCTGTCCCCTAACGTCCCTCGACCGCCGTCAGCCTGCTCCAGCCGGCTTCATCCCGGTCGAGCATGCGCTTCAGCGATTCGAAATGCAGGAAGGCCTGCTGCGCCTCGCCCGCGATCTGCCTGGCCGTATGCTCGGCCATCGCCTCGTCGATATTGTGCAGCTCCCGGCCGGTCTGCATGGCCAGCACCTGCACCATCGCCGCACGTTCGAGGTAATAGAGGTCGTCGTAGGCTTGGGCAACGGTCGGACCCGAGACGATGACGCCGTGGTTTCGCAGGAACAGGATGTCCTTGTCGCCCATCGCGCGGCACATGCGCTCACCCTCGTCGTTGGACAGGGCGACGCCGCCATAGGCCTCGTCATAGGCGATGCGGCCCCAGTAGCGGAAGGCGTTCTGGGTGCACATCTCGATCCGCCCGTCGCGAATCGAGGTCAGCGCCGTCGCGTAGGGCATGTGGGTGTGCAGCACGACCCTGGCGCGCGGGTTGCCGGCATGGATGCGGGCGTGGATGTAGAAGGCGGTCGGCTCGACCGGATACTTGCCCTCGATGATGTTGCCGTCACCGTCGGCCATGACGATGTCGGATGGCGTGATTTCGGACCAGTGCAGGCCCTGGGGGTTGACGAGGAAGAGATCCTCGCGGCCGGGCACCGCCATGCTGAAATGGTTGCAGACGCCCTCGTTCAGCCCGTGCCGCGCGGCGGCGCGCAGGGCGGTGGTGAGGTCGATCCGCGCCTGGGTGACAGGGTCGTTGGCAAGCATTCAAGGGGCTCCATTGAGGAAGGGCTCCACCGTGGACGATGATGCTGCGAAGCGCATATGTGGCCAAGCAAAATCGCCGGCGTCAGGAGCCGTCTCGATGAATGGTCTATTCGATTCGCCTGTCGGAGCCCTGCTGGCGCGGCCGTGGCTTGACCCGGTCGGACTCTACGGCCTGCGGCGCTGGTATCTGCCGCTCTCGCGCCTGTGGGCCGCCGCCAATCTCGCCGGCTTGGATGTCGCTCGATTCCGCGACGAGATCGGCATTGCCCTGCCCGGCTTCTGGTCGGAGTCCCGCCTGCAACGTCTGCTGGCCCGTCATGGACGGGCGCAGGCCCGGGCGAACGAGGTGCGGAACGCATGGGAGGCTGCTCTCTTCGATCCGGCGGCCGGGAGCGATCCTGAACGGCTGGACCGGGAGAGGCGCAGCGCCGCGACGGTCCACCTGGCGAGCCGTGCATTCTTCTACCCGCTGCTGTTTCCCATCCGGCCACCGCTGGCACGCTGGCGTATCGACGCGCCCGAACGGGTCGAGCGCGAACTCGGCCATGAGCTCGAGAACCCTTCGACACTCTATGTGGCGCCTATCGCCCTCGAAAGCGTCTCCATATCGCGGAGCTTCGTGAAAGATGGCCTCCGGGAGTACTGGCTGCGTGCCCCGACCCCGGCGGCGCGACTGCGACAACGCCCGGGCAGCGAAATTCTCTATGCCCGTGTCGTCGAACCTGTCGGGGGGACGATCGATACCCTGATTTTCGGCAATGGCCTGTGCGTCGAATCCGAGCTGATGTCGATGGAAAGAGGTCCGGGTCCCCAACTCGCGGCAACGGGGTGGAGGGTCATCGAGCCGGTCTCGCCCTATCACGGCCTTCGGGCGATGCCGGGCTTTTATGGCGGCGAGCCATTCTTTGCGGCGAGTCCGACGAGCTCCCTGGATCTCATTGCCGGACAAGCGATCGAGTCGGCGCTCCTGGTCGCGTGGGCGCGCGCGCGGTTCGAGGGCAAGGTGGCGCTCGCGGGCATATCGATGTCGTCGTTCGTGGCGCAACTGGCCGCCAGCCATTGCCACCTCTGGCCGTCCGAGGCGCGGCCTGACGCCGCGATGCTGATCAGCCATTCGGGTCGCGTCGAAGACGTGACCTTCGGTGGCGCGCTTGCCGCCATGCTGGGCCTCGACCGCGCCCTGGTCGAGGCAGGTTGGACGCGCGAGAGCCTGGCGCGGCTTTCACGCATGATCGATCCTGCGGACGCGCCGGCTCTACCGCCCTCTCGCATCGTTTCGGCGCTGGGCGAGACCGATCGGTGGGTGCCCTATCGCGATGGGCTGGCGCTCGCGCATCGCTGGGGGCTGCCGGAAGACAATCAGTTTCGTTACCGGTTCGGCCATCTCGGCATGCCGGTCCAGCTCACGCGCGACAGTAGCCCCTTCGTGAGACTCAGGCAGGTGATGAACGGGGGATAGGCGTCGTGTCGGAGATCTCGCGCACCAGCTTGGTGCGCACGGCGCGGCCGAAATGGTCGAAATTGTCGGCCACGACCAGAAACGAGCCGGGGCCGCCGATGACGCTCTCCTCGTAGTATTTGTCGAGGGTGAGGTCGGGCGGGCGGCCGAAATTGCTGCGGTTCATCATGACCGGCAGGCCGTTGACCACGATGCCCTGCGACACGAGCTTGTCGCGCATGATCTCCGCCGGCGGCCCGTCGTTGGTGCGGCCATCGCCGGACACGTCGATGACCCGACGCTTGGCGATGAAGGGGGCATTCTCGAAGCGCTGGCCGGCATGGACGAGGGCGGCTCCGATGGCGGTCCAGCTCTGCGAGGTTCGAGGCGCCTCGGCGAGCTTGTCGGCAAAGCGCCGGGCGGCGCCCGGACTGTCGATCACCGTCCAGTCGATCACGACGGTCTGGAAGTGCGCGCCGGCCCATTCGGTGTAGCAGATCGCAATCCGCCGGTTCTCGCCCGAGAGGATGGCGTCGACCACCCGGTCGTTGGTCAGCGCCTCGATATAGCCGCGCCGCTGGAGTTCGGCTTCGACCTCATCGATCGATCGCGAAACGTCGACGGCCAGCACGAGCTGCAGATCGACCGGTGTCTGGGCGTGAGCCGACGTCGCCGCCGCCAGCGCTGCCATGGAGCCTACGAGCGCCGACCGTCGCCTCATGCCCACCTCCGTCGAAGAAGCGAAGCATAACACCGTCGCGGCGTGCGCAAACGAAAACGCCGGAGGTAATCCTCCGGCGTTCAGGTCGACCGTCAGGACGGCCTATTGCCAGAACGGCCTATTGATCGTCGTCGAAGCCGCGCTTGCGCGGTTCGTAGTCGCGCTCGCGGCGCGGCTTGTCCGGAGCGCCGCCGCCGAAACGACGGGCCGGCTTGCCGAAATCGCCGCCTTCGGCCGGAGGAGCAGGAGGAGCGCTGGAGAAATCGGCACGGCGATCCCGCATCGGACCACCATCGCCACCGGGGGCTGCGCCACGGTAACCACCGCCGCCCTCACGACCGCCGCCACCATAGCCGCCGCCACTGGCACCGCCGGGACCGCCACCACCGTAGCCGCCGCCACCGCCGCCGCGATAACCACCGCCGCCGCCGCCTTCACGGCCGCCGCCACCACCGTAGCCGCCACCACCGCCGCCACCACCGTAGCCGCCACCGCCGCCACCACCATAGGGCGGGCGCGGGCCGCGCGGACGGAAGCCGCCGCCATCGCGGCCGCCACCACCACCGCCGCCGCCATATCCACCACCGCCGCCGCCACCACCACCGGGCTGACGCTCGACGGCTTCACGGACCGCGATCGAGCGGCCATCCAGCAACGCGCCGTTCATGGCCTGCATGGCCGAGGCGCCTTGGTCATCGGTTTCCATCTCGAGGAACGCGAAGCCGCGGCTGCGGCCGGTCTCGCGATCCACGATCACTTTCGAAGAGGTAACGGTGCCGAACTGAGAGAAGGCTTCAGACAGACGCTCAGACGTGACCGAATAGGGCAGGTTGCCCACAAACAATTTGCGACTCATTCAAGGCTCTGGGCTAGAGGAAGGATCGAGCGGAGTCCGGCGCGCGCTTGCTGGACGGATGCGTCCAAGCGTTTCGATGACCTTTGACAGATGACCAAGTAGCTCACGGGAAGACGTTGACCGGTATCGCGCTCCGCGACTGTGTGCCGAGACTCATGATGATGCTCGTCGGCGAGTGTCGCAATGCAGCACTTATGCGCTGATTCAAGCGTTGAGTCCACCGCGTCGCGGGGTTGAGGCGCAACGAAGCAAGGCACACAATCGACAGGAATTCGGGAGGGATTGGATAGTGATCGTCGACCATCGAACCTACGAGCTGCAGCCCGGCCGCCTGCGCGATTTCCTCGCGCTCTACGAAAAGGAGGGCTTGCCGGTCCAGCTCAAGCATCTCGGCAACCTCGTCGGCTACTACACGACCGAGGTCGGCAACGTGAACGAGATCGTTCACATGTGGGGCTATACGGATCTTGCCGACCGCACGAAGCGTCGCGCCGCGATGGCCGCCGATCCCGCGTGGCAGGCTTATTTGCAGAAGAGCCGAGAATATATGAAGACGATGAATAACAAGATATTGGTGCCCACCACCTTCTCACCCACGAAGTAAGGGAAAGATCTCCAACATGGCTTCCGCACACCCGCGCCGCAGCGGCGCGCAGGTTCTGATCGACCAGCTGCGTATCCACGGCACCGACACGATCTTCGGCGTGCCCGGCGAGAGCTACCTGGCCGCCCTCGACGCGCTTTACGCGCAACGCAATTCCATTCGCTACGTGATCTGCCGCCAGGAAGGTGGCGCCTCCTACATGGCCGAGGCCTACGGCAAGCTGACCGGCAAGCCGGGCGTCTGTTTCGTCACGCGCGGGCCCGGCGCCACCAATGCCAGCGTGGGAATGCATACCGGCTTCCAGGATTCGACGCCCATGATCCTGCTGGTCGGCCAGGTCGCGCGCGAACAGGCCGAGCGCGAGGCGTTCCAGGAAATCGACTATCGCCGCATGTACGGCCAGATGGCCAAGTGGGTGACCCAGATCGAGGACGCAAGGCGCATCCCCGAGATCGTGAGCCAGGCTTTCCATCGCGCGATGAACGGCCGGCCGGGCCCCGTCGTCATCGCCCTGCCCGAGGACATGCTGGTCGACGAGGTCGAGGTGGCCGATGCCGGCCCTTACAAGGTCGCGCGCGGCGCGCCCGCACCGGAGGACATGGCGTCGTTCCGCGACCTGCTTGCCGCGGCGAAGCAGCCGCTGGTCATCCTGGGCGGCGGCGGCTGGGACGCGAAGGCCTGCGATGACATCCGGGCGTTCGTCGAAGCCAACCACCTGCCGGTGACGACGGCCTTCCGCAACCAGGACCTGATCGACAATCGCCACGACAACTTCGTCGGCGATCTCGGCCTCGGCGTGAACCCGCCGCTCGGCAAGCGCATCAAGGAGAGCGACCTCATCATTGCGATCGGTCCGCGTCTCGGCGAGGCCACCACCGGCGGCTACACCATGTTCGACGTGCCCGTGCCGGCGCAGAAGATGGTGCATGTGCATGCCGGCGCCGAGGAGCTGGGCCGCGTCTACCAGGCCACACTCCCGATCAACTCGGGCATGGCACAGTTCGCGGCGGCCGCGAAGGCGATGAAGCCGGTCGATGCCTCCGCCTGGAAGGCGGGCGTCGCTGCGGCGCGCGCCGACTACCTGAAGAACATCGAGCCGACGCCGCAGCCCGGCTCCGCCAACCTCGCGGAGATCGTGGGCTGGCTGAACAAGCGCCTGCCCGAGGACGTCATCGTCACCAACGGCGCAGGCAACTATGCCGGCTTCGTCCACCGCTTCTTCCAGTATCGCGGCTTCCGCACCCAGCTCGCGCCGACCAACGGTTCGATGGGCTACGGCGTGCCGTCGGCGGTGGCGGCCAAGGTCGCCGCGCCCGGCCGCACCGTCGTGTCGTTCAGCGGCGACGGCTGCTTCCTGATGAACGGGCAGGAGTTCGCGACCGCCGTCCAGCACGGCGCGAACGTGGTGTTCATCGTGGTCGACAACGGGATGTACGGCACGATCCGCATGCATCAGGAGCGTGAGTATCCGACGCGCGTCCACGGGACCGAGCTGAAGAACCCCGACTTCGCGGCCTATGCCCGCGCCTTTGGCGGTCATGGCGAGACGGTCGAGCGCACTGCGGACTTCGAGGCGGCGTTCGAGCGCGCCCTGGCGGCCGGCAAGCCCTCGATCATCCATGTGAAGACGGATGCCGAGGCGATCACCTCGCGCATCACCATGAGCAAGCTCCGCGAGCAGGCGCTGGCGAAGCAGAAGCACTAGACGCAAGCAAGGCAAGGGGCCGGACGCAAGCCCGCCTATCGGGCTTGCGTCCGGCCATCGCCGCCCTTATAGAGGCGGTCCGTGGAGATTTGAGCCGACCGGCTTGCGACCACGTTAAA
Source organism: Reyranella sp. (assembly GCF_030651995.1). Lineage (GTDB taxonomy): Bacteria > Pseudomonadota > Alphaproteobacteria > Reyranellales > Reyranellaceae > Reyranella. The sequence goes on from NZ_JAUSBN010000065.1 coordinate 29,500, forward strand.
CATCGCTAAAAGGTCGGAGGTGCTCGCAAAGCCCCCGTCCTTCCAGGTCGGGGGCTTTTCGTTTGCGCTGCCGGAAAGGGCGCGCGGCGAGACAGGAGAGTGTGATGGACGGTTCGATTCCCGTGAAGAAGGCGCAGGCCGACGTTTCGAAGTGGCGCACCCAGACCCGCGCGGTGCGCGGCGGCCAGATCCGCAGCAATTTCGACGAGACGTCCGAAGCGCTGTTCCTGACCTCGGGTTATGCCTATTCGAGCGCCGAGGAGGCCGAGGCCACCTTCAAGGGCGAGAGCAACCACTACCAGTATTCGCGCTTCGGCAATCCGACCGTCACCATGTTCGAGAACCGGCTGGCCGCACTTGAAGGCGCCGAGGCCTGCCGCGCCACCTCGACCGGCATGTCGGCGGTGTTCTTCGCGCTGCTGGCGCTGCTCAAGTCGGGCGACCGCATCGTCGCCGCGCGCCAGCTCTTCGGCTCCTGCCACTACATCGTGGCCGACCTGCTGCCGAAGTATGGCATCCAGAGTGTGCTGGTCGACGGCGGCGATCTCGCACAGTGGGAGAAGGCGCTCGCCAAGCCGACGCAGGCCGTGCTGTTCGAATCGCCCTCCAACCCGATGCTCGACATCGTCGACGTGAAGGCGGTGTGCGACCTCGCGCACAAGGCCGGCGCCAAGGTCGTGCTCGACAACGCCTTCGCCACGCCGATCCTGCAGCGGCCGCTCGAATTCGGCGCCGACGTCGTGGTCCACTCCGCCACCAAGTACATCGACGGCCAGGGCCGCACCCTGGGCGGCGCCGTGCTGGGCTCGAAGGAGTTCATCATCGACAAGCTGCAGCCGATCATCCGCAACACCGGACCCTCGCTCAGCCCGTTCAACGCCTGGGTGCTGGTAAAGGGCCTCGAGACGCTGGGTCTGCGCGTCGAGCGCCACTGCGCCAACGCCCGACGCGTTGCCGATGCGCTGGCCGCCCATCCGGCGATCGGCCGCGTGCTCTATCCCGGCCGCCCCGACCATCCGCAGCATGCGCTGGCCGCCAAGCAGATGTCCGACTTCGGCGGCGTGGTGACGTTCGACGTCAAGGCGGGCAAGCCGGCCGCGTTCGCGGCGCTGAACCGCCTGCAGCTCGTCGACATCTCGAACAATCTCGGCGACGCCAAGAGCCTGGTCACGCATCCGGCGACCACGACGCACATGCGCATCGGCGCCGAGGAGCGCGCGAAGCTCGGCATCACCGACGGCACGGTCCGCATCTCTGTCGGTCTCGAGGATGTCGAGGACATCGTCGCCGACCTGGTGCAGGCACTGGGCGGCTGACGCCGGCCGTCGGGAGGGGGATATGGCGCTTTCGGCCGACCTGTGGGCGGCGAATGCCGACCTGGCCTCGCGCATCCTGTCGCACGGTTTCGTGCGCGGGCTGCGGGACGGCTCGCTGCCGATCGAGTGCTTCAAGGGCTATGTCGCGCAGGACGCCTATTTCCTCGAAGCCTTCGCGCGCGCCTACGCCTTCTGCCTCGCCAATTCCCGGTCGCGCGAGGACCTGTACGGGTTCGCCGGCCTGATCGCGGGCGTGCTGCAGGAACTAAAGCTGCACAAGGGCTACGCCGAACGCTGGCGGGTCGACCTCGACGGCGTCGCGCCCGTCGAGGCGACGCGCGCCTATGTCGACTTTCTCCTCGAGACGGCGCGGCGCGGCGATCTCGGCGAGACGATCGCGGCGATGACGCCGTGCATGCGGCTCTATGCGTTTCTCGGCCGTTCGCTGGCCGCCAACAGCGTGGCCAAGCTCTATTCGGAATGGGTGAAGACCTATGCCGATCCGGACTTCGAGGCGCTGGCCGCCCAACTCGAGACCCTTCTCGATCTCCATGCCGAAGACACCGAGGCCGTGCGCGCCAACTACCGCCGCGCCATGGAACTCGAACTCGGCTTCTTCGCCGCCCACGTCTAGGCGCCACTGAGAGTCTTCGTCTCTAAAGCGGCGCCAGTCTTTCCATCGAGCGGTCGAGGGCGCCGTGCAGGTCGGCGGTCAGCTTCGCGCCCATCGCCGTCCGCACTTCCTGTTCGGCCTCCGCCCACAGCGGCAGAGCGCGCTTGAACAGGGCGCGGCCGGCGAGCGTCGCGACCAGCTCATGCCGGCGCTTGTCGCCTGCTACCGCCCGTTCGAGCACACCGGAGGCCAGCAGCGGTCGCAGGTTGCGCGTCAGCGTGGTGCGATCGGTCGCGAGGAGTTCGGACAGTTGGGTGATGCTGACCGGGCCGCGCGAGATCACGTGGGCGAGAAGGGAGAACTGGGAGATGCGCAGGCCGGTCGGCGTCAGGTGCCGGCTGTAGATCTGCGTCACCCGCCGCGCCGCGCTGCGCACGCGAAAGCAGGTGCACTCGGCAGGCGACAGGCGAAGCGGAGGAGGAACGGAATTCATGGACCTGAGACTATCGCCGCTTCTTGTGTCGGCAAAGGCGCAATGTGTATATGCACTTAAAATCATGACGGAGAAGGGCATGGCTTCGGAAGCTGGATATGGCGTGGTGCCGATCGAGGAGGCACGCACCCTGGACGGGCTGGATCTGTTCAGGGGCCTGCTGGAGGGACGCTATCCGGCGCCGCCGATCACCAAGACCCTGGGGTTCAACCTCATCGAAGTCGACGCCGGCCGCGTCGTCTTCGGCTACACGCCGGTCTTCGACCATTACAATCCGCTGGGCTCGGTTCATGGCGGTGTCGCCGCCACCCTGCTCGATTCGGTGATGGGCTGCTGCATCCATACGATGCTGAAGGCCGGCAGCGGCTACACGACCGTCGAGATCAAGGTCAACTACGTCCGCGCCATGACCGACAGGACGGGGCCGGTCCGGGCCGAGGGCAAGGTCATCACCGTCGGCTCGCGCATCGCGACGTCCGAGGGCCGCCTGACCGACGCCGCCGGCAAGCTGCTCGCCCATGGCACGACCACCTGCCTGATCTTTCCGATTTGAGCTAGTGTGGCGGCATGCAGAATGCGGCCGCCGAACAAAGACTCCTGAAACTCTCCATCGCCGTCACCATAGGGGTGGCGTCGGTCGGCGTCGTGTTCGGTCTGCTGTCAGGGTCGATGTCGATCGTGTTCGACGGCGTCTTCTCGGCGATCGATGCCGCCATGTCCGGCCTCGCGCTGTTCGTTTCGCGCCTCGTCAGCCGCGTCGCCGAGAACCGCCGCTTCCAGTTCGGCTACTGGCACATCGAGCCGATGGTGCTGGCCTTCAACGGCGGCACGCTGATGCTGCTCTGCTTCTACGCCTTCCTGAATTCCATCGACAGCCTGCTGGCCGGTGGCCGGCAACTCAATTTCGATTGGGCCATGGCCTATGCCGCCGCCGTCGGCCTCGTGGCGTTCGGCATGTTCTTCTACGCACGGCACCGCAATCGGCAGATCGGGTCGGATTTCGTGCGCCTCGATGTACAGAGCTGGTTGATGTCGGCCGCCATCACCTCGGCGCTGCTGCTGGCGTTCGCGGTCGCGTGGGGCCTCGAGGGCACCCGCTACGCCCATCTCACGCCCTATGCCGACCCGCTCATCCTGGCTGTGCTGTCCCTCATCCTCGTCTTTGTGCCGATTCACACAGTGCGCCGGGCGCTGACCGAGATCCTGCTGATTACGCCGCCCGAACTCGACGCTCGGGTCCGGCAGGTTCTGGACGAGGTCGTCGCCCGGCACGGCTTCAAGACCTACACCAGCTACGTGGCGAAGGTCGGCCGCGCCCAGTTCATCGAGATCCATGTCGTCGTGCCGCCCGAGAGTCCGATCGACAGCGTGGGTGAGGCAGATGCCATCCGGCGCGAGATCGCGGAGGCGATCGGCGGCGAAAGCCCGCACCGCTGGCTCACGATCGACTTCACCGCCGATCCCAGGTGGCTGTAGACGGGTTTGACCTTTTGGCTGGAAACTCCCATGTCAGAGGCCGGAAGGAATTCACCCGAGCATGTACAAAGCCACCACCCGTGCCATCCAGGTGACCGTCGAGCCGCAATATCTGCCCGACCAGTCGGAGCCCGCGAAGTCGCAATACGTCTGGGCCTATACCGTGCGCATCGAGAACGGCGGTGATGTCGCGGTGCAGTTGCGCAGCCGGCACTGGAAGATCACCGACGGCCTCGGCCGGCTCCAGGAGGTCAAGGGTCCCGGTGTCGTGGGCAAGACGCCCTTGCTGCGCCCCGGCGAGGTGTTCGAGTACACTTCCGGAACACCACTTTCCACGCCATCCGGGATCATGGGCGGCACGTATCAGATGGTCGACGAGGCGGGCGAGAAGTTCGACATCGAGATTCCGACCTTTTCGCTCGACACGCCGACGGTGCAGCGCAGCCTGAATTAGGCCGCCCGGATCAAGGGGAGTAAGACGATGAACAAGATGGCGAAGCCGCGCGAGGTCGTTTCGCTCGCCACCGGCCAGTCCCGGCCTTCGCGCGAGGAGGCCGAGGCCGCCGTCCGCACGCTGATCCGCTGGGCCGGCGACGATCCCGGTCGCGAGGGTCTGGTCGGCACTCCCGACCGTGTCGTGCGCTCCTACGAGGAGTTCTTCGCGGGCTATGACCAAGATCCGCGCGACATGCTGCAGCGCACGTTCGAGGAGGTCGAGGGCTACGACGAGGTCGTGGCGCTGCGCGACATCCGGCTCGAATCGCACTGCGAGCATCACATGGTGCCGATCATCGGCAGGGTCCATGTCGGCTACCTGCCGGACAAGCGCGTGGTCGGCATCAGCAAGCTCGCCCGTGTGGTCGATGCCTATGCCCATCGCCTGCAGATCCAGGAGAAGCTGACGGCGCAGATCGCCAATACGCTGCAGGAAGTGCTCCAGCCGCGCGGCGTCGCCGTCGTCATCGAGGCGGCGCACCAGTGCATGACCACTAGAGGCGTGCACAAGTCCGACGTCACCATGGTGACCAGCCGCATGCTGGGGGCCTTCCGCGACAATGGCGAGACACGGCGCGAATTCCTGAGCATGATCGGGCGGACTTCTATTTGATACCTACCTCGTCCTGAGGAGCATGCCGCAGGCGTGCGTCTCGAAGGATGAGACACAACGGAGCTGTTGCCCACCCTTCGAGACGCCCCGCTTCGCGCGGCTCCTCAGGGTGAGGTCGGATAGAGCGGACAAGGGACATCATGGCCGGAGAGACCGTCAATTCCATCGAAATGCTGCGCAGGCTCGTGGCGTTCGATACCACCTCGCGCAATTCCAACCTCGCCCTGATCGAGTACGTGCAGGCCTATCTCAAGGGGCACGGCGTCGAGTCGCAGCTGGTGCCCAATGAGGACGGCTCGAAGGCCAATCTGTTCGCCACCGTCGGTCCCAACGTTCCGGGCGGTGTCGTCCTGTCGGGCCATACCGACGTGGTGCCGGTCGACGGCCAGCCCTGGGTCACCGATCCGTGGACGCTGACGCTGAAGGACGGCAAGTATTACGGCCGCGGCACCTGCGACATGAAGGCGTTCTATGCGATCGGCCTCGCCATGCTGCCGGAGTTCCTGAAGGCCCCGCTCAAGAAGCCGATCCACTTCGCGCTCTCCTACGACGAGGAAATCGGCTGCTTCGGCGCGCATTCGCTGGCCGCCCGCATGGCGAGCGAGGTGCCGAAGCCCCGGGTCATCATCATCGGCGAGCCGACCATGATGACCGTGGTGCATGCCCATAAGGGCAGCCAGAGCTACGTCACCAGGTTCACCGGCTTCGAGGCCCATTCCTCGATGACCCATCTCGGCGTCAGCGCCATCCATTTCGCCGGTGAGTTCATCCACTACCTCAATACGGTGCAGGAGGAGCTCGAGGCCGCGGCGCCCAAGGACAGCGAGTTCATGCCGGCCGCCGCGACCTTCAACGTCGGCACCATCATCGGCGGCACCGCGGGCAACATCCTGGCGCGCGAGTGCGAGGTCCTGTGGGGCTATCGCGAGCTGCCGACCCGGCCGATCGAGGAGCTGGGTGAGCGCGCCAAGAAGTGGCTGAAGGAAGAGCTGCTGCCCAAGATGAAGGCCAAGCATCCGGCGGCCGGCATCGAGACCGAGCTGCGCGCCTCGACTCCCGCCTTCTCGCCCGAGGGCAACGACGACGCCAAGACCCTGGCCGGCAGCTGGTCCGGCTCCAACACGGTCGGCGCCGTCGTCTACGCCACCGAGGCCGGCATCTTCCGCAAGGTGCTGGGCGTGCCGACGGTGGTCTGCGGCCCCGGCGACATCGCCCAGGCGCACCAGCCCAACGAATTCATCCTCGCTTCGCAGATCGACGCCGGCGAGGCCTTCATGAAGCGCATGCTGGAGTGGTCCTGCCGGGACTAGGTTTGCGGGCTTGAGAGAGGGCCGATGGCGAAGGTTCCTGGTTCCTGGGAGAAGGCAGAACACCTGACTGGCCCATGGGCAGGACCTTCGACGCAGCCGGCGCCGCGCATTGTTGACGATCCCGACAGCCTGACTCCGGACGAGCTGTCGATTGTGTCGACGGAGCAGTTCGATCGGGCCTTCGAAGAATACAGACAATGGGGCCCACGTGCGTCTGTTCCCATAGAGGAGCGTTGGCCAGCAGTAATTCCCGATGTCGATCCCTCGAAGTATGCGGCGCTAGAGGCCAAGTGCCACGAGATCACCCGGACCGTCGTTCGATGGGACGACGACGTGAAACGTGGGCGACTCCGCAATGAGGACGATGTCTTAAAGCGCATGGTCGCGATCAGGTATCCCTATCTGACGCCACGACATCAGATATCCGTCAGAACCTACGCCTCGTTCGCCAACAGGTGAGTGGTTGAAGTGCCCGACCTGATCGCCGTCGACTGGGGCACGAGCTCGCTGCGCGGCGCCCGCCTCGATGCGGTGGGTGGCGTTCTGGAGGAAAAGAGCGCGCCGCTCGGCATCCTCAATGTCCCGAAGGGCGGCTTTGCCGGCGTCTTC
>NZ_JAUSBN010000066.1 GCF_030651995.1 Reyranella sp.
AGCGTTCGGATCGAGGCGCGGCACGCCAGCGGCGATCTTGCCCTCGCCTCACGCTATATCGATGAATTGGTGCAGCGCGGCACTGCCGTGTTCGTGGTGCCGGGACCGGCGGCGGCGCGCCTGGTGGTGCAGCGCACGGCCATACCCGTGGTGGCGATCGGGCTGGTGCCCACGCCGGTGGCAGGGGATCCCTATGGAAGCCTGGCGCGGCCAGGCGGCAGCGTCACCGGCTTCTCGACCATCGGAGAGGAACTGTCAGGAAAGCGTATCGAGCTGCTGCGCCGCGCTCTCCCGCACATAACCCTGCTGGGCATCCTGCACAATGTAGCCGATCCTGTTTTTCGCCACTGGGGGGAGGCAACCGAGTCGGCGGCACGCGCCCAAGGGTTGGCCACGCTTCGGTTGGGATTGACTGTGAAATCCGACGCCGAACTAGTTCAGCGTCTGCGGCAACTGAAGGACGCCGACGGCAGCACGCTAATTGTCATTCGCGATTTTCTCACCTCCTCGCTGATGCGGCCGATCTGCGAAAAGGGACTTGAGCTCGGCGTGGCCGTCGCGGCGGAGCCACTGGAATTTGCTGAAGCGGGCGCGCTCATGAGCTACGGCCCCGACATACCCGACCTGTTCCGGCGCGCCGCGGGCTATGTTGACCGCATCATCAAGGGGGTAAAGCCCGCCGACTTGCCGATCCAGCTCCCCACCAAGTTCGAACTCGCCGTTAATCTCGGCACGGCGCGGCGGCTTGGCATCACACTGCCGCCCGATGTGCTGGTCGCGGCCGACCAGGTGATCGAGGGCTGAGCGCTTGCCTTGCTCGGCATGAAGGCGGCCCTGCCGCAGCCAGAAGAGCAGAAGGAGGTCAAGACAGCGATCGGCACCTCGCGCGCCTGCGGCTATGTCAGATCGAATCGCCCGACCTGGTCTCCCCGTCGGTCCGGAGCGGCGGCGGAAGGTCGACGGCGTTCTCGCTGCGATCGCGATAGAGAGCGGCGCGGCCCAGCAGCATCAGCGTGACCGGCGTGGTCACCGTCAGGAACACCGCGATCAGCACCTCGTGCAGCACTGGGCGCGATTGCAGGACGGAAAAAAAGAGGATGGAACCGAGCAGGATGCCTGCGGCCCCCCAGGTGGCGCCGAGACTGGGGGCGTGCAGGCGATCGTAGAAGGTCTTGAGGCGCACCAGGCCGATGGCGCCGACCAGCGTGAGGCTGGCTCCCAGCAGGACGAGGAAGGAGGCGAGGAGGGCGGCCCAGACCGGCAGATCGGCGGCGTGGTTCATTCGATGATCTCCCCGCGCATCAGGAACTTGGCGAGCGCCAGGGTCGCAATGAACCCCAGCAGGGCGATCACCAGCGCCGCCTCGAAGTAGAGCGTGCTGCCCGTCCGCATGCCGAAGACCAGCAGGAGCAGCATCGCATTCACGTAGAAGGCGTCGAACGCCATGATGCGATCCTGCGCCCGGGGACCGCGCAGCATGCGGACCGCGGCGATCACCATCGCGGCCCCGAGCAGGACCAGCGCGACCAGCAGGGACCAGGAGAGGATTGTTGCGCTCATGCCAGTATCTCCAGCAGCAGCCGTTCGTAGCGGTTCGTGATCAGGTCGATCCAGTGAGCCTCGTCCACCAGGTCGAAGACGTGGATCAGGAGTTTGTTGGCGGTCGAATCGTACTCGACCCAGGCCGTGCCTGGCGTGCAGGTCAGGATGCAGGCGAGGATCGCCAGCGCCGCCGGCTCGCGCAGCTCCAGCGGCACGATGACGAAACCCGAGACGCGCCGGTGCTGCCCGGGGAACAGGATCAGCCGGGCCACGGCGACGTTCGAGCGCCAGACGTCGACCAGGACGATCGCCACCAGCTTGGGAATGAGATGCCAGCGCCTGATCCGCGACCTCGGCGGTTGCAGTGCGGCGGTCACGTTGGAGGCGGCAACGCCGATCACGCTGCCCAGCACGAGATGTCCCAGCGACAGGCCGTTCAGGAGCAGCCACATCGCGAGCAGCGACACGGCCAGCAACGGGTAGGGCAGAAGGCGGCTCATTGGAGGCCTGCCTTCGCCGGCGGAACGCGCGGCGCCGACAGAACATCCTCGATGTAGGATGAGGGTGTCAGCACGGAGCGCGCGGTCTCCTCCATGTAGCGCATCACCGGACCGCCCTTCACGGCGAGGACGAGCGTGAGCAGGAGAAGGGCTGCGACCGGGGCCACTTCGACCGCGAGCACCCGGGGAGCGACAGCATCGACCGGGGCCCAGAAGGCGCGGATGCCGACGCGCGACAAGGTCATCAGGGTCGCGACACCGGACAGGAGGAGCAGCACGATGAAGGCCCAGTTGGCGGCCGAGAGGCCGGCCGTCGCTCCCTCGCCGGCCGGCGCGAAGAGAGCCGCCAGCAACGCCAGCTTGGCCACGAATCCCGACATCGGCGGCAGGCCGATCAGCAGCAGGGCGCAGGCGATGAAGCAGGCGCCGAGGAGGACCATCGTGCCCGGAGAGCCCATGCCACCCGCGCTCGCGGCATCTTCCTCGCCGGGCTCGGCGCCCATGGCTTCCGCCGTTACGGCGATCAGGTCGGCACCCGGGTTTTGGCCCCGCTCGATCAGTTCGATCAGAAGGAAGAAGGCGCTGATCGTGAGGGTCGAACTGGCGAGATAGAAGAGGGCGCCGCCGGTGACCTGGGGATCGGACAGGCCGATGGCGGCCAATACCGTTCCAGAGGAAATCATCAGGCTGAAGCTCGCGATGCGGGTCATCGCCTGCGAAGCGAGCACGCCCACCACGCCGAAGGCGATCGTCGCCAGGCCGCCCGCGAACAGCAGCGTGGTTCCATAGCCCGCGGCCTCGCCGGCCTCGCTTCCGAACAGCAGCGGCCGCCCGCGCAGCAGGACATAGAGGCCGACCTTGCTGAGGATTGCAAAAATCGCGGCGACGGGGGGCGCTGCCGCCGGATAGGCGCTCAGCAACCAGAAGCCCAACGGCCACATCGCCGCCTTCACGAGGAAGGCCATGGCGAGGATCGCCGCACCGACTTCGAGCAGGATCCGGTTCTCGCCGGTGAGAGCGGGAATGCGCGTTGCCAGATCGGCCATGTTCAGCGTTCCGGTGACGCCGTAGATCAGGGCGACGCCGACCAGGAAGAAGAACGCGGCGGTCAGGTTCACCACGACATAGTGCAGGCTCGCCTGCACGCGCCGCGGACCCGATCCGTGCAGCAGCAGGCCATAGGAGGAGGCCAGCATCACCTCGAAGAAGACGAACAGATTGAACAGGTCGCCGGTGAGGAAGGCGCCGTTCACGCCCATGACCAGGAACTGAAACAGCGTATGGAAGTGGTGGCCGACCGTATGCCAGCGGGCCATCGAGAAGATCAGCGATGCCGTCGCGAGGACAGCCGTCAGGAGGATCATCATCGCCGACAGGCGATCGAGCACCAGAACGATGCCGAACGGCGCCGGCCAGTTTCCCAGCAGGTAGACGCCGGGCGTGTCCGTATCGGCGGCCTGCAGGAGAAGGATGGCGATCGCCAGGTTCGCCAGCGTGGAGAACAGGTTGATCAGTCCCTTCAGGAACTGCCGACGCTCGTCGTAGACCGCCAGCAGCGCTCCCGCCACCAGCGGCAGCACGACGGGCGCGATGATCAGGTGATGTGCCCAGCCCGCCATCACCGCTCCTGACCGTCGACATGGTCGGTGCCCGTGAGGCCACGGGCTGCCAGCAGCACCACGAGCAACAGCGCGGTCGTCGCGAAGCCGATGACGATCGCCGTCAGGACCAGCGCCTGCGGCACGGGATCGGCATAGTCCGCAAGGGTGCCCGTGGTCGACCCGAGAACCGGTGGTGCGCCGGAGCGCAGCCGCCCCATGCTGAAGATGAACAGGTTGACCGCCAGGGCGCAGAGCGAGAGGCCGATGACGACCTGATAGGTGCGCGGCCGCAGGAGCAGCCAGACGCCCGAACCGGCCAGGATGCCGATGCAGGCCGCAAGGAGCAGCGCCATTACGCTTCCTCCCGCGCGGCCTGCGCCGTCGTCGTGCGCGAGGCGCGCAGCTTGCGCACCGATTGGTGAGCGAGCGCGATCAGCATCAGCACCGTCGCCCCCACGACCAGGCCGAAGACGCCAAGGTCGAAGAAAAGGGCGGTGGCGCCGGGTACGCTCCCGATCAGCGGAATGTCGACATACTGCGAATACGAGGTCAGGAAGGGGTAGCCGAACAGCCACGAGGCCATTCCGGTGATCGCGGCCAGGAGCAGACTCAGCCCGATCCAGTTGACCGGCAGGATGCGGAGCCTGTCCTCCACCCAGATCGTGCCGGAGGCCAGGTATTGCAGGATGAAGGCGGTCGCGAGCGTGATGCCCCCGGCAAACCCGCCCCCGGGCAGGTCGTGGCCGCGCAGGAACAGATAAATCGCCAGCACGATGATCACCGGGAACAGCCACTTCATGATGACCGAAGGCACCACAAGATAGTCGCCGAGCGTGTCGCCCGCCTTGCGGTCGGGTTCGGCCTCGTCGAAGGCGTTCTGCCGGCGCTGCTGCAGGGGCGAGCCGATATTGTCGGGCGCCGGCCGGAAACGGCGCAGCAAGGCGAAGATCGTGAGGGCGACGATGGCGAGCACGGTGATCTCGCCCAGGGTGTCGAAGCCGCGGAAGTCCACGAGGATCACGTTCACGACGTTGCGACCGCCGCCTTCCGTATAGGAGCGTTCCAGGAAGTAGCTCCCGATCGTCTCGGGCATCGGCAGCATCATCACGGCATAGGCAAGCGTCGCCATGCCGGCACCCACGACGAAGGCGATGCCGAGGTCGCGTGAGCGCCGCAGCCGTCGCCGCCAGGGTTCCTCCGCGGTCTCAATCTCCTCGAAGCGCTTGGGCAGCCAGCGCAGCCCCAGCAGGATCAGGATCGTGGTCACGATTTCGACCAGAAGCTGCGTCAGCGCCAGGTCGGGCGCGGAGAACCAGGCGAAGGTGATGCAGGTGGCGAGGCCCGCCCCGCCCAGCAGGACGAGCGCGACCAGCCGATGATACTTGGCCTGGTGTGCGGCGCCGATCGCGCAGCCGGCCCCGGCCAACCAGACCAGTGCGAGCGCGGGGTCGAGGTCGCTCCAATCGGGTCCTTGCAGGCCGAGGCTGCCCATCGAGATCGGCACAAACGCCGCGAGGGCGGCCGCCAGCAGCAGGATCCGCAGCTGGGGCTGCAGGCGGCGCGTGCTGAAGACCAATTCGGCGGCCCGCGACCATTTCAGGGACAGGACGATCACGCCCCGTTCGAACAGATGGCGGCCATTCAGGTGCCTCAGCACGGGCGGCCCCACCGGGCTGTGCCGCAGGTAGTTTTTGAGCGCGAGGTAGAGCAGCGCCCCGGCGACAAGAGCCACGGCGCTCATGATCAGGGGCAGGTTGAAGCCGTGCCAGATCGCGAGACTGAAGACCGGCGTGCGGGGACCCAGCACCGACTGCACGGCCGTGAGCAGGTAGGGGCCTACGGTCGCCGCCGGAAAGATGCCAACCACGAGGCAGGCCAGCACCAGGAACATGCTGGGGACGCGCATCCAGAACGGCGGCTCGTGCGGCTCGCGCGGCAGGTCGTGGGGCTTGGCGCCGAAGAAAACGGAATGGATGAAGCGCAGCGAATAGGTCACGGCAAAGGTGCTGGCCAGCACTGCGACGTAGGGCTGGGAGGTGTCGAGCAGCGAGTGGACATGGGTCTCGATCGCCTCGGCGAAGAACATTTCCTTCGACAGGAACCCGTTGAGGAGCGGCACGCCCGCCATGGCGGCGCTCGCCACCATGGCCAGGGTGGCAGTGACCGGCAGGTAGTGGAACAGGCCCCCCAGCTTGCGCATGTCGCGCGTGCCGGTCTCGTGGTCGATGATCCCGGCCGCCATGAACAGCGAGGCCTTGAAGGTCGCGTGGTTCATCATGTGGAAGATGGCGGCAACGGCGCCCAGCGGGCTGCCGAGACTGAGCAGCATGGTGATCAGGCCGAGGTGGCTGATCGTCGAATAGGCGAGGAGCCCCTTCAGGTCGTGTTGGAAGATGGCGAAGAAGGCGCCCAGCAGGAGCGCCGCCATGCCGGCGAGTCCCAGGAGCCAGAACCATTCGGGCGTCCCGGCCATGACCGGCCACAGGCGCGTCAGCAGGAAGACGCCGGCCTTCACCATGGTCGCCGAATGGAGCAGCGCCGAGACCGGCGTCGGCGCCGCCATGGCATTGGGCAGCCAGAAGTGGAACGGGAACTGCGCGCTCTTGGTCAGCGTGCCGAGCAGAATGAGAACGAGGGCCGGCAGATAGAGAACGTGCGAGCGGATGGCCTCGCCGGACGCCAGCACCTGGTCGAGATCGTAGCTGCCCACGATCTGCCCGATCAGGACGACGCCGGCCAGAAGCGCCACGCCGCCGAAGCCCGTGACGACGAGGGCCATGCGCGCGCCGTCGCGCGCGCCCGCCGTGTGATGCCAGTATCCGATCAGCAGGAACGAGAAGATGCTGGTCAGTTCCCAGAAGAACAGGAGGATGATCAGGTTACCGGCGATGACGATCCCGAGCATGCTGCCCATGAAGGCGAGCAGGAACGAGAAGAAGCGCGGCACCGGATCGTTCGGCGACATGTAATAGCGGGCATAGAGAACGACCAGGAAGCCGATGCCCGTCACCAGCAGGGCGAACATCCAGGCGAAACCATCGAGGCGCAGGGAAAAGCTGAGGCCGAGAGCGGGAATCCATTCTGCTTCGCTGCGCAGCACCCCGCGCTCGACGATCGCAGGATAGGCGAAAACCAGCAGAAAAAGGCAGATGAGTGCGACGCCGCCGGCCAGCCACGCTTCCGAATTACGCGCGTTCGGGCGGAACGTCGCAGCGAGGAGGCTGCCTACGAAGGGCAGAACGATCAGGATTGTCAGCAGTACGTCGTCGGTCATGAGCCCTGGCGATGCGTATCTGGGTGGACTGTCGGGCTGACTCTAACACTTTTGATCCAAATAGTTCCCTCTGCGCCGCGTCTCTGCGTTCGATCGTGCCGGACGCGTGAGAATTGTACTTTGGTATAGGGCGCTGCCTGCTCATGTACGATGGCGGTGAGCGGCTTTCTGGGACATCGTTGCCTCGTGTTCACTCTCGCGAAGGAGACATGACATGGCATTCATCACGACGAATGACGGAACCCAGATTTTCTACAAGGACTGGGGTCGCAAGGATGCGCAGCCCATCGTGTTCCATCATGGCTGGCCGCTGAGCGCCGACGACTGGGACGCCCAGATGCTCTTCTTCCTGGGCAAGGGCTTCCGGGTGATCGCCCATGATCGCCGTGGCCATGGCCGCTCGACGCAGACCGACACCGGCAACGAGATGGACACCTATGCCGCCGACGTCATCGAGCTCACCGACCATCTCGACCTGAAGAACGCCGTCCATATCGGTCATTCGACCGGCGGCGGCGAGGTGGCTCGCTATGTCGCGCGCGCCAGGCCGGGCCGTGTCGCCAAGGCGGTCCTGGTGAGCGCCGTGCCGCCGATCATGGTGAAGTCCGACAAGAACCCGAAGGGCCTGCCCATCGAGGTCTTCGACGGCTTCCGCACCGCCCTCGCGGCCAACCGCGCGCAGTTCTATCTCGATGTCGCCAGCGGCCCGTTCTACGGCTTCAACCGCGAAGGCGCGAAGGTGCTGCCGGGCACCATCCAGAACTGGTGGCGGCAGGGCATGATCGGCGGCGCCAAGGCGCAGTACGATTGCATCGCGGCCTTCTCGGAGACCGATTTCACGGCCGATCTGAAGGCAATCACGGTGCCGACGCTCGTGATGCACGGTGACGACGACCAGGTGGTTCCGATCGCCGACGCAGCCGAGCTTTCGATCAAGCTCCTGAAGCACGGCACGCTCAAGGTCTACAAGGGCTATCCGCACGGCATGCTGACTGTCCATGCCGACGTGCTCAATCCCGACCTGCTCGCCTTCATCAAGGCCTGAGCAGGAGGACGAGCCGGCTCTGCGCAGATCGTCCCGCGGCAATAAATGCCGCGGGACAGCCGCTCGGTCGTCAGACCATCATCACCTTGCCGGTGGGCAGGTCGTAATAGGCGCCGACGACCTTGAGCTTGCCGGCCGCGACCATGTCGCCCAGGATCGGCTTCTCGGTCTGCAGGCGACGGACGTTGGCCTGGACGTTGGCGATCATCGCGCGCTGCTGCAGATCGGCGCCCGGCGTCTTGAGGACTGGCTCGATGCCGGGTTTCATGGCGCGTACGAGGTCGGCGATGTGGCCGGGCAGGGTGTTGCCCTTCTGTAGCGCATCGACCGTGGCGTTGACCGCGCCGCAGCTCGTGTGGCCCAGCACCAAGATCACCTTCGTGCCCAGCACGGCGGCGCCGTACTCGAGGCTGCCCAGCCCGTCGGGCGTGACGAAGTTGCCGGCGACCCGGACGATGAAAAGTTCACCCGGTGCCTGGTCGAACGCCAGCTCGGGCGCCACGCGGGAGTCGGCGCAGCCGAGGATGGCCGCGAAGGGCGCCTGGCCCTGGGAGCGGGCAACCCGGCCGACGGAGTAGTCGCGCTCCGACATCTTGCCGGACGCGTAGCGTGCGTTGCCTTCCATCAGGCGCGCAAGCGCGGCATCGGGCGTTTCGGCCGAACGAGCGGGCTGCGCACTGGCCGGGGCCGCGGTCATGGCACCGATCGCCGTCATGGCGGCGAGACCGCCCATTCCCGAGAACAAGCGACGACGTGAAAGGCAAACGTTGCACATGGGATCCTCCTCAGGGAAAGCGCCACCTTAACTACACAAAAATCCTGAGCAATGAAACGCGAGGCATAACTGAGAGCAGGAATCGGCCAGGCCTTGTGTCAGGCGACTGTCCGTTCGCCCCCTGTGACGGGCAGGCGCGCCGGACCTGAGCGACGCGCCGCCGCCAGACGTCGAGCCTCGGCATCGCGGCCGGAGGCCAGGTAGGCCTGCAGCAGCGTCGCTTCCACCAGGTCGCCCTGCGCGCGGCTGCCGCCGATACGTTCGCGCTCGGGCAGCATCGGCTCGATCAGGTCGATCGTGGCCGCATAATCGCCGCGCCGGTAGGCCGCGAAGGCGCGGGCCACCGCGGGGATGACCGATCCGGACGGATAGCGTCCGGCGCTCGCCAGCTCCTCGATGGCCCCGATCCATCCTTCGAGCGCGGCGTCGTCGCCTGTGGCGGCGTAGGTCAGCGCGACATGCCAGTCGGCCAGGGACATGCCGGGGCGCGGCAGCTTCTCGTGCGCATAGTCCTTGAGCTTCGCCCAGCGCGCCGGATCGCGCGGATGGCCCGCGAGCTCCGATCGCCAGAGGAAGGCCGCTGAATCGGAGAGCTTCTGGTGAATGGCGCCGCGATGATCGTCGGCGCAGAAGGCCTCGTTGTAGAGGCGCAGTCCGCCTTCGAGATTGCCGGCGTGCAGCTCGAACAGGCCGAGATGCCAGCTGAGATGGCCGAACAATCCGCCGCCGCGATCGTAGACCGGCAGCCAGTCCCGCAGGAACTCGATGCCGGCATCCTGTTCCCCGGTCTCGTAGCAGAGATGGGCGAAGGCATGGGCGCCATAGGCGTTGCGCCGGTATTGCGCGAGGGAGCGCTCGATCATCGGGCGCGCCTCGTCGTGCCGCCCGATCTCCGACAAAGCCATCCCGCGATGCGCCTCGAACCACCAATCCTCGCCGTAGTGCGAGGCGAGGCCATCGAGAAAGTCGGTGAGGTCCTGTTCGCGGCCGGACAGGCCGGACATCCCGATCAGTCCGCCCTGGTTGGCGGCGAGGCTCAGTACCAGCGCATCGCGCGGCCATGTCTGCACATGGGTGCGCAGCGCCGCCAGGGCGGCGACCGACTGACCGGCGAACAGCGACCGAAAGACCTCGATCTGGCTCCGCTCACGCGCCGAGACTTCTTCAGCGCGGGACGAAGCCATCGCAAGGTCCGCGCGCATCGCCTCCGTCTTGCCAGCGAGCTGGGCCGCGCGGGCCCGGCCGATATAGGCCAAGGCGAAAGCCGGATCGGCCGCGATGGCCCGCTCGAACGAGGCGGCCGCGCCGGGATAGACCGTCAGCAGGAGATCGACGCCCTCGACATAGGCATCGCGCGCCGCAGCGCTCGTCGTGGAGAGGGGAAGGCCGTAGCGGTCCGTCAGCATGTGACCTCCAGAAGATCGATTGTCACCACGCCCCGTCACGCAGCCCGCGCCACTTCGGCCGCTGCCAGCACCATCGAAGCACACTTCTCGCCGATCATGATGGCAGGGGCATTGGTGTTGCCGCTGGTGAGGGTCGGCATGATCGAGGCGTCGGCGACCCGGAGGCCGGCGATGCCGTGGACCCTGAGCTCCGGATCGACCACGGCGCGCGGGTCGTTGCCCATCTTGCAGGTGCCGACCGGGTGATAGGTCGTCTCGGCATTGTTGCGCACCCATTCGAGCAGATCGGCATCGCTCTGGAGATGGGCGCCGGGGGCGATCTCCTGGCCGGTGACCTCCTTGAGCGGTGAGGTCGCCATCAGCTCGCGGCCCTTGCGCAGCACGGTCACGATGCCGGTGCGGTCGTGCTCGGTGGACAGGAAGTTGAAGCGGATCGCCGGCGGCTCGGCGGGGTCGGCCGACTTGATGTGGACGGAACCGGTGCTTTCGGAGCGCAGCACGTTCACGTTCATGGTGATGCCCTTCTGCGCCGACACGCGCCGCTCCTTGCCGACCATCTCGTAGAGGAAGGGCGCGATCGAGATGGTGGCGTCGGGCGAGTCGAGGCCCACGCGCGTGCGGAAGTAGAGCCGGATCGGCACCGCCGTCGACGCGAGAAAGCCTTCACGGAACATCGCGTATTTCAGCGCCTCGCGGGCCAGTCGCCAGCCGCGCGCATTGTCGTTGAAGGTGAGGTTCTTGCCCGTGATCTCGAACTTCATGCGCGGCGAGTAGTGGTCGCGCAGGTTCTCTCCGACACCTTGCAGCTCATGGACCGGCGTGATGCCGAGCGCGCGCAAGCGGTCTGCCTGGCCGATGCCGGACAGCTCGAGCAGCTTCGGCGAATTGATCGAGCCGCCGGAGACGATGACCTCGCGCGTCGCCCGCGCCTCGCGCTTCTGGCCATTGACGGAATAGCGAACGCCAACGCAGCGCTTGCCTTCGAGGATGAGGGATTCTGCGATCGCACCCTGGTCGATCTGCAGGTTGGTGCGCGAACGCGCCGGGTCGAGGTAGCAGAAGGCGGTGCTCTGGCGGCGTCCCTTGGTGATCGTCACCTGCGACATGCCAATGCCTTCCTGGGAGGCGCCGTTCTGGTCGGGATTGTAGGGCAGGCCCATCTTCTCGGCCGCCTCGATCATCTTCTCGAGCAGGGGCACCTTGTGGCGCGGCGTGTGGGTGACGGGGAGGATGCCGTTGCGGCCACGGAATTCGTCGGAGCCGCCCTCGAACCGCTCTATGCGCTTGAAGATCGGCAGCACGTCCTGGAAGCTCCAGCCGCGATTGCCGAGTTGGGCCCAGTGGTCGTAGTCCTGCGCCTGGCCGCGGATGTAGACCATGCCGTTGATCGAGCTGGAGCCACCCAGCATGCGGCCGCGCGGCACGGCGATGCGCCGCCCGCCCGAGCCTTCGTCAGGCTCCGAGGAGTAACACCAGTTGACCGCCGGATCGTCGATCATCTTGGAGACGCCGACCGGGACCTTCGACCAGAAGAAGTTCGAGCCCTGGGTGCCGGCTTCGAGCAGCAGGACGCGATGCTTGCCGCTCTCGGTCAGCCGGCTGGCGACGACTGCGCCCGCGGACCCGGCACCGACGACGATGTAGTCATAGGTCGAGTCGTTCTTCATTTCCGTTCTCCCTCGGGCGCAAGGGGAGCAGCCCTCGCGCGCGCTGACAAGCCTCGACGGGTGCGAACCGCGCTCCGGTTTCGCCCACGGGAATACCCTGCCATGCTGGTGGCCTTCCGGAGTCCTCATGCCGCAAAACGTGCTCGATCTCTTTCGCCTGACCGGCCGCACCGCTCTGGTCACCGGTGCCCGCCGCGAAATCGGCCGGGCGATTGCTCTGGCGCTCGCCGGCGTGGGCGCGAAGCTGGCGATCCACCATGCCGACACGGAGCAGGAGAGAGCCGACGCCGCCGCGGTCGTGCGCGAGATCGAACAGGCGGGTGGAAAGGCGCGGGCCTTCGGACAGGATTTCGCCGTGGCCGATGCGGGGCGTCATCTGGCGGCGGCGGTCTCGGCCTGGTCGCCGGTCGATATCCTGGTGCTCAACGCGTCGATCGAACTGCCGGAACCCTTCGACGAAATCACGCGCGAGCGGTTCGACCGGCAGATCGCGGTCAACCTGCGCAGCCCGCTGGAACTGTTGCAGGATCTCGTCCCGCCCATGGGCGGACGCGGCTGGGGCAGGGTCGTCACCATCGGCAGCGTCCAGCAGGTCCGGCCGCATCCGCAGATGATGGTCTATGCCGGCACCAAGGCGGCGCAGCTGAACTGGTCGTGGAATCTCGCCCGCCAGTTCGGCGGACAGGGCGTCACGGTGAACAATCTGGCGCCCGGCGCCATCCTGACGGCGCGCAACCGCGATCAGATGGCCACCGAGGGCGAGGCGCTCGTCCAGCGCATCCCGACCGGCCGGCTCGGCCAACCCGGAGACCTCGTCGGTGCCGCCCTGCTGCTGTGCTCGGACGCCGGCGCCTACATCAACGGCGTTAATCTTTACGTCGATGGGGGCCGCGCGATCGCCTAGGATTGCCCCTGCACGTCAGTAGGATTCAAATGGCCGCCGCTTCCGAAACTCGACTTTCCGCCGCTGAAACCGACGCCCTCCGGAAGATCGCCGGAACGATGGTTCCGGCAGATGCCGTCCTCGGCATGCCGGGCGCCGACGATCCGGCCATCCTCGACGACATCGTGAGATCGGTGGGCCGGGACCTTCCTCTCGTTCGCGAAGCGCTGACCGCGATCGCGACAAAGTCGTCCGGGGTGTTCGCCGAGATGGACCAGGCCGCGAGAGAAGGCCTGATCAACGATTGGTACGCGAGCGGCGGCGCGCCGGCGGTTGCCCTCGGGCGGGCGATCCTGGGCGCCTACTACCGCGACGATCGCGTGCTGTTGGCCCTCGGGCATGAAGCCCGCGCGCCCTTCCCCAAGGGCTACGTGCTGGAGCAGGGCGACTGGTCGCTGCTCGACGTCGTACGCGGCCGGCAACCCTTCTGGCGCGACGATCGGGTCG
Source organism: Reyranella sp. (assembly GCF_030651995.1). Taxonomy (GTDB): domain Bacteria; phylum Pseudomonadota; class Alphaproteobacteria; order Reyranellales; family Reyranellaceae; genus Reyranella. The sequence continues at coordinate 13,201 of NZ_JAUSBN010000066.1, forward strand.
TCCCGATTGAGGATCGCTGACATGGCCGGCAACCAAAAGGTCGATGTCCTGATCATCGGGTCGGGCGCGTCGGGCGCCGCCGTGGCGTGGAGCCTGGCCGAGACGAAGATGCGCATCCTCTGCCTGGAACAGGGAGACTGGATGAAGCCGACCGACTTCCCCAGCAATGGCCGCGATTGGGAGGCTCGGCGCTACACGGATTTCGAGATCAGTCCGAACCGTCGCGGGCGGGACACCGACTATCCGGTCAACGACGACAATTCGCTGATGAAGATCGCCAACTTCAACGGTGTCGGCGGCGGCACGATCATCTACACGGCCCACTGGCCGCGCATGCATCCCTCCGACTTCAAGGTGAAGTCGCTGGACGGCGTGGCCGACGACTGGCCCGTCGACTACTGGGCGCTGGAAAAGTTCTACGAAGAGAACGACCGGATGATGGGCGTCTCCGGCCTCGCGGGCGACCCCGGCGTGCCGCCGCGCCATCCGCCGATGCCGCCCATTGCGCTCGGCAAGACGGGCACGCGCTACGCCCAGGCGATGAACCGGCTGGGCTGGCACTGGTGGCCCTCCGACAGCAGCATCGCCACCACCGATTATGAGGGTCGCGCCCGCTGCATCAATCTCGGTCACTGCACGCCGGGTTGCGCGCAGGGCGCCAAGGCCAGCACCGACATCACCTACTGGCCACTCGCGCTGCGATCCGGCGTCGAGCTGCGCACGCGCTGTCGGGTGCGCGAGATCACCACTGACGAGCACGGCATGGCGGCCGGTGCGATCTATTATGACGCCGACGGTGTCGAGCAGTTCCAGCCGGCCGAAGTCGTCATCCTGGCCTGCAACGGGGTCGGCACGCCGCGCCTGCTGCTGAACTCGGCCTCCGCGAGGTTTCCGAACGGACTTGCCAATTCGTCGGGCCTCGTCGGCAGGAACCTGATGCTGCATCCGTGGCCCATCGTCTCCGGTTATGTCGACGAGCCGCTAGACGGCGGGCGCGGGCCGATCAACACCATCTGGAGCAAGCAGTTCTACGAGACCGATCCGTCGCGTGACTTCGTGCGCGGCTACACCTTGCAGTTCGGCCGCGGCACCGGCCCGGCCAACCAGGCGATCGTCGGGGCCGCCTCGGGGCTGCTGCCCTGGGGTCGCGACCATCATCGCCGGTACCGGCGGATGCTCGATCACCGGCTGAGCATCGGCGTCGCCTGCGAGGATCTGCCCGAGGAGCACAACAGGGTCACCCTCGATCCCGTGCTGAAGGACAGCAACGGCATTCCGGCACCGAGGATCGACTACACGATCAGCGACAACACGCGCCGCATGATGGAGCACGGCATTGCCCGCGCCGAGGAGATCCTCACCGAGGCCGGCGCCACCGATCTCTATGCATCCCGAACCGCGTTGAACTATCCGGGCCATTTACTCGGGACGGCGCGCATGGGTACGGACCCGGAGCGCTCGGTGGTGAACCAATGGGGTCGGGCTCACGACGTGAAGAACCTGTTCATCGTCGACGGCAGCATCTGGGTCACCTCGGGCGGCGTAAATCCGACCTCCACCATCCAGGCCCTGGCGCTCTACGTCGCCGATCAGATGAAGCAACGGCTGGCGGCGCTGTTCGACTGAAGGCCAGACCGGGAAGCCAGCGTGAGGATTTTCGGCTAGTCTCTCCGCCATGATCGACAAACTGGAATTCCTGCTTGCGCTCTCCCAGGAGCGGAATTTCAGCAAGGCGGCCGAGCTGTGTGGCGTCACACAGCCCACTTTCTCCGCCGGCATCAAGAGCCTCGAGGACATGCTCGGCGTCATGCTGGTGCAGCGCACCTCGCGCTTCATCGGCTTCACCGCCGAGGGCGAGCGTGTGCTCGACTGGGCGCGCGGCATCGTGGCCGATACGCGTGCAATGCGGCAGGAGGTGAGCTCGCTGCGCAAGGGGCTCAGCGGCCGGCTGCGGATCGCCGCCATCCCGACGGCGCTCGCCATGGTCTCGGCGCTCACCACGCCGTTTCGCGCCCGGCATCCCAACGTGAAGTTCACCATCCTGTCGCGGACCTCGATCGAGATCCTGTCGATGCTGGAGAACCTCGAAGTCGATGCCGGCCTGACCTACATCGACAACGAGCCGCTCGGCCGGCTGCGCGCGGTGCCGCTCTATACCGAGCAGTACCGGCTGCTGACCTCGGAAAGCAGTCCGCTCGGCGAACGCGAGAGTGTCACCTGGGCCGAGGTGGGCAGGATTCCGCTGTGCCTGCTGACGCCGGACATGCAGAACCGGCGCATCATCGACCAGCTCCTGAACGAGGCCGGCGGCCAGGCCGATCCGACGCTCGAGTCGAATTCGATGATCGTGCTGTTCTCCCATGTCCGCACCGGTCGCTGGGCCAGCGTCATGCCGCAGAAGCTGGCCGACACGCTCGGCCTGACCGAGCACCTGCGCTCGATCCCGATCGTCGAGCCGGACGCCACCCACTCGATCGGCCTCGTCGTGCCCCGGCGCGAGCCCATGACACCCCTGGCGACGGCCCTGGTTGCCGAAGCAACCCAGTTGGCGGCGACCCTGGCCTGACGATTGTTTGCACCCGCCCAAGAGAGCGGCTTTGATAGGTTTGTTCTATTGCACCACTGAACAGCTTTATTGAGGCCAGGCACGCGGTCGCGGAATATTCATCAACCAGAGCCGGCGAAAAGAGCCTGCCGGCCGCTTTGGATGGAGTGCACGGTGTCGTCGCGTTGGAACGAGGCCGAGGCCACGGAAATCGTCCGCCGCCATGATGTGCGGGAGGGAGCGCTGCTGCCGATCCTGCACGATCTGCAGGCGGCTTTCGGGTATGTCCCGGAGCCGGCAATCCCGTTCCTGGCGCACGCTCTGAACATCACGCGCGCCGAAGTTCATGGCGTCGTCTCCTTCTATCACGACTTCCGTCGCGAGCCGGCGGGCCGCCACGTGCTGAAGCTCTGCCGCGCCGAGGCCTGCCAGTCGATGGACGGCGAGGCCTTGGCCAGGCGCCTGCTCGACCGGTTCGTCCTCGACTGGGGCGGAACCACGCCCGATGGGAGGGTCACGATCGAGGCGACCTATTGCCTGGGCCTCTGCGCCTCCGCTCCCTCGGCGATGCTCGACGGCGAGCCGATGGCGCGGCTGAATGACGAGTCGATCGACGAGATCGCCCGCGAGGTCTCGCGATGACGACACGCTTCTTCGTGCCGCGCGATGCCGCCGCCCGCGCGGTAGGCGCCGACAAGGTCGCCATCGCCTTGCGCGAAGAGGCCGGGCGGCGCGGCATCGAAATCGAGATCGTGCGCACCGGGTCGCGCGGCCTGTTCTGGCTCGAGCCCATGGTGGAAGTCGAGACGCCGGCCGGGCGTATTGCCTTCGGGCCTGTCGCAGCACGCGATGTGCCGGGCCTGTTGGCGGGCGGCCTGCCGATCGGCCTCCGTCATCCGCTGTGCCTCGGTCGGCCCGAAGACATTCCCTTCCTGAAGCGTCAGACACGGATCACCTTCGCGCGCTGCGGCGTCGTCGATCCGCTGTCGCTTGCCGACTGGCGGGCCCAGGGCGGCGGTCGTGGTCTCGACCGCGCCCGCAGCCTCGGGCCGGCGAAGACGCTGGCGGAGGTGACCCGGTCTGGCCTGCGCGGTCGCGGCGGCGCGGGCTTCCCGACCGGCATCAAGTGGCAGACGGTTGCCGACGCTTCGGCGGACCGGAAGTACATCGTCTGCAACGCCGACGAAGGCGATTCGGGCACCTTTGCCGACCGTATGCTGCTGGAGGGAGATCCCTTCGCGCTGATCGAGGGGATGGCGATCGCCGGCTTCGCCGTCGGTGCAGCCAAGGGCTTCGTCTACATCCGTTCCGAATATCCCGATGCGATACGAATCTTCGGGCGTGCCGTGCACCTTGCCGAGGGCGACGGGCTGCTCGGCGCCGGGGCCGGGTTCGACATCGAGGTTCGCGTCGGCGCCGGCGCGTATGTCTGCGGCGAGGAAACCGCGCTGCTCGAGAGTATCGAGGGCAGGCGCGGCCAGGTGCGCGCCAAGCCACCGCTGCCCGCGCACAGGGGCCTGTTCGGCCGGCCGACGATCATCAACAACCTGGTCTCGCTGACCACCGTGCCGTGGATCCTGGCCGAGGGTGCCGAGGCCTACGCCTCCTTCGGTATGGGACGCTCGCGCGGCACCATGCCGATCCAGCTCGCGGGCAACATCCGGCAGGGCGGCCTGTTCGAGGCGGCGTTCGGCGTGACTCTGGGCGAGCTGGTCGACGAGATCGGCGGCGGCACACGGAGCGGGCGGCCTGTGCGGGCGGTACAGGTCGGCGGCCCTCTGGGCGCGTACTTCCCGCGTGCCCTGTTCGATACGCCGTTCGACTACGAGGCCTTTACGGCGCGCGACGGGCTGATCGGTCATGGCGGCATCGTCGTTTTCGACGACACGGTCGACATGGCGCGCCAAGCCCGCTTCGCCATGGAGTTCTGCGCGATCGAGTCCTGTGGGAAGTGCACGCCCTGCCGCATTGGTTCGACACGCGGCGTGGAGACCATCGACAAGATCATCCGCGGCGAGCGGAGCGCCGCCAACCTCGAGCTCGTCGAGGATCTCTGCCAGACGATGAAGTTCGGCTCGCTCTGCGCCCTGGGCGGCTTCACGCCCTATCCGGTGATGAGCGCGATCAGGCATTTCCCCGAGGATTTCCTCCGCTCGCCCGTGAACGTGGCTGCGCAATAGAGGACCTGTCATGTCACTCGTTCCCGAAATCGACTTCGGCACCCCGGCCAGCCGCGCGACGGAGCAGGTCGCCCTCACCATCGACGGCCAGACGGTCACGGTGCCGGCGGGCACGTCGATCATGCGCGCAGCGATGGATGCCGGCATTCAGGTTCCCAAGCTCTGCGCCACCGACTCTGTCGAGGCCTTCGGCTCCTGCCGGCTCTGCCTCGTGGAGATTTCGGGCCGCGCCGGTACGCCGGCCTCGTGCACGACGCCGGTGGCGGCCGACATGGTCGTGTCGACCCAGACCGAGAAGCTGAAGAAGATCCGCAAGGGCGTGATGGAGCTCTACATCTCCGATCATCCGCTCGACTGCCTGACCTGCGCGGCCAATGGCGACTGCGGACTGCAGGACATGGCGGGAGCGGTCGGCCTGCGCGAGGTCCGCTACGGCTACGAGGGCGAGAGCCATACGAAGCAGGAGAAGGACGAGAGCAACCCGTACTTCACCTTCGACCCCGCGAAGTGCATCGTCTGCTCGCGCTGCGTCCGCGCCTGCGAGGAAGTTCAGGGTACCTTCGCACTCACCATCCAGGGCCGCGGCTTCGATTCGAAGGTCTCGCCCGGCGCATCGTCCGACGATTTCCTGAGTTCCGAATGCGTGTCCTGCGGCGCCTGCGTGCAAGCCTGCCCGACGGCGACGCTCTCGGAGAAGAGCCTGATCGAGATCGGGCAGCCCGAGCACTCGGTGGTGACGACCTGCGGCTATTGCGGTGTCGGCTGCAGCTTCAAGGCCGAGATGCGCGGCGAGGAACTCGTGCGCATGGTGCCGTGGAAGGAGGGCAAGGCCAATCGCGGGCACTCCTGCGTCAAGGGGCGCTTCGCCTGGGGGTACGCCCATCATCGGGAGCGGGTCCTGAAGCCGATGATTCGCGACAGCATCGACCAGCCGTGGCGCGAGGTGAGCTGGGACGAGGCGATCGGTCGGGTCGCGTCGGAGTTCCGGCGACTGCAGGAGAAGCATGGCCGTCTCGCCATCGGCGGCATCACCTCGTCGCGCTGCACCAACGAAGAAACCTACGTGATGCAGAAGCTGATCCGCGGCGGCTTCGGCAACAACAATGTCGACACCTGCGCGCGTGTCTGCCATTCGCCGACCGGCTTCGGCCTCAGCCAGGCTTTCGGCACCTCGGCGGGCACGCAGGACTTCGACTCGGTCGAGCAGAGCGACGTGATCCTGGTGATCGGCGCCAACCCGACCGATGCGCATCCCGTCTTCGCCTCGCGCCTGAAGAAGCGCCTGCGCCAGGGGGCAAGGCTGATCGTGATCGATCCGCGCCGCATCGACCTCGTGCGCATGCCGCACGTCGAGGCCGACTATCACCTGCCGCTGCGGCCCGGCACCAATGCCGCGGTGATGAATGCGCTCGCGTACACGATCGTCACCGAAGGCCTGGCCAACGAGCGGTTCGTGCGAGAGTTCTGCGATCGCGACGCTTTCGAATACTGGGCGGCCTTCGTGTCGGAGCCGCAGAACAGCCCCGAGGCGGTCGGGCTGATGGCCGGTGTCGATCCCGAGACGATTCGCGGTGCCGCGCGGCTCTATGCCACCGGCGGCAACGCCGCGATCTACTATGGCCTCGGCGTCACCGAGCACAGCCAGGGCACCACGACGGTCATGGCAATCGCCAATCTCGCCATGGTGACCGGCAATCTCGGACGGCCGGGCGTCGGCGTGAACCCGCTGCGCGGCCAGAACAACGTCCAGGGCGCCTGTGACATGGGCTCGTTCCCGCACGAGCTGACGGGCTATCGCCACATCTCCGATGATGCGACGCGCGAGATGTTCGAGAAGATGTGGGGCCGCTCGCTCGATGCCGAGCCGGGCCTGCGCATTCCCAACATGTTCGATGCGGCGATCGAGGGCACCTTCAAGGGGCTCTATGTCCAGGGCGAGGACATCCTCCAGTCCGATCCGAATACGGCCCACGTCGTGCAGGCGCTGTCGGCGATGGAGTGCGTCGTGGTGCAGGACCTGTTCCTGAACGAGACGGCGAACTACGCCCACGTGTTCCTGCCGGGCTCGTCCTTCCTCGAGAAGGACGGCACCTTCACCAACGCCGAACGTCGCATCAATCGCGTGCGCCGGGTGATGACGCCCAGGAGCGGCATGGCCGACTGGGAGATCACCCTGGCGATCGCCAGGGCCATGGGCTTCGAGATGCTGTACCGGCATCCGTCGGAGATCATGGACGAGATCGCGGCGCTGACGCCGACCTTCGCCGGCGTGTCCTACGATCTCCTGGACAGGGTCGGTTCGGTCCAGTGGCCCTGCAACGGAAAGGCGCCGCTCGGTACGCCGGTCATGCATGTCGGCGGCTTTGCCCGCGGCAAGGGGAACTTCCTGATCACCGAATACGTGCCGACCGACGAACGGACCGGCCCGCGCTTCCCGCTGCTGCTCACCACCGGCCGCATCCTCAGCCAGTACAATGTCGGCGCCCAGACGCGACGGACCGGCAATGTCGTGTGGCACGACCAGGACCTGCTGGAGATCCATCCGCACGATGCCGAGCAGCGCGGCGTGCGCGACGGCGACTGGGTCAAGCTCGACAGCCGCACCGGCAGTACCAGCCTGCGCGCCAGGATCACCGACCGGGTGGCGCCCGGCGTCGTCTACACGACGTTCCACCATCCCGAGACGCAGGCCAACGTGGTCACGACGGAGTTCTCGGACTGGGCGACCAATTGCCCCGAGTACAAGGTCACCGCCGTGCAGGTGTCGCCGTCCAATGGCCCCGGCGACTGGCAGAAGGAATATGCCGAGCAGGCACGGCACAGCCGGCGCGTCGCGGCGGAGTAGGCGGCATGTCGTCGGAGAAGCTCGTGATGATGGCGAACCAGATCGGCCGGTTCTTCGTGCCGCAGCGGGGCGTCGATCCCGCAGCCGCCATTGCCACGCACCTCCGGAAGTTCTGGGATCCCCGCATGCGCGCCGCCATCGTCGCGCATCTGGAGAAGGGCGGGGAGGGGCTGGACGAGCCCGTCCGCCAGGCCGTCCTCCGCCTCAAGGAAGACCGGGCGTAGTTTCTCGGAGAATTGGCGCATCACGAACGGCTTGGGGGGGCCCGCATGTCGGGACGGACGTCGACCAAGATCGTCGGCTCGACTTCCTCCGCAAATTGACCGGACTTTCGCGTGGCGGGATCGAATAAGTCGCCCTAGTATCAACCAGTGCGGGATAAGCTGTCGCGGCGTCGACGAAGGCTTTCCGTTTTGCCGTCTACACAATGAGCGACCTGATCAATGACACGTTTGACTTTTCTGATCCCGCTATCCGTCCTCCTGACCAGCGAGGCGTTGGCGCAAAGCGACGACGCGGCCTATTGCCGGAAGCTGAGTGACTACGCGACGCGATACACGGGCGACACCAGCTTCAATGGTGGAGCGCGTCCCGACTTCGACATCCTGGACGGAGTCGACAAGTGCAACAAGGGTAACACCGCAGCCGGCATCGCCGTCCTCGAGAAGAAGATCCGCAGCAAGGGCTTCACACCACCCCCTCGCTGAATGCAGCCGGGCGCGAATGTGCCGATTTCCGTGGGTCGCCAGCATCGATCGACATCGCATAAGCGGCCGGGCGTGGTTCCTCGCGGCTCGACGCATCACGAACGGATTGGCAGGATCGAATCAGCCCGCGTATGGTGCGCGTGAGCATACAAAGCATGTGGCGGCGTCGACCGATGCTCTCGGTTCGGCCGCCCATATCCGGTGAGCATCCTGATCCATGACACGGCTGACTTTTCTGGTTCTACTATCCGCCCTGCTGGCTGGAGAGGCGATGGCCCAAAGCGACGACGCGGCCTATTGCAAGAAACTCGGCGACTACGCGACCCGATACCTGGGTGATCCCGGCGGCAACGGCGGCACGCGTCCCGACTTCGACATCATGGAAGGCATCGACAAGTGCAACAAGGGTAACACCGCCGCCGGCATCGCCATCCTGGAGAAGAAGATCCGCAGCAAGGGGTTTACTCCGCCCGCGCGGTAGAGCGGCATGGCAAGGGCCGGGAAGAGTCCGTCCACATCAAAAAACGGCACTTTCAAGGCAACTCCAGATTGAGAAACGGGGCCATGGACAGGCGATGGTCAGACGGGGTGAAATATTGATATCGTAACGACGGTGCTGCTTGCGCGCCGGAAATTAGGGACACTCATGCTATGGCTTCAGGTACCGTCAAGTGGTTCAACGCCACCAAAGGCTACGGATTCATCCAGCCCGATTCGGGCGGCAAGGATGTCTTCGTCCACATCAGCGCGGTCGAGCGGGCCGGACTGAACGGCCTGAATGAAGGCCAGAAGGTCAGCTACGACGTACAGGTCGAGCGGGGCAAGGAAGCCGCGGTCAACCTCAAGGCCTGAGGCGGAGGCATCCGTACTCGTCGCTTTGTGCAGGTGAGCGTACGCAGTCCGGGAAACGAACGACACGATCGCACGCTCGTCCACCAACGGGCAGGGTGCTAGCTTCAAGGGCTTCGGGATGCCGCCCACGCGGGTTCCGGAGCCCTTTTACTGTCGGCTTGCTATCGGCGGGGCGACGCCCCGCATGCTTTTTGCTTTGAATGACCCAGGCTGGCGTGGCGCCGGCAGCATTAATCGTTTGACTCCAATTGCCGCCACAAAAAGTATTGTCTCCCCTGTGTAGGGTCGGAAGCGCCCGTCACAGGGGCGTGATTGCTGCAGGCAGGATTTGAGTATGTGGAGCTTCTCGGCCCTTCTCGGTTTCGCGCTGGCGTTTATTGCAACTGCCTTGAACGCAGGGGAGCTGCATGCTTCGACCATCGTCTCCCTGCCGTCCTCCGGACCTCAAGGTTATTTCCTGCGAACCGATGCTCCGGAAAGTCCGAGGCTGCGGCTGACAGGCATGATCGAGGCCGGTGACGCCGAGAAGCTGCGGGAGCAGTTGATCAAACTCCAGGCCTCCTCGCCGGCGAAACCCGGGATGCCGCTCGCCACGATCGAACTGAGCAGCCTGGGCGGCGACCTGTCCGAGGGCATCCGGATCGGCGAGTTGCTGCGGAGCTTCAAGGTCGTCGCTGTGGTGCGCAAGCAGGACGTCTGCCTGTCGGCCTGCGCACTGGCCCTTCTCGGTGGCAACGCGGTTCGCACCGCGGCGGCGTATCCGTCGGATTGCAACATCGAGATCGGCAGCAAGGTCGCCTTCCACAATTTCTTCCTCGATCGCAGCGCGCTGCGCAGCGGGACCCCTGACGACCCCGTGGCGAGCCGCCTCCAGGGTTTCGCGGATGCGCGCGGGGGTGCGGCGATGCTGATCCGATACGCCGCCGACATGGGGCTTCCGCCAAACTTCGTGGCGAACCTGATGGCGAGGCCGGTCGAGGAATTCCAGTACGTCGAGACCATCGGCGAACTCCTGGCGCTCAACCTCTGCCTGGTCGGTCTGGAACGTCCGGCGCTGCCGATGTCCCACCAGGCCGTCAATGTCTGCAACAATTCGCTGGCCGCGCCGGCGCCCCTGTCCGCCTTCATCGTCGGGCCGATCGCCGCGCCACAGGCTCGCCAGTACATGCTGGAGCGCGTGCAAGCCGGGATGAACGCCGCCAGGGCAAAGGGCAAGCTCGCGGACCAGTTCGCCACCTGGTCGGTGATGCGCGTCAAGGATGAAGTCGACAAGCTTTATGACGATCTTCGCGCGGCGGGTGTTGCCTTGCCCGAGCTGGTGGGCCCGACCTTCGAGGTCTCCCTCAACCAGTCGGGCCGCGTCCGACCAGCCTGCTATGTGAGCTTGTCGGCGACCGATCCGGACAGGTACGAGGTCGTCCTCCAGGGCGAGCGGGGGCTCACGGAGGCGATCCGGAAGCCCCTCGCCAATGCAAGGCGCATGTTCCTGTTCGATCGCCTTACGGTGGTGAACCAGCGCCCATCGTCGGGCCTGCGCGATATCGTGCTTCCCGATCTCGAAGGGCGGCAGGCGGCGCCGCTCAGCTCCGGCGTGGTGCCCGGGCGCGTCGGAGCAAGCAAGTAGAGTGGCCGGCCGGGATCAGCGCCCGCCGACCACCCAGCCCGTCTCCTTCGCGAAAGCCTCGAAGAACTCCGTCTCGTACGCCCGCTCGGGCGTCTCGCGCACGAGCTTGTCGATGCGCTCGGCATCGTGCCCCACCAGGATGCGCCAGCGTTCGTTGCGCACGCCATCGAGAATGATCGTCGCCGCCTCGGCTGCCGTGGTCGGCGCTTCCTCGAGGAAGCGCCGCGCGCGCTCCGCGATCATCCGCCGGACGTCGTCGTCCGAAAGCCTGGTGGCGTCGATGCCCATCGAGGCGATGCGGGCCCGCGCCAGCCCGACCTCGTGCGCCGTGATCTCGTCGGTCTGGTTGCCGCTCTGCAGCTTGCGCGAGTTGGCGATGATCGACGTGCCGATATGGCCGGGCATCACCACCGAGCACTTGATGTGCGGGGCATTGAGGCGCAGGTCGGTGATCAGCGCCTCGGTGAAGCCCTTCACGGCGAACTTGGCGGCGGCATAGGCGGTCTGCGGAATGTTCGGGGCGATGTAGGCCCAGAAGCCGTTCACGCTCGACGTGTTGACGATATGGCCCGCGTCGGCGCGCAGCAGCAGCGGCATGAACGTCCGCGTGCACAGATAGACGCCACCCCAGCAGATGTTGAACGTGCGCTCCCATTCGTCGCGCGAATTGACCAGGAAGCTGCCGCCGCCGCCGATGCCGGCATTGTTGAACAGGAGATGGATGCGATCGGTTTCGTGCTGCTCGGCCAACTCGTCCCGGAAGCGCTGAACCTGCGGCTCGTCGGCCACGTCGGCGACATGCGTGGTGATGCGCTGGCCCTGGCTGAGGCCGGCCGCCTCGCAAAGCCGCTTGGTTTCCGTCATCGCGCCGGCGGACACGTCGCCCAGCGCGATGCTGCAGCCCTCGGCCGCGAGCTGCCGCGCCAACTCGCGACCCATGCCCGTGCCGCCGCCGGTGATGACGGCAATCCTGCCCGCGAAATCCTTCATGATCGTTTCCTCTGTTTTTCTTCTAGGCCGAACGAAAGCGCCTGAGGGCCAGGAAGCCCAGCAGGATGAAGCCAAGCAACACGATGCCCTGCACCACCGCGAACGGCGGCTCGGAGCCGGTCGGTGCAAACCTGTTCAGGATGCCGATCTTCTGGAACGACTGCACGACCAGGACGAACACATTGAGATAGAAGGCGAACAGGGCGCTCGCGACGTAGATCCAGCGCCATGCACCCGCGAGGCGGCCGACATGGAGCGCGGCCAGCGCAAGTGCGAGCGCGACAGCCGAGACGATCCCGACGCCGATCGCCGGTGTGAAGACGGTGATGGGAAACAGGAAGCCGGTCACCGTCGTCAGCACCGTGAAGAGCAGGAACACCGAGTTCCACGTAGCCAGAGGGCGGCCCTCCAGCATGCGAGCGCACGCGATGGCGCCGGCGGCGATGGTGATCAGGCTGATGACCACGTGCACGACCGTGAAGGTCGTGATGGACATTCCGAGAATCACATTCCGTCTCCTGGGCGTCGCGGCAGCATGCGCAGATACATGATTCTCCGTTGAAGAAACCGGTCAGCAGTCTAGCGCAACCACGCAGGGGCGACAGGCCGGTTCCTGCCATATTCGGCCCTTAGGCACGCGGGCTTTCAGGAGAAGCCCATGTCCGTCTCGATCGCCCGCCGCGCGTTACTGGCCGCGCCGCTGCTTTCCCTGCCGACCTTTGCCGACGATGCGGTGTCGTCGCTTCGCGATCTGCGCGGCGGCCGTGACCCTGAGCGACAACACCGCCGGTAACCTGATGCTCGCGAGCTTCGGCGGGCCTGCGGGCTTGACGGCCTTCGCGCGTGGACTGGGCGATACGGTGACCCGCCTCGACCGCATCGAGACCGAGCTGAACGAGGGCACGCCGGGCGATCCGCGCGACACCACCTCACCGCTGGCCATGCTCGGCACGATGCAGAAGCTTGTTGCCGGCGACGTCCTGTCAGCCGCGTCGCGCGAACGCCTGATCGGCTGGTTGGTGGCGAACAAGACAGGTGACAAACGGCTGAGGGCCGGCCTGCCGGCGTCCTGGCGGATCGGCGACAAGACGGGCACGGGTGGCAACGGCAGCGCCAACGACATTGCCGTCGCCTTGGCCCCCAGGCCGCGCGCCGGTCTTCGTCACCGCCTACTACACGGGGTCCACGATCTCCGACGAGGCCCGCAGTGCGGTGATCGCCGAGGCCGGACGGATTGCGGCGGCGGGGCTCGCCTGATCAGGCAAGATCAGGCCGGCAGCTTGGGCGTGCTGGGGTGCTTGGGCAGGAAAGCGGTGAGAAGGCCCAGCAGCAGCAGGAAGGGCGTCACCTTGTAGACGGCTTCGATGCCGGCATGGTCGGCGATCTCGCCCAGCGCCGCGGCGCCGAGGCCGCCCAGGCCGAACGAGACGCCGAAGAACATGCCGGCCACCAGCCCGACCCGGCCGGGCAGGAGGTCCTGCGCATAGACCAGGATCGCGGAGAAGGCCGACGCCATGATGATCGCCACCGTGACCGCCAGGATACCGGTCCAGAACAGGTTGGCGTAGGGCAGCATCAGCGCGAAAGGCAGGGCGCCGACGATCGAGAACCACATGACCGGGATGCGGCCGACCCTGTCGCCCACGATGCCGCCCAGGATCGTGCCGGCGACGATGCCGACCAGGAAGGCGAACAGGAAGAGCTGCGCGGTCTGCACTTCCACCCCGAACTTCTCGATCAGGTAGAAGGTGAAGTAGGAGCCGAGGCTGGCGCTGTAGACGTTCTTGGAGAAGAGCAGCGCCACCAGGATCGCGACGGCGACCCCGACCTTGGCCTTCGACAGGGTCACGTGACCGGCGGCCGCGGCGGTCTTCCGCGCCGCCGGCTTCTGGCTGGCGCGGTTGGCCTTGTACCAGTGGCCAATCTGGAAGAGCACGATCATGGCGACCAATGCGGCGGCCGAGAACCACACGATGCTGCGCTGGCCGGCCGGCACGACGATGAAGGCTGCCAGCAGCGGACCTGCGGCAGAGCCCATGTTGCCGCCGACCTGGAACAGGGACTGGGCGAGACCGTAGCGCCCGCCGGCGGCCATGCGAGCGACCCGCGATGCCTCGGGATGGAAGACCGAGGAACCCATGCCGATCAGCGCTGCTGCGAACAGGATCAGAGGATAGGTACTCGCCTGCGACATCAGCAGGAGGCCCACCAGGGTGAAACCCATGCCGACCATCAGGGAATAAGGCTGGGGCTTCCTGTCGGTGTACATGCCGACGACCGGCTGCAGCATCGACGCCGTGCACTGGAAGGCCAGCGTGATGAATCCGATCTGGCCGAATGACAGTGCGTATGAATCCTTGAGGATCGGATACAGCGCCGGCACCAGCGACTGCATCATGTCGTTGAGCAGGTGGCAGAAGCTGAGCGACAGGATGACGGCGAAGGTCGTGTTGTTGGCGGACGCGGCGCCGGAAAGGGCCGGGGCCGCGGGGGCAGAGACGGGCGCTGCGCCGGCTGCCATCGTGTTGTCGGTCATTCTCGAACTTTAGGCGCCGGCACTCTCCGTCGCCAGCACCACCCCGGCAGACCAGCCTTGCGGCGGCGGTGGTGCCCGACTGGGTTGAACTTTCGCGGCACCGATGCGTTGCATCGCTTGTGCGCACCGACGTTCCCGCCCGACTCGACCGACTCCCGTGGAGCCGATTCCATCGGCTGGTCGTGATCGCGCTCGGCATCACCTGGATCCTCGACGGTCTGGAAGTCACCTTGGCGGGTTCCGTGGCGGCGGCCCTGCAGACCAGCCCGCGCCTGCAGCTCACGGCCGAACAGGTCGGCCTGACGGGCAGCGCCTATCTCGCAGGTGCGGTGCTGGGGGCGCTGTTCTTCGGGCATCTCACCGACCGGCTGGGCCGCAAGAAGCTGTTCAACATCACCCTGGGCGTCTACCTGGTCGCCACGGCGGCGACGGCCTTCTCATGGGACTTCTACAGTTTCCTGCTGTTCCGCTTCCTGACTGGCGCGGGAATCGGCGGCGAGTATTCGGCGATCAATTCGGCGATCCAGGAATTGATTCCGGCGCGCCTGCGCGGCCGCATCGATCTCGCCATCAATGGCAGCTTCTGGCTCGGTGCGGCCGGCGGCGCGGTGCTATCGGTCTGGCTGCTCGATCCCAACGTTCTCGACCCCGACATGGGCTGGCGGGTCGCCTTCGGCAGCGGCGCCGTGCTGGGCCTCGTCATCCTCTACCTGCGTCGCTACCTGCCGGAGAGCCCGCGCTGGCTGATGATCCATGGCAAGCCCCGCGAGGCCGAGGGTGTCGTCGAGGAGATCGAGGCGCGGGTGGAGGCTGACACGGGCAAGAAGCTGGAGCCGGTGACGCGGTGGCTGACGCTCGGCGATCCGCACAAGACGACGATGCTCTCCGTGGCGCGAACCCTGCTCAAGTACGATCGCAGCCGCACGATCCTCGGACTGGTGCTGATGGCCTCGCAGGCCTTCGTCTACAACGCGATCTTCTTCACCTACGCGCTGATCCTGACCAAATTCTACAATGTGCCGGGCGACAAGGTCGGCCTCTACATCCTGCCTTTCGCCATCGGCAACTTCCTGGGCCCGCTGCTGCTGGGGCCATTGTTCGACACGCTCGGGCGCCGGCAGATGATCACGGCCACCTACGCGATCTCGGGCGTGCTGCTGGCCGTGACGGGCTGGATGTTCGATGCCGGCCATCTCGACGCCACGACCCAGACGGCGATGTGGAGCGTCGTCTTCTTCTTTGCCTCGGCGGCGGCGAGTGCGGCCTATCTCACGGTCGGCGAGTGTTTCCCGCTCGAGATCCGGGCGCTCACCATCGCCCTATTCTATGCCTTCGGCACGCTGATCGGCGGGGTCGGTGGGCCGTGGCTGTTCGGGGTGCTGATCGCGGGCGGCCGCTCGACCGAAATCATGTGGGGCTACCTGCTGGGCGCCGCGCTGATGATCGCGGCCGCCTTGGTCACCCTGAAGCTCGGCGTTGCCGCAGAGGGCAAGTCGCTGGAGGAGGTGGCGCCGCCTCTCTCCAGCGAGCACCGTGCGTAGCGGGCTACGCCACGCGAACGGGGCGGGCGCGCTGGTTATAGAGCAGCTTGCGGATGCGCTCCTGCTCCTCGGGCGGCAGCTTCTCGCGATCGACCGAGAAGTCGGCGCCGACCGCCATGCCCTTCTGGACGGCGGGACGCGCCCCCAGCTCCTCGAACCAGCGCTTGAAGTAGGGGAACTCCTCGATGTCCTGGCCCTGGAACTTCCAGTTCACCGTCCACGGGTAACAGATCATGTCGGCGATCGTGTACTGGTCGCCCGCGAGGTACCGGTGCTTGTAGAGGCGGTTGTTCAGCACGCCGTACAGCCGGTTCACCTCGTCGGTGAAGCGCCGGATCGCATAGCTCTGGTCGCCTTCCTTGGCCTGGTCGACGCGGCGGAAGTGGCCGCACTCGCCGCTCTTCGGTCCCTGGTTGGCCATCTGCCAGATCAGCCATTCGTTCACTTCGTGCTTTGTCCGGAGATCCTGCGGGTAGTACTTCCCAGCCTTCTCGGCGATGTACATCATGATGGCGCCGGACTCGAAGACAACCAGCGGCTTGCCGCCGTCGGCCGGCGCGTTGTCGACCATCACCGGCATGCGGTGATTGGGGTTCATCTCCAGGAAGGCATCGGTGAACTGGTCGCCCTGTCCGATGTTCACCGGCACGACCTTGTAGGGCAGGCCGCATTCCTCGAGCAGGATGGTGACCTTCTTGCCGTTGGGCGTCGGCCAGTAGTGCAGATCGATCATGTGCTTCCTCCGAAGAGCGGTATTTGGGCGGGAGGCCGGCAGCCTCCGCCGGTCATCGCGGCCCGTCAATGGTGTATGTTCGTTGCCAATCAACGAGCCGGGAGAACACCAGGTGGCGGACACAAATCAGGATCCGAGATCGATTCGCCGGCTGGAGGATTCGCGCTTCCTGACCGGGCACGGCCGTTATGTCGAGGACATTGCCGAGCCCGGGGCGCTGCACGGCTACGTTCTGCGTTCGCCGCATGCCCATGCCCTGATCCGTTCGCTCGACGTGTCGTCTGCGGCATCGATGCCGGGCGTTCATCTGACTGCCACGGCCGACGATCTCGCCGCGGACGGGCTGGGCTTCATGCCGTGCCTGGCGGCAGTCAAGCCGTTGATCGTGCCGCCCCGCCCGGCGCTGGCGGCGGGCCGCGTCCGCCATGTCGGCGATCCGGTCTGCTTCGTGGTGGCCGACAGCGTCGAGATCGCACGCGAGGCGGCGGAGCGGATCGAGATCGACTACGAGCCGCTGCCGTCGGTGATCAACGGTCGCACGGCGCTGGCGGAAGGCGCCCCCGCATTATGGGACGAGGCGGCAGGCAACCTCGTCTATCACGTGCAGCGCGGCGACCATTCAGCCGTGGCCGCGGCGATGAAGGATGCCGCGCACATCGTCGAGGTCGACGTGACGAACAATCGTGTCATCGTCGTGCCGCTGGAGCCGCGCGCGGGCATCGCGCGCTACGATTCGGCAACGGACGCGATGGATCTCGAACTGACGGGGCAGGGGCTGCACGGCATCCGCCGCCAGCTCGCGGAGTTCATCTTCAAGGTTGCTCCCGAGCGGATCCAGCTCCACGCGCCCGATGTCGGTGGCGGCTTCGGGATGAAGAACTTCCTCTATCCCGAATGGATCCTGCTTCTGTGGGCCGCGCGCCGTCTGAAGCGCCCGGTCCGCTGGCTCGCCGACCGCGCCGAGGATTTCGTGATGGGGGCTCAGGGCCGCGATATCGAGGCGACGGCGCGCATGGCACTCGACGCGGCGGGCCGCATCCTGGCGCTCGACGTGGCGATGGTCGCCAATCTCGGCGCCTATCTCTCGGGCAACGGGCCCGGCGCCTCGGTCGTTGCCGCCTCGACGGCGCAGGGCGGCGTCTACGACATTCCCGCGATCGCCGTCGACGTGCGCGGCGCGGTCACGAATACGACGCCGGTCGACGCCTATCGTGGTGCGGGCAAGCCCGAGGCCAACTACATCGTCGAACGTGCCATCGAGGCGGCGGCGCGTGTCCTGGGCCGCGATCCGGCGGACCTGCGGCGGCAGAACCTGATCTCGTCGTTTCCTCACCGGACGGCGATGGGCATGGCGATCGACTCCGGCGGCTTCGTCGCCAATCTCGACGCCGCCGTGGCGCGCATGCCCGGCTTCGAGGAGCGGCGTGCGGCGGCGAAGGCGCGGGGCCGCCTGCGCGGCTTGGGCGTCGCCTGCTTCCTCGAGACGTCGCGCGGCGCGCCCAATGAAGGAGCGGAGGTGCGGTTCGAGCCGGATGGCAGCGTCATGATCGCCGTCGGTACCGAATCGAACGGGCAGGGGCATGAGACGTCGTTCGCCCAGATCGCCTCGAAGCATCTTGGCCTGCCCCTCGAAACCTTCCGCTACATCCAGGCCGACACGCGGATCGTGCGCAGCGGGGCAGGTCACGGCGGCGCGCGCTCGATGCACATGGGGGGTGCGGCGCTGGTCAAGGCGATGGACGCAGCCCTGTCGAAAGCACGACGGCTGGCGGCCCATCTCTTGCAAGCCAGCGAGCATGAGCTCGAGTACGACCAGGGGCGCTTTACGGTGCGCGGCAGCGATCACGGCATGTCGCTTGCTGCCCTTGCCGCCAGCGCTCAGGACGCGTCGAACCTGCCGGACGGCATGTCACCCGGGCTCGGCGAGCACGTCTTGAACATCACCGACGTTTTCACTTTCCCCAGCGGCTGCCACGTCGCCGAGGTCGAGATCGATCCCGAGACCGGTGCCATCGACCTGCTGCGCTACACCGCGGTCGACGATTACGGTCGCCTGATCAATCCGATGCTGACCGAGGGCCAGGTGCAGGGCGGCCTTGCCCAGGGTATCGGCCAGGCCCTGCTCGAGCATACGGTCTACGATTCGCAATCCGGTCAGCTCCTCAGCGGCTCGCTGATGGACTACGCGCTGCCGCGCGCGACCGACTTGCCCTTCTTCGACATCGAGCTGATCGAGCGGCCGACCGAGGCCAATCCGCTCGGCGTCAAGGGCTCCGGCCAGGCGGGCTGCATCGGCGCGCCCCAGACGGTGATGGCCGCCGTACTCGACGCGCTGCGCCCGGCCGGAGTCGAGCGTCTGGAAATGCCGGCCACGCCGGTGCGCGTCTGGGAGGCGCTGCGAGCCGCGAAGCCCGGGCGTTGACGCCCAAGCCCGCGCCTCACCCCGCACCCGCCGGCCAGCGCATCCTGGCCGGCATTCTCTTCATGTGCGGCGCCGGGCTGTTGTTTCCCGTCATGAGCGGCTTCGCGAAATTTCTCGGCGCCGACTACAACACGCTTCAGATCTCGTGGGCGCGGGCGTTCGGCCACATCGTGTTCATGCTGATCTTCTTCGTCCCGAAGTTCGGGCTGGGCATGCTGCGCACGCGCCGGCTCGGCACGCAGCTCATGCGCTCGCTGATGCTGTTCACGTCGAACGTCGCGAGCTTCCTCGCCATCGTCTACATCCCGCTCGGTCAGGCGGCTGCGATCACCATGATGGCGCCGCTGCTCGTGCTGCCGCTTGCCTGGCTGGTTCTGGGCGAACGCGCCGCGCGGGCCCATATCGGCGCGTTGTTGGTCGGCTTCGTGGGCGTGCTGATCCTGATCCAGCCGGGCAGCGCGGTCTTCCAGTGGGCGGCGCTGCTGCCGCTGCTGAGCGCGGCCTGCTACGCCATCTATCAGGTCCTGACGCGACTCATCTCGGCCATCGACACGCCGGAGACCTCGACGATCTACAGCTCGATCGTGGGCGGCTTCGGCATGCTGCTGGTCCTGCCGTTCGTCTGGAAGACGCCGCACGGTGCTCGCGACATCATCTTCTTCTGCAGCCTCGGCGTGCTCGGTGCCATGGGCCACTATTTCGTGGCGCGGGCGCTTACCTATGCACCGGCCAACATCGTGGCGCCGTTCCAGTACATGCAGCTCATCGGCTCGGTGGTCGTGGGCTATTTCTTCTTCGGCGATTTCCCGGATTTCCTGGGCTGGGTCGGTGCCGCCATCATCGTCGGCGCCGGCCTCTATATCGGCTGGTCGCAGCGAAAGCCGGGTTAGCCCACCGTCACCGGTGAGAAGTCGACGTACCAGCTCTTGGGATGGACGTAGCCCTTCACCTTGGACGAGATCGCGTTCGGCCAGACGTCGTGGACGAACCACACGAACACCGCCTGGTCGACCATGCGGGTGTTGATCCTGGCCAATACCTTGTCGAGTTCCCCCGGGTCGGACGTGGTGCGCGCCTCGGCGGCCAGCTTGTCGAACTCCGGATCGTTGATGTAGCCCCAGTTCGAGCCCTTGGGCGGGACCTGCTGGCTGTCGACGAAGCGCATGAAGGCGTTGTGCGGGTCCATCGTGTTCCAGCTCACGTTGATGGCGCTGAACGAAGCCGCTTCCGGCGCCTTGGCGCCCTGGCGCATGAAGTTCAGCAGCGCGTTCCAGTCCATCACCTGGAACTCGAGGTCGACGCCGACTTCGGCGAATTGCTGCTGGATGAACTCGTTCATGATCAGCGGATACATCTGGCCAGAGCCGGAGGTCGAGATCGCGACCTTCATCTTGAGCTTCTTCTGCGGACCGTAGCCCGCCTCGGCCAGCAGCTTCTTCGCCTCCGCCGGATCATAGCGGATCTTGAAGCTCGGATTGCCGAACCAGGGATGGTCGGTCGGCACGCAGCCCACGGCCGGGGCGGCGAGGCCGTTCAGCAGCTTCACCATCGCGTCGCGGTCGACCGCGAGGTTCAGCGCCTTGCGCACCCGAATGTCGGCGGTCGGCGCGCCCGGCAGCATGCTCAGCGTATAGGGCCACATATGCGGGATCGCGTTCGTCTCGATATTGCAGCCGGCGGCGCGCAGCCTGTCGAGCGAATCGGGCGCGGGCGCCTCGATCCAGTCGACCCGGCCCGACAGGAGGGCCGCGGTACGCGTGGAGACGTCGGGGATCGGCAGCAGCACCATGCGCTCGCTCTTGGGCACGCGCGCCTTGTCCCAGTAATCGTTGTTGCGCTCCAGCTCGGCGCGCTCGCGCGGCGTCCACGACTTCATCTTCCACGGGCCGGTGCCTGACGGCGACTTGCGATAGGCCTGCCAGTCCCGGCCGACCTTGTCGAAATTGGCCGGACTCGAGATCGGGAAGCGGTTGAGCAGAGACGGCATGATCGTGTCGACGCCCTTGGTCTGCAGCTCGACCTTGTAGTCGTCGATCTTCCGGTAGCCGACCAGCGGCCAGAGAGCCGCCAGCAGCACGCTGCGTCCTACGCGGTCGAAGACCGGCGACTTGTCGTTCAGGGCGCGGTCGATGCTGAAGATCACCGCGTCGGCGTTGAAGTCCGAGCCGTCATGGAACTTCACGCCCTGGCGCAGCTCGAAGATCCATTTCGTCGGATCGGCCGGGTCCTGGTACCACTTGGTCGCGAGCCCGGGCACCAGCTTCGCCGGGGCGGTCGCGGACGACAGGTCCCAGGCGACCAGCGGGTCGTACATCGTATAGCCCATGAAGCGGATGCCTTCGGTGCCCTGGTCCGGCGCGCCGTCGGTTGCCGGAATGTCGGCAAGCGTCATGGCGATTCGAAGCGTCGAAGGCTGCTGTGCCTTGGCCGAGCTCGAGCCGATGAAGGGAAGGGCGGTGCCGGCGAGTAGAGCGGCGCGACGGGTGAGCATGCGAAACCTCCGTGGTTCCGTTGCACGAAGCACGAAACGAGCCACTGCACGGCATGGTGGACGCGGCATGCTTCTTGCTGTTTTGCTGTCGATCATGGCCGCCCTGAATACGCTCACTGCCACCGAACTGGCGCAAAGACTGGACGCTGGAGCGGCAACCGCCGAGGCGATCGTGCGCGATCATCTCGAACGCATCGACCAGCGCGACGCCGACGTGCTCGCCTGGTCGCATCTCGCGCGCGAGGCTGCCCTGGAAACCGCCAGGATGCTCGATCGCGGACCACGCCGGGGCCTGCTGCACGGCATCCCGATGGGCGTGAAGGACATCATCGATTCGTTCGACCAGCCGACGACCTACGGCTCGCCGATCTATCGCACGCACCAGCCGCTCGCCGATGCCGCCACCGTGGCGCTGGCGCGCCAGGCCGGCGCCATCCTGCTCGGCAAGACGGTGACCACGGAGTTCGCCAACCGCCATCCCGGCCCGACGAAGAACCCGCACAATCCCGCGCATACGCCCGGCGGCTCCTCGTCCGGCTCGGCGGCGGCCGTCGCGGACTTCCAGAGCGTGCTCGGCACCGGCACGCAGACCGGCGGCTCGGTGATCCGTCCCGCCGCTTTTTGCGGCATCGTCGGCTACAAACCGAGCTACGGGCATTTCGCGCCGGCCGGCATGAAAGCCAATACGGAGTGGCTCGACACGATTGGTGCCTATGCGCGCAGCGTCGAGGACATTGCCCTGTTCCGGGCAGCACTCATGGCGATCCCTTACGCGCCGATCGCCAGGCTCGACCGGCCGCCTCGGATCGCCGTCGCCTTCACGCATCATCGCGACGAGCTGTCGCCCGAGGGCACCAAGGCCGTGAACGACGCGGCGGCGGCCTTCGCCAAGGCGGGTGCCCAGGTGAAGGAGATCGAGCTGCCCACGCCGGTACGCGACATGACCCAGGGCCAGAAGACGCTGTCGGCCTTCGACGGGCCGCGCGCCCATGCCGACGAGGCGCGGCGCTTTCCCGGGCTGCTGAGCGAGAGCCTGAAGAAGGACAAGCTCGAGGCCGGCTCGAAGATCGACTATGCGACCTGGGTCGACGCCCGCAAGCTCGGCGAGACCGGACGCGCCGCCGTCGACGCGCTGTTCGAAGAGATCGACGTCATCCTGACGGCGCCGGCCAAGGGCGAAGCGCCGCTCGGCCTCGAACGCACCGGCGACGCCACCTTCAACCTGCTCTGGACCTATCTCTGGATGCCCTGCGTGACCCTGCCGCTGACAAAGGGACCGACGGGCTTGCCGGTCGGCGTGCAACTGGTCGGTCGCCAGCACGAGGATGCAGGCCTGCTCGACATCGCCGCCTGGGCGCGGGGTGTGCTGTCATGAAGGAGATCACAGCCCTCGAAGCCGTTGCCGCCATCGAAGCCGGCACGCTGACCTCCGAGAGACTGGTGCGCGGCTGTCTCGACCGCATCGCCGAACGCGACGGTGTCGTGAAGGCCTGGGCCCATCTCGATCCCGACCAGGCCATCGCCCAGGCCCGGGCGGCCGACGCTGCAAGTGGCGGACTGCTGCGCGGCATCCCGGTCGGTGTGAAAGACATCATCGACACCTACGACATGCCGACCGGCCACAACTCGCCGATCTTCGAGGGCAAGGTGCCGTTCGGCGATGCCGCCTGCGTGGCGCTGTGCCGGACCGCCAATGCCGTCATCATGGGCAAGACGGTGACGACGGAGTTCGCCAACCGTCACGCCGGCGCGACCACGAACCCGCACAACGCCGCCTACACGCCGGGTGGCTCGTCCTCCGGGTCAGCCGCCGCGGTGGCCGACGGCCACGTGCCGCTGGCCTTCGGTACGCAGACCGGCGGCTCGGTGATCCGCCCCGCCGCCTACTGCGGCGTGGTGGGCTACAAGCCGACTTTCGGCGACTTCTCCCGCGTCGGTATCAAGATGCAGTGCCATTCGGTCGACACGCTGGGCCTGATGGCGCGAACGCTCGACGATATCGCGCTGTTCCGTGCCGCCGTGCTGAAGCTGCCGCCGGTCCGCATCGACCGGGACATCGGCCGGCCGCGCATCGGCGTCTGCCGGTCACCGGTCTGGGACAAGGCCGAGCCCGAAACCAAGGCGCTGATCGAGCAGACCGCGACCAGGCTCTCCGACAAGGGGGCGTCGGTGATCGACGTGGCCTTTGCCGCCCCGTTCGCCGACATCATCGACGACCATGCCGCGATCACCGGCTTCGAGAGCGTGCGCAACTATGCCGACGAGCGGGTGCGCAATCCCGACAAGCTCAGCGACGAGCTGATGAACGGCCCGATGAAGCGCGGCCTCGCCGTCTCCTTCGAGCGTTACGTCGCAGCCCAGCGCAAGGCCACGGCCTTCAAGGCGCATGTCGATTCGCTGTTCGACAGGGTGGACCTGCTTCTGACACCAAGCGCGCCCGGCGAGGCACCGCAGGGGATCGCCTTCACCGGCGATCCGGTCTTCAATTCGATCTGGACGCTGGCGGGCACGCCGTGCGTGACCCTGCCGGCCGGCACCGGTCCACGGGGCCTGCCGCTCGGCGTCCAGCTCGTCGGCCTGCGTCATGCCGACGACCGGCTGCTTTCCCTTGCCGCCTGGGTGGCGGCGCATCTCAATTGATGAACACACAAACCCTCATCCTGAGGAGCGGCCCTCAGGGCCGCGTCTCGAAGGATGGGATCCCGCACCACGTCTGTTGCCCATCCTTCGAGACGCATCGCTGCGCGATGCTCCTCAGGATGAGGAAGGGGAGATAGCAAATGCCCACGATCAACGGTGAACGACTGCTCGCCGACCTTCGGCGCATTGCCGATTTCGGCCGCTACCAGACCGGCGTGCACCGGCCGCATCTGTCACCCCAGGATGTGGAGAGCCGGCACTGGCTCGCGGCGCGTATGAAGGAAGCGGGCCTCGAGCCGGTGATCGACGGCATCGGCACGGTGATCGGCAAGAGTCCGAAGACCGGCCCGCGGATCCTGATCGGCTCGCACTCCGACACCCAGCCGCGCGGCGGCTGGCTCGATGGCGTCATGGGCGTGATCTACGGGCTCGAAGTGGCGCGGGCGCTGGCGGAAGATCCCGAAACGGCGCATCTCGCCGTCGACGTCGCCTCCTGGGCCGACGAGGAGGGCCATTGGGGCCAGATGACCGGCAGCCGCTCTTTCATCGGCATCTTCTCCGAGGCCGATATCGACAAGGCCAGGCACCGCGACGAGGGCACGCCGATGCGCGAGGCCCTGAAGGCGGCCGGTCTCGAAGGCGTGCCGCGCGAGCACCTGGAGGAGGGACGGTATCGCGGCTATCTCGAAGCCCATATCGAGCAGGGCGGCCTGCTGGAAGCGGGTGAGAAGCACATCGGCATCGTCACGGCGATCGTCGGAATCATGCAGTTCCGCCTGACCTTCAGCGGCATCCAGAACCATGCGGGCACGACCCCCATGCCGATCCGCAAGGATGCCGGTGTCGCCATGATGCGGCTCTACAACGACGTGATGGACAAGTTCCCCGCCGTCGCGGGCCCGCGCAGCGTGTGGACGGTCGGCAAGATGGTGCTGGAGCCGGGTGCGCCGGCGATCGTTCCCGGCCGGGCCGAGATGATTCTCCAGTTCCGTGACGCCGACCAGAAGATCCTGCAGGCTTTCGAGGCGAAGCTTATGGAGATCGTGGCGGACCACCAGAAGAACAGTCCCTGCACCGTCGAATGCGTGAACCTCTCACGCACCCAGCCATTGCTGATGGACGAGCGCTTCCTCGAGGCGATCGAGGAGTCGGCGGCGGTCCATGCGCCGGACAAACACGTTCGCATGCCGTCGGGCGCGGGCCACGATGCGCAGGTGATCGGGCTGAAGATGCCGGCAGCCATGATGTTCGTGCCCTCGATCGGCGGGATCTCGCATCACTTCACCGAGAACACCCATGACGCCGACATCGTGCTGGGATGCCAGGTCTTCGCCGACGCCACGGCGAAAATTCTGAAGGGAAACTGACGGGCGACGACGCTATCCTGCTCCTCGTCGAGCGAGGAGCCGGGATGTCGAAGGTCACGCGCGCCACCAAGGCGCTGGAGCAGGCGAAGGTCGCCTTCACAGTCCACACCTACGACTATGATCCCGATGCCGACAAGGTCGGCCTGCAGGCGGCCGAGGCGCTGGGCGAGGCGCCGGCGCGCGTGCTCAAGACCCTGATGACCCTGGTCGACGGCAAGCCCGCCTGCGTGATCGTACCCTCCGATCGCGAGGTCTCGATGAAGAAGCTGGCCGCGTCCTTCAAGGGGAAGTCGGCCGAGATGATGAAGCCCGCCGACGCCGAGCGGATGACCGGCTACAAGGTCGGCGGCATCAGCCCGTTCGGCCAGATGCGGCCCGTGCGGACAGCCCTCGAGGCCTAGGCGATGGCGCACGAACTCGTCTTCCTCAACGGCGGCCAGCGCGGCCTGCAGGTGCGGATGTCCCCGCAGGACGTCGCGATGGTGCTGAAAGCCGTCGTGGCGCCTCTGGTGGCGTAGCGCCTTCGCCTACTGCGCCGCCGCCAGATAGCGGGCGAGGCCACCCGCCTTGTCGGGTGGCAGCCTGGAGGGGGTGCCGTTCAGGCGAATGCCCAGTTCGCAGGCTTCCTCGCCCGAGAGCTTCGCGAGGTTCTGCAGCTTTTCGAAGTCGTCGGGCGTCAGGCCTGCCTCGACGAGCAGGCCTCGCGCTTCGGTGTCATTCGGCACCGGCGGCGGCGCGGCGGCGCCCGGCTTCAGCGCCATGCGGCCCGAGCGATAGGCCTTCTCCATGGCCGTGAGCATGTTGCGCATCAATTGCTGGCCTTGCGGGTCGAGCCGGTCGGCATGCTGGATGCCGATCAGCGCAAGCTCGCGACAGGCCTGGACGTTGGTGCCGCGCAGGTGCCGCATCAACGCGATGCGCGCCGCCAGCACGCTCTCGGCATCGGCGGCGTCGGCCGCCTTCAAGGCCGGCACGATGTGGGTGGCGCGCAACTCGCTCATCAGCACCAGGGGACGCGGTGCGCCCTGGGTCGTCGGATTGCGCAGCTCCTCCTTCAGCGAGGCGCGCAGCCGTGGCTCGGCGTCGGGCACGTCTGCCAGCACCAGGCCGACGAGAGGCAGAGTGCGCGCTTCCACCATGGCATTGTCGACCATCTGGGTGTCGTCGCCGGTCAGGGCCTCGAGCCCGTAGACCGCGCCGGCGGCGGCCAGCGCCCCGGCGATTGCCGCCGCCACCGACCGCGTCAGACGCTGCCGGGAGGAGGCCGTGCGGCCAAACAGATAGAGGGCGGCACCGGCCGCCACGGCCACGACGACGACGACGGCGATCTTCTCCACCAGCTACTCCTGTTTGCACGCACGGCCGAACATGGTAATCGCGCTACCCTGCCGCCTGGATGCGGTAGAATGTGAGCAACGCAGACCGCAAACCATGCCGATCCATGTCGATGTCTTCCATCCCGGCCGGCTGATCATCGCCGTCGTTCGAGGCGCGTTCACGGCAGACGATGTCCGCGAAGCCGTGCAGCAGGTGCTCGCAAGCGACGTCCTGCACTATGGCAAGATCATCGACATTGCCTCGCCCACCGCTCCGGTGGACAAGGCAGCCGTCGAGGCGATCGCCGCTCTCGTTTCCCGGAACGGCGACAAGCCGCGAGGGCCGCTGGCTTTCGTCGTCAGTCCCGGCCAGGCGGCCGACAATGCCGAAACCTTCGCCCGTCTCACCGCTGGTCTGCGCCCGGTGAAGGTGTTTCAGAGCCTTCACGAGGCGCGAAAGTGGCTCGCCGAGAACTCCCGGTCGTAGCGGCGGCCGGCAGCAATCCGTCCCTGGCGCAAGCCTATTCGAAGCAGCGGGCGCTGCGGATGGTGCAGGAATTGCTGGGCACCCGCGCATTGCATTCGTTCCAGGCGGATTGTTCGGCCGCCTCGCGCGTCGCCATGCCGGCCGACACGCCGAACAGGCGTTCGTTGTCGGTCGCGACGGCCCCCCAGACGTCCTGGGCCTGGGCTGTCGCCACGAGTGCCGCGGTCATCGCGAGCAAGGTGGTGAGCAGGATCGTCGGTCTCTTCATCATCGTGCGTGCTTCTCGAGGAAAGTGCGGACGCGCGTGATCGATTCCTGCAGGAACTGCGGCCCGCGCCAATCCTTCTGCACTTCGATGTAGGGCGCGAGCGCCGCAATCTCGTCGCTGGTATGGGCGGGGTGCGGCTTGTCGGTACCCGGCTGCAGCAGCAACGGTGTCCTGCAGTTTCTCACGAAGTCGCGCGTGACCGAGAAGACGAAGTCCTGGCCGAACATGTTCCGGCCGAAGCTCTGGATCGTGGCCTCGGAGATCGAGGCATCGCGCGCCCGCACGGTCTCGCTGTAGCCTTGTACGGCCGCATCCCAGGTGTCGCGGTTCTCCCACAGGCCGATCGGATTCTGCAGCACGGCGGCGGCAACGCGGTCCGGTGCCTGTTCGATCGCCTCGAAGCAGTAGCTGCCGCCGATGCAGCCACCCATCACCGAGAAGCGCCCGAAGCCCAGATGGTCGATCAGCGCGAGATGGTCGGCGGCAAACGTGTGCCAGCCATGGTCTGCCTTCACGTCGGCCACCGATCTGCCCGCGTTCCGCTGGTCCATCGAGATGACGGTGAACCTGTCGGCGAGTGCGACACGGGGATCCATCCAGGAACGCCGCGCGCCATCGGCGCCGGGCCCCCAGAACTCGATCGCCGAACGCAGGCCGCCCGGTGCGTAGAGCAGCAGCGGAAAGCCTTTGCCGTGGACCTCGTAGTGGATCTCGGCATCGGGCCGCTTCAGGATCGGCATGCACTCGCCTCCGTTCGATCAACCCTGCGGCTTATAGCCGATCGAATCGATGATCGTCTTCCAGCGTGCGAGGTCCGCCGTCATCCGCTCCGTGACCTGGGCGGGCGTCGAAGTCTCGACGTCCAGACCCAGCCCGACCAGTCTGCTCTGGATTTCGGGAATCGCCAGGACCGCCTTCAATTCCTTGCCCCACGCATCGATCAGCGGGGCCGGGGTCTTGGGCGGTGCGAAGAAGACGTACCAGCCGAGGATCGAGAGCTGCGGATAGCCCAGCTGGGTGATGGTGGGAATCTCGGGCGCCGACGTCGTTGGCTTCACGCCGGACGTGAAGATCACCTTCACCTTGCCGGCGCGGTGATGCTCCAGGAAGTCGGTGATGCCGCCGCAGCCGGCCGCGATATGGCCACCCTGCAGGTCGGCGACCAGCGGCGCGGCGCCTCGATAAGGCACCGGCTCGAGCGGAATGCCGACCGCCTTGCCGGCCATGACGCCGAAGAAGTGCGTGAAGGAACCCAGGGCCGTCGTGCCGAACGAGGCGCGCGTCGGGTTCTTCTTCAGCCACTCGACGTATTCCTTGAGGTTGCTGACACCGATGGTCGGCGACACGCAGAAGGCG
The DNA here is from genome assembly GCF_030651995.1 of Reyranella sp. Taxonomy (GTDB): domain Bacteria; phylum Pseudomonadota; class Alphaproteobacteria; order Reyranellales; family Reyranellaceae; genus Reyranella. Next base: position 42,101 of record NZ_JAUSBN010000066.1, read on the forward strand.
GTCTGAACCGTTCCGGCGAGCGTGATCGGGGCGAGGTCGGTCAGCGGGTCGAACGGCACGCCGGGCATGGTGAGCTTCTGCACGATGGTCGCTGACGGCACGTAGGCGATGGTCGTGCCGTCGGTGGGTGCGTTCTTGAGGTCTGCCGCCGCGATCGTGCCGGAGGCGCCGGCCTTGTTTTCGATGATGACGTTGCGGCCGGTGCGCTGCTTCAGCGGTTCGGCGAGCAGGCGCGCCATCACGTCGGTGCCGCCGCCGGCGGGGAATCCGACGAGGATCTTCAGCGGCTTGTCGGGCAGGCCGGTCTGCTGGGCGCGCACGCTCGCCGCAAGCGGTGCAGTCAGTGCCGCGCCGGTCATCAGGATCGAAGTGCGCCGGCCGATCTTCCTCATTGTCATGCTCGTTTCCTCCAGGACGTTTCTTGTTAAGACACCAGACTCCATGCGAGCTCGGCCCGTTCTCGCGCGGACTTGCTCATCTTGATTGATTCGGGGTTGGACGAGTTGCCCTGCAGGCCGCGGCGGTAGACGCCCTGCGCGATGGCGGCGAGGCGGAACAGGGAGAAGGCCAGGTAGTAGTTCCAGTTGGGAATCGACGTGCGCCCGGTCCGTCGGCAGTAGGCGGCGACATACTCCTGTTCGGTGGGAAGCCCCAGCGTCGCGAAGTCGACTGTGGCGAAACCGTGCGGCGGTTCCTTCAGGTGATAGCCGAGACAATTGTAGGCGACGTCGCACAAGGGGTGGCCGAGCGTCGACAGCTCCCAGTCGAGCACCGCCACCACGCGGGGTTCGGTCGGATGGACGATCAGGTTGCCCAACCGATAGTCGCCGTGGACGATGGTGGTGGGATCGCCGTCGTCGGGGATGTTCTCCGGCAGCCAGGACGAGAGCTTGTCCATGGCCGGAATGTCCTCGGTCTTGAGCTCGGCATACTGCCGGCTCCAGCGCGAAATCTGGCGGGCGATGTACTGGCCGCTGCGGCCGTAATCGCCGAGCCCGACCTTCACGGGATCGACCTTGTGCAGCCGGGCGAGCACGTCATTCATGGAATTGAAGATCGCGGTGCGTTCGGCCGGAGTCTGGTCGGGCATTGCCGCGTTCACGAGGATGCGCCCGGGCACGGCTTCCATGACGTAGAACATCTGGCCGAGGACGGCGTCGTCGTCGCACAGCAGCCGGGCCGGGGCGACGGGCACGTCGGTCGCGGCGAGGGCGGAGATCACGCGGAACTCGCGGTCGACCTGATGCGCCGAGGCGACCAGCTGACCGGGCGGCTTCTTGCGCAGCACGAAGTCCCGGCGGCCATCTTCCATGTCGGCGGCGACGAAGAAGGTCGGATTGGAATGGCCGGAGTCGAACTGGCGGACCTCAAGCCCGCCGCGATAGCCTTCGAGCTTCTCGCGGAAGTAGCGATCGAGGGAGTCCACGTCGAAACGGTGGCGCTCCATCACGGGGACGGTGTCGGCGTATGTCGGCATGTGGCGTCGAGCGTAATGTCGGCGTGCGCCGTTGCGCAAACACTGCATCCCGCAGGGAGGAACGTGCGGGAACTCTGTCTTCAAGGAGGCGTTACCGGCACCAGCGAGGTTCCGTGGTTCAAAAATCAATCGAGAGTGTACCGACCGTCCACGTCCAGGGCGGGTCGGCGATACGTCGTCCGTTGATCGTCCTGGCGGTCTGCGCGGTTGGTGTCGTGGCCTATCTGGCGCGCGACTTCCTCATTCCCACCGCCGCCGCGATCGTCCTCGCCCTGATCATGACGCCGGTCGCCAAGAAGTTCGAACGCCTGCGACTTCCCCCGACGGCCGCGGCAGGTGCCTCCGTCTCGCTGCTCGCCCTTGTGGTCGCAGGCGTGCTGGCGGTGTCTGCGCCGGCCCTGTCCGCATGGGCCGAACAGGCCCCCTACCTGACTTACACGCTCGAGCGGAAGCTCGAGGGGCTGCGCAAGTCGCTGGCCTTCGTGAAACAGGTTACCGACCGGGTAGAGCAGGCAACCCAGGCACAGCCCGCGCAAGCCAACACGGAACGGAAGCCGCCCGAGACGGTCGTCGTCCGGGAGCAGTCCCTGCTCTCGGAGCTCATGAGCACGACGCCGGCGGTGCTCCTGCAGATCGGCTACGCAGCCGTCCTGTCGTTCATGATTCTCGCGCACCGTAACGACCACAAGAGGCAGATCCTCCGGGTGCCGATCAACTTCACGACCCGCGTGCGGATTGCGCGGGTCATGCGGGACATCAACGACCGCGTCGGCACCTACCTGTTCGCCCTGGTGGTCATCTACTCGCTGGTGGCAGTGGTCTCGACCATCGTGCTGGCGTTGCTGGGATTTCCCAATCCGATCCTGTGGGGTGTGCTGGTGGGCCTCGCGTCCTTCGTGCCGTTCGTCGGACCGCCGGTGGCGATCGGCCTGGTCGCCTTCGTTGCGCTCCTGACCTACGACGACTGGGTACACATGCTGGCGGCGCCCGCGATCCTCGCGGCCATTCATTTCGTGGAGTCCCAGCTCATCACGCCGGCCTTCGTCAGTCGGCGCTGCGCGCTCAACACGGTTGCGGTGTTTTCCGGCGTCGCTTTTCTCGGATGGATGTGGGGGGCGGTGGGCGCGATCGTGGCGGTGCCGCTGTTGATCCTCATCAGCACGGTCGCCGCGCATCTGCCGTCGCTGCGCTGGCTGGAAGTCCTGTTGTCGGAGGATCGCCCCGTGAGCGACCGGTTGGCGGTTAAGCCGCCGCTTGCGTCGGTGACGCCGGTTCAGGTGCGGCGTCGCCGGGTGGCTACGAAGTAGCCGAGGCCCAGCAGGCCCCAGAAGGCACCGACGATCGCCGAGGCGCCGGCGGGATTGAGCTGGCTCTCCAATAGCGACAAGGCAGAAAACGTCAGGAAGATCGCGCCGACGGCAACGGCGAGCGCGGCACCGACCGTGAGCAGGGCGCGGTTCACCGCGTCCTGCGCGGCGATGCGCAGCGAACGGGCCGCGGCAGAGCTTGCCGCGACCCGGAGCAGGGGGCCGATCATCGAGGGGCTCTTCTCCAGACGAGGCCGGACGGGGGTTGGCCGGCTATTGCCGGCGACAAAGCCAGCCTGCGAGGAAGCCGATCCCGACCACGGCCGCGAGCGTCGTCAGCGGGTGTGCCTCGGTCTGCTCCACGAGTTTGTCGGTCGCCTTGTTCTTCAGGCTGATCGTGTCCTCGGCGATCGCCTTGGCGGTGTCACCGTACTTGGCGATCAGCTCGCGGGCCGAGTTGAGCGTCTCTTCGAGAGCTTCCTCCCCACGGGCTACCATCGACTGGCCGGTGCCGCTCATCGATTCCGTGAGTTCCTCGAGCTGGGCCTTGAGAAGGGCGATCTCCTTGGCGAGATCCTTGCCGTTGGCGTGGCTGGCAGCGCGCATGTGTGGTCCTCCGGTGAGATGCAAACAGGGTTGTCTGGGTGACGAAACGCCCTGCTAGGCCGGAGGTTGCGACCCTAGCCGTCCCAGACGTTGCGGGGCATGGGCAGCCGCTCGAAATCGGCCTCCCGCAGGGGTCTGTCGTGGCTCACGCCCTCCCGCTCCAGCAGCATCATCCACTGGCGGACGTGCTGGCCGGAATGCCAGGTCGTGCGCTCCAGCAACTCATGCAGGCTCTGCGCGCCGTAGTAGGTCGAAAGCATGCGTGCGGCGCCGGTATCCCCGTGGGCCCACCAGTTGCGGAAACGCTCCTGGACGGCGGCGCCATAGGCCGCCACCGAAGCCGTGTCGGCATCGGCCGCCGGCTCTTCGCGGAACGCCGCCTGCACCAGGGGCGTGCCCTGCTCGGCATCGAGGAAGGCTGTGACCACACGGAAGAGATGGAAGGCGAGCGCGCGATAGCTGCGAGGGCGGCCCGGTACGTGGACGTGTAGCTTCTCGTACGGCATGAGCGGCAGCAGCCCGATGGCGGCGCTCATGAACTTGTCGAGGCGTGCATAGAGTTCTGCGGGCGGGAGTTCGGGGCCCGATTTCTCCTGCAAGCCGAGAAAGGCCACGATCTCCCGCGTGCTCTGACCGAAGATGAAATCGGCACCGCGCGACAGCACAGGCACGGACCGTGCGCCGAGCGCCTGCAGCTCTGCGAGGCCGGCCGGATCTTCGCGGACATTGACGGAGACGAAGTCGATCCCACGGATCGATAGAAACTCTTTGAGTCTCAGGCAGCTCGTTCAACCGGGCTGCCAGAAGACCTTCAACGGCTCTGTCATGGCTTGCTCCTGAGGTCGCTCAATTGGCGGTCGGGATACCCGGCCTGTCAAGCGGCGTGCGCCACCTCGGAGGTCTGGAGCGGCTAGGCCTTGCGGTGGCAGACCACGCAGATCTTGTTGCCGTCGAGGTCGCGGAGATACGCACCGTAGTAGTTGGGATGATAGTGTGCGCGAAGGCCGGGTGCGCCCTCATCCTTGCCGCCCGCGGCCAAGGCCGCCTTGTGCGCGGCATCGACGGCGCCGCGGTCGGGCGCCTCGAGGCCGATCGTGATGCCGTTGCCGACCGAGGCCGCTGCCTTGTCGATCGGACTGAGGATCCAGAGCTGGGGCCGCCCGCCCGCCGGCCCGTAGCCGACGGCGTGCGGATAATCCATATGACGCACCAGGCCGAGCGGTTGCAGCAACGCGTCGTAGAAGGGCTTGGCCTTGCCCACATCGTTGCTGCCGATCGTCACGTGACTGAACATGGATGGTCTCCCCCGTATCCGGCTCCTCAGGATGCCGCAGTCGCGGGACGCGGCAAGCCAAAATGATCGCGCAAGGTGGTGCCTTCGTAGGCGGTCCGGAACAGTCCGCGCTTCTGGAGGATGGGCACAACCTCGGCCACGAACACGTCGAGCATCGACGGTAGCAAAGGCGGCATGAGGTTGAAGCCGTCGGCCGCGCCGTCGTTGAACCAGTCTTCGATCAGGTCGGCGATCTGCTCAGGTGTGCCGGCGGTGGTGAAATGGCCGCGCGCACCAGCGAGATAGGCGAGCAGCTGGCGCAGGGTGAACTTCTCCCGCCGGACCAGTCCGACGATCACTTCGGTGCGGCTTCGCGCGGCCTGGACCGTGCCGGGATCGGGGAAATCCTCGGCCGTGAGAGGGCGGTCGAGCGGCAGGTGCGAGAAGTCGTGGCCGCCGAACCGGCCGCTCAGCCGTTTGCGCCCGACTTCCGGATCGGTGAGTTCGTTCAGCTCCTTCGCAAGCCGCTTCGCCTCCGTCTCGGTCGAGGCGATCACAGGACTGAGGCCGGGCAGGATCAGGACCTGCTCGGACGGACGGCCCTCCGCCGCCGCGAGCTTCTTGAGGTCGGCATAGAATTCCTGGGCGGTGGTCTTTTCCATCTGGGCAGTGAAGACCGCCTCGGCATGGCGCGCGGCGAAGCGGCGGCCGGTGTCGGACGAGCCTGCCTGCACGAACACCGGCCGACCCTGCGGTCCGCGCGGCATGTTGAGCGGCCCGGCGACGCGATAATATTTGCCCTCGTGATTGATCGGCCGGATGCGATCAGCGTGCGCATAATGGCCGCTCGCGCGATCGTCGAGCACGGCATCGTCGGCCCAGCTGTCCCACAGCGCCTTGGCGACCTGCACGAACTCCTCGCCGCGCTCGTAGCGCTCGTCATGGCTCACCAGGCCCGTGCCGCCGAAGTTGCGCGCGGCCGGGGCCAACCAGGAGGTGACGATGTTCCAGCCGACCCGGCCGCCGCTGATATGGTCGAGGGAACCGAATTGCCGCGCGAGGTTGAACGGTTCGGAGTAGGTGGTCGACGCCGTGGCGATCAAGCCGATGCGTTGCGTCGAACCGGCGATGGCGGCAAGCGCCGTGATCGGCTCGAGCCAGGTGCTGGCGGCATGCGCTACCGTGTCGGCCAGGGCGAGCTGGTCGGCCAGGAAGATCGAATCGAAAAGGCCGGCCTCAGCACGTCGCGCGAGGTCGCGATAATACTCGATGTCGGTCAGCGCGAGCGGCGAGGAGTCGGGATGCCGCCACGAGGCTTCGTGGTGGCCGCGGCTCTGGATGAACAGGTTGAGGTGGAGCTGTCGCTTCATCCTCTCACTGTGCAGCCGGCGCATAGACCGACGCAAGCTGGCGCGACACGAGTCGCGCATAGAGACCGCCGCGCGAAACCAGCGAGGCGTGCGTTCCACTTTCCGCAACGCGGCCCTCGTCGAGCACCATGATCAGGTCGGCATCGCGTACCGTCGACAGGCGATGCGCGATCACAATGGTCGTGCGGTCGGCCTTCAGCACGTCGAGGGCGCGCCGCACCGCCTGTTCGTTGACTGCGTCGAGATGCGACGTCGCCTCGTCGAGGATCAGGATCGGGGCATCCTTAAGGAAGGCGCGGGCTATGGCCACCCGCTGGCGCTGGCCACCGCTCAGGCTGGTGCCGCGCTCACCCACGGGCGAGTCGAGACCCTGCGGCAGCGTCGCGACCAGTTCGCCCAGCGACGCATGTTCTACTGCGGCCAGAAGTTCAGCCTCCTTGGCCCCGGGCCGCGCGATCAGGATGTTGGCCCGCAACGTGTCGTTGAACAGGTAGGTGTCCTGCGCCACGAGGGCCACGAGACCGCGCAGCTCGTCGAGCCTGTAGTCGCGGAGATCCGTGCCGTTCAGGGTGATGCGCCCGGCATCGGGATCCCAGAAGCGCATCAGGAGCTGAGCCGTCGTGGTCTTGCCCGCGCCCGACGTCCCGACCAGCGCCACCGTCTTGCCGGCGGGGATGGCGAAGGTGACGTCGCAGAGGGCGCGCCGCGTCTGCCCGGGATAGGTGAAGTTCACCTCTTCGAGGGCGAGTGCCGCCGCGCCGCGCGCCGGAGGCACGCCGGGCCCGTCGCGCACCGGGATCGGCTCGTTGGCCAGCGCATAGACGCGCCGCGTGGCGCCCAGCGTGTCGGCAAGCTGGCGGCCGATCTGCGCGACCTCGGAAACCGGCAGGAAGGCCGACATGGCGAGGATGGTCATCAGCGGCAGCAGGCCGGGATCGAGCGTACCCTGCGCGGCGAGGATCGCGCCGACGACGACGATGGCGAGGCCGCCCAGGCCCGTCAGCACTTCCAGGATGGCGTGCTGCATCGTGAGCTCTCTGAAGAAGGGCGGGCGCAGGGCGATGTGGCGGTCCGACAGCTCGTCGAGCTTGTCGCCGCGCGCGCGCTCCTGCTGGTTGGCGACGATCTCGCCCAGCCCCTGCACCGAGTCGACGGCGAAGGCGCCGAGTTCGCCGGCCGCCTCGCGCGCCTGGCTGCCGAGCCGGTCCACCCTCTTGCGCATCAGGAAGGGGCTCAGGCCCACGGCCAGCAGGAACGGCACCAGCGTGATCGCCAGCCAGCCGCTCGTCGTGGCGAGCGCGATCACCACGGCGGCGGGGATGAGGATGGCCACGAACGCCGGCGCCACCGTGTGGGCGAAGAAATACTCGACCAGCTCGATGTCGTGCGTGGCCAGCGCCATCAGGTCGCCGGTGCGACGGCGCGTGAGATAGGCAGGCGCCAGCGCGTCGAGCTTGCGGAAGGCGTCGATGCGCATCTCGGCCAACAGGCGGAAAGCCATGTCGTGGGCCAGCCAGGATTCGAACCAGTGCAGGATTCCCGAGACGGGCGCCAGAATGGCGAGCGCGATGGCGAGGCCGCCATAGGGCTCGTGGTTCTTGAGCGCCAGCACGATCAGGGCGGAGAGCACCCCGATACCGATGAACGAGACGACACGGGCCACGCCCAGCAGGAAGGTGGCGGTGAGCTTGCCCTTCCACGGCATGATGACTTTCATCAGAGCCACAACGACCTGGTACCAGGTGAGGCCTTCGGCCTTGATGATGCCTTCGGTGACGGGCTTCACCGCGCCACCCGACGTGCTGGCGATCGTCTCGACGCGCTGCGGCGCGACGAGGGTGTCGAGCGTGACGCCGGCCTGCTGCTCGCGCGCCTGCTCGGCCATGAGCTGCGCATAGACGCCGCCCTGGCTCATCAGCGCGGCGTGCTTGCCCTGTTCGGCGACATGGCCGCGGTCGAGCACGAGGATGCGGTCGCAGTCGATCACGCTGGACAGGCGGTGCGCCAGGATCAGTGTCGTGCGGCCCTGCATCAGCCGGTCGAGCGCTTCCTGGATCACCGCCTCGTTCTCGGCGTCGACGGCGGAGAGGGCTTCGTCGAGCACCAGGATCGGCGTGTCGCGCAGCAGTGCGCGGGCGATCGCCACCCGCTGGCGCTGGCCGCCGGACAGCTTGATGCCCTTCTCGCCGATGATGGTCGCGTAGCCCTGCGGCAGGCTCTCGATGAAGTCATGGATGTTGGCGGCTCTTGCCGCATCCTCCATCTCTTCGCGCGAGGCGCCCGGCCGGCCGAGGCGGATATTCTCCTCGACCGTGCCATGGAACAGGAACGTGTCCTGGTTCACCACGGAGATCAGCGAGCGGATCTGCGCGAAGGACAGCGTGCGCAGGTCGTGGCCGCCCAGCAGGATGCGGCCGTGGTCGGGATCGTAGAAGCGCAGCAGCAGGCGCACGATCGACGACTTGCCGCCCCCCGACGAACCGACGAGGCCCAGCCGCTCGCCGGCGGCGGCCGTGAAGTTCAGCCGCTCGTGCACGGTGCGGCGCGTGCCGGGATAGGAGAAGCGCACATCCTCGAAGGCGATGGTGGGGGCGAGAAGGCCGTCGAGCCGGGCCGGCGCCGGGTCGATCACCGACGGTGTGTCGTCGAGGATGCGGTAGATGCCCTGCGCCGCCGAGAGGCCGACCATGCCCTGGTGCAGCACCGAGCGCAGCTCGCGCATCGGCCGGAAGATCTCGATGCCGAGCATCAGGATGACGAGCAGCGAGGTGAGCGTCATGGCGCCGGCCTCGACCCGTGAGGCGCCGTAGATCAGTGCCGCCGCGGCGCCGCCCGCGATCGAGGTGTCGGTGATGCCGCGCGCCAGCGAGTTGGTGCCCAGCACCCACATGGTGCGCCGGAAGAGATCGCGGGCTTCCACTTCGAGCTTGTCGGCGCGCGCCTTGCCCTGGCCGAACGCCTTCAGGGTCGCCAGACCCTGGATCGAATCGAGGAACTCGGCGGCGAACGACTTGTAGGCGGTCATGCGCGCGATCGAGGCGCGCACGTCCCATTTGTGCCAGAGGGCCGGGGCGAACAGCGCGACCAGCGCGAAGCCCAGCATGACCAGCGCCACCGGCAGGTCGATGAAGGAGATGACGACGAAGATCAGCAGCGGCGTCAGCAGCGCGATCAGGAACTGCGGCAGGAACTGCCCGAAATAGGTTTCGAGCTGCTCGACGCCGTCGATCATGGAGAGGGTGAGACCGCCGGAGCGCTGCCGGCCGACCGTTGCCGGGCCGAGGGAGGCGACCTTGTCGTAGAGCGTGCGGCGCAGCACCTTCTGGACCCGTGCGGCCGTCTCGTGCGCCAGCACGGCGCGCCAGTGCTCGGCCACGCCGCGCAGCACCATCACCCCGGCGATCAGCAGGATCGGAACCACGAGCTCCTGCAGCGGCCGTCCGACGAAGATCTGGCCGATCAGCCAGCCGAGAAGCCCGAGCCGCGCGATGCCGCAGCCCACGCCCAGGAGGCCGACGGCGACGGTGGCGGCGATGCGGGTACGCACGCCTTTGGTGAAGACGAGCAGGCGGGGTTCGATGTGCATGGTGCGATGCTAGGGCGAACATCCGTATACGTCAGTCCACAAATTGGAAAACCACGTGTACAATTTTGAACATGGACACCAACTGGGACGATCTTCGCGTTTTTCTGGCCCTGGCGCGTGGCGGCACGCTGACGACGGCGGCCAAGGCGCTCGGTGTCAGCCATCCCACGGTGGCGCGTCGTGTGCAGGCGCTGGAGCAGCAAATCGGCGCGCGGCTCTTCGAACGCCTGCCCGACCGATTTGTACCCACCAGCGCCGGCGAGGAGTTGCTGGCCGACACCGAGGCGATGGAGAAGGCTGCCCACTCCATCCATCGCCGCAGCGCCGGGCTCAGCGACACGGTGAGCGGCACGGTGCGCCTGTCGGCGGAGGAGGCGACCGCCGCCCTGATCGCACGTTATTCCGCCGAACTCAGAAGCAAGCTGCCGCAGATCGAGTTCGAGGTGATCTCGAGTCACACGCTGGCCAATCTGTCGCGCCGCGAGGCCGACCTCCTGATCCGCGAGCAGGTCCCCGAACTCGGCGACATCGTCGCGCGCAAGCTGGGACGCCTGGCCTATGCGGTCTATGCCGCGCGAGATTTTCCGGTGAAGCGGTCCACGCCGGCGGCGCTGGCCGCGCTCTCGTGGGTCGGCTTCGACGACGACCATCTTCGCATGCAGGGGCAGAGCTGGCTGCTGGCCTTTCGCGGCGGACGCCGTCCGGAGATTCGCGGGAACAACTGGCTGGTGCTGCACGAGGCGGCCCGCACCGGCGCCGGCCTCGCCGTGCTGCCCTGCCATCTCGGCGATCCCGACCCACTGCTGCGCCGGGTCTGCGGCGTCATCCCCGACGTCTTTGCCGACCAGTGGCTACTGGTCCATCGCGACCTGCGCGCCCTGCCGCGCGTGCGGGCCGTGATGGATGCGGTGATCGAGCTGTTCCAGCGCGAGCGGCCTTTGCTGGAGGGCCATCTGGCGGCGCGTCATGCCTTCAAGTGAGGTGGTCGAGACCCGGCTCGACCTGATCACGATGCAGATGCAGCAGCTCGCCGAGATCGTCGGGCGCTACACCGTGAGCAGCATCAGCGACCCGGCGACGGAACAGAGCAATTACGCCCTGATCCAGGCGCTGCAGTCCGACCTCGGCGACTTCGACAAGCTGACCACGGCGGGGGACATCCTCACCCACAACGGCTCGGCCTATATCCGGCTCGCGCGCGGCGACTCCGACCAGTACCTTGGCGTTTCCGGAAGCGCGCTCACATGGAAGGACCTCGTGATCGACTTGGCTTCAAGCCAAGTGGCGGGAGTTCTGCCGCGCGCCAATGGTGGCTTCATGCCATCGCAGAATGCGGTTTCTCTGGCTGCTAACGTTGCTATTGGGGCGACGGGAACCTGGGTCACGGGACCCTCGTTCGCGCAAGGCTCCTCCGGGGTTTGGTTGGCATGGGGGACAGTCACCATCAATGCAGGCGCGTCCAGCGCGAGGGTGTCGGCGCGCCTGACTGATGGCACGAACGTCAAGGCCAGCACGACCACTACTTGGCCGAGCGCTGTCACACCCGCTGTCGTTTCTCTGAGCCTGAGTGGATTTTTTGCCAACCCGCCGGGCGACATCCGGATCCAGGGCCTGAATGCCGACAGCACGGGGGGTGGATTTATCTACAACCAGTCCGGTCAAGGGAAAGACTGCACCCTGAACGTGATCAGGATCGCTTGATGATCACCATGCTCCCCGCCACCGAGGACGATGCCCACGAACTGGCGCCGCTTCTGCGCGCCGAGGATCGGGCGGAAGTGCTGGCGCTCGGCGTCGCGCCGGCCGACGGTCTGCTGCAGAGCCTCGCTGCCGCCCGCGAGGCCTGGACCTGGCGCGATGACGGCCGGATCATCTGCATGGCGGGGGTCGCGCCCTTCAGCCTGATCGGTGCGACGGGCGTTCCATGGCTGCTCGGCTCGCCGCTGGTCGCCAGCCATCGCCGGGCTTTCATGGTCGAGACCCGCCGCACGGTGGCGCGCTGGCTCATGATGTTCGGTGTTCTGCGTAACGTGGTCGACGACCGCTATGCCGCCGCTCACCGCTGGCTGCGTTGGCTCGGCTTCGAGATCGGTGAGCCGTTCACTCTTGCCAATGGCCGGTTCCGCGTCGTTCACAAGGAGGCCTCATGAAGGGCTTTTATCATCGCAACAGCTTCGCGGCGGTCAGGATTCCGCAGCCCGTCTGGGGGCCGGCGGCGCTTGCCCTGACCGCGCTCAGCACGATCATGAGCGTGGTCGGCCAGGTCGGGCAGCAGAACGCGCAGGCGCAGGCTGCCAGCGCAAATGCCGCTCAGGCTCGCTATCAGGCGCAGGTCGCCGCGCAGAGCCAGGAGCTGATGCAGCGGCAGGCCGCCGATGCGACCCAGCGCGGGCAGGTCGCGGAAGAGAACCGGCGGCGCCTGACCGCCCAGCAGATCGGCCGGCAACAGGCCGCTTTTGCGGCACAGGGCACCGACCTCGAAGGCAGTCCGACCGATATCGTGGGTGACACGGCCGCGGCCGGTGAAATGGAGGCCCTGACCCTGCGCTCACAGGCGGCGCGGCAGGCCTACGAACATCATATCGCCGGTGTGGGCTATGGCAACTCGGGCATTCTGTTGAGCAACCGAGCCCTCAACTCAGCTCACCAGCCGAACTATCTGGGCGTCGGCGCGTCGCTGCTGTCGAGTGCATCGACCCTCGCTGAGAAGTGGCGGAACTTTCAGTCGAGCAGCGGGCCGTAACCATCGTCGCGTAGGCAATGAGTCTTGCGACCGTCCCGTTGTTCGCGACCATATTCAAGATGGGTCAAGCCCCTATCAACGTACCGGCCGCACTGCTAATTTCGCGCCATGTCTGGTCTTCACATCAACTACTCGCCAAGAATGACGGCAGCTCTCGTCGAAGCTGGGGCATTCAAGGAACAGCCCTTTACGGTCGTGGATGTCGGCGCCCGCGGCGGGGTCGCCTCGTACTGGTCAGTCTTCGGCGATCATTTGCGCATCATCGGTTTCGATCTGGACCCTGACGAATGCGCGCGCCTCAATGCCATCGATCCCCGGACGCAGTACCTGCCCTACGCACTCGATCGTCAGAGCCATCGCCGGACCGTATATGTCGCCAATTATTCCGCTTCGAGTTCGTTCTACCGAACTGATGCCGCCTATTTCGACCGCTACACAGCAGGTCAGAATGCCGTCGTGATGTCCGAGCCGACGCTGGAGACCACAACCCTTTCAGCCGCGCTGGCATCGATCGGGCTTTACTCTGCGGACTTCATCAAGGTCGATGCCGAAGGTGCGGAGCTCGAGATTCTGCAGGGAGCGCAGGAACTGTTGCCGAGTTTGCAGGGCATCCTGTCCGAAATGCGCTTCACGAAAAAATTCTGCGGATGTCCTGAGTACTGGGAGGTCGAGAAGTATCTGAGAGAGCAGTCATTCGAGCTCTACGACCTGGATGTCTACCGGCTGAGCAAGAAGGCGCTGCCGTATCCGTATCTCTATTCCAACTACTTCGACGACGGTCGCCCCGCGGCCGGTCCGTCAACGCAGGGACAGGTACTTTGGGCAGATGCGCTCTACATGCGGGACCTGCTTGGCACCGCTCCCACAGAACGGAACCTGATCGTTGCGGCCTGCCTCTTCGAAATTTTCGGATTGAGCGATTGTGCCGCGGAATTGATCCTCGCGCACCGCGATACGTTCGGAGCGTTGGTGCCACCGGATCAGCTGCTCGATCTCCTGGTGCCGGAGGTCAAGGGTCAACGCCTGACCTACAGACAGTACATGGACCGCGATCTGGTGGGTGATTCCTTGCTGCGGCCTGCCGATGGCAGACGGTTCCCGGAAGCGGTGATCCCGCAATACGATGGCGAGTTTGTCGCGCCCTGGGAGCGGAAGCCGGAATCCATGTGGCAGCGCATACTTTCAAGGTTCCGTAAGGGATAGCTGCTCTCGAGCGCAGCTATGCCGCGGCTGAAGGGTGCTGCTTACTCCAGTTTGCCAGGTCGCAGGTACTTGTGCGTCCACCGCAGTGTCCGTCTTGCCGACAGAGGAGGAGATTCTTGCTCTCCCATTTCGAAGTGGAGCCGCTCGATCTCTTCGTCAAAGCGCTTCAGATCGCATTTCCCTTGATCGTGTAGTGATCGAACGAGCGCCGAGAAAAGTGCGGCCAGGGCCAATCTCGTCTGATCATGCTCTGACAGTTCAGGCATCTGTTCCTTAGCGATTGTTGCGCTATCTGTGCTGTCAGCGGACGTTGACGACACGGTGCCGCTGGTACCTGGCGTTTGCATGCCTCTCTCCGGTTTGGCGTTCACGGCGGCGTGGTCTTTCGGCCCAGCCGGCTGCGGCGGCAAGGCTGCACCAGTATTCCGAGAAGGACAACGCCGCGGGCCCTTCCGATATCGTGGCTGGCCGCCCTCAGCAAGAAGTCAACTGCGCTAACCGTCTCCTTTGAATGACAGCATTCGTCAGTTTGACATCGAGCGAACGGAACGTTGCATGGTCAGGACAGCGGAATGGCACTCGTGCGCTCGTTCGTTCAGCGGGACGTACGGACCAGCATGCCCAGCGCAAGCAGCATCGCGCGCGACTGGAACCGAAGTCGTAGGGGCGCCACCCCACGGCCGGTCGCCCGGCGGATGTAACGTTCTCGGTCTTCCGCACGAACACAGGGGAGAGGGACGGTAACGCCGGCCTCTCGATATCTTGGCTTGGATATGGAGACGGCCGGGCCTACATGCCGCAAGCCCTCACGGTACGTTGAGAGGAGGCCCGTCATGTCCAATTCCGTCCTGCCGAACAGAAGGAACGTCCTGAAGCTGGGAGCCGGCGTCGGAATCGCCGCCGGGGCGCTGCTCGCGGCCATGCCCTGGCGCGCGCGGCCGGCCGCTGCCGAAGCGGCCTTCAAGGTGACCCGCACGGATGCTGAATGGAAGAAGCTCCTGACGCCGCCGCAATACGCGGTGCTGAGGGGCAACGGGACCGAGCGGCCTTATTCGAGCCCGCTCAACGACGAGCACCGCAAGGGCATCTTTTCCTGCGCCGGCTGCCAGCTCGCCCTGTTTTCGTCGGCCACCAAGTTCGACAGCCGGACCGGCTGGCCGAGCTTCTGGGCGCCGCTCGACAAGGCGGTCGGCACCGAGACCGACACCACGTTCTTCATGAAGCGCACCTCGGTGCACTGCGCCCAGTGCGGCGGCCATCTCGGGCATGTCTTCGACGACGGGCCGAAGCCGACCGGCCTGCGCTACTGCATGAACGGCGTGGCCATGACCTTCGCCGTCGCGGCCACCTAGCGTCAGGTCAGCAACATCAGGAGGGACCCATGACCGGTATCCGCTTCGATCGAGGCCGCCGCGCGGCGCTCCGCCTTTCGGGATTGGCGCTGGCGGGCGCGGCGCTGTACGGCGTCTTGCCGGCCGGGGCGCAGGAAGCGATGGTCGTGGTGCCCGCGCCGGCGCTCGACGAGCGCACGCCCGGGGCCGCGACGGAGACCGCGGTGCTGGCCGGCGGCTGCTTCTGGGGCGTGCAGGCCGTCTACCAGCATGTGAAGGGCGTAACCCGCGCGGTTTCAGGGTATGCCGGCGGTCCCAAGGACAAGGCGGTCTACGGGATGGTGACGTCGGGCCGCACCGGCCATGCCGAGGCGGTCGAAGTGACGTTCGATCCAGGGGTCGTCAGCTACGGCCAGATCCTGCAGATCTTCTTCTCGGTGACCCACAATCCGACGCAGCTCAATCGCCAGGGGCCCGATGTCGGCACGCAATACCGCTCGGCCTTGTTCTTCATCGATCCAGAGCAGCGCCGGATCGCCGAAGCCTATATCGTCCAGCTCGACCAGGCCCGCGTCTTCCCGAAGAAGATCGTGACGCAGCTCAACGACGCCACGCCCTTCTATGCCGCCGAAGCCTACCATCAGGACTACGCGACGCTGAATCCCAATAGTCCCTACATCCTTCGCCACGACCTGCCCAAGATCGAAGGGCTGAAGCGCCTGTTTCCGGCGGCGTGGCGCGCCGATCCCGTGCTGCTGCGCGTGTCCGGCGGCAAGGTCAGGCAATAAATCTGGCCTGCGAACGCGCGGCGGTGAAAGCTGCCGCGCGGTGAGGCATAGTGCGTCGAAACCTTTGGGAGACGACGCATGGTCAAGCCGGTTCGCCGGATCGTGACGGGCCACGACAGCGAGGGACGCTCGGTGTTTCTGGAGGATGGGCCCGCGCCGCATCCGTTCTCGCCGTCGCACTCGCCCAATGTCGGATTGACCAATCTGTGGCTGCTCGACGCAATTCCCGCGTCGAACGACGCGGGGCAGGACGACCCGACGGCGCGGCCGTTCCGGCTCGAGCCGCCGGCGGCCGGCAATGTCGTGCGTATCGTCGAGTTCCCGCCCGACCGGGAGCGCAACTACGGCAACCAGACCGAGGTTTTCCGCCAGTATGGCGCGGCGCAGGCGCACGACAGGGCCGCCCGTCATCCCGGCTTCCACAAGACCCACAGCGTGGACTACGCCATCGTCATCGAGGGCGAGATCTGGGCGCTGATGGATGTCGGCGAGACCCTGATGACGGTGGGCGACGTGCTGATCCAGCGTGGCACCAACCATGCCTGGGCCAACCGCACCGACCGGATCGCCCGCGTCCTGTTCGTCCTGAACGGCGCCGTGCCGGCCTGATCAGGCCGCTTTGCGCCCTCGCGGCGAGGGCTTCTTCCTGTTGGCGCGAGCGGCGGCGGTGAAGCGTTCCGCGCGCTCGCGTCCCGGGCCATCGCCCTGGAGGCTTTTCTTCAGGGCGGCCATCAGGTCGACGACGCCGGAATCGGCCTCCTCCCGCACCGGCTTGCTCTTCACCGGCTTGCCCTTCTTCTTCTCCTCGATGAGGGCGCGCAGCGCGTCCTCGTAGCGGTCGGTGAAGTCGGACGGGTCGAACCGGCCCGACTGCTGCGCCACGATCTTCTCGGCGATCTCGAGCATCTGAGCGTCGGGCCTGGGCAGGTCGGGATGGCCGATCTCGTCGAGGGTGCGCACCTCTTCGGCGGTGCGCAGCGTCGTCAGCACCAGACCGTCCTCCTCGATCTCGATGGCGCAGACCCTCTCGCGCGTGCTCATGACGAGCCGGCCGATCGCCACCATGCCTTTTCGCTTCATCGCCTCGCGGATCACCGCAAAGCCCTTCACCAGGTCGCCGCGCGACAGCTCCTCTCCGGTGCCGGCGTCGACTGTCTTCATGCGGATGCGGTTGTTGGTCTTCGGATTGATGAGGTTGAACCGGAGCGTCTCCGCCGTGGTCGTCGCCGACCACAGGGAGACAGGACAGGTCACCAGGGAAAGGCGCAGATGCCCCTCCCAGCTCGGTCGTGCAGCCATTTCCAGATCCCCTCACGTACGGGCGATTCAACTGCTGCCGGTCTTCGTTGTTGCGGCGCGTGGCGGGCCTCCGCTCGATTTCTATGAGTGGCGGCCGTTCCGATTATGATCTCACCACCGGTGGGGGGGCGTGGAACTCCTGGCCTGGAAATGCATTGCATTGGTTCTGCAATCCAGTCCGAGGGTTCTCAGATGCGCTCGACTTTCACCGTGCCCGCCGTCCTTTTCCTCTCTGCCTGCCTCGCGTTCCCGGCGGCCGCCAACGACCGCCCCGTCACAGACCAGGAGCGGGCGAAGCTCGAGGCAGCCGTCAAGGCGGCGGGCTGCACGGGCGGGGAGATGGAGTTCGACGACGACAAGGCAACGGCGCATCCGGCCGGCAAGTTCGAGGTCGATGATGCGATGTGCGGCAACCAGAAGCACGACCTCGTCTTCGACACGGACTTCAAGATGCTGTCGAAGAAGGCCGACTGACGGAGCCTTGCCTCAGCCCGGCTGTTCCGGAGGCCGCCACGCCGAGGCGGCCTCCCGGGCGATGCGATTGAAGTTGCGCACCAGGACGGAGGCGTTTCCGGTACGCCATACGGCCACCACCGGCAGCGGTGCGGGTTTGTCGGCGACGGCAAGGCAGCGTAGCCCCGACATGTTGTAACTGGTGACCGTCGAGGGCGAGAGGGCGACCCCCAGGCCCGCCCCGACGAAGCTCGCGACGGTATGGATCTGGTCGGCATACTGCGCAATGCGAGGCTCGAACCCGGCCCGCCGGCACATCTCCATCACGCGGGCGTGAATCAGCGGCGAGCCGGCGCGGGAGTACATCACGAACGGTTCTGCGGCGAGCTGCCGGATCGTGGTCGTCCGGCGCCGGGCGAGGGGATGGCCCGCCGGGACGAGTGCGAGGAACGGTTCGCGGATCAGCGTCACCATCTGCAGGGACCGACTGCTGATCGGCGGACGCAGCAGGCCGACATCGATGATGCCGTTCTCGAGGCATTTCACCTGATTCGGGTTGCTCATCTCACGCAGGTCGAGTTCGACGTCGGGAAAGGCGGCGCGAAACCGGACGACGATGCCCGGGAGGATCGTGAAGGGGGTGGAGCGCACGAAGCCGATGACGAGCCTGCCGGTCTCTCCGGTTCCCAGGCGCCGGACGTCGGCTTCGGCCTGTTCGGCACCATCCAGAAGGCGCCGAGCGCGCTCGTAGAGCAGCAGTCCGGCCTCCGTGACCTCGAATTTCTTCTGGCTCCTGTGGAGCAGAACGACCCCCAGTTCGCGTTCCAGTTTCTGGATCTGACGGGTGAGGGGAGGTTGGGCGATGCCCAGCGAAACCGCGGCGCGCCCGAAATGACCCTCGCGCACCACGGCGCTGAAATAGCGAAGCGTTCTGAGGTCCATGGGTTGATACCATAATGGTATCAGTGCGAGCCGACAACGATATTGGACGTATTGTCCGGAACGGGGCAACGTCGGGTTGCAGTTCGCCTGAGTCAGCGAAACTCGCTTCGCGTGGTCCGCAAAGCGTTCCCAAGCGTACGAAAAGCCGGGGCAGGAGTTTTGCCGGGCGCCCGCCGGTCCGGCTCACGGGCTCGTGAACACTATGGAAGAGAGATAGATGGCCAAATCACATCCCGTTGATGCGCATGTCGGTGTTCGTATGCGTCAGCGGCGCACGCTGCTGGGCATGAGCCAGACCAAGCTGGGGGAGGCCGTCGGCCTCACCTTCCAGCAGGTCCAGAAGTACGAACGGGGCGCGAATCGGGTGGGTTCGAGCCGGCTCTACGAATTCTCCAGGGCCCTCGACGTTCCGGTTTCATACTTCTTCGACGAGATGCCGGGGAACGCCCTCTCGGGCCGCCCGATGGCAGCCAAGGTGAAAAGAGGCACTGGTTTCGGCGAGGCGGGAACCCCCTTCGCGACCGAGAAGGACCCGCTGATCAAGCGCGAGACGCTGCAGCTCGTGCGGGCCTACTACAGGATCCAGGACGAGCCCGTGCGCCGGCGCATCTACGAGCTGGTCAAGAGCATGGGCGAGGCCAGCCACGCCAGCCGCCCCACGAAGAAGAAGTAGGTCGGTCCGTCGTCTCGACCGCAGCCTCGCGGAAGCAGGCCGCGGTCGAGACGACGCCGTACTAGGCCGCGAGCAGGTGTTCGGCGATCTGCACGGCGTTCAGTGCGGCCCCTTTCAGGAGCTGGTCGCCGGCCACGAACAACGAGATCGAGTGGCCCGTCGGATCGCCCAGGTCCTGGCGAATACGGCCAACCAGGATGTCGTCCTGCTGGCTGGCATCGCGCGGCATCGGGAACAGGTTGCGTTCGCGATCATCGACGATGCGCACGCCCGGTGCGCTGGCAAGCAGCGCCCTCACGCGCGCCTCGTCGATCGGCCGTTCGCACTCGAAGGTGACGGCGGCGGCGTGGGCCCTCAGAACCGGGACGCGCACGCAGGTCGCTGACAGCCGAAGCTCCTCGTCGCCGTAGATCTTGCGGGTCTCGCGCATGACCTTGGTCTCTTCGTCGTTGTAGCCGGTCGCAGGATCGATCGCGGTGTTGTGGCTGAACAGGTTGAAGGCGTAGGGATGCGGCAGCACCTTCGGCTTGAAGGCGCGGCCGTCGAGATAGGCGCGGGTCGAATCGGCCAGCTCGTCCATTGCCGCCGCACCGGCGCCCGACGCGGCCTGGTAGGTGGCGATGTTCATGCGCCTGATGCGATTGTGCTGGTGGATCGGCCACAGCGGCGTAATGGCGATGATCGCCGCGCAGTTGGGATTGGCGACGATGCCCCTGTGGTTGGCGATCGCGCCGGCATTGATCTCGGGAATCACCAGCGGAACCTCGGGATCCATCCGGAAGGCCGAGGAATTGTCGACCACGATGGCGCCGGCCGCGACGGCGATGGGGGCGTAGCGCTTCGAGATTCCGCCACCGGCCGAGAACAGGGCAATGTCGACGCCTTCGAAGCTCTTCTCCGTCAGTTCCTGGACCACGAGGGCCTTTCCGTCGAACGACAGCTCGCGGCCTGCCGAGCGGGCGGAGGCGAGCAGGCGCAGCTCCTTCACCGGGAAGCGGCGCTCGGCCAGGCAGCGCAGGAACTCGATGCCGACGGCGCCGGTCGCGCCGACGATCGCCACTGTGAGAGGTCTAGAACCCATGTCTGTCTCCTTCGTTGAAGCCGGAGAGACGGACGCCTGGAAAGACAAAGCCCCGTCCGAAACCGGCGGGGCCTGTGAGGTTGTCCTATGTCACGTTCGACTTTACGCGCACGTCCTCGCCGGCCCACCGAAGGTGGTCGTTTTGGTAGTCGTGGTCGTTTTGGTCGCGAAACGCAGCATGGTGTCAGGGATATAGGTCGAAGGCCGGGCGGCTGTAAAGGCCGCCCCGCCCCACGTCAGTTCACGCGCAGGAAAGGCCTGTCGCCGCAGACCGTTACGCGGTGGCCGTACCGGCGGTGCGGGAAGTAGTCGAACATCGCGTGGTGCTGGACGCAGCGATTGTCCCAGAAGGCCACCGAGTTTGGCTGCCACTTGAAGCGGCACTGGAATTCCGGCGTCTCGATGTGGCGGTAGAGCATTTCGAGCAGCGCGTCGCTCTCGGGGCGCTTGAGCTGCGGGATGCGCAGGGTGAAGCCGCGATTGACGTAGAGGCTCTGCCTGCCGGTCACCGGGTGCGTTCGCACGATCGGGTGCTCGGCGTTGGGGAACTTGATGTCGTTGCGATCCGTGGCCTTGACGCGATAGTAGTGCGCCTTGGAGCTGTCGTGCAGCGCGGTCAGCCCCTGCAGCATCCGCTTCATCGGCTCGGAGAGCGTGTCGTAGGCGCGGTACATGTTGGCGAACAGCGTGTCGCCGCCGCCCTCCGGCGGCACCTCGGTGAGATGGAGGATCGAGCCCATCGGCGGCTCGAGGTCGCACGACACGTCGGTGTGCCATTCCTCGCCCGCGACATGCTTCGAATTCTCATCGGCCTTGATCACCAGGATCTCGGGATGCTCGGGGAAGGTGATGGGAGCGTTGGGATGGACATGCAGCGGCCCGAAACGCCGGCCGAACTCCTTGTGCTGTTCCATCGACATCTTCTGGTCGCGGAAGAAGATCACCAGGTTCTCCATCAGCGCATCGTGCACCTCCTGGAACTGCTGGTTGCCGAGCGGCTTTCCGAGATCGACACCGAATATCTCCGCTCCGATGGACGGCGTCAGTTTGCGCACTTCGATCGACTGATAGGCCATTGGTGTTTCCTCCGTTTTCGGGAGGATATGCCGGGGAAGGCTGCCCGTCCCCCGCAAAAACATTCAATGCGCGAAATCCGGGCCGCCGGCGGCGGAATCCGGTAGACTGACGGGGCGATGAGGATCGACGTCGATCATTACCTGGTGCTGGGCGTGCCGAGAACGGCTGACGCGGCAACGATCCGTGCCGCCTACGTGGCACTGGCCAAGCGTTATCATCCCGACGTGGCGGCCGGAAATCCCGAACTCGCTGCGTTCAATTTCCGCCAGATCACCGACGCCTACCAGACGCTCTCCGATCCGGACGCGCGCGCGCGGTACGATTCAAGGGTGCAGGCGGCGCTCGATGCCGAGCGGACCCGGCGCGAACAGGCCGCCGCGGCCGCGTGGGCGGCGAAGGCGGCCCCGAAAGCGACGATCGCGGAGAAACTGTTCGGCAAGACCACCTCCAAAGCCGTCACGAGACCCGCCGCTGGTCCGCCGGCAAGAAGGCGTCCGTTCAGACCGTTGCTCCCGCCCAGGCCCGCGCAGCCGACGGCCTACCTGCCGCACGCCGCCGCGATGGCGCGGCGGCGTTCGATCATGGTCGTCGCCATCGTGCTGATGACCTTCATCGGGGTCGGCGGCTATCTTGCCACGCGCGCGGTGAAGGGGCCGGGTCTGCAGGTCATGGCGGCCGAGACTGCGCGGCCGTCCGAGCCGAAGCCGGCGGTCGAGACGAAGCCGCAAGCCACGCCGAAACCCAAGCCGGTGCCGCCGCTCAACCAGCCGAGCCAGCTTGCGCCTTGGGGCCTGCCGCCCTCTGCGCCGCTGCCCGGCCGGACGGCGGGCCAGGCGACGGTGATGGCGCCCGTACCGGCGCTGAACGTCGACGGCCAGTCGGTCTGCGTCGCCGACGACGGTGCCAAGTTCGCCATCGTCAACCGCGGTGGCGAGCCGACCGTAATCTACAATGGCGCCGCCCCGGTGCGCGCCTCGGTCCAGCTGGCGGACCGCTATCTCGTCCTGCTGAACAACATCGTGCCGAGCGATACGATCATCATCGGCATCAAGCGCGGACTGGAGACCGGGACCTACATCTATTACGCCGACACCCGCGGCGCGATCATCGAGACCGTCGCCGCTCGATGCGTGGGGCAGGCGTACTAGGCTACGTCTTCTTCACGCTCTCGAGAGTCGGCAGCCGATACCGGTCTTCCGGGTCGTTCCAGCCCTTGAAGTTGGGTTTGCGCTTCTCGGCGAAGGCGGCACGGGATTCCATCAGGTCGCTCTTCGCGCCGTGCTCGTGCAGAGCGGCCGCCAGCTTCTGCAGGTCGGGGCCGGGGGCGGGGCGCATCTGGCGCATCATGTGCACCGTGTTCACCCGCGAGGCCGGCGGCAGGGTCAGCAGATGTTCGGCCATCGACATCGCCGTCGGCATGAGCTCGGCGGAATCGACCAGGCGGTTGACGAAGCCGATCTCGTAGAAGCGCTGCGCGGTGAAGCGGAAGCCGAGCGCCATCTCCATCGCCACCGGATAGGGCAGGTTGGCGATGTGGCCGTGATTGTAGCCGCCGAGCAGCCAGCGCTTGGCCTCGGAGACCTCGAATACCGCCTCGCGCACGGCAACGCGCAGGTCGGTGCGCTCGACCAGCATGAAGCCGCCGCCCATGGCGAAGCCGTTGATCGCGGCGATCACCGGCTTCTCGAGCTTGCCCGACATGAACGGGTCCTCGATCTCCGGGCGGCGGCCGCCCGGCGCGCCGTCCTTCAGCGATTCCTTCATGTCCTCGCCGGCGCAGAAGCCGCGGCCGGCGCCGGTGAAGATCGCGACCTCGAGATCCTTGGCGGTGCGGAACGTGTTCCACGCCGCCGACAGTTCGGTGCGCATCTCGTGATTGAGGGCGTTCAGACGATCGGGCCTGTTCATCCGTACGACGAAGATCTGCCCGTGCTTCTCGGTTTCGACGACGGCCATGCGTTGCTCCTATCCGTTCAGTAAGGCGGCCCGGTCAACGCCGCTCGAAATCGATGCGTTCATCCACCGGCAGGCCGAGCAGGTGACGGCGCAGGCAGTCGAGGCCTAGCTCCGTCGCGCCGATGCGTACCCAGTCGCGGCCGCCGACCAGGCGAGCCTGTCGCGTGACCGCGCCGTTCGCGTCGGCGAGCCCGATGCAGATGTTGCCGCCCATGTCCGGCCGGTCGGTGCCTTCGTCGAGTTCGAGCAGCACGACCAGCGCGTGGCTGGCGCCGCTCGAGGCGCGCAGCGCCTTGGCGACGATGGCGGCCTGATCGGGCGCGACCGCCGTGGCGCCGAGCTCGGAAGGAACGCGCGCGATGGTGCCGCGCCGGAACGCCCGTTCGGCGCCGGGCAGCGGGGCGATGCGCGCGGCGAGATGGCCCCCGGTCACCGTCTCGGCGATGGCGAGGGTCGATCCGCTCGCCAGCAGCCTGCCCAGGATCACGCCTTCGATGGTCTGGTCGTCCTCGGCGACGATGAAGTTGCCCAGCCGCTTGCGCACCTCGGCCTCGGCCGGGGCGAGCAGGGCGGCCAGGGCCGTCTCGTCGTCGGCGCGGAGCGCGAGCTTGGTCTCGAGCTGCGGGTAATGCGCCTGGAAGCCGAGCTTGATGCCGCCCTCGTCCTTGAACACGTCCATGTCGCCCAGCATCTGGTCGGCGCGCGACTCGCCGATGCCGAACGTGTGGAAGCGCTTCAGCCGGGTGACGCCCGTGAGACCGCTCATCGCCAGGAGGCGCGGCAGCACCTGCTCGTCCAGCATGCGGCGCATCTCGCGCGGCACGCCGGGCGTGAAGAAGAAGCGCGCCTTGCCGATGGTGACGGCGAAGCCGCAGGCGGTACCGATCGGATTGTCGATGAACTCGGCATTGGCCGGCAGCATCGCCTGCTTCACGTTGTTGGGCGGCATGACCCGGCCGCGCCGAGCGTAGGATTCCTCCATCCGTGTCATCCAGTAGTCGCTCCGCACCAGCTCGACGCCGCAGGCCTGGGCCGCGATCTCCTGCGAGAGGTCGTCGACAGTGGGCCCCAGCCCGCCGTTGACGATCACCGCGTCGGCGCGCTCGCTGGCCTGATGGAAGGCCTTCAGCAGACTCTCGCGGTCGTCGCCGACAGTGGTGCCCCAGTGCACGCCCAGCCCGATTTCGACGAGGCGGCGGGCCATGTGGCTGTAGTTGGTGTTGATGGTCTTGCCGGTGAGGATCTCGTCGCCGGTACAGAGGATTTCAACGCGCATGCCGGGAATTATCGGCTAACGTCTGGCGGAAAGCGAGGGAGAGAAACGTCATGACCGTCCTGTCGTCCGATCTGCGAGAGGCGCTGGCCAGGGTCGGCACCTCGACTTTGACCGGCGTGCTTAACAAGCGCGGCCTGCGCAGCATGACCCTATACGACGTGTGGCCGATCCGGCCCGAGCAGCCGCGCATGGTGGGTATCGCCTTCACGATGCGCTTCATTCCCTCGCGCGAGGACAAGGACGGACCGACCTCGACCAACCGCTCGATGGTGCAGCCGCAGGCGATGGAGGAGTGCCCGCCGGGTCATGTGCTGATGATCGACTCGCGCGGCGATTCGCGGGCGGCGTCGGCGGGCGATCTGTATGTCGGCCGGCTGAAGGCGCGCGGCGCGGCCGGCATCGTCACCGACGGTGGCTTCCGCGACACCGACGGCGTGCACAAGACGGGATTGCCGGCTTATCACCGCCGCCCATCCTCGCCGCCGAGCCCGATCGCGCATCGGCCGGTCGACCTCAACCTGCCCATCGCCTGCGGTGGCGTCGCCATCTATCCCGGCGACGTGATCGTCGGCGACCGCGACGCGGTGCTCGTGATCCCGCCCGACATCGTCGAGGCCGTGGCCCAGGAGGCGCTCGACACCTATGCCTATGAGGAATTCGCCGAAGCCGAGGTAGCGCGCGGGCGGTCGCTCAAGGGGCTGTTCCCCGTCGCCGGCGAGGAAGCCAGGCGCGACTTCGAGGCGTGGAAGGCGCGGGGGAAGTAGATTCCATCATCTCGACCGAAGCGCCGAAGGCGCGCAGTGGAGAGATCTTCTATCGGCAAATTGGCAGGCAAATCGTGGAGAAAAGGTCTCTCCACTACGCCCTGCTGCGCAAGGCTTCGGTCGAGACGACGAGAATCACGCCAGCGACGTCCTGATTTCCAGGCCGTTCTTCAGGGTCAGAGTCACCGGCGTGCGCTCCGCGATGTCGGCCATGCGTTTTTTCTGCTCGTCGTCGACTTCGCCCTCGATCGTGAGGACCCGGTCGATGCGCTGCTTGTCGCCATCGCGGCTGAAGTGGATGTCGGCATGGACTGCCGTGACCGGCCACTGCTTGCGCTCGGCATACATGCGGAGCGTGATGACCGTGCAGGCGCCCAGCGCCGAGGTGAGGAGATCGTAGGGGGCGGGGCCGGCGTCCGTGCCGCCCAGTTCAGGGCCTTCGTCGGCCGTGAGCTTGTGGTGTCCGGCGTGGCCGGTCGTGATGGCGGTTGCGTAGTTGGTCGTGCCGATGCTTGCCTTCGCGTGTGCCATGTCGCCGTCGTCGCCTCCCGATGCTGGAGGGCCCGTTGCCGGGCCCTCGCACCAGTCTAGCGACGCTTGCGGCTGGAAGCTGCCTTCTTGGCGGCCTTCTTCACAACCTTCTTGGCGGCGGTCTTGGTCTTCGCCTTCGCAACGGCCTTCTTCACCGCCTTCTTCTTCGCAACCTTCTTCTTCGCAGCCATCTGAAATCTCCCTGTTCATGTCAAGGAACGGCACAGATCGCACCGCTCCTGATTGCATCTAGATCACGATTCTTATTCCTGTCACGCATTCTTCGCGTGATTTTATCGTGCCGATGTGAGTCATGTGGTCGCTGAGCGATGCATCGGCGGGCAGTGAAGCGAGCAATCCACCCGCAGTTTGCGGATCGAACAGCAGCGGAATCTTCGCGTGATGCGATGCGTGGTCCAGTCCATCGATGAGATGGCGCGCGCGCAGATTCGCTGGTTGCAACGAACTTGCGAAGCCTTGCGCGAACAGTTCAAGCGCGCCGGGAAGCACCGGCAGCGAGTCGAGATGCAGCTCGACCATGACATTGCCGCTGGCGCGTATCATCTCGGCGAGATGGCCGGCGAGGCCGAAGCCCGTCACGTCGGTGCAGGCATGCGCGCCCGCCGGCAACAACGCACGTGCAGCATCGCCCGACGGCGTCCGCATCGAGGCGAGCGCGCTGTCGATCCAGCTCGCCTTCGCCATGCCGCGCATCGCAGCGGCGAAGATCACGCCGGTGCCGAGCGGCTTCGTCAGCACCAGTTTGTCGCCTGGTTTCAGTCCGCCCTTGCGCAAGGCTTGCGAGGCGACGACGAGGCCGTTCACCGAGAAGCCCAGCGCCGCCTCGGGCCCTTCGCCGGAATGGCCGCCGATCAGCGCGCAGCCCGCGCCGTCGAGGATGCGCCGCGCGCCCGACAGCATCTGGAAGAGGTCTTCCTCCATCAGCCGTTCGGCCGCCGCCGGCACGACCGCCAGCGCGAGCGCGCTGTGCGGCTTCGCCCCCATCGCCCAGATGTCGCCCAGGGCATGCACGGCGGCGACTTCGCCGAAGGCGAAGGGATCGTCGATGAAGGTGCGGAAGAAATCGACCGATTGCACCAGCGCCTGGCCCGGCGGCACCTCGATCATCGCCGCATCGTCGGGCGCATCGAGGCCGATCGTGACGTTGGAGCCTGGCGAGGGGCCGAGCCGCGCGAGCACGCGATCGAGCACGCCGGCGCCCACCTTGGCGCCGCAACCGCCGCAGCGCATGCCGATATCGGTCAGCAGGCGTTTCGCCTCGGCATCGGCCAGCGCCGGATCAGGCGGGGCGGCGCGTGCGGCCGGGTTCATCGGCGTCGCCGGCGGCTCGCGATACATGCGCATCCACTTGCGGTCGATATGGTCCTTCCAGCGCCACACCCACGAGCCCTCGAAGGCCCACGAGCCGCGCGTCGCCACGGCGTTGCCGTCGCCGGTGCCGAGGATCGAGAGATAGCGTCGCTGCGGCGTGAAGGGTTCCGGCGTCTGCCCCAGCAGGGCACGGCGCAGGTTGGCCGCGAGCGGCGGCCCGTGGCGCACGGCGAAGACGCCGGCCTTGGGACGCGGATGGGCGGTCACGCTGGCACAGTCGCCGGCCGCGAACACCAGCGGATCGCCGCTCGAGGCCAGGGTCGGCTCGACCGCGAAAAAGCCGCGCTCGTCGAGCGGCAGGCCGGTACCGGCGAACCAGGCCGCGGCGCTGGCCTGCGTCACGACGAAGACGTCGTCGACCGGCAGGCGCTCGCCGGTTTCGAGATGAACCGCATCGGCGTCGATGCGGGTCGTGGCGGCGTTCTCCAGCAGCCGCACGCCGCGACGCGCGAAGATGGCGCGCATCCGCCGTCGCGCGCCGACCGCCTGGCCCGACAGGATCTCGCCCTTGGTGGCCAGCGTGACGGAGACCTCGGCGTTGCGCGCGACCTGACGCAGCCGATGGTCGATGGCCAGCGCCAGCTCGACACCGCCCGCGCCGCCGCCGATCACGGCGATGCGCAACGCGCCCTGCCAGTCCTTCACGCGTTCGAGGAAGCCCAGCCAGCGGCGGCCGAGCTCGGCGATGGGCTTCACCGGCGTCGCATGCTCGGCCGCGCCGGCGATCGCGCCCATGCTGGGCGAGGAGCCGACGTCGAGCGACACGAGATCGTAGGAGACCGGCGGCCGATCCTTCAGCAGCACCCGCCGGTTCGCGCGATCGAGCCCGATCGCTTCGGCGTGGATCAATCGCGCGCCGGTCCAAGCGCAGAGTCGCGCGAGGTCGATATGGCACTCGTCGAAGGAATAGGTGCCGGCCACGAAGCCCGGGATCATGCCGGAATAGGGCGTCTCGATGTCCCGCCCGATCAGGGTGAGCCGCACCCCCGGCATCGGCATCATGCCGAAGCTCTTCACCACATGAACATGCGAATGGCCGCCGCCCACGAGCACGAGATCCTTGAGAAGGGGCGCCGCCTGCATCGTCTTTCCTTTCGTGCATTCGCCGGAGGCACGATCCCGCCGTCGTCCGCGCACTGCAATCTATTAGTGGTGTCCGAAGAAATTGTAATGTATATCAATTGATTAGGGGTGCTTGTTCCCCTGATTTCGGAGCCACCCCTGCATGGCCGTCTCTTCCGGCCTCACGGTTTCCCCTGATTTTCCCGAGGATGAGGCCGCGCGCGTCGCGCAACCGCGCTCGGCATGGTCGCTGTCCTGGCCGCTGGTGCTGGGGCTGCTCCTCTTCATCTGTCTTGCCAACGGCAGCGGACTGCCGTTGCTGGCCGATCCCGATACCCACTGGCACATCGCGGTCGGCAACTGGATGCTGGCCAAGGGCGCGGTGCCGACGGCCGATCCGTTCTCCTTCTCCTTCGCGGGCCAGCCGTGGATCGCCAAGGAGTGGCTGTCGCAGCTCCTGATGTCGGTCGCGTTCAAGCTCGGCGGCTGGGGCGGTGTCACCGTGCTGGCCGCGGGCGCGCTCGCCGTCTCCTTCGCGATGATGCTGCGGCTCCTGCTGCGCGATCTGCGACCCTTGCCGGCCGCGGTGTTCGTGCTGGCCGCCATCGCGATGACCCTGCCGCACTTCCTTGCGCGGCCGGCGGTGCTCGCCTTTCCGTTCATGCTGGTCTGGATGGCGGGCCTCGTGCGCGCCGTCGAGGAGCGCCGTCCGCCCGCGCCGCTGCTGCTGCTCGTCATGCTGCTGTGGGCCAACCTGCATGGCAGCTTCATCATGGGCCTGCTGCTGGGCGTCGCCTTCGCGGTCGAGGCGGTGGTCGGCGCGCGCGATGCCGCGGAGCGCAAGACCTTGCTGTCCGGCTGGGCGAAGTTCGGCATCGCCTCGTTCGTCGCGGCCTGCATCACGCCCTACGGTCCCGAATCGATCTGGGTGACGTTGCGCATCTTCGCCCTCGACGACACGCTGGCCTTCATCGCGGAATGGAAGTCACCCGACTTCCAGAAGGCGCCGCTGCAGGAGCTGGTGCTTCTGATCGCTCTCTATGCCGCCCTGTCGCGCGGTCTGAAGCTGCCGCTGCTGCGGCTCCTGATCGTGCTCGGCCTGCTGCACCTCTATCTGCGCTACGCCTTCAATGCCGAGCTGCTGGCCATGCTCGCGCCGCTGGCGCTGGCGCCGCTGCTGGCGCGTCAGTGGCCGGCGCTGCGGCCCGATTCCTCCGCCGGCCGCGACGGTTCGCTCCCCGGCCAGGCTGCCGCGCTGGCGCTGCCGGCCGGGCGCGCCGCCGCCGTCGTGGGGGTCGGCTGCTGCGCTCTGATCGCGCTCGGCCTCGTGCGCTACGGCGGCATTGTGCCACCGCTCTCGACCATGCCCTCGACTGCGATGGCCTATGTGAAGCAGGCGGGGATCGGCGGCCGCGTGCTCAACCACTATGTGTTCGGCGGCTATCTCATCCATGCCGGCGTGCCGACCTTCATCGACGGCCGCGGCGAGCTCTATGGCCGCGATTTCATCCGGCGCTACGCCGACACGATCGGCCTGCGCGGCGGCGAGCCGCTGGAGCAGCTGCTCGAACGCAACCGCATCGACTGGACCTTCATGCCGCCCGACCAGCCGGCCAACCGCCTGATGGCCCGCCTGCCGGGCTGGCGCCAGGCCTATGCCGACGAAGCGGCCGTGATCTTCGTGCGCGAGCGCTGACCGCGTCAGCGCCAGTCGATCGGATTGGCGTCGAGGTAGACCAGAAACCCGTAGACGAAGATCGCCGGCAGGGCCGTGACTCCCGACAGGATGATCGCGGTCTTCTTCCTGCCACGACGCTTGAGCAGGAGGGCGCCGGCGGTGGTCACCGCCAGGAGCGACATCGCAACGACACAGCTCAGCATCTCCAGGACCATCACGCCGTCATGTATGAGCATCTCGACCACGAACCATGCGAGGCCGAGGACACCTGCAATGTTCACTGCGGCGAGCCCGGCAATGAAGAAGTCGGTCGCGTTTCGTCGTGGGTCTGGGCCGAACTTCAGCAGCAGGACGAAGGCCACGACGGCGGCAATCAGAAGGATGAGGAGCGGGGACATTGTCCCTCTATTCCTTCAATACGATCCACGTGCAGTGTCCGATCGCGCAGAGGCGGCCGGACTCCGTATAGAGCGCGGTCCCTGAATAGAGCTTGCGGCCCTCGGCGCCGATGCGCCAGCCGACGACGGCACAGCGTTCGCCGACCCTGGGGCGGTCGAACACCTTCGCGGTCATGCGGCCGGTGAGGGCGGGGCGGATGTCGTCGGGATCCTGGGCGGCCCAGGCGCCGGGACAGTCGAGCGTGCCCCACAGGAACTCCGGCCTGATGCGGCCGTCGCCGTCGGCGTGGTTGGCGTGCGGCACGTAGCAGGAGAGAGACGTACCGCTGCCCGAGTGGCTGCCGAATACGCGCAAGCCATCGCCGACGCCGCGGCTGCGACCGCAGACGAGGCACCATTGGAAGTCGCTGCCGTCGCCGCAGCCGCCGACCGCGTCCTGATGCATCACCTCGTTCCAGTCCGACGGCGGCTTCGGCGGATCGAGATGGTCGACCTTTCCGGCGCGCGCCTCGCAGATCAGCGTATCGCCATCGCGCATCGTCAGGGCCACGTCCTCGCGCACGAGGTTCATCGGGGTCTCGATGGGGATCGGCGCGCGAAGCGTGATCTCGACGGCGCCCCCACTGCCGCCAGCGCCACCGCCGAAGGTGCGGGTGTAGCGCTCGGCCAGCAGGCCCGCGACATAGCCGCCATTGCCCGAGAGGCGCGGGCCGTTGAAGCCGGCCTTGATGATGAGAGTGTCGTCCACCGTGGCCCTCGCAGCGTGAAAACCGGGCGCCGAAGCTGCCGCGCGCATGCGGAGAATGCAAGCCTGCCGGGCCGTCTCTAGGCTTGCATCGGATGCCGCGCTCGTCGAGGTTGGGGGTGATGGGATCGGCTCTGCCGTGGGCGCTCGTGGCGCTGTGTTTTGCGCTCGGCGTGGCCAGTCGCTCGATCAGCGACACCTTCCTCGTCTTTGTGCCGGCGCTGCAGCACGCCTTCGACGCCAATCGAGGCTCGGTCACGTTGATCTACAGTTTCGCGCTGCTGGTCGGCGGCACTGCCGCGCCGATCACCGGCTGGATCCTCGACCGTTTCGGCCTGCGCGCCCTCACCGTGGTCGGCGCGGTCGCGGCGGCGGCCAGCACCGCGGTCGCCTCGCAGGCCAGCCATCTCTGGCACCTCTATCTGTCGATGGGGCTGATGATGGGGTTCGGCGCGGCATCGCTCTCCGGAATCCTGTCCTCGTCGCTGATCGCCCGCTGGTTTCCGGCCAATCGCCTCGGCGTGCCGCTCGCCGTCTGCTGGTCGGCCTCCGGTGTCGGCGCGATGGCGACTTTTCCGGCGGCGCAATATCTCATCGAGACGGACGGCTGGCGCCACGCCTATCTCGTCTTCTCCGGCGTGGGCGCGATCTTCATCCCGCTGCTGCTGGTGCTGCCGTGGAAGAAGATCGAGCGCGGCGCGCCGGGCCTCGCCAAGCTGCGCGAGACGGCGGCGCCCGGCGTCACGGTGGGCGAGGCGTTGCGCGACTGGCCGTTCTGGGCGCTGACCTCGTCGTTCGCGCTGACCTCGATCGGCATCTTCGCGCTGATGCCGCAGACCATGGTCTATCTGCTCGAGCGCGGCATGGACGGCCCCTACGCGGCACGCGCGATGGCGGTCGCGGGCTTCCTGACGCCGCTCGGCATGATCGGCTTCTCGTGGCTGGCCGACCGTGGCGGCCGCCGGCTGGCGGCGATCCTGGCCTATGCCTGCTCGATCGCCGGGGTCGGGGCGCTGGCGCTGGTGCGCGGGCCGGACGACGATTTCTGGCTGTGGACCTTCGTGCTGCTGTTCGGCGGCAGCATGGGCTCGCGCGGGCCGATGATCTCGACCCTGGCCACCCTGCGCTATCGCGGCGCGCATTTCGGCCGCATCTACGGGCTGATCGCCATCGGCATGGGGCTGGGGGGCTTCCTGGGGGCCTGGATCGGCGGCGTGCTGCACGACCTGACCGGCGGTTATGCCGCCGTCATGGTGCTTTCGGTGGTGGCGCTGGCGACCGCCGCCGCCACCCTTGGTTCCGAGGCCGGCGCCCGGGAGCGTCTGAGCCGCTAGGACCCTATCCTCAATGACATGTCGGTGACGATGGCTCCCGGATATTGTGTTTCACCGGGAGTCCGGCCACTATGGCCGGCATGTTGGACCGCATCGATTTTCCGAGTAGTCCCATCCTGCGGCGGCGGCGGGCCTAACCGTGGCGCCCGGCCTTGAGTCCTGCCACGCGCTGGTGCTCAACGCCGATTTTCGGCCCCTGTCGTATTTTCCCCTGTCCGTCTGGTCTTGGCAGGATGCCGTGAAGGCGGTGTTCCTGGACCGGGTGAGCGTCGTCTCTGAATACGACCGCACGATCCACAGCCCGACCTTCGAGATGCGGCTGCCCAGCGTCATCGCGCTCAAGGAATACGTGCCGGCGGCTCGGCGGCCGGCCTTTACGCGCTTCAACGTGTTCCTGCGCGACCGCTTCACCTGCCAGTATTGCAACGGCGACTTCGCCACCAGCGAACTCACTTTCGACCATGTGATCCCGAAGTCGCGCGGCGGCCGTACGAGCTGGCAGAACGTCGTCACCGCCTGCAGCCCCTGCAACCTGCGGAAGGGCAACATGCTGCTCAAGGAGAGCGGGTTGATGCTGCGCTGTGCGCCCGTCGAGCCCTCGACCCAGGTGCTGCAGGAACACGGGCGGGCGTTCCCGCCGGGCTACCTGCACGAGAGCTGGCGCGACTTCCTCTATTGGGACAGCGAACTCGATCAAAACTGATCCGCTCCGTCGTCGCCAACACCGACGAAGAGAGGTCCTTCCACTCCGCCTCGCTGCGCGAGGCTCCGGTCAGGACGACGGGTTGCATTTAACCGTCGTCCCGAGCGGAGCGCCGAAGGCGCGCAGTCGAGGGACCTCTTTTCGCGGTGTTTAAATCCGTGTCGATAGCCAGATGGCGAGGCGAGAGCCCGTCTTGATCACCGCCGACAGCGCCTCGTAGGCGGGGGCCTGCTCGGCGCCGGCGGCCAGTGCGGTGTCGCGATGCTCGATCTCCTCGTCGCGGAACTTCTCGACCGTCGTGCGCAGCTCCGCCTCGTCGTCGCCCAGCGCCGCGGCCTGGTGGGCGTAGTGCTCTTCGATCGTCTCCTCGACGGCGACGGTGCAGGCCATCGCCGCCTTGTCGCCCATCAGCGCGGTAGCGGCACCCAGGGCGAAGCCCGCCACGTTCCACAGCGGCGACAGGACGGTCGGCCGCACGCGGCGCTCGACCAGCAGGCGGTCGAACACCTTGTTGTGTTCGCGCTCCTGGGCCGCCATGTGCTGGATGCGACGGCCGGTCTCGCTGTTGGAGCGACCGGTCCAGCGCAACGCCGCCAGCTGGCCCTGGTAGATGCGCACGGCGCCGAATTCGCCGGCCTGGTCGACGCGGATCGTGCGCTCGACCACCTCACGGGCGTCGGGATCGCCGGGATTGCGGTTGTCGGCGGTCTTCATGTTCTGGCCATCCGTGAGAGGGAAGAGGCGAGGCCGGTCGCCAGGATCGCCGACAGGATCGCGTTCCAGCCGGCCATCGAGATGCCGAACAGGGACCACACGATCGCGTCGCAGCGGACCATCCTGGCGCCGAACAGGTACTTCTTCAGCTCCTCCGGCGAGAGGCCCGTCGGCACCGTGCCGGTGCAGGATTGCGGGCCCGCCCACCAGCGATACTCGACGCCGGCATGGAAGATCCCGATCGCCGAACTGACGGCGATGGCGGCAATGGCGATGACCACGAAGGTCGTGGCGAGCCGGGGGCGGCTCGACGCGGCGAAGGCGGCGAGGCCCGCGACCATGGCCACGATGTGCGGCCAGCGCTGCCAGTGGCACATCTCGCAGGGCGGGAAGCCCATCACATACTGGAAGAAGAAGGCGCCGCTGATCATGACACCGCTGCCGAGCAGCGCGATGAGGCCGAGCTGGCTGGGGAGGGGAAGTCGCTGCGTGGCAGCCATGGAACGATCCTAGAAGAGGAACCGGACGACGACGAAGCCCCCGATCAAGGCGAACAGGAAAATCCAGGTGAGCAGGGTGAGGCGCTTCTCGATGAAGGCCCGGATCGGCTCGCCGAACTTCCAGAGCAAGGCTGCCACGAGGAAGAAGCGCAGGCCACGCGTCAAGATGGACGCCCACACGAACGTGAACAGGTCGAAATGCGCGACCCCTGAAGCAATCGTCACCAGCTTGTAGGGGATCGGCGTCAGGCCCTTGATCAGGATGATCCAGGTCCCGTACTCCTCGAAACCGGCGCGGAAGGTGGCGAGGCCGGCCTGCAGCCCGTAGGTCTTCACCACCCAGGCGCCGAGCGTCTCGAAGAAGAAGTAGCCGATCGCGTAGCCGAACAGCCCGCCCAGCACGGAGCAGACGGTGCAGACCAGGGCGATCCTGAACGCCTTGGCCCGGTTGGCCAGCACCATCGGCACCAGCATCACGTCCGGAGGGATGGGGAAGAACGAACTCTCCATGAAGGAGACCACGCCCATGGCGGGGATGGCGTTCTTGTGTTGGGCGAGGCGGATCACCCAGTCGTAGAGGCGGCGGATCATGTGACACGCTCTTAGCGTGTTGCTACTCGCGAAGCGAGGGAGCTTTCCTATGACGGTCGCCGGGTGCGGCCGGTGCCGTCTCCGACGCCTCGAGCTGATCGAAGGCCAGGAGCAGGTTGCCGACCCGATTGGCCGATGAAAGGCACTCGGCGAGACGCGGGAAGTTGTCGATCAGCCAGTTGAAGGCACCCTGGACGGCGACGAAGGCCGCCGCCGCCTGGGTCACGTCCCCGAGCAGCATCGTGCCCTTCACATAGTGGGGGACGCACAGGATCAGGCCGACCAGTGGCGCCAGCAGGGTGTTGCCATGGGAGATGTAGGTGGTGCGCATGTACTGCCAGGCCAGGTGATGCCACTCCCGCAGCACGTCGTTCAATGCCGAGCCGACCTCCGATGCCGCTCCCTGGACATCGCTCGGAGACATGCGCCCGGTCGCTCGTTCGCGCAGGTGGGCTACGGCATACTTCAGTTCCGCCTCGGCCTGGTTCTTGGACTCGATGACCCCGATCATGTGGCGGCCGATGATCATCAGCGTGCCCGTGGTCAGGATCGCATACGCCACGGCGGCAACGACCAGATACCCGGGGATGGTGAAGCTCACCCCCAGGACCGTCGCGTCCAGCGCGCCGCCGACATGCCACAACACGACCACGAACGTCCCGGCCGTCAGCACCGACGCGAGCAGACCGACGACGAGGTCGATCGGCGCATCGGTCGCCAGCCGCGCATCCTCGGTGATCCGGTACTCCGCATTCTGATGCTCGCCGTTTCCCAGTTCGATGTGAAGGTAGTGGCCACCGCCCAGCCAGGCGTCGATCAGGTGCCGGCTGACCCAGGCCCGCCACGAGCGCTGAAAGGTCATGCGGCCCCACACGGCGGTCACGGCGAGGCCGATGCTCAGCGCGGCGAAAAGCGCGAGAAGTTGGGTCTGGTGCCAGATTTCGGCGCCGTCGCGGAACTCGAGGGCATTGAAGAAGTCGCGATTCCAGATGTTGAGACGGTACTGGACCAGCAGTTGCAGCACCGTGATCACCACCAGCGCGGCGACCAGGCCCCAGGCGAGCCGGGCCGTCGGGCCTTGCCAGAAGTGGCGCGCGCTCTGCCAGAACCGGCGGAGCGGGTGGCGGGCCGCGATGAGCAGCAGGCTCGCGTCAAACACGGACGATGCGCCGTCCGCGGGGCTTGACCTCGCGCGCCTGGGCCGCGTGAGCGGGCGGACTGCCCAGCAGGCGATCGAATTCGCGCTTGGAAACGCCATAGCACTCGCACGACCGCTCGCGCAGGCCGCGCCGGTCGAGGATGTTGACGATGCCGCGGCTGTAACGGATCAGCCCGCGACGCTGCAGCTTTCCCGCCGCCGCCGAGACGCCGGTGCGCTGGACGCCCAGCATCATGGCCAGGAACTCCTGGGTCAGCAGGAACTCGTCGGTCTTCATGCGGTCGTGCGTCATCAGCATCCAGCGGCAGCAGCGCTGCTCCAGGGAGTGAAAATGATTGCACGCCGCCGACTGTGCGACCTGGTTGAACAGCGCATGCGCGTAGCGCAGCATCACCGTTCGCATCGAGGCGCTGCGCGCCAGTTCGGCGCTGAACAGCGTGGCCGTCATACGCAGGCCCTGGCCCGGCACCTGGACATAGACGCTGGTGGGGGCGCGGTCGTCGCCCAGCAGCAGCGGCAGGCCGACGATGCCCTCGTTTCCGATCGTGCCGACCTCGGCGGCGGCGCCATTCCTCATGGTGTTGACGAGCGACCCGACCCCGGTCTCGATGAAGTAGACGAAGTCGAGCGGTTGGCGCGCGCGGTAGAGCGACTGCCGGTAGGTGAGGGGAATGCGTTCGAGATGCCGCTCCAGGCGTCCGCGATCCGTGGCCGGTAGCAGCGCCAGCAACCTGTTGGCGGGAGTCATTTTCGGCTGTCGCCGTGTCATCTCTTGGTCATCTCTCGATGTGCTTCTCTGGTCATGTGCGCGCGTCGCAAAAAAGGAGCCCGCGTCACTCCTCGTCCCGCCTCCGGGACGCCGCTGGCTCTTTCGCTTCTTCTTCGGCCAGCAGCACCTCGAGCTGTGCGCGCGTCGCCTCGTCTTGCGTAATGGCGAGCTGCTTTCGGTAGTTCTCGAGATTCTTGCGGTGAATGAACGATTGCATTGCACCACCCAATGGCACCGGGGCCATGATGCAACTTGCGCTTGCCGGCCGGCAATGTCGAGTCGTCGCTTCCGGGGCGGCCTTCGCGGGGAATGCGTCTCATGTCGCACTCGGATAAGTGTCTGATATCCGACATTGTGTCTCGACTCCACGTTGCAATAGGCGCAAGCATTGAGGTGTCCAGAGGCGGGATCCGCTGCCTCGTTGCTGGACCCCCGCAACTGCCAATGGCCGAATGCGGGCCGTGGTTGACCAAGATCAACCGGCACCATGTGCAGTCATGCTACAGTCACCCGGCTTCGGACGTCCGGAGCACATCGGGGGAGGTCGGCCTCATGGCATTCGAACAATCCCGGCTTTCGAAAGTTTTCACGACCAACCTGGGACTCCGCAAGGAAGCGCCCCGCTCGGTTGCAAGCTACGAGCGCGAGATCGACGAACGTCGCGGCACGGAAACCCGCTTGCGCGAGACGCTTGCCAGCGAGGAAGCCTTGATGCGCCAGAAGGACGAACTGATCCACAATCGCGAGGTCCTGAGCATGGAGGCCGATCACCGTTTGCTCAACGGCCTGCAGATGATCGTGAGCCTGCTGTCGCTGCAGAGCCGGTCGGAGCCCAACGCCGAAGCCGCCGAGCATCTCTCGACGGCCGCCAAGCGCGTCGCCACTCTCGCCCGGGTCCACCGACGCCTGCATGCGCTCGACGGCCAAGTGTCCGTGGCGTTCAAGCCGTTCCTTCAGGAGCTATGCGGCGAATACAGGTCGATATTGGCGTCGGATGAACGCCGCAAGCAGACGATCGTCGTCGAGGGTGCCGATGCGAGCCTGCCGGCCAGGACCGCCGTGCCGCTCAGCCTGATCGTGAACGAACTGATCACCAATGCCGCCAAGCATGGCGGAGGCATCATCACGGTTCGGCTGGAGGAGCCGCCAGAGGGCGGGCATCTTCTGTCGGTTTGCAACGAGGGCCCGCCGCTGCCCGAAGGCTTCGATCCGGTCGCGTCCAAGGGGCTCGGCATGAAGATCGTGCAGGCACTGGTCGAACAGATCGGCGGGGCGCTTCGGGTCGGCCGCTGTACGCACTGCGGGGGGCCTGAGTTCGCCGTGGCATTCGCCTAGACACCTCGGCGGAGTGGCCACCGCTCCCTGAGGAAACAGCACCATGTCCGTCGGCATCATTCCGCTCATCCTCCAGAGCGATCTGCGGCAAAGCACGTGACCAGGCTCCGCCTGCATCGCGAGAACCATCTCGTCCAACGGATCGGCTGGCTGCGGGCCGCCGTGCTCGGCGCCAACGACGGCATCGTCTCGACGGCAAGCCTGATCGTGGGCGTGGCGGCGGCCGCGACCGCGCCCGGCGACGTGCTGATCGCGGGCGTAGCCGGTCTGGTGGCCGGGGCCATGTCGATGGCCGCTGGAGAATACGTCTCTGTGAGTTCCCAGGCCGATACGGAGAAGGCCGACCTCGTGCGCGAGGGCGCCGAGCTGGCGGCCAGTCCCGAGTTCGAACGCGACGAGTTGACCGAGATCTACGTCGGGCGCGGAGTCGAGCCGGAACTGGCGGGCCGGGTGGCCAAGCAGTTGATGGCGAAGGGCGCGCTGGCGGCCCACGCGCGCGACGAACTCGGAATATCGGACACCACCACGGCCCGCCCGCTGCAGGCCGCCTTGACCTCGGCCGCAACCTTTGCGGTCGGTGCGGCCATGCCGCTGCTGATGGTCGTGCTGGCGCCGGCGGAGCGGCTGGTGGTCGCGGTCAGCGCGGCCTCGCTGGTCTTCCTTGCCCTTCTGGGTGCCATCGGCGCGCGCGCGGGCGGTGCCGACATCTGGCGCGCCACGGTCCGCGTCACCTTCTGGGGCGCGCTCGCCATGGCGCTGACCGCCGGCATCGGCCGACTGTTCGGCACGGTCGTCTGATTTTCTAGTCGGCCGCGGGAACCGCGCCGGCCGGTACGATCTGGCCGTCGACCAGTTCGATGGTGCGATCGCAGCCGCGCGCGATCTCCAGGCTGTGGGTGACGATTAGGAAGCTGGTGCCGCTCTTTCGGTTGACCTCCCGCATCATCTCGAAGACCCCTTCGGCGGACTTGGTGTCGAGGTTTCCGGTCGGCTCGTCGGCCAGCACCAGCGCCGGCTCCATGGCCAGCGCCCGCGCCACGGCAACGCGCTGCTGCTGGCCGCCCGACAGGGCGTTGGCGGGATGATTCTGCCATTGCTCCAGCCCGAGAGCGACGAGCAGGTCGAGGGCGCGCTTCTTCATGGTCGCGTCGGGGAAACCGCGTTCCACCAGCAGGGGCATCATCACGTTCTCCAGGGCTGTGAAGGCCGTGATCAGGAGATGATGCTGGAAGACGAAGCCGATGCTGCGGCCGCGCAACCGGGTGAGGTCACGGTCGTCGAGCGAGCCGGTCTCGTGTCCCTCGATGAACAGGTTTCCCGAGGTCGGCCGGTCGAGCAGGCCCATGATGTTCAGCAGCGTGCTCTTGCCCGAGCCGGAGGGTCCGATCAGGGCCGCGAACTCGCCGCGACCCAGCGTCAGGTCGATGCCATGCAGGATCTCGGTCTCGTTTGGACGGCCGACATTGTAGGACTTTCGCACCTTCTCCAGGCGCAGGACGTCGTCAGCCACGAATCGCCACCACCGGGTCGAGGCGGGACGCGCGCAGCGCCGGCGCCATTGCCGCCAGCACGCCGGTCAGCGTCGCGAGAAGGGCGGCGGCGACGAACAGCGAGCGTTCGAGGACAAGGGGAATCAGTTCACTCCCGTCGGCCTGGCGCACATGGTCGTGGAAGACGAGCAAACCGCCGGCGCCCAGAGCCGAGCCGACGACGGCACCGATCAGGCCGATCAGCGCACCCTGGATGAGGAAGATCCGCAGCGTCTGGCCGCGCGACGTGCCCATCGCCCGCAGGATACCGATGTCCTTGGAGCGCTGGATGACCGACACGACGAGGACACTGGCGATGCCGAGCGCCACCGAGAGCGCCACGAACAGGCGGATCACGCCGCTCGACAGGCTCTGTGCCTGCACCGCCGAGAAGAATTGCGCGTTGGTGGCGATCCAGCTGTACGCGGCGGCGCCGGTCATCGGCTGGAGGCGGCGGGCGACGGTCTCGGCGGCATAGACGTCGGCGATCGTGAGTTCGATGCTGGTCACGCCGCCGATCAGGTCGAGCAGGCTCTGGGCGGTGCGCAGGGGAACGTAGACGTAGCGTTCGTTCACTTGCCGATTCCCGAGATCGAAGATGCCGGTGACGGTGAGCGCGCCGCTGGTCCGTGCGCCCGCCGTGAGCGTCAGGCGATCGCCCACGCCGATGCCGAGATAGCGGGCGAGTTCGGTGCCGATGACGATGTCCCGGCTGCTGAGACGCACCGTCCCGGCCACGATGTTGTCCGGCAGCCGGACGATGCGGAAGTAGCTGTCGGGCTCGATGCCGACGATGCTGACGGCGCGGGTCGCGTCGCCGCGCACGGCCAGCGCCGATCCGGCGGCGACCGGCGACACGGCGACGACGGCAGGGTCGTCCTGCAGCACCCGCATGAGCGCCTGCCATTGGTCGATCGATCGGACGCGCTGCAGGGGCATTTGCACGATCGCCAGTTCGAGGTCCTTGCCGCCCAGTCTCAACGGCCGGGCGACCTCGTCGCGCGGCTGCAGCGTGATGTGCGCCTGGGCGCTCAGGACGCGCTTGGTGAGATTGGCCTGCAGGCCGGTCAGCAACGCCGACATGAAGACGATCACGGCAATGCCCACCGAAACGCCCGATATGATGAACAGGGTCTGCATGCGGCCCTCGCGCAGGAAGCGGAGCGCCGCGATCCATTCGAACGGCAGCCATCTATTCACGCGCGGCCGCCCGTATCCGCTGGCCGTCGGCAACGGTGGCATCCGGCCCGACCACGCGGTCTCCTGCCGAAAGGCCTTCGGCGATCTCGATCACCCTGCCGCCGCGCAGGCCGATCTTCACGGCCTGACGTCGCGCACGGCCGCCGTCGAGCTTGAGCACCCAGGGCGCCGCTCCTTCGAGGTCGCGCACGTAACGCAGCGGCAGGACCACGGCGTCCTTCTTGCGCGCCACCTCGATATCGACCGAGACGGTCATGTCCTCGCGCAGGTAGGCGGGGGCGTCGGCCGGCGCCACGCGCAGCTTCACCTCCATCGACCCGCGCTGCAGGTTCACGGCGGGGCTGACGTAGACGACCTCGGCGGGAAAGGTCTTGTCGGGATAGGCCTCTGCGGATGCCAGCGCCTTGTTCGCCAGCGCAATCAGGCCGAGGTTCTTCTCGTCGATCTGCACCACCAGCTGAATTTCACCGGCCGGCGACAGGTTCATCAATATGCGTCCGGGCTGGACCAGGTCGCCGCGCTCCACGTCACGGAAGATCAGCGTGCCGTCGCGGGGGGCCAGTATCCGCGCATAGGACAGCCGCGCCTGGGCAGACCGAAGGTTCGCTTCGGCCCGCGCCACCTCGTTCTGGGCGAACTGGTATTCCGTGCCGCCGGGCTGGTTGATCGCGACCACCAGCCGGGCCGCGCGGACGCGGGTTTTCGCGACGTCGAGATCGCGCTGATCGGTGTCGAGCTGGGAGGTTGTGGCGAAATGCCCCTCCTGGAGCTGTTTTGTGCGGTCGAAGGTCTTCTGGGCGTTGAGCAGGTTGGCTTCCGCCTGGCCGAGGGCCTCCTGCGCAGTCGGCAGGGTGCTTTGCTCGATCTGCCGGAAGCGGGATTGCGCGGAGGACAGCGCGCCTTCTGCCTGATCGACGACCGCGTGAAGATCCTTGTCGTCCAGGAGGATCAGCAGGTCTCCCTCCTTGACGGCCTGGCCTTCCTCGACGGGAACGCTGGCGACCACGCCGGTCAACTGCGCCCCGATGTCGACGCGATACCGGGATTCGACATGTCCGACCGCGACCACGGTCTGGACGATGTCGCGACGGGCGACCGCTTCGACCGCGATCACGGGACCGAACAACAGCGTCGGACCGAAAGTCGCCAGCACGGCGATCACGCCAAGGCCGGCCAGGAGCCGCCATCGCCACTTCCATAGGGAGCCGAGCGCGGCTTTGGCCGTCATGTTGACCGTACGTTGTAAAAAGACCTGATATGACCCGGGTCGGGTCTACGCCTTGATTTCGATCAAGGATCGCGCCGGTTGGGCGCAGCCAGTGACATCTTACGCTTCACCAACGATCCGAAGAAACTTGTCCATTCGCGCTGCAACAGGCTCGCGAGCGACGTGCGGGTTTGGCAAAGTCGCACCATGTCCTCTCCCAATCCGCTCCATCTCGCCCAGCCGCTCACCCTGCCCAACGGCATCGTCCTCAAGAACCGCATCGGCAAGGCGCCGCTCACCGAGGGGCTGGCCGATGCGCTGAACCGCGCCACCGAGCGCCATGTCCGGCTCTACGGACGATGGGCGGCGGGAGGGGCGGCCGTGGTCGTCACCGGCAACGTGCAGATCGACCGGCGCTATCTCGAACGCCCGGGCAATGTGGTGATCGATGGCAATGGCGGGCTCGACGCGTTGCGTGCCTATGCGCAGGCCGGCACCGCCAACGGCACGCAGCTCTGGATGCAGATCAACCATCCCGGTCGCCAGGCGCCGCGCCGCGTCTGCGAGCAACCCGTGGCCCCCTCGGCGGTGCCGCTGGCGTTGCCCGAGAGCGCCTTCGCCCACCCGCGCGCCATGACGGCCGACGAGGTGGCCGACGTGCCGCGCCGCTTTGCCGAAGCCGCCCGCATCGCTCGCGAGGCGGGCTTCACCGGCGTGCAGGTCCATGCCGCGCACGGCTACCTGCTAAGCCAGTTCCTGACGCCGCTGGTCAACAGGCGCGAAGATCGCTGGGGCGGCGATATCGCGTCGCGCGCCTCGCTGCTGCTCGAGGTGGTGCGCGCGGTGCGAACGGCGACGG
The DNA here is from genome assembly GCF_030651995.1 of Reyranella sp. Classification (GTDB taxonomy): domain Bacteria; phylum Pseudomonadota; class Alphaproteobacteria; order Reyranellales; family Reyranellaceae; genus Reyranella. The sequence continues at coordinate 85,012 of NZ_JAUSBN010000066.1, forward strand.
CGCCGGATTTCTGCATCTCCGTGAAGCTCAACTCGTCGGACTTCCAGCAGGGCGGCTTCTCCAACGAGGAGTGCCTGATGGTCGTGAAGTGGCTGGGCGAGGCCTCGGTCGACCTGATCGAGATCTCCGGCGGCAACTACGAGAAGCCGGCGATGATGGGCAGCGGTGCGAAGGAAAGCACGGTGCGCCGGGAGGCCTATTTCCTCGACTATGCACGGTTGATCAAGCAGGCGGCGACGGTGCCGGTCATGCTCACCGGTGGCTTCCGCACGCTCGCCGCGATGGAGGCGGCGCTGGAAGAGGGGGCGTGCGACATGATCGGGCTCGGCCGGCCGATGTGCGTCGACACCGACCTGCCGAATCGGCTTTTGAATGGCGACACAGACCGTGCCGAGGCCTACGAGGAGCGCATCGTTCCCGCCAAGGCCGGACTCGGCTGGTTCTGCCTGCAGCTCATCGCGCACGGCGACGGACGCGAACCCGATCGCGCGCTGACCGGAGACGATGCGATCCGGGGCTATGTCGAAAACGAGGAGAAGACCGCCGCGGCGTTGCAGGGGCGCCAGGGTCGTTCCGACTGAGGCGGAATTATGTCGGAACCACCTGAATCAGGCGCCGCCCCTCCCGCCTCATCTATTTCGTTTATTTCGTTTATTTCGTTTATTTCGTTTGTTTCGTTTATTCGCCCAGACTCCGACTTTTTCAACGGCCTGCCAAAGGTATCGCCTATTTGGCGAATTCCTCGGCGGCAATGGCAAAGTTCAGGTTCTGCGCATCCTTGCGCATCCAGGTCGTAACGCCCATGAGTTGGCCTTGGGCATCGAACAGGCCGCCGCCGGAGGATCCGCGCGAGATGGGGGCGGAGGTCTGCAGCAGGCGTTCGCCGTCGATCACGCGCTTGGCCGAGACAATGCCTTCGGCAATGGTCAGTTCCAGACCCTGGGGCGCGCCGATGGAAAAGGCTCTTTCCCCGACCTTGATGTCCGCATAGGGACGAACCCGGACCCATTTGGGAAGGGGAGAGTCGCTGGTGAGGATGCAGCGATCCGCCTTTGGGTTAGCCGACGTAAGCGAGGCGTTCTGCTTTCGTCCGTCGCGCTCGAGTGTCGCGCGCACGTTCGAGTCCAGCACATGGCAGTTCGTCACCACCTCCCGGTCGCTGATGGCCACGGCCGAGCCTTGCTTCTGCCCGGTGCGCACGACGTACACCGTCTCGGAAGCGCGCTCGAAGACTTCGCGGGGCTTCAATTCGGTCCCATCGAAGAGAGTCAGTCGGATGGTGGCGGTCTTGCCGGCCTTGTCGACCGCGACGGTCGGCGCGCGTGGGGGTGCCGGCTCAGGCTCCGGTATCTGCGGCGTCAACGGCGGCGGTGGGGACGGTCCGGTCGACGCCGCGGCGTAGCCGGGAGGAGCCGGCGGGAAGACGATCCGGGGAGATGGCTGTGCCTGGCCATTGAGGGTCGGCTTCAGGGAAAGGCTGTTGGCAACGGCGACGAACATGAAGCCAAGAGCCTCGGCTTGCGAGGCATGAACACTCACGATGACTCTGACGATCGCCTGATCGCGGCACTGGGCGCGCGTGTAGAAGCGGTGCTCGCCGCGCCGTCCGGCGATCACGAACCAGTCGTCCCTGCGGGCCTGGTAGGTGACCTCCCGATCGGGTGCCGAACTGGACAGCAGGCCCTTGAACATGTCGTCCATCGACGCGCAGGCCGCCTTGCGGGGGATGACCGTTACGGTGTGGCCGAAGGCGCCTGACGCCTCGTACCACCAATCGCCCTGGGACCGGGTGGGCGGCCGCGGGGTGGAAAACTTCGTCGGGATGCCGACCGAGAAGCCAATGGCGTCGTCGACCAGCAAGGCCCAGCCATGGGAGTCCCGAGCTTTCAGGCCTTCCGTGACCAGATCCATTGTCTGTGAGGCGGTCAGCGTACCAGTAGCCTGAAGGCCCTTCGATGCCTGCCATCCCGAGATGGTCCGCCGGGTGTAAGGACCTGAATCGCCGTCGACCATGGCACCGTAGTGGCGCGTCCAGACAAGGGCGTTCTGGACATCCGTCGTCGTGATGGCACCCGGGGGAATGGGCCCCGACCATTTGTACCGGAAGACGCCGCCTGGCGTCTGCGCGTTCTGCGCCTGTGCAGGCAGAAGACCCATCAGCAGAAGCAGGGCGATCGCAAGGGTCGCGGGGCGTAAGCACCTAGGAAAAGCAGAAACCACGAAGCATGCCGGCGAAAGACTTTCCTACGATGGTCATGAACAGAACCATGCTATCGCCACGACGGGAAGAGGCAAAGTCGGCCGGCAACCCAGTGGTTTGTCAGGACGGAGAGCCGCCGCCGCGGGAGACGGCCTGGCCGCGTTCGTACCAGCCCTTGCTCGCATTCACGATCTTCACCACCGAAAGCATGACCGGCACTTCGATGAGGACACCGACCACGGTGGCCAGTGCGGCGCCCGACGAGAAGCCGAAGATGCCGATGGCCGCCGCGACCGCCAGTTCGAAGAAGTTGCTGGCGCCGATCAGCGCCGAGGGGGCGGCCACGCAATGCTGCTCGCCGGCCGACCGGTTCAGCAGATAGGCAAGGCCCGAGTTGAAGTAGACCTGGATCAGGATCGGCACGGCAAGGAGCGCGATGATCAGCGGCTGCGCGATGATCTGCTCGCCCTGGAAGCCGAACAGCAGGACGAGCGTCGCCAGCAGGGCGACCAGCGACAGCGGCTGCAAGCGCGCCAGCAGAGCGGCAAGAGCTTGCGGGCCGCCGCGTGCAAGGGCCGCCCGGCGCACGAGTTGCGCCAGCACCACCGGCACGAGGATGTAGAGGGCGACCGAGAACAGCAGCGTCTGCCACGGCACGACGATCGCCGAGAGGCCGAGCAGCAACCCCACGATGGGGGCGAAGGCGAAGAGCATGATCGCGTCGTTCAACGCCACCTGCGTGAGCGTGAAGTCGGGCTCGCCGTCGCAGAGATTGCTCCACACGAACACCATCGCGGTACAGGGCGCGGCCGCCAGCAGGATGAGGCCGGCGATGTAGCTGTCGACCTGGTCGGCCGGCAGCCACGGCCTGAACAGCCAACCGATGAACAGCCAGCCGAGGGCGGCCATCGAGAAGGGCTTCACCGCCCAGTTGATGAACAGCGTCACCCCGATGCCGCGCCAGTGCCGCCGCACCTCGGCGATGGCGGCGAAGTCGACCTTGATCAGCATCGGGATGATCATCAGCCAGATCAGCGCCGCCACCGGCAGGTTGACGTGCGCCACCTCCGCCGCCCCGACGGCATGGAAGAGGGCTGGGAAAAAATGCCCCAGCGCGATTCCGACGACGATGCACAGGGCGACCCACAGGGTCAGGTAACGCTCAAAAAGGGACATGCGGGTCGTCTCCGGATCGATCTGTCGAGGCTGGGCCATCGACTCATGACAGCCAGCCGAGTAATACGTATGTCACATTTTTGGATTATTCGAGAACAATGGAAGCGTCGGACGCTGCTGCCGGATTCAGTGCCCTTTCCCAGGAAACCCGCCTCAACCTGATGCGGATTCTGGCGACCAAGGGCGCTTCCGGCATGGCAGCCGGCGAAATCGCCAGCGCCTTGGGGCAGCTGCCCTCGACGCTGTCGTTCCATCTGGCCGCTCTCGAACAGTCCGGCCTCGTCCAGTCCACCCGGCAGGGCCGCAACATCATCTACGCGGTCCGATTCGCCGGTTTGCGCGCGCTCTTCAACTTCCTGACGGAGACGTGCTGTGGCGGACGACCGGACCTCTGTGGCGACCTGGCGCGACTCCTCCCCGAGGATCAACCCGAGGTTCACATGACTCCCGCCTTCAACGTCCTGTTCCTGTGCACGCACAATTCCGCCCGTTCGATCATGGCCGAGGCGATCCTCGAGCAGGTGGGGAAGGGCAAGTTCAACGCCTACTCCGCGGGTTCCGATCCGGCGGGACAGCCGATGCCGGAGGTGCTCGCCAAGCTTCGCGCCCTCGGTCACGACGTCGAGCGACTGCGCTGCAAGTCGTGGGACGAGTTCACCGGACCGAACGCCCCGCGCATGGATTTCGTCATCACGCTCTGTGACGTCCTGCAGGGCCAGCAGTGCCCCGACTTCGGCGAGCGGCCGGTCACGGGCGCCTGGCCGCTGCCCGATCCCGCCAAGTTCATGGGATCGGAGGTGGAGCGCGCCACCATGATCAACGAACTCTACGGCATGATTCGCCGGCGCCTCGAGATCTTCGTCAACCTTCCCTATGCGTCGCTCGACCGGATGGCGCTGAAGAAGCGTCTCGACGAGATCGGCGTTTCCGCCCACGCACCGGCGTAAGCAGGCAGGACAGGCAATGAAAGTCGGAATCAACGGCATGGGGCGGATGGGGCGCCTCGCCCTGCGAGCCGCGTTCGGCGGCGTGCCGCGTCCGGTCGACGATCCGCGGCGCGACAATCGCCTCGAGATCGTACACCTGAACGAAATCAAGGGAGGTGCGGCGGCGACGGCGCATCTTCTCGAGTTCGACAGCATGCACGGCCGCTGGCACACCTCCTTCGAACTCGACGGCGAGCGTGGCATGGCGGTCGGCGGCACCTATCTGGGCTTCAGCGCCGCCGCGTCGCCGGGAGATGTCGCCTGGGGCGACCTCGGCTGCGAGGTGGTGCTCGAATGCACCGGCAAGTTCCTGAAGCCGGAGCAGCTGCAGGCCTACTTCGATCGCGGCGTGAAGAAGGTGATCGTCGCGGCGCCGGTCAAGGACGAGCGGGCGCTCAACATCGTGGTCGGCGTAAACGACCATCTCTACGAGCCCGGCCGTCATCATCTCCTGACGGCGGCCTCCTGCACCACCAACTGCCTCGCACCCGTGGTCAAGGTCGTGCACGAGTCGATCGGCATCCGGCATGGCCAGATCACGACGATTCATGCCCCGACCAACACCAACGTCGTCGTCGACGCCCCGCACAAGGACCTGCGCCGGGCGCGCTCGGCGATGTTGTCGCTGCAACCAACGACGACCGGCAGCGCCACGGCGATCACGGTCATCTATCCCGAACTCAAAGGGAAGCTTAACGGCCACGCCGTCCGCGCGCCGGTCCTCAACGCCAGCCTCACCGACTGTGTGTTCGAACTGAAGCGCTCGACCACGGAAGCCGAGGTCAACGCGCTCTTTCAGGAGGCGGCCAGGGGGCCGCTGGCCGGCATCCTGGGCTACGAGACGCGGCCCCTCGTGTCGGCCGACTATTGCAACGACACGCGCAGCTCGATCGTCGATGCCCTCAGCACCATGGTGACGGACGGCACGCTGCTCAAGGTCTATGCCTGGTACGACAACGAGGTCGGCTATGTTTGCCGCATGGTCGATCTCGCCCGGATGGTGATCGACGCGGACGCGTGATGGGAACGAAGGCGCGCGACTATCTGATCGTCACCGCGTCGTACTGGGGCTTCACCCTGGTCGACGGCGCGCTGCGCATGCTCGTGCTGCTGCACTTCTTCGGGCTCGGCTACTCGCCGTTCACGCTCGCCTTCCTGTTCCTGCTCTATGAGTTCGCCGGCATCGTCGCCAATCTCGCCGGCGGCTGGCTGGCCACGCGCTTCGGCATCCCGCGCATGATGATGACCGGCCAGCTGCTGCAGATTGCGAGCCTGTTCCTGCTGTCGGCGCTCGATCCGGCGTGGAGCTCCATCCTCTCCGTTGCCTGGGTCGTCGTGGCGCAGGGCCTGGCCGGGCTCGCCAAGGACTTCACCAAGACCGCCTCCAAGTCGGCCATCAAGGCGACGGCGGGCGAGGGCGCGGGTCGTCTCTTCAAGTGGGTGGCCTGGTTCACCGGCTCGAAGAACGCCATGAAGGGCCTGGGCTTCTTCGTAGGCGGCCTGCTGCTCGAGGCGGTCGGGTTCCGCGCGGCACTCTGGCTGATGGCGGGCGCGCTGCTCCTCGTTCTCCTCGCCGGGCTGCTGCTGCTGCCGCGCGACCTCGGCAAGGCGAAGGCCTCGAAGACGATGCGCGAACTGTTCGCCAAGTCGGCGGGCGTCAATCTTCTGGCGGCCGCGCGCGTCTTCATGTTCGGGGCGCGCGACGTGTGGTTCGTCGTCGGCCTGCCGGTGTTCCTCTACGCCTCGGGCTGGCGCTTCGTGGAGGTGGGTGCGTTCCTCGCCGCCTGGACGATCGCCTATGGCGGGGTGCAGGCCGTCGCCCCGGCGCTGGTGCCGCGCAGCGCCGACGGGCTCAGCCGTGAAGTACCGGGCGCGCGCCTGTGGGCGGGCCTCCTGCTTGCCGTGCCGCTGGCGATCGCGTTCGTCCTGAACAGTCCGCTCGACCTGCGACCCGATCTCGTCGTCGTGGTGGGACTGGCGCTCTTTGCATTGCCGTTCGCCGTCAACTCGTCACTGCATTCTTACCTGATCCTGGCCTATGCCGGGTCGGAGAAGGCGGCCGAGGACGTGGGGTTCTATTACGCCGCCAATGCCTGCGGTCGCCTCGCCGGGACACTCCTCTCCGGACTCTTCTACCAGTGGGGCGGCATCGGCTTCTGCCTCGGCGGCTCGGCGGCGATGCTGCTGGCCTGCTGGATCATCACCTTCCTGCTGCCGTCCCGCTGGGGCGAAGTCCGGACCGTCGGGCGCGCGGCCTGAGCCGGTCGAACCGGCGCTGCCTTGCGCTGGCGCAAGGCGAGACGGTTGGCATCCTGCCACCTTCACGCCCCACAGGCCGCCCGTGCCCGGAGTGAAGACATGCCATCCAGTATCCCGCTCGGACTCCTCGCGGCGCCCACGCGCCACCTGTTCTTCACCGGCAAGGGCGGTGTCGGGAAAACGACGCTGGCCTGCGCCACGGCCCTCGCGCTCGCCGATCGCGGCAGATCGGTTCTGCTGATCAGCACCGACCCGGCGTCGAACCTCGATGAGATGTTCGCCACGACGCTGTCGAACGCGCCGCAGCCGGTACCCGGCGTGCCCGGCCTGTCGGCGATGAACATCGATCCGGAAGCCGCGGCGGAAGCCTATCGGCTGCGCGTTCTGGAACAGCTCGGTGCGGTGGCCACCGAGGCCGAACGTGCCGCGGTACGCGAACAGCTGTCCGGCGCCTGCACGACGGAGATCGCCGCCTTCGACGAGTTCGTCGGCCTGCTGGCGACCCGCGCCGAGGCGTTCGATCACGTCGTGTTCGACACCGCGCCCACCGGCCACACGCTGCGCCTGCTCAGCCTGCCCCGGGCCTGGACCGGGTTCCTGAAGGGAAACGACCGCGGTGCCTCGTGCCTCGGCCCGCATTCCGGCCTCAAGATGCAGGAAGAGCGATTCCAGGCCGCGCTCGCCACCCTGGGCGACGCGCAGAGCACGACCATCGTGCTGGTCAGTCGGCCCGATCGCGGCGCCATGCGCGAGGCGGCGCGGACCAGCGCCGAGCTTCGGGCGCTGGGGCTCGCCAACCAGTACCTCGCGATCAACGGAGTCTTTGCGGCGACGGACCCCGGTGATGCGGTCGCGCGATCGATTGAGGCGCTCGGGCGTCAGGTCCTCGACGACCTGCCGGAATCCCTTCGCACGCTGCCGCAGGACCGGATACCGCTGCGGTCTTTCGACATGGTCGGACTGGATGCGCTTCGACAGGTGCTGGGCGGCGAGCCGGAGCGTCCCGTCGATGCCGTCGCGGACGACACACCGGCGGCGCCCGCAATTCCCGGGCTGGGCCGGCTGGTCGACGAACTCGCATCGGCGGGCCGTGGGCTGATCATGGTCATGGGCAAGGGCGGCGTCGGAAAGACCACCATCGCTGCCGCGCTGGCGGTGGGCCTGGTGAAGCGTGGACACGGCGTTCACCTCAGCACCACCGACCCAGCCGCCCATGTCGCGTCGACGCTCGGTGCGACGATGGACGGCCTCCGGGTCGATCGTATCGATCCCCGCGAGGAAACCCAGCGCTACATCGCCAAGGTCATGGCTTCCCGCGCCGCGGATCTCGACGAGGCGGGCCTGGCCTTGCTGCGCGAGGACCTCGCTTCGCCCTGCACGGAGGAAGTCGCAGTCTTCCATGCCTTCTCGCGCATCGTGATGGAGGCCCGCAGCGCCTTCGTCGTGCTCGATACCGCGCCGACCGGCCACACGCTGCTGCTGATGGATGCCGCCGGCGCCTACCATCGCGAAATGACACGGAACATCGGCACCCACGCCCAGGGCCGGGTCGTGACGCCGCTGATGAGGCTGCAGGATCCCGACTACTCGCGCATCATCCTGGTCTCGCTCCCGGAGACCACACCGGTATCGGAGGCCGCCGCGCTGCAGGATGATCTGCGTCGTGCGCACATCGAGCCCTATGCCTGGGTCATCAATCGAAGCCTGTTGGGAAGCGGCACGCACGATCCATTGCTCGTCAGGCGTCTGCGCGGCGAGCGCGCGCAGATCGCGAGGGTCCAGCAGGGACTCGCCCGACGACTCTACATGCTCCCCTGGCAGGCAAGCCCGCCCGAAGGGCTCGCGGCGCTGGCAAGCGTGGTGGTCTAGCGGCCTGTCGAGGACCTTCCCCCCAGAAGGATGATCTGGATCAACGACGCCTGCCCGGCGATCGGCTGTCATGCCGATCATCGCCATCCCTTGACCTCATGGAGTCTCCATGACGACAGTCGTTTTCCGCGTTCCGCTCGTGGCCTCGCACGACTACGACGTCCTTCGGGAACTCGTCCGCGAGGCCCCGGCCACTCACCATGCATGGGCAGAGCTGTACCGAAGGCGTACTGCCGAAGAACGCCACGCGGGCCACGTCATCCACGAAATCCACGTCGACCCGCACCGGTTCGCCGATCATGCCCGCCGCAACGGATACGAGACGAGCCTGGCGACACTGGGGCGCTTCCTCGAAGACATCGATCCGCACCGGGGCGACCCGACACCCGCGACGACAGGATGAGATGCCTCCGGGAGACAATGGTATTTCTATATTTCTGGAAATACGGTTGACTCGTGCCAACTACACCCTATGTTTCACTCATGAAGCTCGACGATGCCGCTGCCCGTCTCGAAGCGCTGGGCAATCCGACCCGGTTGAAGATCTATCGTGCCTTGGTGCGCGCCGGTGCCGAGGGGATGGCGGTTGGCCGCCTGCAGACCAAGCTCGACGTCGCGGCCTCGACCCTGTCGCATCACATCAAGTCACTGGTGATCGTCGGCCTCGTCACGCAGGTGCGGGAAGGCGCGACCCTGGTCTGCCACGCCAACTATGAGCTGATGCACGATCTGCTCGCCTACCTGGCCGAGGAATGCTGTGCCGATGGCGTGCACCCAGCCGCGGAGAGGACGTGCGTCGCCTAGATGACGATTTTGTTGCGTCTGATCTTTCCAATATTCTAGAAGGATAGGAGAGTTAACGTGCCTGATTCAATCACCCCTCCGAAGAAGAAAGTCGCCGTGATCGGCGCCGGTCCCGTGGGCCTCGCAGCCGCGGCGCATCTTCTCGAACGCGGGCTGGAGCCCGTCGTGATCGAGGCCGGCCCGACGGTCGGCCATGCGGTGCGCCAGTGGAGCCATGTCCGCATGTTCTCGCCCTGGGAATACAATATCGACAAGGCTGCCGAACGGCTGCTGACCCAAGCGGGCTGGAACCGGCCGCAGCCGGACCACTATCCGACCGGCGCCGAGCTGGCCGAGCAGTATCTCGAGCCACTTGCCACCCGCACGCCGCTCAAGGACCACATCCGGACCCAGAGCCTGGTGACGGCGATCGGTCGCGTCGGCTTCGACAAGGTGAAGACGCGCGGCCGCGACGTCGCGCCCTTCGAGATTCGTTACCAGAACGGCAAGGGACCGGAGGTGCTGCGCGCCGACGCCGTCATCGACGCCACAGGCACCTGGTTTTCGCCCAATCCGGCGGGCGCCAACGGCCTGCCAGCGCTGGGTGAGCGCGAGACGCATGACCGCATCGCCTACGGCATGCCCGACGTGCTGGGCCGAGACCGGCCAAGCTATGCCGGCCGCTGCGTGGCCGTGCTGGGCGGTGGCCATTCCGCCGTCGGCACCTTGCTCGACCTCGCGAAACTGAAGGAGCAGGAGCCCGCCACGCAGATCGTCTGGCTGCTGCGCGGCGAGACTCCGGAGAAGTCGTTCGGCGGCGGCGCGGCCGACCAGCTCTCGGCGCGCGGCGCGCTGGGCACCGCCTTCGCCGCCCTCGTGGCGAGCGGCCGCGTCACGATCGAGAGCGGCTTCCGGGTCAATCGCATCGCGCGCGAGGGTGACGGGATCGTGGTCTCGGGCGCGGGCTGCCCCGGCCGCCACGTCGCGGTCGACGAGTTGGTGGTCTCGACCGGCTTCCGGCCCGACCTCGACTTTCTGCGCGAGATCCGGCTCTCGCTCTATCCGGCGCTGGAATGCCCGCCGGCGCTGGCGCCGCTGATCGATCCCAACGAACACAGCTGCGGCTCCGTGCGCCCGCATGGCGCGCGCGAGCTGGCGCAGCCCGAGGCGGGCTTCTACTTCGCCGGCATGAAGTCGTACGGACGCGCGCCGACCTTCCTGATGATGACGGGCTACGAGCAGGTCCGCTCGATCGCCGCCGAGCTGGCGGGCGACCATGACGCCGCCCGCCGCGTCGAGCTGCTGCTGCCCGAGACTGGTGTCTGCAACGGCGCGCCCGTATCGGCCGCGCCTGCGACGGCGGCGGGTTGCTGTCCGCCTGCCAAGCCGGCGCCCGCGGCCTCCGGCTGCTGCGCCGGTCCCAAAGCCTCCTGATGGATCGCCGCCGGCTTTCTACGATCATCGTACTGGGGACGGCGCAGACCCTGGCCTGGGGCTCGACCTACTATCTGCCAGCGGTGCTGGCGGACGAGATGGCGCGCGACATCGGCATCTCGACCAACCTGTTTTTCGGCACCTTCTCCGCGGCCCTGATCATCTCCGCGATGATCGGTCCGAAGGTCGGGCGGATGATCGATCGGGCCGGTGGCAACGGGGTGCTGTCGGCGTCGAGCCTCCTGTTCGCGGCGGCGCTGGTGCTGCTGTCGCAGGCTCATTCGTTCCTGCCCTTCGCCGCCGCCTGGACCCTGCTGGGCATCGGCATGGGACTTGGCCTGTACGACGCCGCGTTCGGCGCGCTGGGACGGCTCTACGGCAAGGATGCGCGTGGCGCGATCACCGGCATCACCCTGCTGGCGGGCTTCGCCAGCACCGTTGCCTGGCCGCTCACCGCCTGGGGGGCCGCCGGGATCGGCTGGCGCGAGACCTGCCTGTTGTGGGCCGCCGCGCATGTCGTGATCGGCCTTCCCTGCAATTCCCTGCTGCTGCCGCGCCCGACCGATCTCGCCGCCACCCTGAAGGCGGTCGACGAACCGGTGCCGTTCGATCGCACGATGGTGCTGCTGGCCATCGCCTTTTCGGGCGCGTGGATCGTCTCGTCGGGGATGGCGGCGCACTTCCCGCGCATCATGGAAGCGGCCGGCGCCACGCCCACGCAGGCCATTGCGGCCGGTGCCCTGATCGGGCCGGCCCAGGTGGCGGCGCGCATGCTCGAGGCCGGGCCGCTGCGACACCTGCATCCCCTGACCTCGGGCCGCCTCGCCACCACGACGCATCCCGTAGGCACTGTCCTTCTGCTCGGGTTGGGCGGCGGCTTCGCGGCCAGCATCTTCGCGGTGCTGCATGGGATGGGCAACGGCGTGATCACCATCGCGCGCGGCACGGTGCCCCTCGCGCTCTATGGCCCCAAGAGCTACGGCTATCGCTTGGGGCTTCTCGGCGCCCCGTCGCGCTTTCTGTCGGCCGGAGCGCCCTTCGCGTTCGCCCTCCTGATCGACTGGCTCGGCGCCGGGGTGCTGATCATCTCCTCCGCCCTCTGCCTCACGGCCTTCGCGGCCCTCTGGATGATCCCGGTGCCTGCAGTGCACACGAGCCATGCCGACTGACCGGACAGCTTCGGCATGGCGCGGCATGTTCGTCGCACTGGCTTCCCTGATTGGCGTCTTCGCCACCACGCCCGGCCAGACCGTCGGTGTCTCTGCCTTCATCGATCCGATCGCCTCGGACCTCGGACTCGACCGCGCGCACGTTCTGATGCTCTACAGCCTGGGGACCTTCCTGGGCATCCTCACGGCGCCCTTGATCGGCCGGCTGGTTGACCGCTTCGGTCCGCGGCGCCTGATCTTGCCGGTGGTCGCCGCGGTCGCGGCCGCTTGCGGCGTCATGAGCCTGACCGGCGATACCTGGTCGCTCGGCCTCGGCTTCCTCTTCCTGCGCGCTTCGGCCATTGCGGGATTGAGCCTTGTCACCATGCAGATGGTCAATCTCTGGTTCGACCGCTTTCGCGGGCGCATCACGGCGCTGGCGATGATGGGGCTGGCGCTGGGCGGCCTTGTCATTCCGCCGCTGGTCGAACCCATCATCCAGAGCGACGGCTGGCGAACGGCCTATCTGGTGCTGGCCGCCGGCGTGCTTGCGATCATGCTGCCCGTCGGTCTGGCATTCTATCGCAACAGACCCGAAGAGACCGGCAACGCCCGTGATTTCGGTCGGATGCGTACCGGCGGAGCCATGCCGGCAACCGGCTTCACTCTGGCCGAGAGCGTACGGACGGTCGCGTTCTGGTACTTCAGTTTCATCACCGTGCTCTCCAACGGTGTCGGCACTGCCCTCATGCTCGACCATGTTCGCGCCATGGGTGAGGCGGGCCTCGCGCGTGACAGCGCGATCCATCTGCTGGGCGCGATGACGTCGGCCCAGGCGATCGCCACGTTGGGCAGCGGCGCGCTCGTGGACCGCCTCGGGGCCCGGCCGGTCGGGCTTCTTGGCCTCGGTTTCCTCGCCTTTTCCGTCATCTGCCTGTGGACCAGTCCGGCGCTCGGGGGCGGGATTGCCTATGCGGTGACGCTGGGCGCCATGATCGGCACGTTGCAGATCGTCTATTCGGCCGGGCTCGCCGAGTCCTTCGGCCTCAAACACCTCGGCAGCATCCGCGGCACCCTGTTCGTGATCGGCGTGTCCGGCGCGGCAGCGGGACCGCTGGCGTTCCTGTGGTCCCCGTCCACGGCCTATGCGATTTTTCTGGGGTTTGCCGCCATTGCTGCCACACTTGGCTTCGTGGGCATACGGTCGGGAACCAACAAGACGTGACGGAGACGGGAAAGATGAAGTCCGGCGCCCGCCTGGTCGCGATCGTCTGCGCGGCGCAGATCTTCGTGCAGATCGGGGCGGGATTCTGGCCCGCGCTGCTGCCGCAGATGATGCAGCGCTGGAGCCTGTCGAACAGCGAGGCGGGCTGGATCACCGCGATCTTCTTCGGCGCCTACATGGTGGCGGTGCCGGTGCTGGTCACGCTCACCGACAAGATTGACGGCAAGCGGGTCTATCTGTTCGGCGTCGCCTGCACCGTCGCGGGCCACCTGATGTTCGGCCTGTTCGCCGAAGGCTTCTGGTCGGCCATGGCCACGCGCGCGCTGGCCGGCATCGGCTGGGCGGGCACCTATATGACCGGCCTCAAGCTGCTGGCCGACCAGGTCGATTCCAAGCTCATGTCGCGCGCCGTCACCGGCCATGCGGCCAGCATCGGCATCTCCGGCGCGGTCTCCTACCTGCTGGGCGACGTGCTGGCCGACCAGATCGGCTGGCGCGAGACCTTCGTCTTCTCCGCCGTCACCGCCGCGATCGCCTGGACGATGGTGGCATTGTCCGTGTCCTCGAAGCCGCCGGCACCGCGCACGAAGGCGCAGGGGGCGCTGTTCGATTTCAGGCCGGTCGTCCGCAATACCTCGGCCTTCGCCTATTCGGTCGTCTACTGCGTCCATACGCTGGAGATGAGCGCGCTGCGCGGCTGGGGCGTGGCCTTCCTCGCCTTCGTCGCGGGCAGCACCGGCGTCACCGAAGGCACGCTGTCGCCGGCGCTGGTGGTCACGGTGATGGCGCTGCTGGGCACCTTCGCCAGCGTTCTGGGCAACGAGGCCTCGATCCGCTTCGGCCGCCGCCGCCTCGTCGCCACGGCGATGATCCTGTCGATCGGCTTCGCCGCGATCGTGGGCTTCGCCGGCTCGACCAGCTACTGGCTGGCGGTGTTCCTGGTGATCACCTACGGCGTCGTGGTGTGGCTCGATTCCTCGTCGGTCACGGCGGGCGCGGCCGGCAACGCCGAGCCCGCGCGGCGCGGCGCCACGCTCGCGGTGCATTCGACCCTGGGCTATGCGGGCGGCTTCGTCGGGCCGTTGGTGGTGGGCTGGACGCTCGATCTCGCCGGAGGCATGTCGCCGATGGCCTGGGGCCTCGCCTTCCTCGTGGTCGGACTGCTGATGGTGGTGGCGCTGGCGGCGTTTCTCATGATGAAGCCCGCCAATCTCACGGGTGATCGAAGGGGTTGACGAGAGCGTGCGAGGCCGCGCTCTCAGTGCGTCTACCGGCCCGTCCTCGGCGTGGGCTTGGGGGCCGGTCGTTTCTCCAGCCGTTCGATCCGCTGCTCGAAGCTCGTCTGCATCTTCGTGAGCTGCTGCTCGAGTTGGCGCTCCTGGACCTTGAGCTGCTCGATCTGGCTCGAGAGAGCGGAGATCGAGCGCTGCAGATCGTTGAAGCGCGCGTCGATGCCGGACTGCGCTGCGGCGGCGCCGGGGGCGACGAGCAGGGACAGCAGGGCGAGGCGGAGCAGGGACGCGCTCATCCGCGAAGCCGCCGGCCGGTTTACTCGGCGGCCTGCTGGAGCCGCGTCGGCACGGTCTCGCCGGCGAAGAGCGCTGCGCGCGCGGCGTCGTACTCGGCCTTGAGACGCGCCACGATCTCGGCGGCGGGCGGCGCGTCATGGATCTGGCCGACGCCCTGTCCGGCGCCCCAGATGTCGCGCCAGGCCTTGACCTTCATGTTGCCGCCCGAACCGAAGTTCATCTTGCTCTTGTCGGCTTCCGGCAGCGCGTCGGGATCGAGGCCGGCGGCCGCGATGCTGCGCTTCATGTAGTTGCCGTGCACGCCGGTGAAGAGGTTGGTGTAGACGATCTCCTCGCCGGTCGACTCGATGATGCACTGCTTGTTGGCGTCGGTGGCGTTGCCTTCCTTGCTCGCGGTGAAGCGCGTGCCGAGATAGGCGAGGTCGGCGCCCAGCGCCTGCGCGGCCAGCACCGAGGCGCCGTTGGAGATCGAGCCCGAGAGCAGGATCGTGCCGTCGTAGAACTGGCGCACTTCCGGCACCAGCGCGAAGGGCGAGAGCCGGCCGGCATGACCGCCGGCGCCGGCGCAGACCAGGATGAGGCCGTCGACGCCGGCCTTCAGCGCGCGCTTGGCATGGGTCACGTTGGTCACGTCATGGAACACCAGGCAGCCGTAGCGATGCGCCGAGACGACGACGTCGTCGGGCGCGCGCAGCGAGGTGATCTGGATCGGCACCTTGTACTTCTCGCACATGTCGATGTCGTGCTGCAGGCGGTCGTTCGACGAGTGCACGATCTGGTTGACCGCGAAGGGCGCCACCTTCTTGTCCGGATGCTTGGCCTTGTACTCGCCCAGCTCGCCGGTGATGCGCTTCAGCCATTCCTCGAGCAGCTCCTTCGGCCGCGCGTTCAGTGCCGGGAAAGAGCCGACGACGCCGGCCTTGCACTGCTCGATGACGAGGTCGGGGTTGGACACGATGAACAGCGGCGCGCCGACCACCGGGATCGAGAGGTTGTCGCGCAGCAGGGCGGGAAGGGCCATCGTTTCGCTCCTTGGATTCGTCTGTTCGTCGTTCGGTTAGGGGCCTAGCACGACCCCGGTCTTTTTCGCTACTTCGCCAGCTCGTAGGGCCCACCCTTTTCCAGCGCCCGCTTGTAGGCGGGACGGGCATGGATCCGGTCGAGGAAGCCCTTGAGCTTCGGCATCTTGTTGATCAGCGGCGAGCGTGCCGTGGCGGCTTCCAGCGGGAAGCTCATCTGGATGTCGGCCGCCGTGAACTCCGCGCCGGCGAACCACTCGCGGCGCATGAGCTCGCCTTCCAGGAACATGAAATGGTTGGCGATCTGCGGCATCAGCAGCGTCCTGTCGGCGCCGCCCGCAATGGCGCGCGCCACCGGCCGCATGAAGAAGGGCACGCGCGCGGGCAGGAGACCGAACACCAGCTTCATCAACAGGGGCGGCATCAGCGAGCCCTCCGCGTAGTGCATGAAATAGGTGTAGTTGAGCCGCTCCGGCGTGCCGGGGGCCGGGGTGAAGCGGCCCCCGCCATAGGTCTCGGACAGGTACTCCAGGATGGCGCCCGACTCGGCCAGCACCGCAGTCCCGTCGGTGATCACCGGCGCCTTACCCAGCGGATGCACTTTGCGCAGCTCGTCGGGCGCCTGCATCGAAGGTTTGCGCTGGTAGCGCTTCACCTCGTAGGGCACGCCGAGCTCCTCGAGCATCCAGAGGATGCGCTGCGAGCGGGAATTGTTCAGGTGATGGACGGTGATCATCCTCACAGCGTACCGGGGCGCCAGTTGCCGTGGAAGCCCGCAGGCACCCGGCTGCTGAGATGGGCGAGCGCCACCGGGCCTTTGGCGATGTCGGTCGCCTCGAAGACTGCGAGGTCGCTGCGGCCCTCGGCCGAACGGAAGATGGTCGCCAGCACCCAGCCGTCGCCCTCGGCGGCCTTGTCGTGGCGCGGCACGAACACCGGCTCGCCGAACCGGTCGTCCTCGCCCGACTTCCAGGTCGCGTTGCTGCCCGTCTTCAGGTCGTAGTGGGTGATGCCCTCGCCGCGGCGGAGTCCGGTCTGGGCGATGTTGCCCGACACGATCCAGCCGTGGCGGTAGTCGCTCATGCAGAAGCGTTCGTCGAAGCGGGGAAATTCGCCGCTGCGGTCGTCGAGCTGCTCCTCGCGGAAGGTATTGGAGTGGTCGGAGAGGTCGAAAGTCCAGCGGAACAGGCGCGCCGCCGGCGGCTCCTTGGTCGAGGGCGAGCCGTCGGGCAGCGGGAAGAGCGGCGCCACGTCGTACTTCATGACGTCGATCACGACCTTGCCGTCCGCCGTCTCGAAATGGTTCATCGGGTGGAACACGTAGGAAGGGGGCGCCGTCACCCACTTGACGTCGGCCACCGTGCCCTTGCGCGGGATGAAGGCGATGTGCGTGCCCTTGTCCGGCTCCCAGGCGAAGGGCGGCAGCCCGCCCATGGCGCGTTCCATCGACGAGGTGAGCGGGAAGACCGGCACGACGATCCAGTTCTTCGTCACGGCGAAGTCGTGGATCATCGAGGGGAAGGGCCCGTCGAGCATCTCGGCGCGCGTGACGGTGCCGTCCTCGGTCACGGTCTGGATGCTGATTTCCTTGGTGAAGCGACCCGTCGCCGAATAGCCGAAGAAGATCATCTCCCCGGTCTCGGGATCGAATTTCGGATGCGCGGTGAAGGGCCCGATGAGCTTGTCGCCGAACGTCTCGTAGCCGCCGTCCTTCGGGCCGACCGGCATCAGGCTCTTCGGGTCGAGCGAGAAGGGGGCGTGCGCCTCCTCCAGCGCCAGCAGCTTGCCGCCGTGCCAGACGATGTTGGTGTTGGCGATGGTCGAGTTCAGCGCGAAGACGCGCGGGTCGGTGTAGCGCGGATTGCCGAACGTGCCGGAGAGGCCTTCGCCCTCCTCGTTCTCGATCTTCCACTTGGGCGTCCGCACCCAGCGGTTCTTGTACGAGACGTTGCCGTTCTCGATGTGGAAGGCGTGGATCATGCCGTCGCCGCCGAACCAGTGATACGGCCCGCGCGGCGCGAACTGCGGGTTCGGCCCGTTGCGGTAGAGCGTGCCGCAGAGTTCCCTGGGCATCTCGCCGGTGATCTGGAGATGCCCGGCATCGGCCTCGGTGTTGACGGGCGCGAAGTAGCCGCGAAGGAACGGATTGTCGGTCGGGAAAGGCTTGGCCACGGGAGGTCTCCTTCTGGGTAACGCCGTGTATCTATGAGAGGTTATCGATACACGGCGTTTCCCGCAAGGGCTGAATCGGGAGGCTCATTGCGTGCGTTGTCCAGCGCCCTCACGTACCCTATCGTGAGATCATTGAGCAAAAGCATGTCACCTATTGCGAGCATCCTGACGACTATAAATGCACCGTACAGGGTAAAGCTGGACGGCCAGGCGCTTGCTCATTGCCTGACTCATCCCGAGGCCGCGCAGGCGGCGCCAGGCCACATGTCGGCATTTTTCGGTGAAGTCTCTCCCAGCTTGCAGAAGATCTTTGCCAGAGAGTTTCACATCAGCGAAGCAACGCTGATCTCCGCGGCAAAGGTCTTTGGCGAGTATTCGCGCGAGCTATATCCGCTGCACTACATCTCAAGAACCAGCTAACTTACATTAAATATTCCATCGACGATTTCCTGAATAGGTGGAGGATCTCGCGGTTGTTCAGATGCCGCATCATGTAGCGACTCCATTCCGCGAAGACGCTGATAGAAGCGCTCCAACCGAATGTTCAGCGCGAAGAATTTGAGCCGATGTCTGACTATGTCCTGGAGAAAGAGCGCACCTTCTGGATATCGAGACCTGCTAGGCTCGATGCTGCGCGGCACGATGCAATAGCGCCGACCTTCGGGTGCTCCATAGATTCCCAGAGCTGGATTATGAGCGAGCGCATTTCGTATTCTGGACCGCTTAGCCATCGAAGTCAGTATCGCCTTCCAATCTGCGGCATGTCCTGTTGCGGAGAACCGGCGTTGGAAAACAGTATCCGTGTAGGAGACTTTGCTTCGGAAATTCTCGATGGCAAAGAATGTGTCATAGTGATCTGAGTACTGATCCAGAGTGAAGTTCGCCGGATCTCGCGCAAAGCAGAAAGTAGCTATGTCGCACAACGTACGCTCGACATGTGCCCATTGCGTAATGGCGAGACCGAGCTCGTGGTAAAAGGCAACATGCTCCTGCTGTATTGAAACCGGCATCGCAATTCCTTTTTCAAGAGTACGACTGTAGGCTTTTGCTTGCTCCACGGGAGCAATTCTCACTGCAGAGTTCGCTTTGCTAAGTTTATCAGGGCAAGCATGTCATCCCTCGCAGCAATGGTCGGGATCGGCTAATCAAACTCCATGAGCTCCATCAATCCTGTCCTGCCGTCTGGCTACTCTCCTGTTCCGCGGGGGCACCTCGCCGCCGTCGTGACGAGCCTCCAGATGTTCGGGCGGCCACCTGAACGACCGGCGCAGCCGTTTCCGGCCGGTGTCACACTCGAGCCGCTGGAGCGGTCGATCGAGGCCTATCGCACCCTCTATCGCGCGGTGGGGACGGATTGGCTGTGGTTCTCGCGGCTGGTCATGGCGGACGAGAAGCTGCAGGCGATCCTCGACAATCCGCAGGTGGAGTTCTTCGCGCTGCGCCGGGACGGGCGCGATGCCGGGATCCTCGAACTGGATTTCAGCCAGCCGGGGGAATGCGAGCTGGCGTTCTTTGGGGTGGCGCCGGGCCTGGTGGGGACGGGCGTCGGGCGCGCGCTGATGAATGAGGCGATCGCGCGGGCCTGGTCGCGTCCCATCAAGCGGTTCTGGGTGCACACCTGTACGCTCGACCATCCGGCGGCGCTCGACTTCTACCGGCGGTCGGGCTTCGTGCCCTTTGCCTTCCAGGTCGAGGTGTTTCCCGATCCGCGTCTCACTGGCGCCCTGCCGCGCAACTGCTCACGGCACGTGCCGTTGCTCGACTGACGTCGCGGCACCCGCGGCCTCGCGGTCCTCGACGCGGCGGTAGTGGATCCAGCCGGCGATGCCGAGGGCCAGCAGGAGCAGGCCGAACCAGAACTCGGTGTGGGTCGGGCCGATCAGGTCGAATAGCGGCGTGGCCGCCACATTGAACAGCAGCATGGAGCCCGCCATGACCGCGAGGCGCAGGCGGAAGACGCGGGCGATTTCGGCGCCGTGGAAGACGGTCTGCATGCGGGTGATCATCGGGATGAAGAAGAAGGGTCCGCCGACGCCCGCGATCAGCGCCGCCAGCATCATCGCCGGCAGCTTATAGGGATTGTCGATGCCCCAGGCGGCCAGTGCGATCAGAGCAAAGCCGCTGCCCATCGCGACGTAGCCCAGGAACATGGTGGACAGCGGGCGGCGGAAGCGGACGCTGCCGGCCACCAGGTTGCCGGCCACGTCGCCGACGCCGCACGCGCCGACGATCATGCCGAGCGAGGCCAGTCCGTGCAGGCCGAACAGGTGCGGGTCGTGCTCGACCACCATCAGCGCGATGCAGAGCTGCAGCGCCACGCTCCACGGCCCGTTGGCGAAGGCGTTGACCATCAGCAGCGCGCCCATCGTCCGCTGGCGCAGCATCAGCCGCGCGCCGTCGAGCAGGGCGTCCCAGGCGCCGCGCCAGCCGCCTCGGCCGGGCCGCGGCTTGGTGGTCGGATCCACCAGCCGGTCGCGCACCGCCCACACCGCCAGCCCCGACAGCACGAAGCCCACCGCCGTGATCGACAGGAAGTGGATCACCGGCAGCAGTGTGTTCAGGACCGCCGCCATCATCGGCCCGATCAGCCGGGCGAGCCGCCACGTCGCGTCGAACAGGCCGTTGATCGCCTGCATCGCGTCGCGGTCGGTCACCAGCACCGGCACCGCCGACTGCAGCGCGGGCGTGAAAACCATGCGCATGGCCGCGAGGCCCATGACCGATACGATCAGCAGCGGGATGGAGACACCCCAGATGTAGAAGCCGATCACCGGCAGGATGGCCAGCACGGCGCTGGCATACTTGGCGCCGATCATGGCGCGGTCGGCCCGCCAGCGGTCGAACGCGGAGGCGCCCAGCAGGCCGACCACCAGCATGGCGGCGTACTGCGTGGCGTTCACGTAGCCCGCGGCATTGCCGATCTGCTCGGCCGCGATCCACACGACGGCCACGCGAAACAGGTCCTCGCCGATGGTCGAGGCGGCGAGGCCGGACCAGATCGTGGCGACGGCCGGATCCTTGAGCGGACGGAAGACGGGGATCATGCCGGGCGATAATTCCAAACGATCCTCATCCTGAGGAGGCGCGAAGCGCCGTCTCGAAGGATGGGCAACGGACGCGGTGCGGGTTCCCACCCTTCGAGACGCGGCCTGCGGCCGCTCCTCAGGGTGAGGCGATTGGCCTGAGTCGTGGACGTCACTTCACCCAAACGCCGCCGTCCTTGTTCTTGTACCCGAGGCTGAGATACGCCGCGTCGACCAGGGCCTGGCCGCGTTCGTTCATCAGCAGGCCCGGGCCCATGCGGTTCATCGTGTAGCCGAACGACAGGCCGGCGACCGGGTCGGCGAATCCCAGCGAGCCGCCGGCGCCGACATGGCCGAAGGCCGCGCTGCCCAGGATCACGCTGTCGCAATCCTCGCCCCACAGTTTCGCGGCGAGGCTGCGCTTGCGGTTGTCCATGGATTTCATGAATCCCAGCGCAAAGCGCGTCGGGATGCGCAGGGTGGCGTCGTCGTGCGTCGCCATCGAGACCTCGCCCATGCGGGCCAGCGTCGTGGCATCGACCAGGTCGCCGCCGCCGTTCGCCAGCGGGCCGTACATGCCGGCCAAGCCGCGCGCGTTGGTGATGCCGTTGGCCGCGCCGATCTCGGCGGCATGGCCGGCGCGCGTGTTGGCGCCGCCCGAGCGCCAGGCGCCGTTGTTGAAATAGAAGAGGGCGGCGACCGATTCCTTGTTGGTGGCGAGGTCGCGCATGAAGGGCGTCACTGCGTCGGCGGCCTTGTAGACATGGGCCACGATAGGCGCGACCCGGGGCTCGATCTCTTCCGGCAGGCCGATCCAGAAATCGAGGCCCAGCGGCCCCGCGATCTCCTCGCGGAAGAAGGTGCCGAGCGACTTGCCGCTGGCGCGCCGCACCATCTCGCCGACCGTCCAGCCGAAGGTGAAGCCGTGATAGCCGTTACGCGTGCCGGGCTCCCAGAACGGGACCTCGGCCGCCAGCCGCTCGGTCATGTAGGCCCAGTCATAGGGCCCGTCGTCCTTCACCCTGGCACGCACCGCCGGCACGGCCGAGGAATGATCGAGCATCATCCGCGTCGTCACGCGCTCCTTGCCGGCTTGAGCGAACTCCGGCCACAGTTCGGCGACCGGCGCGTCGAGGTCGAGCGTGCCGCGGCTCGCCAGCACATGCGCGCAGAGCGCGGTGGCACCCTTGGTGCAGGAGAAGACGATGCTCACCGTGTCGCGTGCCCACGGCGCCTGGGTCTTGGCATCGGCGACGCCGCCCCACAGGTCGACGACCGTCTCGCCGCCCACCGTCAGGCAGACCGAGGCGCCGATCTCGCCCTTCTCCTTGAGGTTCTTCTCGAAGGCTTCGGCAACCCTCTCGAAACCCGGCCGGCAGGTGCCCTGGGTCATGGGCGCGCTCATTGCTTCGGCACCGGCAGCTTGAAGGCGTCGAGCACGAAGCGCGCGCAGTGCGACAGGCCGGTCTGGTCGATCCCGTGGCTGACGCCCTTGGCGATGTGCACGCCGACCTCGACGCCGTTCTCCTGCAGCGTGTGCGCGGCGCGCTGGGTCAGGACGGCCGGCAGCATCTCGTCGCTGTCGCCATGGACCAGCAGCACCGGCGGCTTCGACCTGATCTCCGTCGCCAGCGCCTCGGGCGCGGCCAGCATGCCGGAGAAGCCGACGATGCCGGCCAGCGGCGTAGCGCGGCGCAACCCGACATGCAGCGCCATCATGGTGCCCTGGCTGAAGCCGATCACGACGGTCTTCGATTCGTCGAGCCCATACTTCGCCATCGTGTCGTCGAGGAACTGCTCGGCGAAGGGCGCGGCCGAGCGCACGCCCGCCGCCGCGACCTCGGGATCGAGGCGCGAGATGCCGAACCACTGGAAGCCCATCGGATTGCCCTCGCACGGGTAAGGCGCGTTGGGCGCGTGGAACACCGCGTCGGGCATCAGCGGCGCCAGCACGGGCGCGAGGCCGATCAGGTCGTTGCCGTCGGCGCCGTAGCCGTGCAGCAGGATCACGAGATGGCCGGGCTTGCCGCCGGCATGGGGGCCGTGGCTGGGTCCGTCGATCTTTCTGGTCATGTCGCCTTTTTCTCCTTTGCGCCCCAGTCCGGCATGTTGCGGCGATAATGCCAGAGCACCAGGGCCGCGGCGCTGCGCCAGGGCCGCCAGGCCTCGGCAATTTTGAGAAGCCGCTTTGCGTCGGGGCGGGTGTGCAGCTTCTTGAGATGCTGGGCAGCCACGACGAGGCCGAGGTCGAGCCCCGGCATGATGTCGGGCCGGCCGTGCGCGAACATCAGGTAGATCTCCGCCGTCCACGGGCCGATGCCCTTGGCCTGGGTGAGCATGGCGATGGCCGCCGCGTCGTCGAGTTCGTCAAGCGCGTCGAAGGTTATGCGGCCCTCGACGATGTCGGTGGCGAGGCTGCGGCCGTACTTCATCTTGGCGCCCGAGAGGCCGACGGCGCGCAGCTGCTCGTCACTCATCGCCAGGAAATCCGCCGGCTCCATCGACGGCACGGCCGCTTCGAGCCGCAGCCAGATGCTGCGGGCGGCATGAACCGAGACCTGCTGGCCCACGATCGAGCGCATCAGCCCGCCATAGCCTGTCGGCATCTCGCGCAGTTCGGGCGTGCCGGCCTCTGCCAGCGCACGCGCGATGTCGGGATCGGCGGCCGCCAGCTCACGCAGCGCCTTCTTGAGGGTCTTCTTGTCGAGAACGACCGGAGATGTCGCTTTGGCCATGCTGCTCCCGCCATAGCACGCGGCGAGGGGGCGCTGTAACGTCGGATCATGACCGTCGTCACGCGTTTTGCCCCCAGTCCGACGGGCGAACTTCACCTCGGCAGCGCCTATTCGGCCCGCATCGCCTGGCGGCGTGCGCGGGACGCAGGCGGGACCTTCCTGGTGCGCATCGAGGATATCGATATCCGCCGCTGCCGCCGCGAGTACGAGACCGCGATGCTGGCCGACCTGCGGTGGCTCGGCCTCGCGTGGGACGGCGAGGTGCGCCGCCAGTCCGACCATTTCGCAGATTACGGCCGGGTGATGGACCGGCTCGACGCGCGCGGCCTGGTCTATCCCTGCTTCTGCACCCGCGCCGATATCGCGGCTTCCACCAGTGCGCCGCACCCGACGACGATGGGCCCCGACGGGCCGCTCTATCCTGGCACCTGCCGTCACCTCTCCAACGAGGAGCGCCGCCGCCGCATCGCCGCGGGCGTGGAGCACTGCATGCGCTTCGATTGCAGCCGCGCGGCGGAGCAGGCGGGGCCCTATTCCTTCTTCGACGAGACGCTGGGCCGGATCGAGGGCCAGCCGCGGCTGATGGGCGATTTCGTGATCGCGCGCAAGGACACGCCGACCAGCTATCATCTCTCGGTCACGGTCGACGACCACCTGCAGGGCGTGACCCTGGTGACACGCGGGATCGATCTGTTGCCGTCGACGCATGTCCATGCCCTGCTGCAGAAGCTGCTGGGCTATGTTGCGCCGCAATATGCCCATCACCCGCTGCTGACCGACGCCACCGGCCGCCGCTTCGCCAAGCGCGACCGCGACCTCACCATCCGGGCCTTGCGCGAGAGCGGGAGGACTCCGGCCGACGTTTTCGAAATGATCGACGGTTGGAGTTGCGCGACCCCCGTGAAGGGCTGACACTTCGGCCATGGACCGGAAAGAACAACTGGCCGTCGGGAGGCGGCTGCTCGGCCATATCGACGGCCGCACCACCGATCTCGCCGACGCGCTGTTCCGCAACCGCGTCGACGCCTATTCCTGCCGCGAACGCGCCGCCCGCGAGCGCGACGCGCTGTTCCGCAGCCAGCCGCTGTTCATGGGCCTGTCGTCGCGTCTCTCCAAACCCGGCGACTACATCACCGAGGACGTGGCCGGTATGCCCGTGCTCCTGGTGCGCGGGCCCGACAGTGAGGTCCGTGCCTTCGCCAACATCTGCCGCCATCGCGGCGCACCCGTCGCCGAGGGCTGCGGCAATGCCCGCGCCTTCGTCTGCCCCTATCACGCCTGGACCTACGACACCCACGGCAAGCTGTTGGGGGTCACCGACAAGGCCGGCTTCGCCGGTCTCGATCTGGGGTCGCACGGGCTCGTTCGGCTGCCGGCCGGCGAGAAGCACGGCATGATCTTTGTGCGCGCGACTCCGGTGCAGGAAGGGGAGAGCGCCGGGATCGACGTGGATGCGGTGCTGGGCTCGTTCGTGCCGGACTTCGCGGCGCTGCGGCCCGAGACCTACCCGCTCTACTCGGTCGACCGCATCACGCCACGCATCAACTGGAAGTTCGCCATCGACACGTTCCTCGAGGGCTATCACATCCCGCACCTGCACCGGAAAACCATCGCGCCTTACTTCATCGGCAACTGCGGCACCTTCGACGGCGCGGGCCGCCACGGCCGCATGTGCGTGCCGCGCACCTCGATCGAGGCGCTGCGCGAGCAGCCCGACGACGAACGCAACCTGCGCCCGCACATCATCGCGATCTACCAGCTCTTTCCCAACACCATCGTCATCTGGCAGGTCGACCATATCGAAATCTGGCGCGCCTTCCCCGATCGCAACGACCCCGGAAGCTGCACTGTCGAGTTCTCGCTCTATCGCCCCGCCGACAGCGACCGCCCGGAGAAGCACTGGGCCAAGAACCGCGACATCGCCATCCGCACCGTGCTGGACGAGGACTTCCCGCTGGGCGAGCGCATGCAGATCGGCTTCGAGTCCGGCGCGACGGAAGAGGTGATCTACGGCCGCAACGAACCCTCGCTCGTCCATTTCCACCGCTCGATCCGCAGCGCGCTGGGCGTGACGGCTTGAGCGATCTTTTCATGTTCCTCTCCCCCGATAGGGGGAGAGGCTAGGTGTGAGCTTTCAATAGGTTGTCCATCCGGCCCGGGCCGAGGAAGCTGAGGTTGTCGAGACTTCAATAATCCTTGGGAGAGCCGAATCGACATCCACAAGAATGCCCGTCTGACGCCGCTCGGTCGAGAGCGCCTGGTCAAAATGGTCCTGGGTGGGCAGACGCCGAAGGCCGTCAGCGAAGCCGTAGGCGTCTGCCCTCGCACGGTGCGAAAGTGGGTCGAGCGCTAC
>NZ_JAUSBN010000070.1 GCF_030651995.1 Reyranella sp.
GCGCGCGTCGACCTGAAAGGGAATGGTGCGGCCGGTCGGCGAGATCACCTGGCAGTTCTCGAGGTCGACGGTGATGCGGGCATTGCCGGGCGAGGCCTTCATCTCGTCGGCGAGCTGCTCGATCTCGTGGATCGGCAGCGCCACCGGCAGCAGGCCGTTCTGGAAGCAGTTGTTGTTGAAGATGTCGCCGAAGTAGGGCGCGATCACCGCTTTGATGCCCATGCCCTTCAGAGCCCACACTGCGCCCTCGCGGCTCGAGCCGCAGCCGAAATTCTCCCGGCTGAGGATGATCGGCGCGTCGCGATAGGGCGTCTGGTTGAAGATGCAGTCCGGGTCCTCGCTGCCGTCGGGCCTGAAGCGGATCTGCTCGAAGGCATAGGGCCCAAGTCCCTCTCGCGTCACGTTGTCGACCAGCCGCTCGATGCGGATGATCAGGTCGGTGTCGACGTTCTGGCGCATCAGCGGCGTGGCGACGCCTGTCACCTTGGTGAACTTGTCCATCCTGAGTCTCCTCCTCCCACCTCATCCGCAGAGTCTGACTCGAAACGAATGCAGCTAGAACAACCGGCCATGAACAGGCCCGATAACCTCACCCTGAGGAGCATCGCGTAGCGATGCGTCTCGAAGGGTGGGAACGCGTACCTTGCCTGTTGCCCATCCTTCGAGACGCGGCCTGCGGCCGCTCCTCAGGATGAGGTAAGTGCTTGAATCGATTCATTTCCAGTCAGCCTCAGGGTGAGGTCTTTCGCTAGATCTTCCTGACGTCGGCGATGGCGCCCTTGATGGCGGCGGCAGCGGCCATGGCCGGGCTCGCCAAATGGGTGCGCGCGCCCGGGCCCTGGCGGCCGACGAAGTTGCGGTTGGAGGTCGAGACGCTGCGCTTGCCGGGCGGCACCCGCTCGCCATTGGAGGCGAGGCACATCGAGCAGCCGGGCTCGCGCCATTCGAAGCCGGCATCGAGGAACACGCGGTCGAGGCCCTCGGACTCGGCTTCGGCCTTGATGCGCACGGAGCCCGGCACGATCCAGGCGGTCACGTGATCGGCCTTGTGCCGGCCCTTCACGATCTCGGCGGCGGCGCGCAGGTCGGAGATTCGGCTGTTGGTGCAGGAGCCGATGAACACCCAGTCGACCGGGGTGCCCTCGATCGGCTTGCCGGGCTCGAGCCCCTGGTACTGGAGCGCGGCTTCCCAGGCGCCGCGCTTCTCCTCCGGACCGGTGCGCGGGTCGGGGATGGCGCGGTCGACCGCGATGACATGCTCGGGGCTGGTGCCCCAGGTGATCTGCGGCGCGACGTTCTTCATGTCGATCGTGTGCTCGCGATCGAACTCGGCGTCCGGATCGGTCGGCAGGGTGCGCCAGTGCGCGACCGCGCGGTCCCACATCGCGCCCTTCGGCGCATAGTCGCGGCCGGCGAGATATTCGTAGGTCGTGTCGTCGGGCGCCACCATGCCGGTGCGCGCGCCCATCTCGATGGTGAGGTTGCAGAGCGTGAGGCGCGCCTCGACCGGCAGCGCCCGCACCGCCGAGCCCGCATACTCGACCGAGTAGCCCGTACCGGCGGCGGTGCCGAGTTCGCCGATCAGGTGAAGGATCATGTCCTTGGCCGTGACGCCCGGCATCAGCTTGCCTTCGAAGCGGGCGCGCATCCGCTTCGGCCTGCGCTGCACCATCGTTTGCGTCGCGATCACATGCACCAGCTCGGACGAGCCGATGCCGAAGGCCAGCGCGCCCATGCCGCCATGTGTGGAGGTATGGCTGTCGCCGCAGACGAGGGTCGTGCCGGGAAGCGTCAGCCCCTGTTCGGGACCCATCACGTGAACGATGCCCTGCCCGTCCTGGCCGAGGTCGAACAGCTTGATGCCGTAGGCGCTGGTCGTCTCGCGCATCGATTTGATCAGCGGCAGGCCCGGCGGATGGGTGTGCTCGGTGCGGCCGGGCTTGGTCGACATGGTGTGATCGGGCGTACCGTAGATCAGCCGCGGCTGCACCGGCGGGTAGCCCTTGTCGATGGCTTCCTTCAGCGCCTTGCCGCCCGACATGTCATGGAGCAGCAGGCGATCGATGTGCAGCAGCACGAAGCCGTTGCCGAGATCGCTGATGACGTGGCTGTCCCAGATCTTGTCGAACAGGGTCTTGCCCATGGGGTTGGCCTCTGGGGGGTTGGGGTGATCCGCCGGGAGGCGGATATCAGCACCCGGCGAGCCGCGCCGCCAGTCCTTCGCGATCATCGTCGCGCAGCAGTTCCGCTGACGCATACCACGGCGATACTCCGAGGTTCGGTCCCCAGAGCCAGTCTGCAGTATGGGGCACCAGGACCACCGTCGCGATACCGAGCGCCGCCGCGGCATGAACGGGCCAGGTGTCGTCGCCCACGACGAGACGACAGGTCTGGATCGCGTCCGGCGTGCGCACGAGATCGAGACCGGCAAGGCCAGTGGGCGGCTCGGCGGCAGTGAACCAGCCGATGCGCGAAGAGGGTTCGGGCGTGCGGCTCAGCGTGGCCGGCGGCGGCAGTGCGTCGCGCGTCCAGTTCAGCAGAAGCGGCAGGCTGCGCAGCGGGGCGGCAGCCACGAACCCGTCGAGCGGCTCGCCGCGACGCACGGTCGGGCCGTCGAACCAGTCGGCGAGGGTCGCACTGCATTGCACGACGGCCTCGATGCCGCGCGCCAGCATCACGGTATCACGCAGGGCCGCGTCGCTCTCGATGTCGGCCTGCTCGGGGTAGAGCAGCAGCCGGCCCTGCAGCGGTTCACCCTGCCAGCGCGGCAGATCAGGCGCGTAGCGCTCGCCCGGAATCTCGAGCCGAGCTTCGTGATCGTCGAGCCCGCGCCACCAGTCGCCCTGGCGCAACATCAGCTCGCCGCGCCGCAGCCTGAGACGCGGATCGTCGGGTTGGCTCACCAGCGCCGTTTCGAGATCGGCGAGGGCGCCGGCCCATTCGCCGCGCGCGGCCAGCAGCTCCGCCCGCGCGCTCAGCGCCGGCAGCAGCCGGTGGTCGATCGACAGAGCGAGATCGTAGGCGCGCTCGGCTTCCTCGGTCCGGCCCAGCGCTTCGAGGGTGCGCCCGGTATTGTGGGAGATGGCGGCGTCGTCCGGCTTGAGTCTCGCCGCCTTGGCGAGCGCGGCCAGCGCCTGCTCGTGCCGACCGAGCTGCGTCAGGCAGCCCGCGAGGTTGGTCTGCGCGGCGACATCGCGCGGCAGGAACTGCGCGGCACGCTCCAGCGGCTCGCGCGCCTCAGCGAAACGGCCGAGCTTCAGTCGTACCTGGCCCAGCAGATGCAGCGCCTGTCCCATGTTGGGCCGCGCCTCGACGATGCGGGCGAACATCTCTTCGGCCGACGCGAAATCGCCGGCCGCCGCGCGCTGAAGCGCATCGCGGCCGAGGGACTGGATCTGTTGGTCGGTGAGCGGCACGCGGCGGCTCTAGCAGAGCCGTGCCGGCTGGCAAAGAAAAAGCCGGCGGTCGCAAGGGAGGCTGGAGCGACCGCCGGCCAGGTACCGGAGTGGGATGATCCCGCGCAGGGTAAGGAACGGGGACCCCTCCGGATTCGGATGTCAGCTGCGCCAGAAGGGCTTGTTCGCCTCGAACTGGACGTCGGTCGGGCTGATCCCCAGATCCCGCATCGTCCGGTAGTCCAGGTTGACGAGCTCGCGGCGCTGCCTGGCCCGCTCGCGCCAGGTGGCGAGGATCTGGCGGAAGGCGGTCAAGGTGCCGGCCAGCGGGGCCTGCGAGGAATAGTGGAGGGATATGTTGGCCATGGGACTGCTCCCGAAAAGGTTGAGTTCTGTTGGAGCCGATGTGCGCTCCGGGGCCCCCCTTTACAAACGACCCTTTGTCCTGTTTTGATTAAATTAGCTCATGTGAAGGACGTGCGATGAAACGATCCCTGCCGCCACTCAATGGTCTGCGCGCCTTCGAGGCTGCCGCACGCCATATGAGTTTTACTGATGCTGCAGCGGAATTGAGCGTCACGCAGGCCGCGATCAGCCATCAGGTGCGCGGGCTGGAACAGCGACTCGGATTAAAATTGTTCGTGCGGCGCAATCGCTCGCTGCTGCTGTCCGAGGCCGGCCAGGCCTATCTTCCCTCGGTACGTGCGGCCTTCGACCAGCTGAACGAGGCGACCGAGAAGCTGCTGCAGAAGGACAAGGGCGGCCACCTCACGGTGACGACCACCGCGTCGTTCGCCATGAAATGGCTGGTGCCCCGGCTGGGCGGCTTTCAACGCGCCAACACCGAGATCGACGTGCGCATTTCGACCGGCACCGGGCTGGTCGATTTCTCGCGCGAGGATGTCGACATCGGCATCCGCTATGGCCGCGGCCAGTGGCCGAACCTGATGGCCGAGCGGTTGGTTGCCGAGGACGTCATGCCGGTGTGCGCGCCCTCGTTGCTCAAGGGGCCGAACGGCCTGAAGAAACCGGTCGACCTCAAGCGCTTCACCCTGCTCCATATCGGCAGCTTCCCGGACGACTGGCAGGTCTGGCTGACCGCCGCCGGTGTGAAGGGTATCGACGCTTCGCGCGGCGTTTCCTTCGACTTTCCGTTGGCGGCCTACCAGGCGGCGATGGACGGGCTGGGGGTGGCGGTCGGGCGCAATCCCCTGGTCGAGCCCGACCTCAAGGCTGGTCGTCTGGTCGTGCCCTTCGAGTTCAAGCGCTCCTCGGACTTCGCCTACTATCTGGTCTATCCGCCCGAGGCGATCCGGCGGCGCAAGATCAAGGCGTTCCGCGACTGGATCGTCTCCCTGTCCGATGTGGCGCAGCAGGCGGAGTGATCACACCCAGGCATCGTCGAGGTGCACACCCAGCAGGCTCTTGCCCTGGATTTCGACGTTCACGTCGAAATCGAGCATCGCGTGATGTGACGCGGTGTTCATGTCGCGAAAGAAGACCTGCATGACATGGCTGTCGTGCGCCGCGCCCGCACCCGCGCCCTCGAAGAGCCTGTTGCAGGCACGCCGGCACAGCTCGGTGGCGTAGGCCGCATTCCAGCGGATTTGCGCCCGCTTCGCCGCGGGCATCGGCGGATCGCGCAGCATCGCCTCCTCGAGGAGATCGCAGTTCTGCCGCGTCAGCGCCCAGGCGCAGGAGATTTCCACGCTGGCCTCCGCGACCCTCCGCTGCACGCCGGCGTTCTCGGCCTTCATCGCGCCGGTGTAGACGTCGCGTCGACCGCGGGTCTTGTCGATGAAGAGCTGCAATCCACGCTCGGCCATGCCCACGATCGTGCCGAGCAGCATGGTCGCCAGGGTCGGGCGGATCGGAAGCCGATAAAGGGGGATGTCGATTCCCGGGACGGTGCCCTGCTGAGCCTCGAGCATGGGGACCGCGTAGCGCTCCGGGATGAAGACGTTGTCGAGAACGATGTCCTTGGAACCGGTTCCGCGCATGCCGAGGGTGAACCAGGTGTCGTCGATGACGGCGTCCTTCTTGGGCATCACCACGATCAGGGAAGGGCAGGAGGCGCCCGCTTCGTTGCGGAGTCCCTTGCAGCCCACCAGGACCCATTCGCCATGGTCGGCCCCGCTGGCATAGGGCCAGCGGCCGTTGAGGATGTAGCCGCCATCGGCGCGCTGGCAGGTGCCGCGAAGCGACGGCACGCCCGGAATCAGCATGCCGGGATGGCCGCCGAAGATTTCGTCCTGGCCCTGGGAGGGCAGGCGGCCGGCGATGAAGGTGTGGGCGGCGCACACCATCAGGACCCATGAGGCCGCCGTGCTGCCTTGGGCGATCGTCCGCTCGGCTTCCACCAGGGCCCGGACCGGCAGTTCGTAACCGCCATAAGCGGCAGGGGCCACGATGCGGGTGACTCCGGATTGATGCAGCAGGTCCACCGCGCGAGCGCTGAGCTGCCGGTTGGCCTCCGACTCGGCCTCGGTGTCCTTCAGCGCCTCCACGATCTTCAGCGCGTTGCCCGCGTCGTACATGGCGTCCTCCACAGACCCGTTGAGTGTTCGTTATGTTCAAATATACTAGCATGTTAGTATATAGACCATGCGAACATCCCTCAACGTGCTTCTCCCCGACGCGCCCGAAGCGCTGTGGCAGGGCGCCCCCCGGCTGCACGATCTGGCGTACGCGTATTTGAAGGGCCTGCTGCTCGGCGGGGGCCTGGATCCCGGTGACCAGATTTCGTCCGAAGGGGTCGGTCGCGTCCTGTCGATCAGTCGCGCTCCGGTTGCCGACGCGATCCGCCGTCTCACGGTCGAAGGCCTGCTGGAGATACGACCCCAGGTTGGCTGCCGCGTGGTCTGCCCGGTCCCCGCCGAGGTGCGGGACCTGTACGAGGTTTTCGGCGCGACCGAGGGCGTCATCGCTCGACTGGCGGCCGAGCGGCGATCGGCCGATGACGCCGAGGTCTTCGGGCGTCGATGCGCGGCGCTGGCCTCGACGGCGGGACTGCCCGATGACCCGGCCGCCCGGTTCGTGGAGCTTCGGCAGAGAAACCGACGGCGCTATGAACTTCTGCACGAACTCGCCCGCTCGCCCCGCAGTGTCGGGATCGCCGAATCCTTCTGGGACCAGAGCGACTTCCTCATCCGGGTGGCGTTCGGCCATCGCGACCTGCCGTCCTTCGTCAGGGCCGGGCACGCCGCGTTCGTTTCGGCCGTGGTTGCCGGCGATGGTCCGGCAGCCGAGCATGAGACCCGGCGCTATCTGGTTCGCCTGGGGCGGCATGTTGCCAAGCTGCTGGAGCAGCCTGCCCAACCGACCGCCGTCAGCCACCCAGCGTAGAGTTCACGCGTCGCGACGAACCAAGTCCTGTCCGGAGAAACGCCATGCAATTCGGTTACTTCACGCTGTCCGACAACCGCTATCCGAACAATCCGCGCTCGGCCGAGTCCTTCATCAAGGACATCTATGCCGAGGCGTTGTGGGCCGAGCAGGTCGGGCTGAACTCGGCCTGGATCGGCGAGCATCATTTCAACCTGCTGGGCGTCAACGCCTCGCCGCTGGCGATGCTGGCGCAGCTGGCGGGCGCCACGACGAAGCTGCGGCTGGCGCCGGCCGTGACCCTGCTGCCGGTCCACCATCCGCTGCATGTCGCCGAGGAATGGGCGACGCTCGATCTCCTGTCGGGCGGCCGGGTCGATTTCGCCGCCGGCCGCGGCTACGACCGCAAGGAGTACGATCCGTTCCAGATGCCCTTCGACGAGTCCGCCGAGCTGTTCGCCGAGGGGCTGGAGATCGTGTGGCGCGCCTGGACCGAGCCCGGCAAGTGGTCCCACAAGGGCCGCTTCTACGAATTCAACGACGTCGAGGTCCGCCCGAAGCCGGCGCAGAGCCCGCTCAGGCCCTACGTGGCCTGCTTTTCGCGGCCCTCGATGGAGCTGGCGGCAAAGAACGACTGGAATGTGATCTACGCTCCCTTTGCGGCGGCCATGGTCTACGGGTCGCTGGCCGATGCGGTGCGGGTCTATCGCGAGACCTGCGAGACCGGCTTCAAGCGGCCGATGCGGCGGGCCATGTGCTCCTACTTCGTGCACATCGCCTCGACTCCGGAGGAGGAGCGCTACGGCAAGGAAGCGCTGGTCCGCTACTTCCAGGATGCGCTGATCGCGGCCTTTCCCTCGTCGTCGGGCGAGAAGGTGCCGCCGACCTACAAATATTTCGTCGAGATCGTGAACATCCTGCGCGACATGCGGCCGGAGAAGCTGACCGACAAGTCGATCCTGTGCGGCAGCCCGCAGCATATCGTCGACACCCTGAAGCAGGTCGAGGCGGCCGGCGTCGCCGAGGTCATCCTCTACTTCAACTACGGACAGAAGCCGCATGCGATGGTGAAGGAGCAGATGCAGCGCTTCATGCTGGAGGTGGCGCCGCACTTCGCCTGACGTAGCCGGGAGAGCCCCCACCGCCGGCGAGGTTGCAAGTCGTTCGCAGGTGACGGATGTTGCGGCCAACGCGTTTCGAAGGAGTTGTCTCATGGCCCGCATCAGCACGAAGGAAGCGCTGCGACGCATCATTGCCGAGCCGCGGCCGGCGACCCGCGTCAAGATCCTGGACGCGCTGGACGAGCAATCGATCGAGTTCCTGAAACGCTGCCCCTTCGCCCTGGTCGGCACGACGTCGGCGGACGGGACGGTCGAAGTCTCTCCCAAGGGCGACGAGCCGGGGTTCATCCGGGTCGAGGATCCGAAGACGCTTCTGATTCCCGAGCGGGTCGGCAACAATCTGGCCTTCGGCCTGAACAACATCATCGACACCGGCGAGATCGGCATCATCGCGTTGGTCCCGGCGACCGGGGAGACGCTGCGCATCTCCGGCACGGCGGAGATCCACGACGACCCCGACCTCGTGGCATCGCTCAGCTCGCTGGGCAAGCCGGCGCTGCTCGCGACCCGCGTCCGCATCAAGCATTGCTACTTCCACTGCGCCCGCTCAATCGTGCGCGCCAAGCTGTGGGACCCGAAGGCGTGGCCGGCGCCCGGCCGCATCTCGTTCGGCAAGATCATCGCACCGCGCATCGGCGAGAGCGAAGCCGTCGCGGCGCAGATCGATGCCAATGTCGAGGGCGCTTACACGACGCGTCTATGGCAAAACACATGATCGGCTGAGGGACCGGCCCTTCGATGAAGCGCCAGGTCGGTCTGTTCCTCCTCGTGGTCCTGGTCGCCGTCAGCCTGGGCTCGACGATCGTCGCTTCGCTCGCCATGTACCATCTGGTGTCGAGGCTGCAGGACGAGGAGCTGCATCGCATCGAGGCCAGTCTCAGCCAGCGCTTCGACGTCTTCGAGACGATGCTGCGCAGCGAGAACGAGCGCAACACGGCGGTCATGGCGAAGGTGCTGCCGCAGATCGAGGTGGATGTTGATCGCAACGGTCGCGATCCGGCCGGCCTGACGGTCGACGAGCTCAACGAACTCGCGGCGCGGTACGGCGTCCAGCACATCTATTTCATCAACCGCGACCACAAGGTCTTCAACACCAACCTTGCCTCCGACAGGGGCCTGGTGTTTCCGAAGGGGCCCTTCACGGACTTTCTCGATTCGGTGTTCGGCAAGGGCAGGGCGATGAGCGGCGGGATCGACCTGTCGTCGGTGACGGGCACCCTGCGCACCTACACCTATTACGGTCCGCCCGGTAAGGACTACCTCATCGAAGCCTCCACCGAGGTGCGCACGACGCTGAAGCAGGGCGACTTCGGCTGGATGAGCCGCTATTTCTTCGAGGACTATTTTTCCGATGCCGTCCGGTCGAACGCCTATGTGGCCGATGTCGACGTGTACCTGGTCAACGACTCGGGGACCTGGTCGCTGATCCGGCCCGGCGAGAAGCTCGATCCCATCCGTGCCGCCGAGATCCTGAGGGAGGGTCGCCTCCAGGTGCCCGACGCCTCCGGCCATCGCGTCACGACCTACAGCCGCTACAACAGGGCAGACACGATCAACGACGAAAGGCCGATGATGATCGTGCGCAAGGTCACCTACGACCTGGCGCTCGCCCGGGAGGCCGTGGTGCACGTGTTCGTGAGTTCGATGGTCCTGGTCGCGCTCGCCTTGCCGCTGATCTACTGGATCGCCTCGCGCCTGCTGCAGCACCGGATCATCGATCCGATCCTGAATTTGCGCGGCGAGGCCGGCGCCATCGCCGGCGGCGACCTCGATCATGCGATCGCCGACACCGACCGGCGCGACGAGATCGGGCATCTTGCCCGAAGCTTCTCCTCGATGCGGGATTCGGTGCGGTCGCGGATCAACGACCTCCGGGAGACCAACCTGGCGATCGAGCGGTTCGTGCCGCAGGCCTTCCTGGCGAAGATCGGCAAGCCGAACATCGTGTCGGTCGCGCTGGGCGACAACAAGCGCGAGCACATGACCGTCATGTTCTCCGATATCCGCAACTTCACGGCGCTGTCGGAGACGATGACGCCGGACGAGAACTTCGCGTTCATCAACGCCTATCTCGAGCATGTGGGGCCGGTGATCCGCGACCATGGCGGCTTCATCGACAAGTATATCGGCGACGCGATCATGGCCCTGTTCGAAACGGCTGACGACGGCGTGCGGGCCGGTCTGGCCATGCTGGACGCGCTGGATCGTTTCAACGAGGGCCGGGCCGCGCAGGGGCTGGTCCCGGTTGCCATCGGCACCGGACTCAACACCGGCTCGCTGATGATGGGTACGATCGGCGAGCTGCATCGCATGGACGGCACCGTGATCTCCGATGCGGTCAACCTTGCGGCGCGCATCGAGAGCCTGACCAAGGTCTATCGTGTCCGCATGCTGATCTCGCAGTACACCTACGATCATCTGGCGGATCCCGCTGCCTACGCGATCCGTCCGCTCGATGTCGTGGTGGTCAGGGGCAAGACCCGACCGGTGGTGCTGTTCGAGGTGTTCGATCGCGACCCGCCGCCGGAACGCGAGTCCAAGCTCAGGACACGCGAGCCGTTGCTGCGCGGGGTCGAAGCCCTGCTCCGCCATGACATCGCGGCGGCGCGCACCCACTTCGAGGACTGCCTCGCGCTGGCGCCGGCCGATCCGGCGGCCACCAACCTGCTGAAGAGCTGTCCCTCAGATGCGTGAGGCGCGGGCCTCGCGGAAGGATACGAGGCGACGCTGCGTCTCGTCCCACAGGACCAGGCGCACGCAGCGGAAACTCTGGATCAGGGTCAGGCGCCCGACATCGCGCAGCTCGGGATGGTCGCGCAGCACGTGCGGCAGCCGGTAGTAGGGGATGCGGCTGCTGAGATGATGGACGTGATGGATGCCGATGTTGGCGGTGAACCAGCGCAGGAAGGCCGGCAGATCATAGTGCGAGCTGCCGTGCAGCGCGGCCTCGTGCAGGTTCCAGTCGGGATCGTTGTCCCACTTCGTGTGCTCGAACTGGTGCTGGACGAAGAACAGCCAGACGCCCACCGAGGCGGAGAGCAGCAGCACCGGAAGGTGGATCAGCAGGAAGGCCTTGATGCCGACCAGCCAGATGAGCAGGCCGGCCACGAGAACGATCGCCAGATTGTTCGCCATGGTGCTGATCCACGGCCGCCAGCCATCGCGCATCAGGCCGATCGGAAGGCGATGCTGGACGATGAACAGATAGGCCGGTCCGAGACCGAACATGACCAGCGGATGGCGATAGAGACGATAGCGCAGCCGGCCCCACATCGAGCGGGCGCGGTATTCCTCGACCGTCAGCGTGTCGACGTCTCCGAGGCCGCGCTTGTCGAGATTGCCTGTGCTGGCATGATGGGTCGCATGCGTGCGGCGCCACACCTCGTAAGGTGTCAGCGTGAGGACGCTGGCGATGCGCCCGATCCAGTCGTTTGCCGAGCGTTGGCGGAAGAAGGCGCCATGTCCGCAATCGTGCTGGATCGCGAACAGCCGCACCATGAAGGCGCCGGCCGCGAAGGCCAGCGGCAGCGCCAGCCAGTAGCCGATGTCGAGCGTCGCCCAGGCCAGCGCCCACAACGCGATCAACGGCACCACCGTGACGGCGATCTCGAAAATGCTGCGGCTGTTGCTGGGCTGTCGATAGCGCGACAGGATCTGGGCCCAGGTGCGGGCGGCTTTCGCCACGTGCGCGCGCGGGCCGGCAGCTTCCGGAGGGGTGCTCAAACGAGTGGATTTCCTTGAGAAGAGGAGCGGGCGTCGGCAACCGCAAATCGGGCTTAGGGGGCGGTCTGGGCAAAAGCAACGAGCGAAGTGGCCCAGCGCTGCGAATCTTTAGCGACTAAGCCGATTGTGACCGTGGCGCAGCGGAAACGGCTCCTCTGCCTCGTCCCCTGCCGCGGCTGCGACTGCGGGCGGGGGCGCTTTCCGCAGGAGGCTGAGGCGGCTTGGCACGAATCCGCACGGTCCGTCCGTCCGGCTGTTCCATGTCGAAGGCGCCGGTCTTGCGGATCAGGTCGCTGAGCTTGCGAAAGCCGTAGGTGCGCGGGTCGAAGTCCGAGGCGATGTTGGCGAGGCGCTGGCCGACCGCGCCGAGGCTCACCCAACCGTCTTCCGTCTCCATCTGCGCGATCGCCTTCGTCAGGAACGGAAGGGCGGCGCTGGCAGGCTGCAGGGAATTTGCAGGTGCATCCTCGCCGGGCGCGGTCACCGCGGCTTCGGGCAGGAGATTCTCGGTGTAGATGAATCGGCGGCAGGCCTGTCGGAAGCTTTCGGGCGTCTTCTGCGCGCCGAAGCCATAGACGTCGGCCCCCTCCTCGCGCAGACGGGATGCAAGTCGTGTGAAGTCGCTGTCGGAAGAGACGAGACAGAAGCCGTCGAACCGCCGGCTGTGCAGCAGGTCCATGGCATCGATCACGAGCGCGATGTCGGAAGCGTTCTTGCCCGACGTGTAGGCGAACTGCTGATAGGGGTCGATCGCGTATTTCTGCAGGATTTCGGCCCATGACTTGAGGCGCGTGCTCGAGAAGTCGCCGTAGATGCGGCGCACGCTGGCCTCGCCGAACTTGGCGATCTCCTCGAACAGGCCGGCGGCGATGCGCGGCGAGGTGTTGTCGGCGTCGATCAGGACGGCGAAGCGGCGGGGGCGGGTGTCTTCGGCCATGTGGATGCTCCGGGCTGTCAGGCGGCCGATGTGGCGTAGATCGCGTCGACATGGATGTCAGCGCAGTCGATGACGGGAAAGCCGGGGTCGTGTCCGGCGAAGGCCAGGAACAGGTCGGTGCCGCCCAGCATGATCGCTTCGGCGCCACGCGCGCAAAGCGCGCGACCGGCCTCGAAGAAGACCTGCCGTTGGGCCTCGGTCACGTGTCCGATCGTCGCCATGGCGACGTAATTGTCGTGGACGAGATCGAGCGCGGCACCTTCCGTCGGGACGACCTCCACCGAGGGGATGCCGCCATAGAGTTTCGATTCCATGACAGTGCGGGTTCCCAGGATGCCGATCTTCCTGAACCGTCCCCTGGCCAGCGCGGCGTCGACCGCCGGGATGGCATTGAGAACGGGAAGCGGCGAGATCGCCATGAGCTCTTTCACGCAGAAATGGCCGCCCATCGAGGTGATGGCGGCGGCCTGTGCGCCGGCCGCTTTCAGGCGCCCGACGAGCCCGGCGAAGATTTCAGCCTGTCTCTTCGGATTCCCGCCGACGAGGTTGCGGCTCATCTCCCGCACGTCGGCATGCACCATGGTGAGGTCGAGCGGGAGGCCGCCGGCGACGTGCCGGTCGATCAGGCCTCGATAGTAGAAGTCGGTGGCGGCCGGTCCTATGCCGGCAATGAGTCCGATATGCATGGGCGACTGTCCCCGATCCGCCACCACGCGGCAACAGCGGCGGCGGGGTCGGGGTGTGGCGAAAAGCGTGCCTGCGGAACGGTTGCTGCCGACGCTAGAGTTTGTCCATGCAGCGGGTGGCGGTGTTCGGAACGACGGGATCAGGCAAGAGCTGGCTGGCCGAGCGCCTCGGCGAGCGCGCCGGCCTGCGCGTGATCGAACTCGATGCGCTCTTCTGGGGGCGCGACTGGCAGCCTGCGCCGGTCGACCTGTTCCGTCATCGCGTCGAGCGCGAGACCCGCGATGACGGCTGGATCGTCGTCGGCAATTACGGCCAGGTGCGCGACCTGGTGTGGCGTCCCGCCGACACGCTGATCTGGCTCGACCTGCCCCTGCCGCTGGTGATGGGACGCCTGCTGCGGCGGACGGTGAAGCGCGCCGTGACGCGCGAGGAACTATGGGGAACCGGCAACCGCGAAACGCTCGCCAACGCCTTCCTCAGCCGCAATTCGATCCTGCTCTATGCCCTGAAGACGCATCGCAGCAATCGCGAGCGCTTCGCCAAGGAATGCGAAGCGCTGGCCGGTGAGAAGCGCGTCGTGCGGCTGCGCAGCCAACGCGACGTCGAACGCTTCGTGCTCAGTCCGCCGCCTTGACCGCCGGCGCAGGCGCCCGCACGCCGCCGCGCGCCAGCATCGCGTCGATCTCGGCGGCGCCGTAGCCCAGCTCGCTCAGGATGACCGGCCCGTCCTCGCCGAGATGCGGCGCGTGCCGCTGCGGTGCATGCTCGGAGGCCGGCGGCAGGCCCGCGATATTGGCGACCGGCATGCGGCCGAACCCGTCCTGATCGATCCAGTCGATGGCGCCCGACTCCTTGACGTGCGGATGGTCGAGATAGTCGGAGTAATTGTTCACCCGCTCGCAGAACACGTCCTTGGGCTGCAGGATCGCGATCCACTCCTCGGTCGTCTTGGTCGGCATCGTCTCGTTCAGCGCCTTGATGATCTTGGGCGCGTTCTTGATGCGGTTCTCATGGCTCTGCAGGTCGGGGTCGTCGGCGATGTCCTGGCGGCCGATCAGTTCGAACAGCAGGCGGAAATGGTGCGGCCGCATGGCACTCACCATGATGTAGCCGTTCGACGTCTTGTAGCTGCCGGCCGGCATGTAGAGGACCGGCGGGTTGCCTTTGGAGTACACCCATTCCATCAGCTTGGCGCCCTGGAAGGCGGCTGCCGCGCGCATCAGGCTCGAGTCGATGAAGCAGCCTTCGTTGTAGCGGAACTGGCGCATCAGCGCCGCCGACAGCGCCTGGAAGGTGTAGAGACCGGTCGTCACGTCGACGGCGATCATGCCCTGCCGCCACGGCGTGCCGTCCGGCATCTTGTTCATCACCATCATGCCGCTGAACGCCTGGATCAGGCCGTCGACGGTCGGACGCTTGCTGTAGGGGCCGGTCTGGCCGAAGCCCGACACCGAGCAGTAGACGACGTTCGGGTTGATCCTCCTGATGTCCTCGTAGCCGAAGCCCAGCCGCGAGATGACGCCGGGGCGGAAGCTTTCCATCACGACATGCGCCTTGGCGGCGATCTTCTTCACGACGGCGACGCCGTCGGCGGACTTGAGATCGAGGGCGATCGAACGCTTGCCGCGGTTGAAGGCGACGGAATGGGCGCAGTGATCGCCCTTCAGTTCGCCCAGCGCGCGGCCCCAGTCGCCTTCCGGCGGCTCGATCTTGATGACGTCGGCGCCGTGCAGCGCGAGCAGCATGGAGGCGTGCGGCCCCGCGACGCCCTGCGTGAAGTCGAGAACGGTGATGCCGTCGTATGCGCCCTTGATCGTGGTCACTTGTTCCTCCCGAAGGCGCTGAACGTACGTTTAGCGACGCCACTCACGCAAGGCCCGACCTGCAGCCGAGCCATGCGTCTTCGCGATACAGACCGCCTTCAGGCGATGATCGGCAGGGTCTCGATGTCGTAGGCGTGGGTGATCGTGCGGCCGAGCACGGGATCCTCGAGTTCCATCTCGAAGCGCGACGAGGAGCGGATGCCGCCGATCGCCGGCATGGTGCCGCAGAACATCACGGTCCCCATGGGCAGGCGCTTGTTGTCCTTCCAGGCGAAGATCAGCTCGCGCGGATCACGGATCCTGGACAGCGGGCCTTCCTGGTAGACGACTTTCTTGCCGCCTTCCTGCACGAAGCTGCGCAGCACCAGTTGATCCCAGTGCGCCTCGACTTCCTCGAAACGCCAGGCGGTGCGGCCGATCGGCTTTGCGCACATCTGCTTGGAGACCGCGATTCCGTAGCTCTCGACCTTGCGGTCGGTATGGTCGGCGCCGACCGTCACCCAGAGCCGGTCGGCGGCGCCGATCAGCACCGGCTCGACTTCGCCCGAACTGTCCTCGCCCAGCACCTGGATGCGATCGGCCTGGGTGAGCATCTGCGCGGCCGCGCGGTAATAGATCGGCACCCGGGACGGCGGCTGCACGCCGATCGCCTTCAGTTCCTCGATGTGATGGTTGAGTGCCGTGACGTCGCGGCCGGTCCAGCCGGCGATGACCAGATCCTTGATGTCGACCGTGACCTGCTCGACCGCGCCCTTGGCGTGGCCCTCGAATTCCAGGCGCGCCATCGTCAGAGGACGGCCAGGCGGGAGTTGAGCAGGTCGGTAACGAGCATGTAGCCCGGCGCGTGGGTGATG
This sequence comes from Reyranella sp., assembly GCF_030651995.1. GTDB lineage: Bacteria > Pseudomonadota > Alphaproteobacteria > Reyranellales > Reyranellaceae > Reyranella. The sequence continues at coordinate 15,865 of NZ_JAUSBN010000070.1, forward strand.
CAGAATTCCGGCTTCACCGTCGCCACGACCGATTGCGGAGTGACGCCGCAGGCCCAGAAGACGGGCAACTCGTCCTCACGCACCGGCACGGCGTCGCCATAGTCGGGCTTGGAAATGTCCTTGATGCCGATCATCTCGGGCTTGCCGAGATGGACGGGCGCGCCGTGCACCGACGGGAACCGCGTCGTCACCTGCACGGCGCGGATCGCGTCGGCCGGCCTGAAGGGCCGCATCGACACGACCATCGGACCGTGGAACGGGCCGGCCGGCGCGCATTCGATGTTGGTACGGAACATCGGCACGTTGCTGTTGCAGGTCTGATGGCGAAGCTCGAGGCCGTTCTCGATCAGCGCTTCCTCGAACGAGAAGGAGCAGCCCAGAACGAAGGAGACGAGGTCGTCGCGCCACACACTCTTGAGATCGGTGACTTCCTCGACCAGTTCACCGTTCTTCCAGATCCGGTAGAGCGGAATGTCGGTGCGGATGTCGAGATCGTCGCCCAGGGTCGGCAGGCGCCAGTCGCCCGGCTCGGACTGGCCGAGCAGGGGGCAGGGCTTGGGGTTCAGCATGCAGAAGCGGGCGAAGTCGGCGGCGAGCGCCTTGGGCAGAATCGCGAGGTTGCCCTGGACATAGCCCGGCGCCATGCCGGAGGTGGGCAGGTGGGCGGCGCCTGCACGGATGCGCCGCCGCGCGTCGCGGCCGGTTTCGCCCTTGAAGCTGGTGATCGTGCTGTCCATCGCGAACTCCTAGACGTGCTGGCCGCCGTTGATCTGGATCTCGGCTCCGGAAACGTAGCTCGATCCCTTCTCGCAAAGAAAGTGAATCACGTCGGCCACCTCGTCCGGTGTGCCGAGCCGTCGCATCGGGATCTGCTCCTCGACGATCTTCTCGGTGCCGGGCGACAGGATCGCGGTGTCGATCTCGCCGGGCGCGATCGCATTCACGCGGATGCCGCGCGGGCCGAAATCGTGGCTCATCTCGCGGGTGAGTGCCGCGAGTGCCGCCTTCGAGGTGGCGTAGGCCGAGCCCGCGAACGGATGGACGCGGCTGCCGGCGATCGACGTCACGTTGACGACGCAACCCTGCGCCTTCGACAGCTCGTCGACCAGACCGCGGGCCAGCGCTACGGGTGCGAAGAAATTTACGTTGAAGACCTGTCGCCACAGGTCGAACGGCGTATCCATGGCGCCGAGCCGGCTGCCGCCCTTGCCCTTGGGCGAGATGGCCGCGTTGTTGACCAGGGCGTCGAGCCGGCCGCCGGCGAGACGCGAGCGGATCTGCTCGATGCCGCGGCCGATATCGACGGGATCCGCGAGATCGAGCTGCACATGGTTCTCGCCGCCGCTCGGCCACGGGCACAGCGCGCTGAACGGCTGGCGCGAGATCGTGATGACCCGCCAGCCATTGGCGCTGAACTTCTTGACGGTCGCATGGCCGATGCCTCGGCTGGCGCCGGTCAGGACCAGGGTCCTGACATTGTCGCGTGGGACTGTATTCATGGAACGATCCTAACCCGGCCGCGGCCGGAGTTCGCGGCCGATCTTGGTTCTAACGTGTGACGCAGGCCCTACGCCACGGCTTGTGGGGTTCACTTTTGTTCTTCGCATCATCTATTAAACCTTTGTGATTCCACGGCTTTGTTGGATTTCCAGGGCGTTTTGATTTATGCTTCGCTCTGGCTTGGCCCATTTTCAGGGCCGTTCGGGCCGTCTTTATTTTTGTGAAGTCGATTTTTTTTGGAGTTGTCCGACATGACGGACGAGCGACGGGCCTCGACGCCCACCCCCTATCTGCGCACGGGACCTGCCACGATGCTGACCGCGATCGGCCTCTGTGTTCTGCTGATGATCATGCAGCTCATGCCCGAAATGCGCGATGCTGGCCCGCTCCGGTCGTTCGTCGCCGCGGACATCAGCCGCTGATCCTCCTCAGCCGCTTGTGCGGCTGCTCTGGAGCGCGCATCTAGGGGCCGAGGTTGCGCGTGCCCATGACAGCAGAACACGATCAAGCTTTGCCGGTCGGCACGCGACTGGGCGATTACCGCCTCGACGCGCTGATCGGCCATGGCGGCTTCGGCATCACCTATCGGGCCTTCGACACCCAGCTCGCCAAGTTCGTCGCCATCAAGGAATACATGCCCGTCGAGTTCGCGACGCGACGGGCCGACGGCCAGGTGGCGCCGCGCGGCTCGCGCTTTGCCGACGATTTCACCTGGGGCCGTGAGCGCTTCCTCGACGAGGCGCGGGCACTGGCGCGGTTCCGTCACGTCCACATCGTGCCGGTGCTGCGCTACTTCGAAGCCAACGGCACGGCCTATACGGTCATGGAATTCGAGGACGGCCACAGTGTCGCGCAGCTCCTGCGCCAGCCCGGCCGACGCCTGCAGCCCGACGAGATCCGGCGCCTCGCCGAAGGCATGCTGAGCGGCCTCGGCGCCGTGCACGCCCAGGGCTTCCTGCACCGCGACATCAAGCCGTCGAACGTGATCGTGCGGCGCGACGGCGTGCCCATCCTGATCGACTTCGGTGCGGCGCGACAGGCGATGGGCGGCCGCACGCGCACCCTGACCAGCATCCTGACGCCGCAATATGCGCCGATCGAGCAATACGCGATGGACGGCAAGCAGGGACCGTGGACCGACATTTATGCGACGGCGGCGGTGCTGCATCACACGATCTCGGGTTCCGCGCCGCCCGAGGCGGTGAGCCGCGTCGGTACGGATCCGTACCGGCCGCTGGTGGCGACCCATGCCGATCGCTTCGACCCGTCGATGTTGTCTGCGATCGATCGCGGCCTGGCCTTCGCGCCCGAGCAGCGGCCTCAGTCCATCGCCGAGTGGCGGACGCTCTTCGGCGGCTCGCTGCCGCGTGTCGAGGATGCGCCGACGCAGCGCATGATGATGGAACCCGCGTCGGCATCCGTCGCCTCGGGGCCACGTCTCGGCGGGGCGAGTCGGCCGTCGACCGAGGAGATCGAGTCCGCACCGCCTGTCTCGCGGCGCAAAGGCTTCGTCCGACGGCGTCTGCCGATCGTGCTGGTGGTGCTGGTCGCCGTCGCGACCTGGAAGTACGCGCCGCAGATTCGCGAGCGCCTTCTCGGCGCGCCCGCCATCGAGACGCAGGCGAGCCTGCCGTCGCCGGTTCCGATCGCCGGGCCGGCGGAGCCATCGCAGGCGGCTGCGACACCGTCGCCGGTTCCGTCAGGTACCCCGGTGCCAGCGGCGGCCAGACCGCCGGTCACGGCACCCGACACATCGGCCCAGAAGGCGCTGACCGATCAGGCGCAGCGCGCTGCAACGGAAGCGCGGACGATGGCCGAGCGTGCCGAGGAAGCAGCGCGGGCGGCGCGCGCCATGGCGGGCGAAGCACGCATCGTGGCGGCACGGGCCGCGCGTCCCGATCTGGAGAACAGTGAGCGGCTCACCTATGGCGGTGGCGCGAGCTACATCGGCCAGGTCGTCGACGGCAAGCGCCAGGGATTGGGCGTCGCCGAGCTGGGCAATGGCGAACGCCAGGCCGGCGACTGGAGCGCGGATCTGATGAACGGTCTCGGCACGGTGCGTCTCTCCGACGATACGCGCTACGGCGGGCAGTGGAAGGAAGGCAAGTCGACCGGACTCGGTCTTCGCGAGAAGCCCGGCGCCGAGCGGTCGGAAGGCAATTTCGTCGGCGGTCGTCTCGAAGGCCTCGCTGTCCGGCGCACACTCGTCGAGCCGAACGTCGTGCAGGCTGGCGAGTTTCACGGCGACCTGCTCGACGGGCCGGGCGTCGAACGGATCGGCGAGCGCGAGCGCTACGAGGGCGGCTTTCGCGGCGGACAGCGCAACGGCTACGGCCAGGTCATCGATGCCGACGGCAAGACGAGCCCGGGGCGCTGGGCCGACGGAAAGCTGGTCGAATCGACGCCGTGACATCGGTGGCACGGAAGTTGCGCCGTCCCGGTTCGGAGAAGGACGTCCGGCACGTCGTCCTCGATCTCTCGGCGAGCGACATCACCTACGAAGCCGGGGACAGTCTCGGCGTCTTCGCCCGCAAGAGCCCGCAGCTCGTGCAAGCGGTGCCCGACCGGCTGGGGGCGCCACCGGCGAGGAAATGGTCGGCATCGATCACGAGGCGCTGCCGCTGCGTCAGGCGCTGCTCAGCAAGGTCGACATCGTCCGTCCGAGCGACGAGTGCATGCTGTTCCTGGCGAGTCGCGCCTTCGAGGGCGAAGAGGCCCTGAAGCTGCAGCCGCGGCTCTATTCGATCGCCTCGTCGCCCAAGGCGCATCCCGGCCAAGTCCATCTCACCGTGTCGGCCGTGCGCTGGAACAACAACGAGCGCACGCGCACCGGCATCGGCTCCTGCTACCTCGCCTTCTCGCGCGACCAGGCGGAGAAGATTTACGTGCAGACTCGCATGCGCGAGAATGCGGCGGAGCTCTGGGCCTGGTTCGAACAGGGCGCACACTTCTATGTCTGCGGCGACGCCAAGCGCATGGCCAGGGATGTCGAGATGGCTTTGATGGACATTGCGATGGGACCGGGGGCCACGAGCGCCACAGAGGCGAAAGCGTGGCTGGACGGCCTCGCCAAGGCGGGCTGCTATCAGCGCGATGTGTATTGAGGGCGCTCTGTCCCCAATTGACCCACCCGACCTCATCCTGAGGAGCCGTGCGCAGCACGGCATCTCGAAGGATGGGCACAGGACGTGGTGCGTGTGCCCATCCTTCGAGACGCACTCCTGTGGAGTGCGCCTCAGGGTGAGGTCGTGTTTGTCGTCATGACGGCCGCCGTCCACACCACGTGCCCCTATTGCGGCGTGGGATGCGGGATCGTCGCGACGTCCGACGGAAAGGGCGGCGCGGCCATCGCGGCCAACCATGACCATCCTGCGAATCGCGGGCGACTGTGCTCCAAGGGCGCGGCGCTGGGCGAGACGCTCTCGCTCGAGGATCGCCTCCTGCATCCCGAGATCGACGGTCAGCGTGTCTCCTGGGAGGTCGCGCTCGACACGGTGGCGAACGGTTTCCGGCGGACGATCGAGCGGCACGGGCCCGACGCCGTCGCCTTCTATGTCTCCGGCCAGCTGCTGACCGAGGACTACTACGCCGCCAACAAGCTGATCAAAGGCTTCCTCGGCACCGCCAACATCGACACCAATTCGCGCCTCTGCATGGCCTCGTCGGTGGCCGGCCACAAGCGCGCCTTCGGCAGCGACACGGTGCCCGGCCTCTACGAGGATTTCGAGCAGGCCGACCTGGTCGTGCTGGTCGGTAGCAACCTCGCCTGGTGCCATCCGGTGCTGTTCCAGAGGCTCGAGGCGGCGCGGCTTGCACGACCGTCGATGAAGGTCGTGGTCGTCGATCCGCGCCGCACCGAGACCTGCGACATCGCCGATCTTCATCTGGCGCTGAAGCCCGGCAGCGACGTGGCGCTGTTCAACCTGCTGCTGGCCGGCCTCGCGGGCCGTGGTGTCGTCGATCGTGACTTCGTCGACCGCCACACGTCAGGTCTCGATGCCGCGCTCGCCAGCGCGCGCGCGACGGATCCTGCCGTCTGCGGCCTGCCGCGGTCCGATATCGAGATCTTCATCGACTGGTTCGCCCGCACCGAAAGAGTCGTGACGCTCTATTCGCAGGGCGTGAACCAGTCGAGCGCCGGCGTCGACAAGGTCAATGCGCTGATCAATTGCCATCTGCTGACCGGCCGCATTGGCCGGCCCGGCATGGGACCCTTCTCGATCACCGGCCAGCCCAACGCGATGGGCGGCCGCGAGGTCGGGGCGCTCTCCAATACGCTGGCGGCCCACATGGATTTCGGTGCGGCCGAGATCGACCGGGTCGCGCGCTTCTGGCGGGCCGCGCGCATGGCGACCCGGCCCGGCCTCAAGGCGGTCGAGCTGTTCGAGGCCGTGCGTGCGGGACGCATCAAGGCGGTGTGGATCATGGCGACCAATCCGGTCGCCAGCCTTCCCGATGCCGATGCGGTACGCGAGGCGTTGCAAGGGTGCGAACTCTCCATCGTCTCCGAAGCAATCCGTGCCAGCGACACGGTCGATGCCTGCCGCATCCGTCTGCCCGCCCTCACCTGGGCGGAGAAGGACGGCACGGTGACGAACTCCGAGCGTGGCATCTCGCGGCAGCGGCCGTTCCTGCCACCGCCCGGCGAGGCGAAGCAGGACTGGTGGATCGTCTCGGAGGTCGCGCGGCGCCTCGGTCACGGCAAGGCCTTCGCGTGGCGCGGTGTGGCCGACATCTTCCGCGAGCATGCCGCTCTCTCGGCCTTCGAGAATGAAGGCACCCGCGATTTCGACATTGGTGCCTGTGCCATGCTCGACGATGCGGCCTACGAGTCCTTGCAACCGTTCGTGTGGGGAGGCGGGCCGCAGCAGCGCTTCTTCGGCGAAGGCGGTTTCTTCCATGCCGACCGTCGTGCGCGGTTCATCGCCACGAAGGTCCGCGCGCCGGTCAATGCACCGGACGAGTCACGGCCACTGATCCTCAACACCGGCCGGGTGCGCGACCAGTGGCACACCATGACGCGCACCGGGAAGTCGGTGCGCCTTGCCGGTCATCGCCCGGAGCCCACGATCGAGGTGCATCCGCACGATGCTTCGGCGCGAGGTCTCACCGATGGCGACATCGCGGAGGTGACGAGCGCGTGGGGCCGAGGCGCGTTGCGTGTCCATGTGACCGACTCGTTACGCTTCGGCGAGGTCTTTGCGCCCATGCACTGGACCGCGCAGGTGAGTCGCGCGGGGCGCATCAACGCTGCAGTGAATCCCGCGGTCGATCCCGTCTCGGGCCAACCGGAACTGAAACACACGCCCGTCGAAATTCGCCGTCTTGATATGCGCTGGCATGGCACGATTCTCGCTCGGCGCGCGGTGATGCTGCCGGAGATTTCCTACTGGGCGCGGATCAGAGGCGCCGGCTATCACGCCTATCTCGTTGCAGGCGACCAGCCGTTCGCAGTTGCACAACAGGCGCTGTCTGCCGCGGTGCGTACGGCCAACCCCGGCCCCTGGCTTGTTGGCGAGAAGGGCGTGGGCGCGGTCGTCAGCGATGGCCGGGTCGAGGCGGTGATGACGCTGGGGTCAACATACCAGGCCGACGCGCGCGACCGCTTCGCACCGTTCATGGCGCTGGATCGTCTGACGACGGAGCAGCGCGACGAGTTGCTGCACGGCGGAACGGACATGCATCGCGGCGGTGAACTCTGCGCCTGCTTCGGCGTGTCCTGTGGCGCCGTCGAGGCGGCCATCGCCGATGGAGCGACCTCGCTGGCCGCGATCGGCGCGACCACGCAGGCCGGCACGAACTGCGGTTCCTGCCGTTCCGAGATCCGTGCGCTGTTGCGGGCCGCGCGCCTCGTGAAGGTCGCGTGATGCAGACGTTCCCGCTCTTCCTGTCGTTGCAGGGCCGCCGTGCGCTGGTCGTCGGCGGCGGAGACGCGGCCGCGCGCAAGGCGGAGCTGCTGCTGAAGGCCGGCGCCCAGGTGTCGCTCATCGCCGAGACGGTCGGCGGCGAGGTCGCACAGTTCATCGCCGAGGGACATGTGTCCTGGGCCGGTCGCTCCTTCGACGACAACGACCTCGAGGGCATATCGCTGGTCATCGTGGGGAGCGACGACGAATCCCTGCAGGCGCGCGTGTCCGCCGCCGCCCAGAGGCGCTGCGTCCCGGTCAATGTCGTCGACCGGCCCGCACTGTCGAGCTTCATCATGCCCGCGATCATCGATCGTTCGCCGATCACGATCGCCGTGTCGACGGGAGGGACTGCGCCGGTTCTGGCAGCCCGCATCCGCGCCGAGATCGAACGCAGCCTGCCGGCGGCCCTGGGTCGGCTGGCGCGCTTCGCCGACGTCTTTCGCGAACAGGTTCGCCGTACCCTCGTCGTGCCGCGTGCGCGGCGCCGCTTCTGGGATCGCGTCTTCGAAGGCCGGGTCGGCGAGCTCGCCCTGGCCGGCGACGAGATCGGGGCGCGCCGCGAACTGATCCGGCTGCTGGACGGTTTCCGCAGCGAGGCGCCGTCGGTTGGCATGGTGCATCTCGTCGGCGCCGGACCGGGCGATCCCGATCTCCTCACCCTCAAGGCGCACCGCCTGCTGCAGCGGGCCGACGTCCTGGTCTACGACCGGCTGGTTTCGGACGAGATCCTGTCGATGGCGCGTCGAGACGCCGAGCGGGTCTATGTCGGCAAGCGGCGGACGAACCATTGCGCCCCGCAGGAAGAGATCAATGACCGGCTGGTCGCGCTGGCCCGGGCGGGCAAGAGCGTCGTGCGGTTGAAGGGGGGCGACCCCTTCGTGTTCGGCAGCGGCGGCGAAGAGGTCGAAGCGCTGGTCAAGGCGGGCGTGACGGTCGAGGTCGTGCCCGGCGTGACGGCCGCCCTGGGATGTGCCTCCAGCGCGGGCATTCCGCTCACCCATCGCGATCACGCCCAGGCCTGCGTCCTGGTCACCGGCCACCTGAAGAACGGCACCGTCGATCTCGACTGGAAGATGCTCTCGCGGCCGCGGCAGACCGTCGTCATCTACATGGGGACGGGTGCGCTGCCCCAGATCGCGGCGCAACTCATTGCCCACGGTCTGCCCGCCTCCACACCCATCGCCCTGATCGAAAACGGCACGACTGACCGGGAGCGTCGCATCGTCGGGACCCTGGCCACCATCGATCGGCAGGTCCAGCGGGCCTTCCTGAGCGGACCAGCTATCTGCATGGTGGGTGCGGTTGTCGGCCTCGCCGTCGGCCGGGAACAGGAATTTAACTTTGAGTCGAGAATGGGTCTCTGATAAGGGTGTCTGTGACAAAAATGCAACAACACCGGGGCACGGATGCGTAGTTTTGTACTGAGCCTGGCGACACTGTTGGCATTTGCCGGCACGGGCTTCGCCCAGACCAATACAGGGGCTTCGACCGCTCCCAAGGTCAAGACCGCCGCGACCGCGACTACCAAGACTGCTACCACGAAGAAGAAGACTGCTGCACCCACGAAGTCGGCGAACGTGCAGAAGGCCGCCGCCCAGCAAAAGAAGACACCGCCCACCACGCAGCAGCAGAAGATGCGCGCGGCCCGTTACGGCGGGTTCGCGCCAGCCGCCGCCGCCCTGGCCGCGCCGGTTCCGACGCCCGATCTCGACCTGTCCAGCCCTCGCAGCCTCAGCCTGGTGAATTTCAACACCAAGGAAGAGCTGACCGTCACCTACTGGTCGAACGGCGCCTATCACCGCAGTGCGCTCGACCAGCTGAACCAGTTCCTGCGCGATAGCCGCGACAGCGGCACGACCGAGATGGATCCGCTGCTGTTCGACGTGCTGTGGCACACCGCCCGCATCTCCGGATACGGCGGCCAGGTCGAGGTCCTGTCGGCCTTCCGCTCGCCCGAGAGCAATGCCTGGCTGGCCAGTGTCAGCCGCGGCGTGGCGCGCGACAGCCAGCACATCAACGGCAACGCCATGGACATCCGCTTCCCGGGTGTCCCGGTTTTCCGCATCCGCCAGGCCGCGCGCTCGCTCAACATGGGCGGCGTCGGCTTCTACCCCCGCTCTGGCTTCGTGCACATCGACACGGGTCCCGTTCGCTACTGGTAAAAAAAGTGAGCCGCATCGAGATCGTCGAGGGCGACATCACGCGCCTCGACGTCGATGCCATCGTGAACGCCGCGAAGGAGAGCCTGCTAGGCGGCGGTGGCGTCGACGGCGCCATCCATCGCGCCGCCGGGCCTGAGCTGTTGGCCGAGTGCCGCATGCTGGGCGGCTGCCCCACCGGTGAAGCAAGAATTACCGCCGGCTACCGCCTCAAGGCGCGCCGCGTCATCCATACGGTCGGTCCGGTCTGGCGCGGCGGCACGCAGGGCGAGCCTGAACTGCTGGCCCGCTGCTACCGCAACGCGCTGGCGCTCGCCGTCGTGGAAGGTTTGCGAAGCATGGCCTTTCCCGCCATATCGACCGGCATCTACGGCTATCCGAAGGAAGCCGCCGCCGAGATCGCCGTCCGCGAGGTCCGCCTGATCGGCATGCCCGAGCACGTGATCTTCTGCTGCTTCGATGCGGTTACGGCGGACGTCTATCGCGAGATTCTGGGCGGATAAAAGGTCCCTCGACTTCGCTTCGCTACGCTCGGGACGACAAAAGTACCCGTCGTCCCGACCGGAGCGCGCAGCGCGGAGTAGAGGGACCTCTTTTAGCCGTCGATTTCGCCCGACAGGTCCCGCCAGTCCGGATTGGAACGGTTGATCAATGCGACCTTCTTGCCGCGATTCCAGTTCTTCAACTGCTTCTCGCGCGCGATGGCATCAGGCGCTGTTTCATGCGGCTCGACGAAAATGAGCCGGTCGATCTTGTACTTGGCAGTATGGATCACGCGGCCGAGTCGATGCTCTTCGAGACGTCTTGGCAGGTTGGTCGTGACGCCAATGTACAGCGCGCGCCCGGTGGCACTCGCCAGTATGTAGACCACGGGCTGCCGCATAAAAGGTCCCTCGACTTCGCTTCGCTCCGCTCGGGACGACGGGAAATAATATCGCGTCTTCGTCTCCGTCGTCCCGACCGGAGCGCGCAGCGCGTAGCGGAGGGAGCTCTCTTACTGCCCGTATCTGTTGGCGTTCTTCAGGTACTCGAGCTCCTCCGCCGTCGTGCTGCGGCCCAGCACCTCGTTGCGATGGGGGAAGCGGCCGAAGCGGGCGACGACGTCGCGATGGTCCAGGGCCGACTTGATGTTGTTCTCGCCGCCGATCGTCTCGAACAGGGCGCAGGCGAGCTGCTGGTCGGCGAGATGCTCGCTGTGGCCGAACGGCATGTAGAAGAACAGCCGCATGTCGACGGGAAAGACCGACGGATAGAAGCGCGCCAGCGCGTAACGCGCGATTTCGATGGCCCGGGCATCGCCCGCAAAGGCGCGCGCCGTCTTGCGGAAGCAGTTCCGGGTGAACTGGTCGCAGAGCAGGATGAGCGCCAGCGCGCCCTCGGGCGAATCCTTCCAGGCGTCGAGTTCGCCCGCGATGGCCCGCTCGATCGCGGGACCGAATCGTCCGATGGTCTCGGCGTCGAATTCCGGCGTGCTCTTCCACCAGATGTCTCGCGGCTTGCCGTGATCGGGGTGGCCAAGCGGCAGGAACCAGAAATCGATGATGTCGCGGATGGACGGCGGCTGTGTCATGCGGCTTAGTTAGACAGGGCACGCAGAAGCCGTCGAGTGAGGAAACCGTGGGCAAGGTCAAAAACGTTCTGTTCATCATGTGCGACCAGCTGCGCGCGGACCATCTGTCCTGCGCCGGCCATCCGCATCTGAAGACGCCGGCGATCGATGCGCTGGCGGCGCGCGGCGTGCGCTTCCCGCGCGCTTATGTGCAGTCCGGTGTCTGCGGCCCCAGCCGCATGAGCTTCTACACCGGCCGCTACGTGTCGAGCCACGGCGCCACCTGGAACCGCGTGCCGCTCTCCCTGCGCGAGAAGACGCTCGGCGAGTTCCTGTCGGCCGCCGGGATCCGCGTGGCGCTGGCCGGCAAGACCCATGTGCTGCCCGATCTCGAAGCATTTGAGCGGTTCGGCATCGAGGGCGGTTCGGCCCTGGAAGCGCTGATGCGCGCCGGCCGCTTCGAGGAGCTGGATCGCTACGACGGCCACTCGCCGCCCGGCGCGGAGAGCGGCTATGCCGACTATCTGCGGCGTAACGGTTACGTTTCCGACGATCCGTGGAACGACTTCGTGATCGCCGCCGACGGGCCCGGCGGCGAGAAGGCCTCGGGCTGGCACATGCGCAACGTCCACCTGCCGGCGCGCGTGAAGGAGGAGCATTCCGAGACCGCCTACATGACGCGCGAGGCGATGCGCTTCATCGACGAGATGGGCGAGAAGCCGTGGTGCCTGCATCTCAGCTACGTGAAGCCGCACTGGCCCTACATGGCGCCGGCGCCCTATCACAACATGTACGGCGCCGCGGATATTCTGCCGCTCAATCGCGACGAGCAGGAGAGGGCGAACGAGCATCCCGTGCTGGCCGCCTATCGCGAGATGGAGGAATCGGTTTCCTTCAGCCGGCCCGAGGCGCCGGGCATTGTGCGGCCGGCCTATATGGGCCTGATCCGCCAGCTCGACGACTGGCTGGGCCGCCTGTTCGCGCACATGGAACGGGCCGGCCGGCTCGACGACACGCTGATCATCTTCACCGCCGACCATGGCGACTTCCTGGGCGACCACTGGCTGGGCGAAAAGGAAATGTTCTACGAGGAGGCGCAGCGCGTGCCCTTCATCGTGGTCGATCCCGATCCCGAGGCCGACCTGACGCGCGGCACGGTCGACGAACGCTTCGTCGAGGCGATCGACGTCGTGCCGACCATCCTCGAGACCTTGGGCCTGCCGCCGCAGGATCATCTGCTGGAGGGGCGTTCGCTGCTGCCGCTGCTGCGCAGGATCCATCTCGACACGTGGCGCGACGCGGTGTTCTCCGAACTCGACTATTCCTTCCGCGAGGCGCGTACGATCCTCGGCCGCAAGCCCGACGAATGCCGCGCCATCATGGTCCGCACCGACCGCTGGAAATACGTCTGGTGGCAGGGCTACCGGCCGATGCTGTTCGATCTCGTCAACGACCCGAAGGAGCGGCGCGATCTCGGCGCCGACCTGACCTATGCGCCGATCTTCCGTGAGATGGAGGAGCGGCTGAACGCCTGGGCGAAGGCGCGCAAGAACCGCGTCACGGTCGACGACGCCTATGTCGCGGCGCGTACGGCCAAGCATCGCCAGCACGGCATCTTCTTCGGCCAGTGGTAAAATGAGTGGTGACATGAGCACGACCCCCTACATCCTTCACGGCTTCGGCCCGTCGCCCTATTCGGTGAAGATGCGCGCGATCCTGCGCTATCGCCGGCTGCCCTTTATCTGGAAGGCCGTGGGCTGGCCGCGCGACGTCGCGGTCGCGGCGGGCCTGCCGCCCGTGATCCCGGCGCTGACGTTCCCCGACGGCACGGTGATGAACGATTCGACGCCGCTCGCTCATGCGCTGGAACGCGCCCATCCCGGCCAGCGCTCGATCATTCCAGATGATCCGGCGCACGCCTATCTCAGCGACCTGCTGGAGGATTTCGGCGACGAGTGGGTCACCAAGATGATGTTCCACTATCGCTGGTTCTATGCGCCCGACCGCGCGTTCGCCCAGGATTGGGTGATCACCTCGCGCAATCCGCAGATGCCGGAGGCCGAGCGGCGCGAGGCGATGAAGGCCTTCAACGACCGTCAGGTGGGCCGCATGGCGATGGTCGGCTGCACCGAGGGCAACCGTCCGATCATCGAGGACAGCTACCGCTTCATCCTCGACACGCTCGATCGCCACGTGCGCCGGATGGAGTACCTGTTCGGCTCGCGGCCGTCTCTGGCAGAGTTCGGCCTGTTCGGCCAGCTGCAGATCCTGTCAGTCGATCCGACGCCGATGATGGAGATGCGGGCGCGGGCGCCCGACGTCTATTGCTGGCTGCTGCGTCTCGACGATGCGTCGGGCGTCGAGGGCGAATGGCTGGCGGCTGACGCGCCGTTGCCGGAAGGCGTGACCGCGTTGCTCAAGCACTGCGGCGAAACCTATCTGCCGTTCCTCGCCGCCAATCGCGCGGCGCTCGAAAGCGGCGCGCCCTCTGTCGATCTCGACATTCTCGGCCGGCCATGGAGCCAGGCGCCCTTCCGCTACCAGGCCAAGTGCTACGACGCGTTGCGCAAGAAGCTGGCGGCGTTGCCGGCCGACGTGCGCCGGCGGCTCGATCCCGTACTCGAAGCGACAGGCTGCCTGCGCTGGCTGGAGTAGCGTGTGCTTTCGACGTGGTGAATCCGCTCAGAACTCCATCGGGTCGCGGAAGTGCGCCTTGAAGATGCGATCGCGGTGTTCGACCAGGATCGGGTCGAGCGCCGCCACGATCTGCGGGTCGGTGGCAGTGAAGGCCGGGCGTGAAGCCTCCCGGATAGGACACTGCGCGGCGGGCAGCGGCACAATCATGTTCATGATCGACGTCCAGTAGATGTCGACGCAGCTCAACCCTTCGCCCACGAAGTAGGGCACGCCGCGTGCCTGTTGCGCGCGGAGCTGTGTCGAGAGCCCGCGCAGGGTGGCGCCGATGCGCGCACCCGCCGCCGCCGAGTCGTCGGCGTCGAAGCCGTATTTGTCGATCAGCGGCGCCATGCGCGCGCCTACACCGGCCTTCACGGCCATCGCGAACATCTGCAGGCGGCGGTTCCAGGCGATGCCGCCTTCGCCCAGGATCTCGTGGCCGAGTCCGATGGCCAGCGCGCGCTGCAGCGGATCGGCGGGGAGAAGGGCGGGTGTCGGTGCGAGGCGCTCGGCCAGCAGCAGGATGTCGAGCCAGCGGTTGAGCGGCGGGCCGTCGCGCCAGGCGACGACGGGTCCGCTGTTCTGGCCCGACCAGGTCACGATCTCTTCATTGGCGGCGCCGACATCGAGCGGGGCGGCGACATAGTCCAGTCGCTTGATCTCGAGGATCGTCTTGGCGGCCTGGCTCCACGGGCTCGGCACGCCGCGCACCAGCACGATGCGCAGTCCGTCGTGGCCGATGATCTCGGCGGGAGTCCTGTAAACCAGCATGGCGTCTCCTTCGGCGGCAATCTTTGTGGTCGCACGAGGGCAAAGCCAACGATCATTTCGATGGCTTGAGACGAGAATTTCTCACACCGTCATTCACGCTTCTTTGAACGAAACTCCGTTCACGCGCACACGCTGAGCGCGTAAGCCGTTCAGCCCGTTCGGAAAACGCAGGAACATGTCATCAGCCCTCACCCAGGATGGCGCCGTCTCGCGCCTGCGGCTCCGGCTCCAGGAAGAAGAGCATAACGGCCTCGCCTTCGCGTTCCGCTTCCGGCTGATCGCGCTCGGCATCGTCGCGGTCTGGCTGCTGTTCGCCGCCGGACCGGCGCGTGTCGGCATCGGCGTCGGCGCCTGCGTGACGATGATGGCGTCGGCCTGGATCGTCTATGCGCTGCGCGGCTCGCCCCACGCGCGGGCGGTGCAGCTCGCCGTCACCGTGCTCGACGTGACGGTCATCACGATCGGCACGCTCGTGCCGATTCCCGGCGCGCCGGACAATGGCCTGTGGCTCGAACAGGTGTTCGGCCGCCGCTCGCTGTTCCTCTACCTGGTCATCTATCTCACCGCGAGCGCGCTCAGCTATTCGGTGCGCACCGTGATCCTGACCGGCGCGGCCTCGCTGGTGGCGCTGATCGGTAGCTTCATCTGGACCGCGCTCGACCAGGCCCGCGCCTACGGCATCGATCTCGCGGGCACGGCCGACCTCTGGCCGATGGCACGGGGCATCTTCGCGCGGCTGATCGGTCCCGGCTTCGTGACGCCCGAGGCCTTCCTGATCCAGCAGCTCATCTTCATGACGCTGTGCACCGGCTTCATCGCGATCGCGGTGTGGCGGGCCCGCGCCCATCTCGGCCGTACCCTCTCGGCGGAGGGCGAACGCAACAATCTCGCGCGCTACTTCTCGCCCAACCTCGTCGATCGCCTGGCCGGCGCCGAGAACGATTTCGAGGCCGGCCGCGAGAGCAAGGCCACCGTGCTGTTCGTCGATGTCGTGGGCTTCACGCGCCTGATGGAAGGGCAACCGCCGCAGCAGACCATCAATTTCCTGCGCGTCTTCCATCAGCGCATGGCCGAATGCATCTTCGCCCACGGCGGCACGCTCGACAAATTCATCGGCGACGGCGTCATGGCGACCTTCGGCACACCGGACGCCCAGCCCGACGACGAGACCCGCGCGCTGCGCTGTGCCCTCGGCATGGTGCGGTCGGTCGAGGCCTGGAACCGCGGCCGTCGGACACGCGGCCTGCCGGTGGTGCGCATCGCCGTCGGCGTGCATGTCGGGCCCGTGCTGATGGGCGCCATCGGCAGTCCCAACCGTCTCGAATACAGCGCCGTCGGCGACACGGTGAACGTGGCGAGCCGGCTGGAGCATCTCGCGCGGGCACACGATGCGGTCATCGTCGCCAGCGCCGAGACGCTGGCCGCCGCCGTCAACTCGGGCGGCTTCGGCGCGGCCGACAGCAGGCACTTTCGTCCCGTCGGCGCGGTCCAGGTTCCCGGTCGCGGCGAGCCGGTCGAGGTCTTCGTGGTAGGGCTGAATGGGAAAGCTTGAGTCTTTCCATAGGCTTAGGGCGGCATAACCAACCAAGAATGCAATTCGGGAGGCCTAACCGCCGGTGCGATCCCCGCTCTCATCATTGAGACAGGCCGGAGAAAGGGCTGTGATCAAGTTGCCGCTTTGGTAGGAAATCGACATTTATCTCTGGTTGTTCCTTGAAAGAAGATCGCTAGCAAGATTCAATCACTCAAGGAGGGCCACAATGAACAATAAAACACTGTACGTCTCAAGCCATGGCCGTGATGGCGGGGTAGTAAAGCGAAGCGGATCTGCAAATCCTACGTCAACTCATTCAACGCAGTCTGCTGCGTGGATTGAGGCGCGTCGATTGGCTCGAGGGGCAGGCGGAGAGGTGCGGCTATTGCCGCTACTGTTCCCGCTGTTGAACCAATAGAATTGAAGTTGAACAGCCCATCTAGCCCGAGTGGACGCCCAGCCCACGCTTGACTGATCCGGGTCAGCACCCTTGCTGAAGTCGTTGTTGGCAAATGGAGGATCGGGAAGATGCGATCCTTCTCAGTGGGCGTGAGTTGCGAAAGAGCAATAGCTTCACCGGCTCTGACCTGCCCTGATTCTTCGGACCACGGTTAAGTTGGAAGAACCGGCGTCTCCTGGTCGTTCGATTGTCCCTTCAAGGACGGTGTTGCAACGGGCCGGGGCGCGAAGCCCCCGCATCGCGCAGCGCCCCGGCCCGTTGCGGAAGCGGGAGCTGCGTTGGTGTGTTGAAGCTTTGCGGCGAACTCGGCCGGCGTCAAATAGTCGAGGCTCGAATGCGGGCGAACTTCGTTGAAGTGTTTGCGCCAGGCTTCGATGACGACCTTGGCCTGTGCACGTGACAGAAACCACTCCATGCCGAGGCATTCGTCACGGAACTTGCCATTGAAGCTCTCCAGCATTCCGTTCTGCCACGGCTTACCGGGATCGATCAGGGCGGTCTGGATACCCTGATCGACGATCCACTTCAGCAGCGCCCGCGAGACGAACTCCGGGCCGTTGTCGGAGCGCAGGTAGAGCGGCGCGCCGCGTTCGCTGACCAGCCGCGACAGCACCTCGATCACGCGGCCTGAGCGGATGCGACCATCGACCTCGATCGCCAGGCCCTCCCTGGTCCACTCGTCGGTGACGGTCAGGCACTTGAGGTGTTGCCCGTTGGCGCACCAGTCGAAGACGAAGTCGTAGGACCACACCTGATTGGCGCCAGTGGGCGCCTGCGGACGGGGCCGCCCGGTCGCGATCCGCTTGCGCGGGCGCTTGCGGGGCACCTGCAGCCGGGCCCGCCGCCACAGCCGCCAGGCCCGGCCCCAGCTCATGGCATGACCCTCGCGATCGAGGAAGATGCGGATCCGCCGATAGCCGAAGCGCGGGTACTGCGCGCTCAGTGTCGCCATGCGCGCCAGCACAGGCGCATCCTTCTCGGCCTTCGTCGACCGGTAACCCAGAGCCGAACGGGCCACGCCCAGCAGCGTGCAAGACCGTCGTTGCGACAGGCCGCGGCGCCCTGCATACGCCACCTGCTCGCGACGGGCCGGCACGCCTACCATTTTTTTGCAGCGATCTCCTTCATCACCTCGATCTCCAGGTCGCGTTCCGCCACCAGCTTCTTCAGCCGTGCGTTCTCCTGCTCGAGCTGCTTCAGGCGCCGCACATCGTCCGGCTGGAACGACCCGAACCGCTTCTTCCACGTGTAGATCGCCTGATCGCTTACGCCGTGGCGCTTGGCCACCGTCGCTACCGGATCCCGATCCGTCTCCCGCAAGATCCCCACGATCTGCTCTTCCGTGAACTTCGACTTCTTCATCCCCTGCCTCCTCTCGGAGGCCAGTCTCTCAACTAATCGTTGGTCCGAAAACCCGGGGGCAGGTCAGCTCTAGCGCGGAGCAAAGGGACATAACGGTACGGCATTTGTGAATCTCCCCCTTTTTCTTTTGCGTTCTTGGCTTCCCAACGCGCGAGCTGCCAACTTTGGCACAACTATTGGGAGAGTCGAGTCGTGTCCGGAGCATTAGCCACCGCTTATCCGGCCGCCTTTTGGCGGCGGAGGGCACGATTTTTCGTCCCCGTCTATGCGAGCCGAGGCGAGCCGGTCGAAGTCTTCGTGGTCCCGATTTCCAACGTGATGGCCCGCTGAGCGACGTCGCGGGCCGCAGCGCGAGCCGGTGATGCCGGTTCGCGTGACGCCCCCCGGACAGGCTGTTAGCGTCCGCGCCACAAACAAGAAATGTCATCCGGAGGATCAATGTTCGAGTTCAAGACCAGCCGCCGCGCCCTGTTGGCCGGCGCTGCCGCCACCCTCGCCGCGCCGGGCCTCGTCCGCGCGCAGGACGCGTTTCCCAACAAGACCATCAAGTTCGTCGTGCCGTGGACTCCGGGCGGCGCAACCGACAACATCTCGCGCATCGTCACGGCCAAGATGTCGGAGCTTCTGGGCCAGCAGGTGCTGATCGACAATCGCGCCGGTGGCGGTGGTACGATCGGCACCGATGCCATCGCCAAGGCAGCCCCTGACGGTTACACGATCGGCCTGATCACCGTCTCGATGTTCTGCATGGCGCCGGCGCTCTATGCCAAGCTGCCCTACGATCCGGTGAAGGATTTCTCGCCGATGGCCGGCATGTCGGTGTGGCCGAACATGCTGGTGGTCCATCCCAGCGTTCCCGCGAAGACCGTGCCGGAGCTGATCGCCCTGCTGAAGGCCAATCCCGGGAAGTACAACATGGCCTCGTCCGGCTCAGGGACCACGATCCACCTCGCGGGCGAGATGTTCAAGCAGCTCACCGGCACCGACATGCTGCACGTTCCCTACAAGGGCAGCGCCGGGGCGATTCAGGATCTCATCGCCGGCAACGTGAACATCATGTTCGACAACATGCCGAGCTGCTGGCCGCATGTGCAGGCGGGCAAGCTGCGGGCGCTCGGCGTCACCAGCCGGACGCGCAACAAGGCGGCGCCCGACGTGCCGGCGATCATCGAATTCGTGCCGAACTATGTGGTCGAGGTCTGGATGGGCTTCGGCGGGCCGGCTGGCGTGCCGAAGCCGATCATCGACAAGTTGGCCGCCGTCGGCACCAAGGCGCTCGAGGATTCCGACGTGAAGGCGAAGTTCGCGGCCCTCGGCAGCGATCCCTGGCCGATGCCGCCCAAGGGGCTGCAGGACCGCATCGTGAGCGAGATCGCCGTGTGGGCGCCGATCGTCAAGGCGAGCGGCGCCAAGGTGGACGGCTAAGGCCGGCCCAACCGGACATCGAACCGGCGCGCCGTCCTCCGTCCTGGAGGACGGCTATCGCGGCATTGTTGCTTCTGCTCGTCGTTCCGGCGCGGGCCTTCCCGACGACCAGACCCATGGGCTGGTACCTGCGCGAACAGTCAGGCGGCACATTGCAAGACCGCGCTGCCGAATCGCACGATCGCCCCGGCGCGGGTCGAGGATTTCGAGCGTGGTGCGGTCGAACGCGGCGGTCTTCGGTGTGCTCGCTGACGGCCGGTTCGTGCTAATTCCCCCGTCAACGACGGCGGGGGGAGACGGAGCATGTACAAAACCATTCTGGCGGTTTCCGAGGGTGGGCCCGACGCGGCCATGTCGTTCCGCCTGGCTGCCCGGATCGCCGCCCTGTTCGATGCGACCGTCGACGCGGTCCACTTCTCGGAGGTGCGCCGGGGCGACGCCGACATCGCGCTCCAGTCGATGCCTTTTCTCAAGTCCGACTCCGACACGCGCGTCGAAGGCCGCGCCCGCGAGTCCGAGCGCGCCTATCGCGAGCTGATCGCCTCGCTTCCGGGCGCCACGTTCAGCGGCTCGGGACTGACGCGCGCGCGCCTCGTCGCCATGGGGCGCGAATCGAGCCTGCTGCTGCTCGGCCGGCCGGGCGCCGATCCTGAAAACATCGCGCCCGAGACTGTCCAGGCCGCGCTCCACGAGTGCGCACGGCCCGTGCTGATCGCGCCGCCGCACCTCGGC
This sequence comes from Reyranella sp., assembly GCF_030651995.1. Classification (GTDB taxonomy): domain Bacteria; phylum Pseudomonadota; class Alphaproteobacteria; order Reyranellales; family Reyranellaceae; genus Reyranella. Next base: position 35,942 of record NZ_JAUSBN010000070.1, read on the forward strand.
CCCCGGCCCATGTCATCGGTCGTCGTCGCCTGGAACGGCAGTGCACAGGCCGCCCGTGCCGTCGGCTACGCCCTGCCGTTTCTCGCAAGGGCCGAGAAGGTGACGATCCTCGTGGCCGGCGCGGCGCCCGACACCGTCGGCACGCCGTTTCTCGTACGCATGCTCGGGCGTCACGGCATCGTGGCCATGGTCGAGACGATGGATCCGGGGGACGTGTCGGGCCGCGCCCGCGGCCGGGCCTTGCTGGATTACACCCGGGAGAAGGGCGCCGGCCTGCTCGTCATGGGGGCCTACGGTCACCGCGGGCTGTCGAATTTCCTGGGGCTCGGCGGCGCCACGTCCAAGGTGATCGCTTCATGCCCCGTGCCGCTTCTGGTGGCGCATTGAACGAAAGCGAGAAGGTTCGGACTCCGCGCCGGAAGACCTGTACAAGGAGCGATGAGCAACGAAGCATTCGGCAAGCACATGGTGTGGACGGTGGACCCGCGCACCCAGTCTGAAATCGGCATCGGCTATTCGAGCCTGGTGGAAGCCCAGGCGGAGGCCGTCAAACTGGAGCAGGTGGGCTACAAGATCCTTCGGATCAGCCCCATGACGCTGCCCAAGCCCAATTCCTGACGAGCGTCCCCGTCGGGGGTTCGAACCCCGATCCTCCTGGATATGACAAAGCCGCCCCCTTCGCAGGGGGCGGCCTTCGTTGAGGCGAGGCTGTTCGAGCCTAGGCAGACCGTGGGGGCGAAGTCGGCACCATCGTGTCGACCACCTTGCCGGCCATGTCGCCGACCTTGTCGCCGAGATGCGCATCGGCGAGCTGCTCGGTGACCGTGTCCTTGGCGGTTTCGATGACGTCGCGCCCCTTGTCGATCGCCTCGGCGCCCACCTTGCCCAGGACCTTCCGCTCGGCCTGGGAGACCGGCAGCGCCGCGCCGAAGATCGCGCCCAACGCGGTGCCGATCGCGGCAACCAGGATGGGTTGCTCTTCCAGGAGCTTCGACACGGCCTGCCTGGTATCCGTGGCCAGACGTGACGCATCCTCCTCGAGATGGTGCGCGGCGTCCTGGCCGTCATGGACCAGTCGCCTCGCCTGATCGACCTGGTCGCCAGCCCGCTCGCGCAGATCGTCCGCGGTGCCGTGCAGCGAGTCGGCCGTCGCGGCGGCGGTCTTCTTTACCGAGTTCGCGGTGTCGGTCGCGAGTCCCGTCACCTTGTCGGTCACCTTGCCGGCTATGTCCGAGACCTTGTGGCCCGCCTGACCTGCCAGCGACTTCGCCGTATCGGCAGCGGTACCCGCGGCGCTCTTGACTCCGCTTGCCGCTGCGACCGCGGCGTCGGCGCCAGCCGAGCTCGCCGTGCGGATCGCGCTGGAGGCCGACGACATCACGTCGGCGCCGGTCGTCTTCGTCAGCATCATGGTGAGGCCGGCGCCTATCAGCAGTGCGGCGCCGGGATTGCTGCGCGCTGAATCGGCCAGGCTCTTCACCAGGGTCAGGCTGCTGTCACGCAGGACACCGACCAGCTCGGCGGAGAGCGCCGAACTGGTCATGCCGTCGCGCAGCTGGCCGAGCGTGTTGGACAGGCCGGCGCGCTGAGCCTCGGCCTCGCGCTGGAGTTGGGCGCTCTCTCTCATGTCAGGCTCTCCTTCGCCATGCGGGCGTCGTTCTGAAGGGACGTGATGGTTCGGGTCGGGGTCGGGTCGACGGCACCGATCGTCTTCGTGCCGGCCAGCAGCACGATGATGCCGCCAACGGCGGAGCCGCCGGCAACGATCAGGATCGCGATGGTGGGGCTGACCCCGCTCTCAATGAGGGCGGCCACCAGCGCCTGAAGCACGAGGATGACGGCGCCGATGATGAATACGGTCCCAATCAGCATCATGACGAGACCGCTGACGACGCTGGTCTTCAGCGCGTCGGCCTTTTCCCCCAGTTCGACCCGGGCGAGGCGGATTTCGGTCTGGATGAGGTCGGCGCTACGACCGAGCGCATCGGTAACCAGGGCGACGACGCCCGGCCTTTCTGTAGTGTTCATGCACGCCTCCTAGACGTCGATGCGGCCGACATTCGGCTCGTTTGCACGCGGTCCGGCCGTCTCGGTCGAGGCTCCCATGCCCGCCTTGACGATGCGGGCGAGCGCGAAGCCTACGATGGCCGAGCCGGCCAGCAGGGCGAGCGGCTGGCGCTTGCCGAAGTCGGTGGCGATCGTCAGCAACTCGCCGGCCGACTTGTCGCGCAGGTCGTCGGCCAGACGGTCGATGCGCTGGCCGGTCGAGCGCACGTACTCGGCAACGGCCGGCGACTGATCCTCCAGGGATCCGGCGAGCGTGGCGGCGGTCTTGCCCAGAGCCGCGACGGCGGCGGCGCCGCTCTCGGCAGATCGGCCGGCCAGTTCCTCGGCCTTGCCGGAGAGCGCCGTCTTGATTTCGGAAGCCGCTGCGCCGAGATCCGGCTTCGTGTTCCTGGAGTCGTCGGGCTTTGGGGTGGTGTCCTGGCTGGTATCGGGCATCGTGTGGTTCTCCCTCGACGATTTCGTCCCGGCGGAACGCCGTGGTGATCGCGGTTTGCCAACGTGCGCTTCCCCAACATCGTTCCCCGAGTATCGAGGACAGGACGATCATGTACCGTGGCGAACGGAACGGGAGTGCACTGCGCGGGCGTGTTCACGTTGCGGCGGGCAACCGCATCGATCCTTGCTGCGTTCGGCTCGTCGTTGCACCGTCGCATGAGGGATTGCCGTGGTCCGTTTGGTTGCGTTGCTCGTCGTGTTCCTGGGAACCAGCCTCTCGACGGCTCAGGCAAGCGAATTCTTCGACAAGCTGATCGATCGGGCGCGGCACTCGGCGACGCAAGCCTACACAAAGGAAGCGCCGGTCCCGGATACGGCCAAGCTGGGCTACGACGCCTATCGCGGCATTGGCTTCCGGCCGGAATCTATCCTGTGGCGCGACAGCGGGAGGTTCCACGTCGAGTTCTTTCCGACCGGCTTCCTCTATCAGACGTCCGTCAAGATATACGTGATCGGTCGCAACGGCCCTTCAGCAACTGCCAGTGCAGCGACGGCCCTCTCGCCCTCGCCGGAGATGTTCGATTTCGGCACCGCCAAACCACCGGCGAAGGTCGGCTTCGCGGGTTTCAAGATCACCAATCCGCTGAACGGGCAGAAGTTCGACGAGATCGCTTCGTTCCTGGGCGCCAGCTACTTCCGGCCGATCGGCGAAGGGCAGGCCTACGGCGCCTCGGCGCGCGGGCTGGCGATCGATACCGCCCAGCCGCGGTCGGAGGAGTTCCCCGAGTTTCGGGAATTCTGGCTGGTCGAGCCGGCGCCGGGCGACACGTCGATGATCATCTACGCACTGCTCGAATCACCGGGGGCCAGCGGCGCCTACGCCTTCACCGTAACGCCGGGGGCGCGCACCACGGTCGATGTCGATGCGCGTCTGTTCATGCGTCACGGCGTTTCGATGCTGGGCATCGCGCCGCTCACCAGCATGTTCCTGTCCGGCAAGTCCGGTCCCTGGCGCGACGACTTCCGGCCCGAGGTTCATGATTCCGACGGGTTGGCGCTCCTGACCGGCGAAGGCGAGCGGATCTGGCGGCCGCTCCGCAATCCCGGCTCGCTGCAGGTCTCGTCCTTCGTCGACAACAATCCGCGCGGCTTCGGCCTGCAGCAGCGCGAGCGCCGCTTCGACCGATACCAGGACGGCGTCGCGAAGTATGAGACCCGTCCCAGCCTGTGGGTCGAGCCCAAAGGCGACTGGGGAGAGGGCGAGGTACGTCTCGTCGAGATCCCGACGCCGTCGGAGTACCACGACAATATCGTGACCTTCTGGGTCTCGCGCTGGCCGGTCGAGAAAGGCGCGGCGCTGGAATATCGCTATCGCCTCTCGGCCTTGAGCGACGAGGCGGCCTTCTTCCCGGAGCCGCGCGTCGTGGCGACGCGTCAGGCGCCGGTCGACGGCAACACCAAGGCGCGGCGCTTGGTGGTCGAGTTCGAGGGCGACACTTTGGCCCAGCTGCCGGAGCAACGGCTGGTGGAGTCCAACGTAGAGGTCAGCGGCGGCAAGCTGCTGCGGGCCGAGATCGATCGAACACCCGACTCGACCAACCGGCGCCTGTTCATCGACGTCGAGCCCGAGAGCCGCCGCGCCGCCGAGATTCGCGCCTACCTGACCGTGGACGGCAAACGATTGAGCGAGATCTTCAGCATCCAGCTTCGACCCTGATCGAAGTTCGCGCACGGAGGCGCGTCCGATGAAAGACACCGAACACCGCACGCACTGGAACCTCGACCGCCATGCCGGCCGTCACGCCTGGCGGCGGCTTCTGCTGTTCGCCTTGGCCGTTGGGACCACAGCCGGCGGCGTCCATCTGCTGGCGACGGCGCTCGGCCCGCAGGTGCCCTACGGGCTGGTCATCGCGCTGCTCGCCGTATTCGCCCTGGGCTTCGGCTGGATCACCCTCTCGTTCTGGGCTGGCCTGATCGGCTTCGTGCTGAAGCTGTTCGGCCTGCATCCTCTGTCGCTGCGGCGGCGGGGTGCCGGGGATGGCGAGGTGCCGGCGTTGCGCGGCCGCACCGCGATCCTCGTGCCCGTCTACAACGAGGCGCCCGACGAAGTCTTCGCCCGCCTCACCACGACGTGGCGTTCGCTGGTGGCGACCGGCCAGTCCGACGCCTTCGAACTGTTCGTGCTGAGCGACACGACGAACGACGCGATCGCGATGGAGGAAGCCGTGGGTATCGAGGCGCTGCGCCAGCAGCTGGGGATCGGGGAATGCCTGCACTGGCGCCGCCGCACGAGGAATGTCGGGCGCAAGGCCGGCAACATTGTGGACTGGCTCGACACCCATGGCGCCCGCTTCGACCACATGATCGTGTTCGACGCCGACAGCGTGATGTCGGGGGACACGATGGTGCGGCTCGCGGCGTTGATCGAGGCGAGCCCGCGCACCGGCATCATCCAGACCCATGCGGTCGCCATCGGACGCGAGACGCTGTTCGCCCGCGTGCTGCAATTCTCATCGCGCCTCTACGGCAGCATGCTGGCAACGGGCCATGCCTTCTGGCAGATGGGCGAGGCCAACTACTATGGCCACAACGCCATAATCCGTGTCGCAGCCTTCTCGCAGCACTGCCGCCTGCCCGTCTTCAAGGGCCGCGCGCCGTTCGGCGGAGAGATCCTGAGCCACGACTTCGTCGAGGCGGCCTTCATCCGTCGCGCCGGCTACTTCGTCTGGAACCTGCCGACCCTCGGTGGCAGCTACGAGGAGCTGCCGACCAACGTGATCGACTATGCGGTGCGCGACCGCCGCTGGATGCAGGGGAACCTGCAGCATGCACGGCTGGTGCCCGCGCGCGGCCTGCACTGGATGAGCCGTCTCCACTTCGCAATGGGCATCATGGGCTATCTCGCCTCGCCGCTCTGGCTGGGTTCGCTGCTGCTGAGCGCCGCCATCGTGCTGGAGCACGAGATCGTCGGCCCGGTCTATTTCGGCAACCTGCCCTCGCTGTTTCCCAACTGGCCGCAATACAATACCGGCCATGTCCACGGGCTGTTGCTTGTGACGGCGCTGATGCTGTTCCTCCCCAAGCTGCTCGCCATGGTGCTCGGCCTGTTCTCGCCGGCGCCCGCCTATGGCGGCCGGCTGGCGCTGATCGGCAGCGTTTTGCTCGAGACGCTGTTCTCGATGCTGCTGGCGCCGGTAATGATGCTGTTCCACTCGGTGTTCGTCCTGAACATCCTGGCCGGTCGCGCCGTCGGCTGGCCGCCGCAGGAACGCGGCGATCGCGGCATGTCGTGGGATCTCGCGCTGGGGCGTCACCTCGGCCAGATCCTGCTGGGCGTCGCCGCGGTCGCGGTGATCGGCTACTGGGTGCCGTCGTTCCTCTACTGGCTTCTGCCGGTGATTGTGGGGCTCTTGCTGGCCCCGGTGCTCGCTGTCTATTCCAGCCGCCGCAGCCTCGGCGTCGGCGCCCGCCGCTGGCGTATGTTCATGACGCCCGAGGAACGGCAGGACAAGACGCCGAGCCTGCCCGCTACTTGAACTCGTACTTGTCGATCAACCAGGGCTCGTGCTCGGCGGCGTCGATCCATTCCTTCATCGCGGGATGGCTGAGCAGTGCCTTGCAATAGGCGTCGGCGTCAGTGTCGAGCGTGACGTTGTAGCTCTTGAAGCGGGTCGCCACGGGCGCGAACATCGCATCGGCCGCGCCGAAGGTGCCGAACAGGAACCCCTCGTCCTTCTGAAACGCGCCGGCAAAGCGCTTGCGGCAATCGCGCCACAGGAAGGTGATGCGCTCGATGTCGGCGCGCACGCCGGGCGTCATGCCCTTGCCGGAATAGGAGGCGCGGATGTTCATCGGCATGTTGTCGCGCAGGTCGACAAAGCTCGAGTGCATTTCGGCCGAGATCGAACGGGCATGGGCCCGCGCGGCGGCCGAAGGCGGCCACAGGCCGGCCTCGGGCTTGAGGTCGTTCAGGTACTCGGCGATGGCGAGCGAGTCCCATACCGCGAGGCCACGATGCAGCAACACCGGCACGCGTCCCGACGGCGAGTGCTTGCGGATCGCCGCCTGCGTCTCGGGCCTGTCGAGTGGCACGACGATCTCGTCGAACTCGATGCCGGCGATCCTGGCCATCAGCCAGCCGCGCATCGACCACGACGAGTAGTTCTTGTTGCCGATCACGACGGTGAATTCGGCCATGCACGCCCTCCTTGCCAGCCATCGAGTTTGGCCGGCAATGTTAACCGTTCTTCATGAATAATGTGAGCATGGCCATGTCGCTGCCGTTCGTCGACCGTTCTTCTTCTTCCTTGCCCCTGCAGTTTGTGGGTCAATTGCAGTGGGGTGCCTGGCTGAAGGCGCAGTCCGTGACGCGGCGTGCCTGGATCGAATCGCTGGGCATCCCGGGATCGCCCGGCGATGTCGTCGTGTTGCCGGGAGATGACGGCAAGGCTTCAGGTGCAGTGCTTGTGATTCCGAATGCGCCGACCCTGTGGGATTTCGGTGCGCTGGCGTCGAAACTGCCGGTCGCGACGTGGCACCTGGAGGGCGAGACCGCACCGGTTTCGATGACCGACGTCGCCGTGGCGATCGGGCTCGGCACCTGGAAGTTCGAGCGCTACCGCGCCACCAAGAGCAAGGCGGGACCGCGCTTCGTGTGGCCCGCCGATGCCGACAAAAAGCGCGCGACGGCCACGATCGAGGCGATCTCGATGGCGCGCGACCTGATCACCACGCCGTCCTCCGACATGGGCCCGGCCGAACTGGCCGCCGCGGCGCAAGGCCTCGCCAAGACGCACAAGGCCAGGGTGAAGGTGCTCGTGGGTGACGATCTCCTGAAGCAGAACTATCCGACGATCCATGCGGTCGGCCGCGCCTCGGCCCGCGCGCCGCGCCTGATCGACCTGACCTGGGGCAAGGCAAGCCACCCCAAGGTGACGCTGGTCGGCAAGGGCGTGTGCTTCGATACCGGCGGCCTCGACCTCAAGCCCGCCGCGGGCATGCTGATGATGAAGAAGGACATGGGCGGCGCGGCGACGGTGCTCGCGGTCGCGTCGATGATCATGGCGACCGGCCTGCCGGTGCGGCTGCGCGTACTGGTGCCGGCGGTCGAGAATTCCGTGTCGGGCAATGCCTTCCGCCCGATGGACGTGATCACGACGCGCAAGGGCATCACTGTCGAGATCGGCAACACCGATGCCGAAGGCCGCCTGATCCTGTGCGATGCGCTGCACGAGGGCGCGTCCGAGAAGCCGGCGATGATGATCGATTGCGCGACGCTCACCGGTGCCGCCCGCGTGGCGCTGGGACCGGACCTGCCGGCGCTGTTCTGCAACGACGACATGCTGGCGAACGCGCTGATCGCGGCGGGCGAGGCGGTGACGGATCCAATGTGGCGGATGCCGCTCTTCCCGCCTTATCGCCGCATGCTCGACAGCAAGGTGGCCGACATCAACAACGTCTCGGCCGGCGCCTTCGGCGGCTCGATCACCGCCGCGCTCTACCTCAAGGAATTCGTGCCCGACGATGTGCCATGGGCCCATTTCGACATGATGGCCTGGAACAACAGCAGCCGTCCGGGTCGTCCCGAGGGCGGCGAAGCGCAGGTCGCCCGCGCGATCTACCGCACGGTCGCGGACAGGTTCGGGAAGTAGTCGAGAGACCCCCGAGCCCAGAAAGCAGAGCCGGTCATCTCAGGGCGGGGGTTACCCCGCCCGAACCGAAGCACCGAAGGTGCGGAGTGGAGAGATCTCCTCTCTACTGAATGTCGGCTTTTGGAGGAGAGAAGGTCTCTTGTGTGCGGCGCTGGTGCCATGATGTGCGAACGGGCGGCTGCTCCAACAACCGCCCGTCGCCGGATCTGAGCCCGTAGGTCTCCAAGGCCTGAGCCTGTAGTGGAGCGAGGGACAGGTCCGGTGTCT
>NZ_JAUSBN010000072.1 GCF_030651995.1 Reyranella sp.
GCGCGAGGCCGGCGCCGCCGGCCAGGATCGCGGCGGCGGCACCATGGCGATCATGCACGGCCGGGTATTCGAGAAGGTCGGCGTCAACGTCTCGGCCGTGTTCGGCGAGTTCAGCCCGGAGTTCCGGAGCCAGATCCCCGGCGCCTCCCAGGATCCGCGCTTCTTCGCCGCCGGCGTCTCGCTGGTGGCCCACCTGCGCTCGCCCAAGGTGCCGGCGGTGCACATGAACACCCGCTTCATCGCCACGACACGCGCCTGGTTCGGCGGCGGCGGCGACCTCACGCCCATGGTGCCGCACGAACCCGATACGCGTGATTTCCACGCCGCGTTCAAGGCAGCCTGCGACAGGTACGACGCCTCCTACTATCCGCGCTTCAAGGAATGGTGCGACGAGTACTTCTTCCTGCCGCATCGCGGCGAACCTCGGGGCGTGGGCGGCATCTTCTACGACTATCTCGACAGCGGCGATCACGGCCGCGATCTCGCCTTTACCCGCGGCATCGGCGAGACCTTCCTCGACATCTACCCGAAGCTGGTGCGTCGCCACATGAACGACCCTTGGACCGAAGCCGAGCGCGCGCACCAGCTCGCGCGCCGCGGCCGCTACGTCGAATTCAACCTGCTGCACGACCGCGGCACGCGGTTCGGCCTGATGACCGGCGGTAACGTCGAAGCGATCCTGATGTCGCTGCCGCCCGAGGTGCGCTGGCCCTGACAGGCCGCTGAAATGAGCGGGACTCCGGGCGGATAAGCGAAACAAACGAAATAACTGAAACAAACGAATAGGGAATGGCACCCCCTTGAAGTCTTTCAGATCGAGATAGAATCACGGCCACCACCAACCTCATGCTGAGGAGGCCCGAAGGGCCCTCTCGAAGCATGTGAACGAGCACTACGTTTGTCCCCACCCTTCGAGACGCATCGCTGCGCGATGCTCCTCAGGGTGAGGTTATCGGGGCTGTTCATAGCCTCTTGTTTTGGCTGCATTCATTTCCGGCCAGCCTCTTAGGATGAGGGTGGGTGTGGATGCACTTGACGCGGAAAGACCCTGAATCTGGTGCCGTGATGCCCGTGGACGGATCAGGATTGCTCGCCCGTCCTTTTGAAAAAACCCGCTCCAACGACACGACGGAGCCTGCCCCGAGGGTTTCCGAGGGGGTGCTCCGGTCGGGACGACGGACTTAGATTCTACCGCGCCGGCCAGTTCCACATCGGGCGATCCTCGCCCTCGGCGACGGTCTCGCCCAGTTCCTTGGCCAGCGTGATCCGTCGCCCGCCCGCCGTGGTGAGGGCGGAGACGAGACGCTCAGCGTGCGAGACGACAATGATCTGCGAACGTTTCGCCGCGCCCGCGATGAGGCGGGCGAGCGGGGCCAGCAGGTCGGGGTGCAGGCTGGTCTCGGGCTCGTTCAGGATCATCAGCGACGGCGGCCGCGGCGACAGCAGCGCGGCCACCAGCAGGAGATAGCGCAGCGTGCCGTCGGACAGCTCGGTGGCTTTCAACGGCCGCAGCAGCCCGTGCTGCAGCATCTCGACTTCGAAGTAGCCGTCGCTCACGGCGACATCGACCGAGCCGCCGGGAAAGGCGTCGGCCACGGCGGCCTCAAGCTGACCTTCGATACCGATCTCCTGGATCGTCGCGATGGCGGCAGCGAGATCGGCGCCATCGCCCGCGAGCACGGGGGTGCGCGTGCCGATCTGGCGGCGGCGGGCCGGCGCCTCGCTGTCGGTGCGGAAGTGATCGTAGAAGCGCCAGTCGCGCAGCTGCTCGCGCAATGACAGCAGCTCGGCGCCGTCCTCGGGATTGGCGCAGTGGGTCAGCATGCTGTCGAAGGCCTGCAGGTGCGTATGGGCCTGACGGCGCTGTCCGTTGCGGTCGCGCAGCGTGACCGAAGGGCCGTGCCGTTCGGCGAAGGCGTTGGCGCGCTGCAGGACGAGCCCGGTCCACAGCGACTCGGTCTTGATCACCGGATCGCGGCCGAACAGTCCCCCCATCACCGGCAGGCCGAGATCGATCGCATACCCGTAGTCTTCGGAGGAGAAGCCCAGCTTCAGGCTGATCGATCCCTTGCGCACGGTCCCCTGCACCGCCTGCTCGCCGCGCTTCATGCCGCGCGAGAACTGCTCGGGACCGGCCCACAGAACGGAGGAGATTCCGCCTTCGATGGCCAGGGACTGGATGATCCGTCCCTGCGCGACGTCGGCCAGCAGCCGCAAGGCGCGATAGAGGCTCGACTTGCCGCTGCCGTTGGCACCGGTGACCACCGTGAGCGGCTCGACTTCGAGCCTGACGTCGCGCAGAGAGCGATAGCCCGAGATGCAGAGCCTCGAGACGATGCTCATGCCGGGCTCATCCTGGGCTCATCGACGCTTTGCCATCACCCAACCCGCCAGCAGCGGCGCCGCGAACAGCGCGAGCACCAGCAGCGGATAGGGCGCGCCCCACCAGAAGCCGAGACGATCGAAGAAGGCTTCGGCACCTTCCTCGTAGGTCACACGTGAGTAGGTGAAGCTCGCCAGCATCGTCGAGGTCGACCACAGCAGCGCCGCCAGCAACGCCGCCTCGAACCACTGGCTGCCGGTCGTGCGCCGCGCATGGATGATCGCCACCATCACGACATAGGGAATCGGCACCAGCGCCTTGTACCATTCGACCGCGCGCACCGAGAGGTTGGCCGCGATCCAGGTGTCGCCCACCAGGTCGTTCATCACGACGACGGCCGCAATCGCGCACCACAGCGCGAAGACGAGTCCCGGCCGAATCACGACGCGCGTACCTCCTTCTCGAGCTCGGCCAGGCAGGCCGCCCGATCCGCCGCGAAATCGCCGTCGATCCACCAGCGTTCGACCGCCTCGATCAAGGCGCCGACCTTGGGCCCGGGCTTCAGACCGAGCTTCAGCGCATCGCCGCCGCTCACCGGCAATTCGGGCGGCGCCCACGTGCGTGCCATCGCGAGCGCCGCGCGCCAGTCGCCCGGCGCGTTGATCGCGAGCAGCAGGCGATCGGCGTAGAGATTGCCGCCCAGCGCATAGATCTGCGCACGCCACGCTTTCGGACCGGCGGCCACGTCGATCGCCGGCTCGGCCGCCAGCATGACCTCGAGCCGCAGGGCTTCCTGTGTCGACAGCCTCAAGCGCTTGCCGATCACCGTCGCGTCCGCATCGGCCGTGAGGATCGATGCCAGACGCCGGACCGCATCGACCTTGTCTTCGCGCGCGATCAGCGCCCGCAGCCGCGCCGTGCCGTCGCATTCGGGCAGCCAGTGATCGAGGATGGCGGCTTCGCGCATCGCGGCGATCGTGTCGGCCGGCGCCGGCGCTTCGAGCAGACGCAGCAGCTCCTTGCGCACGCGCTCACCCGACAGGCCGCGCAGGCTGCCGGCATTGCGGCGACAGGCTTCGAAGCCCGCCGCATCGAACGGCGGCCGCCCGTACCAGGCATGGAAGCGGAAAAAACGCAGGATGCGCAGCCGGTCCTCGGCGATGCGCAGGTCGGGATCGCCGATGAAGCGCACGCGCGCTTCGGCGAGGTCGATCCGGCCATCGAACGGATCGTAGAGAGTGCCGTCGAGATCGGCATAGAGCGCGTTGAAGGTGAAGTCGCGGCGGCTCGCATCCTCCAGCCAGTCGTCGGTGAAAGCCACCACCGCATGACGTCCGTCGGTCTCGACGTCGCGGCGCAAGGTCGTTAGCTCCAGGGGCCGCCCGTCGATGACCGCCGTCACGGTGCCGTGCTTGAGGCCCGTCGGCACCACCTTGATCCGGGCCGCCTTGAGGGCGAGCATCACGGTTTCGGGCGACTTGTCGACGGCGAGGTCCGGTTCCTTGCTCAGGATCGTCACGCCCAGCACCGCATCGCGCACCCAGCCGCCCACGAAGCGCGCCGAAATGCCCGCACGGCCGAGGACATCGAACAACGTATCGACCGCCGCATCGGTCGACCACGGCGGCACCTCCAGACGCCCGACGGGCTTCATGAGGCGAAGAGTCCGCCGTAGCCCTGATCCTGGGTGAAGAACATGACCAGGAAGCCCACGATCGCGCAGGCGAAGCCCGCGATGCCGAGCCAGGTCATCGGCATGTCCTGCCACGTTGGCAGGGTGCCGGCGATCTTGCGCTCCTGCTTGATCTTCAACGCCCACGCCCAGAGGAAGAAGGCGCAGAAGGGCGCCAGTACGAGAATCAGGATCAGAAGGACGACGCGCATGGAGGCTCCCGGCCCGCGTCAGTCGCCGGCGGTCAGAATGAAGTGAAGGTTCTTCAGCATACCCGCCGTGGCGCCCCAGATGTAGCGCTCGCCGTACGGCATGGCGTAATAGCGCCGTTCGCGCCCCTGCCAGACCCTGCTGTCGATGCGGTGATTGCGCTCGTCGAGGAAATGATCCAGCGGCACCTCGAAGACATCGGCGACCTCGCGCGGATCCGCACGCATCGTGAATCCGGGCGTGACAATGCCCACAATGGGCGTGATCTGGTAGCCGGTACCCGTCCTGTAAAGGTCGAGCGATCCCACGACGTCGATGAAGTCGCGGGTCAGGCCGACCTCTTCCTCGGTTTCACGCAGCGCCGTCGCCGTCGCGTCGATGTCCTCGACTTGCCGACGGCCCCCGGGAAAGGCGATCTGACCCGCATGGCTCGGCATGTCCTCGGTGCGCTGCGTCAGCAGGACCGTGATTCCCGTCTCGCGCCGGATCAACGGCATGAGCACGGACGCAGGACGCCATACTTCGGGCATGGCCCCGACACCGTTCAGTGAGAAGTCGCTGCCGATCGGCGGCGATGCCACGCGCAATCCGGATGCCAAACGCCTGCTGCGCTCGGCCACCCTCCGCACAATTTCGTCAACCGTCATGCCCTTGTTCCGGCCTCAATTCTGGGCTTCCCTCAAACATATTCCCTCGACGACAGGAGCGCCCTGGTGGCCCCCGATACATCGACCGCAACCGACGCCGACGCGCAGGCCGCCCTCGCCGACATCGAAAGGCTGGGAGGGCAACTTCGCGCCGCCCGCACTTCCATCGGCAAGGTCATATATGGCCAGCAGGACGTGATCGATCAAACGCTGGTTGCCCTCCTGTCCGGCGGCCATCTTCTCCTGATCGGCGTTCCGGGTCTCGCCAAGACCAAACTGGTCGACACGCTGGGCGTCGTGCTCGGGATGGAAGCCAAGCGCATCCAGTTCACGCCCGACCTGATGCCGGCCGACATCCTGGGATCGGAAATCCTCGAGGAGGGCGAAGGCGGGCGCCGCTCCTTCCGCTTCCTGCAGGGCCCGGTCTTCGCCCAGCTGCTGATGGCCGACGAAATCAACCGCGCCAGCCCGCGCACCCAGTCCGCCCTGCTGCAGTCGATGCAGGAGCGGCATGTGACGGTGGCCGGCAAGCGCTACGACCTGCCGACTCCGTTCCACGTGCTGGCGACCCAGAATCCGCTGGAGCAGGAAGGCACCTACCCGCTGCCGGAAGCGCAGCTCGACCGCTTCCTGCTGCAGGTCGATGTCGGCTATCCCGACGAGGCGGCCGAACGCCAGATCATGATCGGCACGACCGGCGCCGATCAGGCCGTCGCCACGCAGGCCCTTTCGCCCGGCGACCTGATGGCCGCCCAAGCCCTGGTCCGTCGCCTGCCGATCGGCGAGAGCGTCGTCGACGCCATCCTGAAGCTGGTGCGCGCCGGCCGTCCCGAGCACACCGACCTCGACGTCGTGCGCCAGCGCGTCGCCTGGGGTCCCGGCCCGCGCGCCAGCCAGGCCTTCATGCTGGCCTGCCGCGCCCGCGCCATCATCCAGGGCCGGCTCGCGCCGTCGGTCGACGATGTCGTGGCGCTCGCGGGTCCGATCCTGCGTCACCGCATGGCCGTCAACTTCTCCGCCCGCGCCGAAGGCGTAACCGTCGAGTCCGTCATCGCCCAGATGTGCGCCCGCCTTGGGTAATCGTCTGGCCTAGGCATTGCACTGCGGGAATTCATGGCTGCGCCTTCAACCCTTCATCGGTCGCTCGAACTCGCCGGCACGCTGCCCGCCCTGATGGTGGCTGCCGATCGCGTGGCCGCGACCGTCATCCAGGGCGTGCACGGCCGTCGACGCGTCGGCCAGGGCGATGCCTTCTGGCAGTACCGGCCCTATCGCGACGGCGACAGCGCGAGCCAGATCGACTGGCGCCAGAGCGCGCGCAGCCGCAATCTCTTCGTGCGCGAGACGGAATGGGAGGCCGCGGCCAGTATCTGGCTGTGGCGCGACGCCTCGCCCTCCATGCAGTACGCCTCGCTCAAGAACGCCGACACCAAGGCGTTGCGCGCCGAATTGATCACGCTGGCGGTGGCCAGCCTGCTGGCCGATGCCGGCGAGCGCGTCGCCATCCTGGGCGGCGGCATGCGCCCCGCCTCCGGCCGGGTCGCCGTGCGCCGCGTCGCCGAGACCCTGCTCGACGAGTCGCGCGACACGACCCGCACACCCGCCAGCCTGCCGCCGATGGTGCCGCTACCCGCGCATGGCACGATCGTGCTCGTGTCCGACTGGCTCGATCCGCTGGAGAAGATCGGGGAGATCGTCCGCTACTACGCCAGCGTCGGCGTGCGCGGCCACCTCGTGCAGGTCCTCGATCCCGCCGAGGAAGAGCTGCCGTTCGACGGTCATGTGAAGTTCGAGGGCCTCGAATCCGAGGGCCAGCACACGATCCGCCGCGTCGAAGCCGTCCGCTCGGCCTACGGCGCTCGTCTCGCGGCCCAGAAGGAAGGGCTGCAGCGTCTCGCGCGGCCCGCGAACTGGACCGTGCATCTCCATCGCACCGACCGGTCGCCCCAGACCGTGCTCTTGTCGCTTTACCTCGCCATGGCCGACATGGGCCGGCTGAACCTGGCCTGACCGCATGCTGAGTCTCGGCGCATTCGCCTTCGCTGCCCCCGGCATGCTGGCCCTGCTGGTGGCCCTGCCGGCGATCTATTTCCTGCTGCGGCTGATCCCGCCGCTGCCCAAACTCGTGCGCTTCCCGGCGATCCGCCTGCTGGTCGGGCTGGAGCCGCCCGAGCAGACTCCGATGAAGATGCCGTGGTGGCTGCTGCTGCTGCGGCTCCTGCTGGCGACGGCGCTGATCCTGGCGGTCGCGCGCCCGCTCCTGAACCCGCAGGCCGAGCTGCCGGGCCGCGGTCCGCTTCTGCTGGTGATCGACGATGGCTGGTCGAGTGCCCCGGGCTGGGCGACGCGTACAGCCCATGCCGAGCGGCTGATCCAGCGCGCCGAACGCGCGAATCGCCCGGTCGTGCTGGTCGGCACCGCGCCGGCGCCGCTCGATGCGCCAGCAACCCGTCGCGGCGCGATACGTCCCGACGAGGCGCGCACCCTGCTGCGCGCCTTCCGGCCCAAGCCCTGGCCGACCGATCGCGCGGCGGCGGCAGCCGCCATCGACCAGATGCAACTCGACGCCGGCGCCTATGCGGTCTGGCTGAGCGACGGTCTCGACGACGAGGGCGCCACGCGTCTTGCCGAGCGCCTGCGCCGCTTCGACGGGTTGCAGGTGTTGCTGCCCGACCAGGCCACGACCCCGCTGCTGCTCCTGCCGCCGGCCGCCGAAGGCCGCGACCTCAAGGTGCGGGCGCTGCGTCCCGCCGCCGACGGTCCGCGCAAGGCCGCGATCCAGGCCTCCGACGAGCAGGGCCGCGTCGTGGCCCGGATCGATCTCGACTTCGCCGCGACCGCCACCCAGGGCGAAGGTGTGCTCTCCATTCCGGCCGAGCTGCGCAACCGCATGGCCCGCCTCGACATCGAGGCCCAGGGCGGGGCCGGCAGCACGATCCTGCTCGACGAGCGCCATCGCCGCCGCCCCGTGGCGATCCTCGGCGAGCGCGCCACGGCGGGCAACCAGCCGCTGCTGCAGGAAATCTACTTCCTCGAGCGCGCCCTCGATCCCTATGTCAGCCTGAGCATCGGCGACCGTGAAGCGGTGCTGACGCGCAACACTGCGGTGCTGCTGATCCCCGATGGTTCCACGCCGTCGGCCAACGACCGCGAGGAGATCGCGAAGTGGATCGAGCGCGGCGGCATTGCCGTGCGTTTCGCCGGCCCCAACCTCGCCGCCGGCGCTGACAATCTCGTGCCGACCCCGCTGCGCCTGGGCGACCGCGCGCTGGGCGGCATCATGAGCTGGGGCCAGCCGAGCGCGCTGGCCGAGTTCCCGCCCAACAGCCCCTTCCTCGGCATCCCGGTGCCGAAGGACGTGCGCATCTCCCAGCAGGTGCTGGCGGAACCGACGCCCGACCTCGCCGACAAGACCTGGGCGCGTCTGGCCGACGGCACGCCGCTGGTCACCGCCGAGAAGCGCGGTCAGGGTTATCTCGTGCTGATCCACACCACCGCCAATACCGGCTGGAGCAACCTGTCCCTGTCGGGCCTGTTCGTGAACATGCTGCAACGGCTGGTCACGCTTTCGCGCGGCGTCGCGGGCGACGGCGTCAACAAGGCGCTGAAGCCGTGGCGTACCCTCGACGGGTTCGGCCGCCTCGGCGCGCCGCCCGCCGGCATCCAGATGCTGCCAGCCGATGCCGCCGAAACCTTCCAGCCCCGGCCCTCTTCCCCGCCGGGCCTCTATGGCGACGAGAACGCCCAGGTGGCCTTCAACATCGGCGGCCGCATCGCGGCGCCCAAGCCGCTGGTGCTGCCGGGCGGCATCGCCACCGATCGGTTGTCCGAGGCCGGCGAGACCGACCTGTCACGCTGGTTTCTGCTGGCGGCGCTCCTCCTGCTGCTGGCCGACCTGCTGATCTCCCTGTGGCTGCGCGGCCTGCTGCCGAAGGCCGTCCGGTTCGGACGCGCCGCGCCGGCCGCTGTCCTGCTGGCTGCCCTGGCCTTCAGCGGCGCCCCCGACCTGCAGGCGCAGCAGCCCCCGCCGCCACAGCCCGGCACAGCGGCAACCGCGCCGGCCCGGCCAGGTCCGCCGCCGCTCACCGACGAGCAGGCGCTGAAGGGCTCGCTCGACATCCGCCTCGCCTACATCGTCACCGGCGACAAGGAAGTCGACGACATCAGCAAGGCCGGCCTCGAAGGGTTGAGCGAAATCCTGCGCAGCCGTACTTCGGTCGAGCCCGCCGATCCGGTCGGCCTCGATCTCGAGCGCGACGAGCCGCGCCTCTATGCGCTGATCTACTGGCCCGTGACCTCGACCCAGCCGGCCCTGTCGCCGCGCGCCCAGGCCGCGCTCGACCGCTACCTGCGGACCGGCGGCATCATCTTCATCGATACGCGCGACCAGCAGATGAGCTTCGACCGTCCGGCCGGCGGCAATCCCGACCTCAAGCGCCTGCTGGCCGGCGTCGAGACGCCGCCGTTGGTCGCCATGCCGCCGAACCACGTGCTCAGCAAGGCCTTCTATCTCCTCTCGGACATGCCCGGCCGCTGGCAGGGCGGAAAGCTCTGGATCGAGTCGGGAACCGGCCGCGTCAATGACGGCGTGACGACTATCCTGATCGGCTCCAACGACTATGCCGGCGCCTGGGCCGTCGACCAGCGGGGCCGCGGCCTGATGCCGGTGACGCCAGGCGGCGAGACACAGCGCGAGATGTCCTATCGCTTCGGCGTCAACCTCGTGATGCATGCGCTGACCGGCAACTACAAGGACGACCAGGTTCACCTGCAGGACATCATGCAGAGGTTGAGGCGATGAACATGACATCGGCCGTCTCGGTCGCCTTCGATCCGCTGCTGCCCTGGACGGTGCTGGCCGTGCTGGGCGCCGTCGGCCTGGTGCTGGTGCTGCTCGGCCTGCGCGCCGGCGCCCGCGGCACGATCTGGCGGCTCGGTTCGCTCGTCGTCGTGCTGGCGGCGCTGGCCAATCCTTCCCTGATCGAGGAGCAGCGCAAGCCCATCGCCGACGTGGCGCTCGTCGTCGTCGACGACAGCGATTCCATGGCGATCGGCGAGCGGCGCCAGCAGGTCCAGGCCGCGCGCGAGAGCCTGAAGCGCAAGCTCGGCCAGCAGGACGGGCTCGAAGTGCGCGAGGTCGTGCTGCCGCCGTCGCAGATCCAGCTCGGCAGCGAACGGCCGGGCGGCACGCGCCTGATCGACACGATGCGCTCGGCGCTGATCGAAATCCCGCAGGAACGCCTGGCGGGCGTGGTGCTGCTGAGCGACGGTCAGGTGCATGACGTGCCGGCCGGCGTGCCGCCGGAACTGGGCGGCGCGCCGGTGCACGCGCTGATCGCCGGCCGCAAGAACGAGCGCGACCGGCTGATCGTGCTCGAGCAGTCGCCGCGCTACGGCGTGGTCGGCCGCGAGGTAACGACCAAGTTCCGGATCGATGATCCCGCGGGCGGGACTGCGCCGGTGACGCTGTCCGTAGGCGGCGAGGTCGTGAAGCGCATCGACGTGCCGGTCGGCCGCTCGGTCGAGCTGCCGATCACCGTCGGCAATCCCGGCGCCAACGTCGTCGAGCTGGAAGTCGGCCCCGGCCCGAGCGAACTCACCCTCGACAACAATCGCGCCCTCTTCACCATCAACGGCGTGCGCGACCGCTTGCGCGTCCTGCTGGTGTCCGGCGAGCCCTACCAGGGCGAGCGGGCGTGGCGGAACCTTCTGAAGAGCGACCCTGCGGTCGATCTCGTGCACTTCACCATCCTGCGCACGCCGCAGAAGGACGACTTCACGCCGGTGCGCGAACTGTCCCTGATCGTCTTCCCGATGCGCGAGCTGTTCGAGCAGAAGCTGAAGGAATTCGACCTGATCATCTTCGACCGCTACGAGTCGGGGAACCTGATCACGCGCGATTACTTCCGCAACATCACCGAATACGTAAGGGGCGGCGGTGCGCTGCTCGTCTCGGTCGGCCCCGTGTTCGCGACCCAACGCTCGCTATACCGCACGCCGCTGGGCGCCATCCTGCCCGCCGCGCCGACCGGCGACGTGGTGGAGACCGGCTTCAAGCCCAAGGTCACCGAGATCGGCCAGCGCCATCCGGTGACGGCGAACCTGCCGCAGGCCGGCGACCCCAACAAGGAGCCCGAGTGGGGCCGCTGGTTCCGCCTCATCACCTCGCGCACCGAGCGTGGCAATGCCGTGCTGGCCGGCGCGGACGAGAAGCCGCTGGTGGTTCTCGACCGGGTCGGCGAAGGCCGCGTGGCGCAGCTTCTGTCCGATCACCTGTGGCTGTGGAATCGCGGCATCGACGGCGGCGGCCCGCAGCCCGAGCTGGTGCGCCGTGTCGCGCATTGGTTGATGAAGGAGCCGGATCTCGAGGAAGAGGCGCTGCGCGCCACCGCCGTCGGCGGCCGCATCGAGATCACGCGCCGCACGCTGGCCACCACCTTCCCGCAGGTCACCATGACCTCGCCGGGCGGCGCCACCCGCACGCTCGACCTGCGCCAGACCGCGCCGGGCCTCGGCCTCGCCGTTGTCGATGTCGACAAGCCCGGCCTCTACCGCTTCGACGACGGCACCATGCGCGCCGTCGCCGCCGTCGGCAGCCCCGATCCGCTGGAATTCTCCGACGTGCGCGCGACCGACGCGAAGCTGAAGCCGCTGGTCGAGGGTACCGGCGGCGGCCTTATGTGGATTTCCGACCAGTCCGAGCCCGACATCCGCACCGTCCGCCCCGGCCGCGCCGCCGGCGGCTCCGACTGGATCGGGCTGCGCCGCAACGAGGGCTACACGGTCGCCGGCATCAACCAGCTGCCGCTGCTGCCCGGCATCCTGGTGGCTCTCGCCTTCCTGATGGCCATCGCCAGCGCCTGGTGGCGCGAGGGTAGGTAGGCTGAGCGAAGCTCAGCCCGCGTAGCGGCAGGACATTGCCTTTGGCAATGTCCGGGAGCGCCGAAGGAAGAGCGACCAAACCTTCAATAAGTCGCCCTGCCACCCGAAATGTCGAAGACCGCGCCGGTCGAGAAGGAGCAGGCCGGCGAGGCCAGCCAGAAGGCCAGATCCGCGACCTCTTCGGGCCGAACCATCCGAGCCATCGGCACGTTGGCGAGCAGCTTGGCGCGCCGCTCGTCGGTGAGTTCGCCGAAGATCGCCGTCTCGGAGGCCGAGGGCGTGATCGCGTTGACCAGCACGCCCGAGGTCGCGAGTTCCTTGCCCATCGACTTGGTGAGCGCGATGACGGCGGCCTTTGATGCGACATAGGCCGCGACGTTGGGGTTGCCGTCTTTCCCTGCGATCGAGGCGATGTTGACGATGCGACCGTAGCCGCCCGCGACCATATCGGGCACCGCGGCCTGGCAGCAGCGGAACGTACCGTTCAGGTTGATGTCGATCACCCGGTGCCACTGATCCTCGGGATACGAAGCGATACCGGCCGAGGGACCGAGGATGCCGGCGCTGTTCACCAGGATCGACGGCCCACCGAGCGCGGACTTTGTGGCTGACCATGCCGTCCTCACCGCCGCCGTGTCGGTGATGTCGACGGCGAAGGGCGTGGCGAACGCACCGATCTCCGCGGCGGCGCGCTGCGCGCCGGCAAGATCGACGTCCCACAGCGCGACCCGGATGCCCTCTCGCGCGAGGCGATGCGCGATGGCGCGACCGAGGCCGCTGGCTGCGCCGGTGACGACGGCGACCTGCGTGACGGGGCTCATGGCTTGACGTTGGCCTGCTGCGCGATCTTGCGCAGGGTCGCGATATCCTTGGCCGTCTGCGCCTTGAGATCCTCGGGGCTGATGGTCGAGGCGGTCATGCCGAACTCGGCCCAGCGCGCCTTGACGTCCGGCATCGCTAAAATCTTCATCAACTCGGCATGCAGGCGATCGACAATCGGCTTGGGCGTGTTGATCGGCGCCATCAGATCGTAGCGCCAGACGAAGTCGAAATCGACACCCTGCTCGACGAAGCCCGGCACGTCGGGGAAGTTGATCGAGCGGCGCGTGCACGAGACCACGACCTTGACCTTGCCCGACTTGACCATCGGCACCGCCGACTGAACGTCGGAGAAGCCGAGCTTGATGTGGCCCGCCGCCACGTCGTTCAGCACCGGCGCCGCGCCCTTGTAGGGCACGTGGGTCATGTTGATGCCCGTGCCCGCACGGATGATCTCGGCGCAGAGATGGCCGGTGGAGCCGTTGCCCCAGGTCCCGTAGTTCACTTCGCCGGGCTTGGCCTTGGCGAGAGCGATCACGTCGCGCAGGTCCTTCACCGGATAGTCGGGGCTGGCCACCATCACGACGGTGGCCGAACCGATGTCGGCCAGATGCTCGAAATCCTTGACCGGATCGTAGGGCAGGTCGGGCATCACCGCCGGATTGACGACGACGGTGCTGGCCGATCCCAGGACCAGCGTATAGCCGTCCGCCGGCGCCTTCTGGGCCGCTTCCATGGCGATGACGCCCGAGGCGCCCGGCTTGTTGTCGACGATCACGGTCTGCCCGAGCGCGGTGCCGAGCTTCTCCGCCAGCGCGCGCGCCACCAGATCGGTGCCGCCGCCCGCCGCGAACGGCACGATCAGGCGGATCGGCTTGCTCGGCCATTTGGCGTCGGTCGTCTGCGCGACTGCGGGCGCCGTCACGCCCAGGGCCAGAGCCAGGGCGAACGCCCTTCGGAACATTCTCATTCTTTACTCCACGTGGTTCTTGATTACTTCGCCGTCGGCGGCGCACACGATTCGCGCAGCACGAGATCGACCGGCAGCAGCGCCCGCGACGGGCCCTCCCCCGTGCCCCGCAGCCGTTGCAGCAGCAGCTCCGCCGCCGCCCGGCCGACATCCTCCAGGCTCCAGCGCAGCGCCGTGATCGCCGGCGAATGCACGGCGGCGAGATCAGTGTCGCCGACGGCAATCACCGACAAGTCTGCAGGGATGGAAAGCCCGAGGTCGCGCGCGGCACGCAAGGCGCCGGCCAGGATGCGGGTGCCGAGCGCGATGATCGCCGTCGGGCGCTGGTCGCGGCGCAACAGCTCGAGTGCGTCGCCCTGCGCGAAATCCATCGACGATTCCTGGAGGCAGACGAGAGCGCCCGCAGGGTCGACATCGGCTTCGGCGAAGGCCGCCTTGAACCCGGCGATGCGCTCACGGCCCGGGCGCATGCGCGCGCCCGGCGTCAGCAATGCGATGCGGCGGTGCCCCAGTCCGATCAGATAGCGCGTCGCAGTCCGTGCGCCTTCGCGATGGTCGACCAGTACCGCCGGCCACGGCGTATCCTCTTCGTGCGGAACGTCGCGATCGAGGATCACGACCGGCGCGCCGCCGGCGGCGAGTTCGCGCCAGGCGCGGTCGTTCTCGTCGCTGCCGGGCGCGACCAGCATGCCGTCGAGCCGCCGGCTGCGGAACGCTGCCACCACCGCCCGCTCGCGCGCGGGATCGTTCGCTGTGTTGGCCACGACCATCAGAAGGCCGGCATCGCGCAGACGCGCCTCCGCCGCCTGAACGATGCTGGCATAGAGCGGATTGGCGACGTCGGAGACCAGGCAACCGACCATCCCGGTCGTGCGCGTCCGCAGGCTGCGTGCCTGGAGATCCGGCTGGTAGCCGAGCTTCTCCGCCGCGGCGGCGACGTCGCGCGCCACCCTCGCGCTGACGTTCTTGCCGCCGTTCAGCGCCCGCGACACCGACCCGACCGACACGCCGGCCTCCCGGGCCACGTCTCGAATGGTCATCCTGGAAACGATTTCTGCCACACGAGTCAGCATATTTGACATCTGTACCGCTACTTGCAAGGTTAAATTGGAAACGTTTCCACTTTTGCGGAGTTGGCGACCATGGGTGCTTCCGTTCCGGGGCGCGCGAGTACGAACGAGGCCGGCATCGAGTGCGATGTCGTCGTGGTGGGCGCCGGCTTCGGTGGCCTCTATGCGCTGCACAGGATGCGCGAGATCGGATTGGCGGTGCGTGGGATCGAGGCGGCTCCGGACGTCGGCGGCACCTGGTACTGGAACCGCTATCCCGGCGCGCGCTGTGACGTGCCGAGCCTGTTCTACTCCTACAGCTGGTCACCGGAACTGCGCCGCGAATGGCGCTGGACCAACCGGTACGCCGGCCAGGAGGAGATTCTCAACTACGCCCGGTTCGCGGCCGACCGGCTCGACCTGCGCAGGCTGATCCAGTTCGACACCAGGGTCGCCGGCGCGACCTTCGACGAACCGACCGCGCGCTGGGTCGTCGAGACCGATCGCGGCGACCGGCTGCGCGCCCGCTTCGTCATCATGGCGACCGGCGGCCTGTCGGTGCCCAACACGCCCGACATTCCCGGCGTCGCCGACTTCGCGGGTGAGATCTATCACACTGCGCGGTGGCCGCAGGAGCCGGTCGACTTCGAAGGCAAGAGGGTCGGAATCATCGGCACCGGATCCTCCGGCGTGCAGGCGATCCCGATGATCGCCAAGGCGGCCCGGCAGCTCGTGGTGTTCCAGCGCACGCCCAACTTCTCGGTGCCGGCGCACAACCGGCCGCTGACCGACGAGGACCACCGGGGCTTCGACGACGGACTCGATTCCTATCTCTCCAGCCTCGAGCAATCCGACTTCGGCCGCGTGCCGCCGACCGCCTTCACCGCCGAGGTGCCGCCGCGCGACGTCCAGTGGGCGCGCTACGAACAGCTTTGGCGAGAGGGCGGCAGCGGCGGCTTCCTGAAGGCCTTCCCCAACATCCTGGTCCATCCCGACGTCAACGAGGTCTGCGCCGACTTCGTACGCCAGAAGATTCGGGAGACAGTGAAGGATCCGAAGACGGCAGAGACTCTGTCGCCCTCGGGCTATCCGTTCGGCGTGAAGCGCCTGTGCGTCGATACCGACTATTTCGACACCTACAACCGGCCGAACGTCGAGCTCGTGAACCTGCGCGAGGAACCGATCGAGAAGATCACCGCGAACGCCGTCGACACGGCGGCGCGGCACTTCGATCTCGACGCGCTGGTCTTCGCGACGGGCTTCGATGCCGTGACCGGCGCATTGCTCGCGGTCGACATTCGCGGTCGCGAGGGCGCCACCCTCAAGGACGCCTGGTCGGAAGGACCCCGGACATATCTCGGCCTGACCGTGGCGGGCTTCCCGAACCTCTTCACGATCACCGGCCCGGGCAGCCCCTCGGTGATCGGCAACGTGATCACCAATTGCGAGTATCACGTCGACTGGATCGCCGAGTGCCTCACCCACATGCGGCGGCACGATCTCGCGACGATCGAACCCGACGGCGAGGCCCAGATCGCCTGGGGCCGGCATGTCGCCGAAGTCGCCGACCGCACGCTCTTCCCCAAGGCCAACTCCTGGTACCTGGGCGTCAACATTCCCGGCAAGCCGCGCGTCTTCATGCCGTATATCGGCGAAGGCTACCGCACGACCTGCAAGGAGATCGTGGCCGACGGCTACCGGGGCTTCCGCTTCGGCGGCTCGACGCGCGCGCTGGGGGAAGCCGGCAAATGAGCCGCCTGTTCGGACCGATCCGCCAGAACGGCTATGTCGTGCGCGACATCGAAGCGGCGATGAAGCACTGGATCGAGGTGCTGCAGGTCGGGCCGTGGTTCTACATCGAGCGCGTGCAGACCGACTGGTTCCGCCATCGCGGCAAGGACTCCACCGCCGAACTGAGCATCGCGCTGGCCAATTCCGGCGACCTGCAGATCGAGCTGATCCAGCAACGCAACGACGCGCCGTCGATGTACAAGGAGTTCCTCGACTCGGGCCGCGAGGGCCTGCAGCACGTGGCCTTCTGGTCGACCGACTACCAGGCGCTCTACGACCGTGCGCTGGGGTTGGGTTACAGGCTCGGCCACGAAGGCCAGATCGGCGGCGAGAGCGGGCGCTTCGCCTACTTCGACACCGGCGCGCCCGCCGATCCCCATGCCGGCACCGTCGTCGAGATCTCCGACATCAGCGGCAACAAGGGCCGCTTCTTCGAGTACGTCCGCAAGCGCGCCCAGGACTGGGACGGTGCCGATCCGATTCGTCCTGTGCAGGGCCGAGCGTAGCTCCGCCCCGTTACCAAGCAGAAACTTGATCCTCCTCGCTGTTACGCCATTTTTGGGGCCAGCAAGGAGAACATCATGATCGAGCTCAGACCCTTTGATAAATTGGGCAAGTCGGACCACGGCTGGCTCAAGGCCAACTTCCATTTCAGCTTCGCCGACTACCGCAACCAGGACCGCGTCCACTGGGGTTCGCTGCGCGTGTGGAACAACGACCGGATCGCACCGCAGTCGGGCTTCCCGCCGCATCCCCACCGCGACATGGAAATCGTGACCTACGTCATCAAGGGCGCGATCACGCACAAGGATCATCTTGGTAACGAGGGGCGGACCGAGGCGGGTCAGATCCAGGTGATGAGCGCGGGCAACGGCATCCAGCACGCCGAGTACAACATGGAGCAGGCCGAAACCGAGCTGTTCCAGATCTGGATCATTCCCAACAAGCAGGGCGTGCCGGCACGCTGGGAGACCGTGCAGTTCCCCGCCGACGCGCGTGACGGCAAGCTGGTGCCGCTGGCCTCCGGGCGCGGCGATGACGGGGCGATCCCGCTCTATGCCGACGGTTCGCTGATGGCCGGCACGCTGAAGGCGGGCCAGTCGACCCGCCAGACGCTGAACGGCAAGCCGACGTATCTCGTGCCGGCCAAGGGGAGGATCGAGGTGCGCGGCAGCGACGGCAAGGTCGTTACGGCAAATGCCCGCGACGGCGTGGCCGTGGTCGACCAGGATGAGATCGAGATCGTCGCGCTGGCGGATGCCGAGATTGTACTC
Organism: Reyranella sp.; assembly: GCF_030651995.1. Lineage (GTDB taxonomy): Bacteria > Pseudomonadota > Alphaproteobacteria > Reyranellales > Reyranellaceae > Reyranella. The sequence goes on from NZ_JAUSBN010000072.1 coordinate 17,638, forward strand.
GTCGAAAGCGACCGCTTGAACTGAGCCCTTCGTTCCGTGCGCTCTCTCCCGCTAGGATGCCCCGGCAGCCATGGGGAGAGAGCGTGAAGGAAGTCGAGTATTTCTATGCGGCACACTCCGCGTTCGCCTATCTCGGTTCGGAGCGCTTCAGGGCGATTGTGACGGCGGCCGGCCGGCGGATCGCGCACAGGCCGGTGGACCTGCGTCGCGTCGTGGCTGAAGGGGGTGCCGTACCTTTCGGCCGTCGCACCAGGGCGCACGCTGCATATTATTTCGGCCGCGAGATCGAGCGCTGGAGCGAGGAGCGCGGTGCGCCGTGGCTCGGCCGGATCCCCACCCATCACGCCAACGACATCACGCTGCCCAACTGCATGCTGATCGCAGGGCTGGTGCGCGGCATCGAGATCGATGGGCTGGCACATGCGATGCTGGAAGCGCATTGGCGGGACGACGCCGATCTGGCCGACCGGAACACCCTGGCCGCGATCGGGCGAGGTGCGGGTGTCGATCCAATGCCGCTGCTCGATCTTGCCCTCTCGCCCGAGGTGAAGACGATCTACCAGGCCAATACGGACGAGGCGATCCGCCGCTCGGTCTTCGGATCCCCGACCTATTTCGTCGATGGCGACATGTTCTACGGCCAGGATCGCCTCGACATGGTCGAACGGGCGCTGCGCAAGCCCTATGCGGGCGCCTGGCCGCCGCCGGAGTCGACCCCGCGCTGAGATCCAAGATCAATTGACGATAGAGACCGGGCGGGCTTTGATCCCGCCCGGTTTTGGTTTGGGAGAAACGCATGGCCTACAAGGGCTTCGATCTGACGGGCAAGGTGGCGCTGGTAACCGGCGGTAACGGCGGCATCGGCCTCGGCATGGCCGACGCGATGGCCCAGGCGGGCGCCGGCGTCTGCATCTGGGGCACGCGCAAGGAGAAGAACGACGCGGCCGTCGAGCAGCTCCGGAAGCATGGCGGCAAGGTCCACGCCCAGATCGTCGATGTCGGCGACGAGAAGCAGGTCGAAGCGGCCTTCGCCGAGACGGTGAAGGTGATGGGCCATGTCGACAATTGCGTCGCCAATGCCGGCGTCTCGGGCCGCGGCAAGGGCTCGATCCTCGAGATGGACTACGCCGAATGGCGCCGCGTGCTGCAGATCAACCTCGATGGCGTTTTCTTTACGTTCCGTGCGGCCGCCAAGCACATGGTCGAACGCGGCCAGGGCGGTTCGCTGGTGGCGATGGCCAGCACGGCGGCCATCGAAGGCGCGGCTCGCTCCAGTCACTACGGCGCCAGCAAGGGTGGCGTCACCGCCATGGTGCGCGCGCTCGCCGTCGAGCTCGCGCGCTACAAGATCACGGTGAACTCGATCTTGCCGGGCTGGATCGAGACCGAGATGACGGCCAATGCCGTGGCCAACCCGAAGTTCGCGGGCAACGTCCTGCCGCGCATCCCGGCCCGCCGCTGGGGCACCGGCGCGGATTTCGGCCCGCTTGCCGTCTATCTGGCGAGCGGCGCGACCGGCTATACGACGGGCCGCGACTTCGTTATCGATGGCGGCTATACGTTGTTTTAGCCCGTCGCCACTGCAGCATCAGACTTTGGGGAAACACTCATGATCAATCGGTTCGCAGCCAGCCTGGCCGTCCTCGTCGCCTTCGGCGCGCTTCCGGCGCTCGCGCAGCAACAGCAGCCCAAGCCGGCGGCCGCCGCGGCGACCCCGAAGGCCGACGAGGACCGCTATGTCGGCTACTACTATCCGAAGCCGACCGCGGTCGAGACCTACACCTCGCCGATGCAGACGATCGCCGGCGCCGAGCGCGCCCAGCGCGTGCAGTTCGCCACGGTCGTGTCGCAGGGCACGATCCAGTCGGCCTATCGCGTTCCCTACGCCGTCTTCGTGAAGGGCGAGAAGGCGGACAAGATGATCATCGTCGGCCTGCAGCCGGGCGAGATGAGCACGATCTTCCGGGCGCGTGCGATCCTCGCCAACATGACCACGATGTCGCGCCTGTCGCCGTTCTTCCAGGAGCGCACGATCGCCGAGGACGCGAACTTCTTCGACCTTCTGAAGCTGCTCGGCTTCCAGCAGATCACGATCAGCGACGGCGACAAGTTCACCCACCAGGTGAATATTAAGTAGGCGCGCTTAAGCGCGCCGGCGGGCGGCAGCGCTTGTAATCAAGCACGAGAGCCCGCACGGTCGGAATGGCGCACCTCTATCTTTTCTGCACGGCGCGGCGCCCGCGCTTCGGTCGCTGCGCTCCCTGCAACGCTATACGCCGCCGGCAGCTCCGCTTCGCGGAGCTGCCTAAATTGCATTCATGCCGCCGTCGATCACCAGTTCGGCGCCGGTCATGAAGCGGGACTCGTCCGAAATCAGGTAGAGCACGCCGTAGGCGATGTCCTCGGGTGTGCCGAAATGGCCGATCGGCACGCGCTGGCGCGTGCGCTCGCGCGCCTTCTCGCTCGGCAGGATGTGCTCCCCCATCGGCGTCATGATGATGCCGGGATGGACCGAATTGCAGCGCACCTTGTAGCCCTTGCGCGCGCAGTCCATCGCCACGGTCTTGGTGAACTGGCGGACCGCACCCTTGCTGGCGCCGTAGGCCGAGAGATCGGGCGTGCCGAGGAAGGCTGCCAGCGACGACATGTTCACGATCGAGCCGCCGCCCGAGGAGCGCAGCGCCGGCACGCCGTACTTGCAGCCGAGGAACACGCCCTCGACGTTGATCGACAGGATGCGGCGCCACTGATCGAGGCTCTCGCCCTCGAAGGAAGAGGGAAACGGTCCGGCGATGCCGGCATTGTTGACCAGCCCGTTCAACCGGCCTTCGCGCGCCAGGATGTCGTCGATGATGCGCTTCCAGTCGACTTCCTTCGACGTGTCCTGTTCCTCGAAGCGCGCCTTGCCCCCTATCTGTTGAACCGTCTCCAAACCGCCCGCGCGGTTGACGTCGGTCACGATCACCGTGGCGCCCTCCGCCGCCAGCAGCTTCGCCGACGCACGGCCGATGCCCGATCCGGCGCCCGTCACCAGCACGACCTTGTCTGCAACGCGGCTCATGCAATCCCTCCCCGAACTTTCTTGTCGCAAAGCTAGAAGCGGCGCAGGCTTGCTACAAGCAAGGAGGAACGCATGGCCCGCACGCTGGAATTCTACTTCGACTATGGCAGCCCCTACAGCTACCTGGCCGACACGCAGGTCGAGGCGATCGCGCGGCGCACGGGCGCGACCCTGGTGCGCAAGCCGATGCTGCTGGGTGGCGTGTTCAAGGCGACCGGCAATCATTCCCCGGCCGAGCTGCCGCAGAAGTCCGCGTGGAGCGGCTTCGACATGCCGATGTGGGCGCGCCACTACGGCGTGCCGTTCCAGCGCAATCCCTTCTTTCCGGTGAACACGCTGGCGCTGATGCGCGGCGCCGCGGCCGCCCAGCTGGATGGCCTGTTCGAGCGCTATCATCCGGCGGTCTTCAAGGCGATGTGGGTCGAGGGCCGCAACCTCAACGACATGAAGGAGGTGGCGGCCGTGTTGACCGCGGCCGGCCTCGATGCCGGGAAGTTCGGGGCCCGCATTCAGGATCAGGACGTCAAGGACCGGCTCAAGGCCACCACAGAGGAGGCGGTCGCGCGCGGCGTGTTCGGCGCGCCCACCTGCTTCGTGGACAAGATGATGTTCTTCGGCAACGATCGCCTCCCCTTCGTCGAATTGGCTCTCAAGGAAGAACTCAAATGAAGAAGATCGGTGTCCTCATCGCCGCCGGCCTGCTGTTCGCCGCGGCACCGTCCTTCGCACAGACGGTCGGTACCTGCCCGCGCGGCGGCGGCAGCAGCCAGCCGCAGCCGGTCCGAATCCTGTTCGCCCTCAACAGCTCCCAGGTGCCGCCGGCCGAGAAGCCGGCGATCGCCCAGGCGGTGAAGACCGCGAAGGATCGCCAGGTGTCGGCCATCTGCCTGATCGGCCACACCGACAAGCTGGGCGACAAGGCCTACAACGAGAAGCTCGCGCGGGCGCGCGCCCAGGCGGTCGCCGCCGAGATGATCCGCGACGGCTATCCGGCGAAGAACATCACCATCGTGGCCGACCCCGAAGCCTTCGGGAACATGAGCTTCGGCAGCGACAATGCCTCCGAGATCGACCGCAAGGTGACGATCTTCTACGCGCGGTAGATAAAGCCCCGTCGTCTCGACCGGAGCCTCGCCCCTCGAGTACCTCGGAGTAAACTCCACGAGGCGTAGTGGACCTTTTATCCCAGAATCGCCGACATTAGGTGGAGAGAAGGTCTCTCCACTCCGCGCTGCGCGCTCCAGTCGAGACGACGGGTTTTGTTAAGCCGACGTCATCTCGATCGCGACCTTGCCCACGACCTTGCGGTCCATCAGGACGCGGAAGGCCTCGGCGGCCCGTTCCATCGGGAAGCGGTGCGAAACGTGCGGGCGCATGACGCCCAGCGCCGCAAGCCGCGGCAGTTCCTCGACATAGTCGCGACCGAGCTCGGGCGAGAGGCGCAGAATGGTCTCGCCGGCGCGCACGCCCAGGACCGACAGGCCCTTGATCAGGATGTGGTTGGACATGAGCTTGCTCGGCCCACCCGAGGTGAAGCCCACCACCAGCAGCCGCGCGCCATAGGCGGCAGCCCGCACCGACTTCTCGAGGACCTCGCCGCCCACCGGATCGTAGATCACGTCGCAGCCCTTGCCGTCGGTCATCTCCTTCACGGCGGCGACGAAGTCGCCGGTCCGATAGTTCACGACCTCGTCGGCACCGCCCTGGCGCACGATCGCGAGTCGGGCGTCGTCGCTGCCGGTCGCGATCACGCGCGCACCGAGATGCTTGCCCAGCTGCACGGCGGCGAAGCCGACGCCACCCGAGGCGCCATGGACCAGCAGCGTTTCGCCCTTCTTCAGGGCCGCGCGATGGACCAGCGAGTGGAAGGCCGTCTGCGCAGCGACGCGGAAGCCCGAACCCTCGGCGAACGACCAATCGTCCGGCAGGCGCATGAGCTGGCCGCTCGCCTTCAGCTTTACGTACTCGGCGAAGGCGCCGGGACGGATGCCGAAGATCACGCGATCGCCGGGCTTCCAGTTGGTCACGTCCACACCGACGGCGTGAACCGTCCCCGCCCCTTCCATGCCGGGCACGAAGGGCAGCTCCGGCTTGTGCTGGTAGCCGCCGGCCACCATCAGCACGTCGGGGAAATTGACCGAAGCGGCGCCGACCTGAACGACGATCTCGCCAGGTCCGGCGTGGGGGATCGGGCGTTCCTCGATATGCAGAACGGAAGGATCGCCGAGGCGATCGCAGACGATGGCTCGCATGAGGGGGGCGCCCATGGAGAGCGCGCTAGTCGAGCTCGAAGGCGTTCTTGTAGTCGAGCTTGAGCGCCGGATCCTGGTCTTCCTTGCGCAGCAGACAGTTGCCGACCACCAGCACCTCGATCTCGCTGCCCATGAAGCAGCGCCACGCATCCTCTGGCGTGCAGACGATCGGCTCGCCGCGCACGTTGAACGAGGTGTTCACGATCACCGAGCTGCCCGTCTTCGCCTTGAAGGCCGAGATCAGGTCGTAGAACGGCTTGTTGGTCTCTTCATGCACCGTCTGGATGCGGCCCGAATAGTCGACGTGCGTGACCGCCGGAATGTCGGAGCGCGGCACGTTCAGCTTCTCGATGCCGAACAGCTTCTCTTCCTCCGCGGTCATCTTGCGGCGGCGCTGTTCGACGACCGGCGCGACCATCAGCATGTAGGGACTGTCGGTATGGAACTCGAAATACTTGTCGACGTCCTCGCGCAGCACCGCCGGCGCGAAGGGACGGAACGACTCGCGGTACTTGACCTTGAGGTTCAGCGTCTTCTGCATCGAGGGCGAGCGGGCATCGCCCAGGATCGACCGGGCGCCGAGCGAGCGGGGACCGAACTCCATGCGGCCCTGCATCCAGCCGACCGCCTTGTCGTCGGCCAGCGCCTGGGCGGTCTGGTCGATCATCTCCTCGCGCGTGAGGCGCGAGAATTTGGCGCCCACGGCCGTGAGGCGCTCGGCGATCTCGTCGTCGGTGAAGTCCGGGCCGAGATAGGAGCCGGCCATGCCGTCCATGTGGCCGTTGAGCTTGCGCGGCTGGCCGAGGAAGCCGTGATAGGCGGCATAGGCCGCGCCCACCGCGCCGCCGGCATCGCCGGCCGCCGGCTGCACCCAGATGCCGTCGAAGATGTTCTCGCGCAGCAGCTTGCCGTTGGCCACGCAGTTCAGCGCGACGCCACCCGCGAGGCAGATGTTCTTGACGCCGGTTTCCTTCTTCACCGACCGGCCGAGGCGGATCACGATCTCCTCGGTGACGGCCTGGATCGACGCCGCCAGATCCATGTGATGCTGCGTCAGCTGTTCCTCGGGCGTGCGACGCGCGCCGCCGAACAGCGCGCCGAACTTGTCGTTCGTCATGCGCAGGCCGGTGCAATAGTCGAAGTAGCTCTGGTCGAGGCGGAAGGTGCCGTCTTCCTTGAGGTCGACGATCTTGTCGAGGATCAGGTTCTTGAACTTGGGCTCGCCATAGGGCGCGAGACCCATGACCTTGTATTCGCCCGAGTTGACCTTGAAGCCGGTGTAGTAGGTGAAGGCCGAGTAGAGGAGCCCGATCGAGTGCGGGAAGTGAATCTCGCGTAGCATCTCGAGCTTGTTGCCGCTTCCCATGGCAAGGGACGTCGTCGCCCACTCGCCGACGCCGTCCATGCAGAGCACGGCCGCCTCTTCATAGGGCGAGGGGAAGAAGGCCGAAGCGGCGTGACTCTGGTGATGCTCGCCGAACAGCAGGCGCTTCTGCCAGTCGAAGTCCGGCTCCCACTTCTTCATCTCGTCGCGCAGCAGCACCTTCTGGAAAAGCTTCTCTTTCAGCCACAACGGCATGGCCATGCGGAAGGAATTGAAGCCGCGCGGCGCGTAGGCGAGGTAGGTCTCGAGCAGGCGCTCGAACTTCAGGAACGGCTTGTCGTAGAAGGCGACGTAGTCGACGTCCTGAAGCTTGATGCCGGCGCGGTCCAGGCAGAACTGGACCGCGTTCTGCGGGAAACCCGCATCGTGCTTCTTGCGGGTGAAGCGCTCTTCCTGCGCCGCGCTCACCAGGTGGCCGTCCTCGATCAGCGCGGCCGCGCTGTCGTGATAGAAGGCCGAGATGCCGAGCACCCGCATGGAACGTCCTACCCTTTAGAAGAGCGTGTAGATGAACGGCGCGATCGCCGAACCCTTGGTGAGAACGATCAGGCCGCCGAAGATCACCATCATGATCATGATCGGCAGCAGCCAGAACTTCTTGCGCTCGCGCATGAAGGCCCAGAGTTCGACGATAATGGAGCCCATGGATCGGTCCTTTCGGAATCAGAACTGGTTTTTCATCGATTGCGGCGGCGGCCCGGGCGGGCTGCGGTCGATCCAGTAGCTCTTGGCATTCCGATCGAGCTTCAGCCGCAGGAAATCCTTGCCGAAGGCACGCATCACCAAGCCGATCGGCATGATGGTGACAAAGAACAGCAGGCCCAGAACCAGCGGGTTCATGACCTTGTAGAGGAGCAGGCCGAACTTCAGCCACAGCCGGTTCAGCGGCCCGAGCGCCTTGGGATAGACGAGCGCCACGACAAGGAACAGCGCCGCCAGCGGCAGCATCCACTTCCAGGCCGCGGCGTGTTCGAATCCGTGGCTCCACAGGTTGATCGCGCTCAGGATTCCGAAGAATCCCGCGAACACGAACCCGAAGCCGCGATCGGTGCCCGCCTTGACGTGCTCCTCGCGGGAAAAGTCTTCATGAAGCTGGCTGGTCGCCATTTACCGGAGCGTTCTTCAGTTGATTGGGGCTCTTAACTCTCTGATCCCAAACGCCAAGTCAATCGGCGACCAGCAGGAGGTGGCTATTCCGCCGCAACCGAGGCGAAACGATGGGTCAGCAGCGCCTCCAGCGTCATGCGCCAGACCGCAGCGGCCCGCTCGAAGCTCAGCCCGTCCCGGCGACGCAGTACAATCCAGGCGTCGAGGGAGAGGGCCGCGCCGATGGCGTCCGCCAGTTCCTCGCGGGCCGGCTCGCCCAAGCTCGCGAATTCCGGGGCAAAAGCCTCGAAAGTGGACTTCCGCAGCTCCAGCTTGAAGGCGTTGCCACGCTCGATCAGGGCGGGATGGTCGACAAACTGGCCGGCGGCGACCCGCAGCGGGACGATCTTGTCGAAGACTTCGGCAAAGCCCTGCACAACGGAGGCGACCCGCTCCGCCAGCGGACGGGAGTCCGAGGCCTGCTGGGGGACCACGATATCCTGGCCGATGGCGTCCAAAACAGTTACGAAAAGTGACTCAACGTCGCCAAAATGCTGAAAAACCGAGCGGACGGAGACGTCGGCCCGCCGGGCGACGGCCACCACGGTCGGCGCCGTGCTGGTCTCGGCGATCATGATCTTGGCGGCCTCGATGATCTTGCGACGGGTCTCGGCGGCGCGACGATTGCGGCCATCGGGACGGGCCGTCCCCTTCGAGTCCGTTCCTGCTGCCACTACCGCCACTGCGTTGCCGCGCGGCATCACCGCTGCTTCGCTCATGTGCAAATTCCTAATCCGGAGTTCAGGCTTGGATGGTCAACGTCCGACCAGTCGCCTATGGAAGGCGTGAGATAAGGGCCGACTGCGGCAGCAACAAGGTAAAGACGGTCGCACCACCATGAATACGAGCCATGCAAAAGCCCCGCTCGCCGTCCTGTGGGACTTCGGGGGCGTGATCCTTTCCAGCCCCTTCGACGCGTTCAACCGCTACGAGGCCGAGGCCGGACTTCCCAAAGATTTCCTGCGCGGCCTGAATACGCGCAATCCAGATACCAATGCCTGGGCGAAAATGGAACGAAGCGAGGTTTCCCTCCAGGGATTCGTCGACCTGTTCGAGGAGGAAGCCCGCCTCCACGGACATCGCGTCGAGGGCTGGAAAATTCTGCAGGCACTGAGCGGCGACATTCGGCCGCAGATGGTCGAGGCCCTGCGCCGCTGCAAGGCCACGTTCCGGGTGGCCTGCATCACCAACAACATGAAGGCCGGCGAAGGGCCCGGCATGGCGCGCAGTCCGGAGAAGGCCAGAGCCGTGGCCGAAGTCCTGTCTCTTTTCGAGCATGTCGTCGAATCGAGCAAAGTCGGCCTGCGCAAGCCCGACCCGCGCATCTACCAGCATGCCTGTGAGCTGCTGGGCGTGCCGCCGGACCGCTGCATCTACCTCGACGATCTCGGCATCAACTTGAAGCCGGCCCGTGCGCTGGGCATGCGCACCATCAAGGTCGTCGATCCCGACGTTGCGATCGACGAACTGCAAACCATGGTGGGAATTCCGCTGCGGGGCTGATGCCGTGAAGCGCACCGCTTCCCCGATCACGGCGAAATATCTCCAGAATGCCGCCGTGTTCTATCTCGAGCGGTACGCCAGTTCGGCCGAAGGACTGCGTCGCGTGCTGCGTCGCCGGGTGTCCAAGGCCCGGCTGCTCGAGGCGCCTGTGATGGACAATGCCGAGGAGGCCATCGAAGCGGTCGTGCAGAAATTCGTGGTGGCCGGTCTGCTCGACGACAAGGCCTTCGCGCAGACCAAGGCGCGATCCCTGCACCGCCGCGGCGTCTCGGGCCAACTGACACGCCAGCGCCTGAAGGTGGCGGGCGTGGGGCGCGACGACGTCGATAGCGCCCTGGCTGCGCTGGACGAGGAACTCGGCACCGATCCCGCCCGGCGTGAAATCCAGGCCGCCGTGGCCTTCGCCCGCCGGCGCCGGCTCGGTCCCTTCCGCATGAAGGAGCGCGAGGAGAAGAAAGCGCGCGACCTTGCCTCGATGGCGCGCGCGGGCTTCGCCTACGACCTCGCCCGAAAGGTCATCGACGCGACCGATCCCGATTCTCTGGACGAAGCCTGAACGGCTCGCCATGGTTCGGCCAGAGAGGCACTCATGACCGTCACGATCTGGCACAATCCGCGCTGCAGCAAGTCGCGGCAGACTCTCGACCTGCTGAAGAGCAACGGCGTGGAGCCCACGATCCGACAGTACCTGAAGGAGCCGCCGAGCAAGGCGGAGGTTGAGAAACTCATCACGCTGGTCGGCGGCGATCCACGCGAGCTGATCCGTGACGGAGAGGCGGAATTCAAGGCGCTGAAGCTCCGGAAGGCGGACCTCACCAGGACCCAGATCGTGGACGCGATCGCCGCGCACCCCGTCCTGCTGCAGCGTCCGATCGTCGTGAAAGGCGCCCACGCCGTGATCGGCCGGCCGCCCGAAGCGGTCCTGCCTCTCCTGAATTGACGCCATGACCGGACGGCTTCGCCTCTGGTCGGGCTACGTTCTCTTCTTCTACGTCGTCACCCATCTCCTCAATCACGCGCTCGGCCTGATCTCGCTGCGCGTCCTCGAGGAAGGGCGGCACTGGTTCGCCTTCGTCTGGAACAATCCCGCCGGCCAGATCCTTCTCTACGGGTCGCTGCTGGGTCACTTCCTCCTCGCGCTGTGGTCGCTGTACCGTCGGCGCGCGCTGAAACTGTCGCGCTGGGAATGGGCGCAATGGATCCTCGGCGCAGCGATCATCCCGCTGGGCGTGATCCATGTCGTGGGCACGCGCCTCGCGGAGACGCTCTACGACGTCGAGTCGGGATATCCGTGGGTGCTGGGCTCGCTCGTCGCCGGCAGCTGGACGGGCATTCTGCGACAGTTCTCCCTGCCCCTCGTCGTCTGGATGCATGGCTGTATCGGCCTGCATTTCGCGCTGCGCCTCAAGCCCTGGTACCGCGACTGGCTGCCCCTCCTCTATGGCCTCGCCCTGCTGATCCCCGCCGCCAGCCTTGCTGGCGCCGCCGTCGCGTTGCGCGACGTCGCCGAGCTGGCGCAGCGTCCCGGCTTCCTCGAAGGCCTGTTCGAGCGCGCCCATGTTCCGGCCCCCGAGCAGGTCGCCCACCTCTATTCGATCGCGGCCGGGCTCGAATACACGGCCCTCGCCCTCCTGGCCGCGGCGATCGCCGCGCGCCCCTTGCGCGATCTCTGGGAGCGGCGCGCCGGCGTGGTGCGTCTCGACTACGGCGACCGTCGCAGCGTCACCCAGCCCGCCGGCCTCTCGATCCTCGAGATCAGCCGCGTCGCCGGCATTCCCCACGCCTCGGTCTGCGGCGGTCGCGGCCGCTGCTCGACCTGCCGCGTTCGCCTCTCGGGCGACGACCGCCACCGGCTGCCGCCGGCATCGCCGGAGGAAGCCAAGGTGCTGGCGCGCATCGGCGCCCCGGCCAACGTGCGCCTCGCCTGCCAACTGCGCCCGCCGCCCGGTCACTACCGGGTGGCGCTGCTGCTGCCGGCCGCCGCCGGCCCGGTCGAAGCCTATCGCCGCCAGCCGCAGGCCCATGGCGGCGAGCGCTATATCGCGGTGCTGTTCGCCGACATCCGCGGCTTCACGACGATCTCGGAAGGCAAACTTCCCTACGACGTCGTGTTCCTGCTCAACCGCTACTTCCGCGCCACCGGCCAGGCCGTCGAGGCGGCCGGCGGGAGTCTCGACAAGTTCATCGGCGACGGCGTGATGGCGATCTTTGGCCTCAACCAGGAACCGCAGGTCGCGTGCCGCCAGGCGCTCGATGCCGCGCGGCGCATGGCGCTGGCCCTTGCCGACCTCAACGAAGCGATGTCCGGCGATCTCGACCTGCCGCTGCGCATCGGCATCGGCATTCACGCCGGGCCCGCGATCGTGGGCGAGATGGGCTATGCGCGCGCCGCCCAGATCACCGCGATCGGCGACACGGTGAACACCGCGAGCCGGCTCGAATCGATGACCAAGGAGTTCGCCGTCGAACTCGTCGTGTCGCAGGAGCTGCTGGACCGCGCCGGGATCGATCTCGGCGAGGCGCCCCGCCACGAGGTCGAGATCCGCGGCCGGCAGGGCCGGCTCTCCGTTCGCGCCATCGCCAAGGCCGCCGAACTCACGGCAATGTCATAAGATATTCGTTGTCCAGCGCGTCGACCCAGAGAGAATCCCGAGACCTTCAGGAGGTAATTCAATGCGCGCCCTTTTCCTTGCCGCCGCGATGACCATGACCACCATTGGCCTGTCCCTGCCCGCTTCGGCTGCGGGCGGCGGCTCCTCGGAATCGACACCGGCCAAGCCCGTCGACGCCAATTTCACGCGCGCCAAGGCGATGATCCAGGCCCGGGACTACCAAGGCGCCCTGCCGCTGCTGCAGCAGGTCGTCACCAAGGACCCGAAGAATGCCGATGCCTACAACCTGATGGGCTTCGCCACGCGCAGTTCGGGCGACCCCAACGGCTCGCTGCGATACTATCAGCAGGCGTTGGCGATCGATTCCCGCCACATCGGCGCCTACGAATATCTCGGCGAAGCCTACCTGATGCTGGGCCGCCTGCCGGAGGCCGAGCAGCAGCTCGCCCGCCTCGACTCGCTCTGCACCTTCGGGTGCGCCGAGTACCGCCAGCTCAAGGCCGCCATCGCCGACTACAAGGCTGGCAAGCGTCCGAAGACGAACTAGCGGACGGACGCGGGCGCGGCGAAATTCGAATCGACGGAAGGCGTCGATAGGCTTTTCCGTCACCGGCTTCGCCCGCTATGCTGCGGCCAAATAAACGCCCATTCACGCCGCCGCACCGGAGGGCTCCCGCGATGAGCACCGTCACCCCAGTTCCGCTCGTATTCGGCGATTACGCCCTCGAGGATCGCTACCGCCTCGGTAAGGGCCGCGTCTACATGACGGGCATCCAGGCGCTGGTCCGCCTGCCGATGATGCAGCGCCAGCGCGACCTCGCCGCCGGCCTCAACACCGGCGGGTTCATCTCCGGCTATCGCGGTTCGCCGCTCGGCATGTACGACAACGCGCTATGGGGCGCGAAGCGGTACCTGAAAGAGAACAACATCCACTTCCAGCCCGGCCTCAATGAGGATCTCGCGGCGACGGCGGTGTGGGGCAGCCAGCAGACCAACCTGTTCCCGGGCGCCAAGGTCGATGGCGTCTTCTCGATCTGGTACGGCAAGGGCCCCGGCGTCGACCGCTCGATGGACGTGCTGAAGCACGGCAACGCCGCCGGCACCTCGCCGCATGGCGGCGTGATCGCGCTGGCCGGCGACGACCATGGCTGCCAGTCCTCGACCCTGCCTCATCAGAGCGAGCAGGTGTTCTCGGCGGCGATGATCCCGGTCGTCAATCCGGCGACGGTCCAGGAGTATCTCGACTACGGCATCCTGGGCTTTGCCCTGTCGCGCTACTCCGGCTGCTGGGTCGGCTTCAAGGCGATCTCCGAAACGGTCGAGAGCGGCGCCTCGGTGTGGGTCGATCCCGAACGCATCCAGATCGTGATGCCGACCGATTTCCAGTTGCCCCCAGGCGGGCTGGGCATCCGCAATCCCGATCCGCCGCTCGAGGCCGAGAAGCGCCTGCACGGACCGAAGATGGCGGCGGTCGCCGCCTTCGTGCGCGCCAACGGCTTCGACCGCACGGTGATCGAACCGACCGAGACCGGCACGCGCGCCCGCATCGGCATCATGACGACCGGCAAGGCCTACCTCGACACGCGCCAGGCGCTGGAGGATCTCGGCATCGACGACGCGCGCGCCCGGGCGCTCGGCATCCGCCTCTACAAGGTGGGCGTGACCTGGCCGCTGGAGGCCGAAGGCGCCCGCCGCTTCGCCGAAGGCCTGCAGGAAGTCATCGTCGTCGAGGAGAAGCGCTCGAACCTCGAGGACCAGCTGCTGCGCATTCTCTATCACCTGCCGGCCGACCGCCGGCCGGTGGTGATCGGCAAGGCCGACGAGACCGGCCGCATCATCCTGCCGAGCGAGGGCGAGCTGACCCCGACCGGCGTCGCCATGGTGATCGCCGGCCGCCTGATGAAGCACGAGGGCGAATCGCCCGAGCTGCGCCAGCGCCTCGCGCGCCTCGAAGGCAAGGAAAAGCTGCTGTCCGCGCCGCCGCCCAAGGTCGCGCGCACGCCGTTCTTCTGCTCGGGCTGCCCGCACAACACCTCGACCAAGGTGCCCGAAGGCAGCCGCGCCATGGCCGGCATCGGCTGTCACGGCATGGCAATCTGGATGCCCGAGCGCCGCACCTCGCTGATCTCCCACATGGGCGGCGAGGGCGTGGGCTGGGTGGGCCAGGCGCCGTTCCATTCCGACAACCACATCTTCCAGAACCTGGGCGACGGCACCTATTACCATTCGGGCCTGATGGCGATCCGCCAGTCGGCCGCCGCCGGCGTCAACATCACCTACAAGATCCTGTTCAACGACGCGGTCGCGATGACCGGCGGCCAGCCGCACGACGGTCCGCTGACGGTTCCCGAGATCACGCGGCAGGTCGAGGCCGAGGGCGCGAAGAAGGTCGTCGTCGTCACCGACGAGCCGGACAAGTACCCGATGAACGCCGGCTTCGCGCACGGCGTCACGATCCGCCATCGCGACGAGCTCGACGCCGTGCAGCGCGAGCTGCGCGAGATTCCGGGCCTCACCGTCCTCGTCTACGACCAGACCTGCGCCGCCGAGAAGCGCCGCCGCCGCAAGCGCGGCACCTTCCCCGATCCCGACAGGCGCGTCTTCATCAACGACGCGGTCTGCGAGGGCTGCGGCGACTGCTCCGAGAAGAGCAACTGCGTGTCGGTGAAGCCGCTCGAGACCGAGCTCGGCCGCAAGCGCCAGATCGACCAGAGCAATTGCAACAAGGACTTCTCCTGCGTGAACGGCTTCTGCCCGAGCTTCGTGTCGGTGCGGGGCGGCGTTCCCGCCAAGGCCCGCCGCCGCAAGCTCGAGGTCGTGGCGGAAGATCCCTTCGCCTCGCTGCCGATGCCGACCCTGCGGCCGCTCAGCGAAGCCTATGGCATCCTGGTGACCGGCATCGGCGGCACCGGCGTCATCACCGTCGGCGCTCTGATCGGCATGGCCGCCCACCTCGAAGGCAAGGGCTGCACGGTGCTCGACTTCACGGGCCTCGCCCAGAAGAACGGCGCGGTGATGAGCCATGTGCGACTGGCGCCCAAGCCCGAGGATCTCCATGCCGTGCGCATCGCCGCCGGCGGCGCCAACCTGGTGCTGGGCTGCGACATGGTCGTGGCCGCCTCGCCGGCCGCCCTGTCGCGCATCGAGCAGGGCATCACCAAGGCCGTCATCAACGGCCATGTCCAGCCGGTTGCCGCCTTCGTCATGAACGGCGACATGGATCTCGGTGCCGAGTCCATGATGAAGGCGATCCGCGATGCCGCGGGCGACGAGGCCACCTCGTTCATCGACGGCACCGGTCTCGCCACCGCGATCCTGGGCGATTCGATCGCGACCAACCTCTTCATGCTGGGCCATGCCTGGCAGAAGGGCCTTGTGCCGCTGTCGTTCGAGGCGCTGATGCGCGCCATCGAGCTGAACGGCGTCGCCGTCGAAAGCAGCAAGCGTACCTTCGACTGGGGACGCCTGGCGGCCCACAATCTCGCCGCCGTCCAGGCCGCAGCCAAGCCCGCGATGAGGGTCGAGAAGCCGGTCGCGCGCACCCTGCCCGAGATCGTTTCCCGGCGCGTCGAGCTGCTCACGGCCTACCAGGACGCGGCCTATGCCGAACGCTATCGCAAGCTCGTCGACAAGGTCGCCAAGGCCGAGAAGGACAAGGCGTCCGGCCGCCGTGGTCTCGCCGAAGCGGTCGCCAAGTCGCTCTACAAGCTGATGGCCTACAAGGACGAGTACGAAGTCGCCCGCCTCTACAGCGATGGCGAATTCCAGAAGAAGCTGCGCCAGCAGTTCGACGGCGACTACAAGGTCAGCTTCCATCTCGCCCCGCCTTTGTTCGCCGATCGCGATCCGGTGACGGGCGAGCTGAAGAAGAGCGAGTTCGGCGCCTGGATGATGCCGGCCTTCCGGCTGCTCGCGTCGCTGAAGGGGCTGCGCGGCGGCCGGTTCGACATCTTCGGCTACAGCGAGGAGCGGCGCATGGAGCGCCGGCTGATCGGTGAGTACGAAGCCACGGTCGAGACGCTGCTGGCCACGCTCGGCCAGGACAACCACGCCGTTGCGGTCCAGATCGCGTCCGTGCCCGAAACGATGCGCGGCTTCGGCCACGTGAAGGAGAAGAACGTGAAGGCCGCGAAGGAGCGCGAAGCTTCGCTGCTCGCCGCCTACAGGAGCCCCGCCGCCCAGTCGATCGCGGCCGAGTAAGCGGCAGTCGACGCGAAGTCGGGACGCCCGCATCCCCTTTTGGGGTTGGGGAAGGAACGCGGACGTCCCGGGTACGCTCCGTCGTCCGCGAAGGGAGGCAGGCGGTCGACGTACCTGCCGCTATAGGCCCGTTCGCCTGGGGAAGTTAAGTACAATCCTGGCGCGAGAACGCACACCTCATGCACCACAATGCATGCTTGTTGCCTGCAGTCAGAACGCGGCTACAAAATAGTCCGTCGTCTCGACCGAAGCCTCGCGCAGCGAGGCGTAGCGGAGAGACGACGGATTCTGCCCAGGCTGGCGAGGAGTCCGAGTTCATCAAACTCCAATCGAGTCAGGCGCGACCGGACTGGGGAGAGAAGGAGGCGAGGTCGAACTTGCCTCCGGGCAGGCCGCGGCCCAGCCGGTCGAGCGCACGCTGCCACTTGGCGGCGAGATCGGCATCGAACACCAGCTCCGCGTCGGCATCGACCACCAGCCAGGCATTGTCCTGCATCTCGCGGTCGAGCTGGCCGGGCGCCCAGCCGGAATGGCCGAGCGCGAGCCAGGCGTTCTTGGGACCGGTGCCCCCCGCCATGTCCTTCAGGATCTCGAGCGAGGCGGTAAGCGCCATGCCGCCTTCGATCAGCAGGGTCTCGTCGCGCTTGTAGTCGGCCGAGTGCAGCACGAGCCCGCGCGAGGTCTCGACCGGGCCGCCGAACAGCACCGGCAGATCCGCAGTCGTCTTGGGCACCTCGATGCCGAGCTGCTTGTAGACCTGGCCGAGCGGCAGGTCGTCGACCTTGTTGTTCACGATGATTCCCAGCGCGCCGTCGTCATCGTGCTTGCAGATGAAGACGACGCTCTTCTGGAAGCGCTCGTCCGGCATGGACGGCGCGGCGACCAGGAAGCGGCCGACCAACGTGGCGGCAGGAGAGCTGAACCCGGGCATGGCGTACTTTCTCCCATATCCATGGGGATTGTCCGGCCAAAGATCAAGGACCGGGGCCCGCCGCCTTTCCAGCAACGGGCCTTGCATGGACAAAAACCCAACCCCGGCCTAGGGTCCGCCGGTTCGTAAAGGCCGCGGTTGGGCGGCGTATTTGAGGAGCTAATAATGGCGAAAGTCGGAGACAAAGTCCCCAGCGCCACGCTGCGCATGATGGGCCCGGAAGGCCCCAAGGCCGTCACCACGGAAGAACTCTTCGCGCCGGGCAAGAAGGTCGTCGCCTTCGCGCTGCCGGGTGCCTTCACCCCCACTTGTTCAGCAAAGCACGTGCCCGGGTTCGTGGCCGAAGCAGCTGCTCTCAAGGCGAAGGGCGTCGACGCCATCGCCTGCATTTCCGTGAACGACGCGTTCGTGATGGGCGCCTGGGGCAAGGACCAGAAGGCTGGCGACCTGGTGATGATGCTGGGCGACGGCAATGGCGAGTTCACCCAGGCGATGGGCCTCACCATGGACGGTTCGAAGTTCGGCCTCGGCACGCGCAGCCAGCGTTACGCCATGGTCGTCGAGGACGGCACCATCAAGCACCTCTTCGTCGAGAAGCCGGGCGCCTTCGAGGTGTCCTCGGCCGAATACGTGCTCAAGAATCTCTAGCGCCGCGCATTCCAGACGGCCAAGATCGACGGCGGGGCGCAGGCCCCGCCGTTTTCTTTTGGGGGCTCATGAACCCGACAGACCCGCACCTCTTCGACGGCCTGTTCCAGGTCAATGGCGCCACGCGTCTTTACGGCACGATCGGCGATCCCATCCGCCAGCTGCGCATGACCGGCGTGATGTCCCAGGTCTTCGCCGCCACCGCCGTCAATGCCGTCTGGCTGCCCTTCGAGGGCGGCCCCGATCTGCTGCCGCTGATGCTCGACGCGCTCGCCAAGATGCGCAACCTCGGTGGCTTTACCGTCACCATCCCCCACAAGACCGCGATGCTCGACCTGGTGGGTCGCGCCACGCCCCGCGCGATGGCGGCCGGCAGCGTCAATCTGGTGCGCCGCGACCCCGACGGGGTGGTGGCGGGCGACAATGTCGACGGGCTGGGCTTCGTGCGCGGACTGGAAGCGCAGGGTCATCGCGTGAAGGGCGCCAGCGTCTGGCTGGTTGGCCTCGGCGGCGCCGGTGGCGCCATCGCGGCCGCGCTGTGCGAAGCCGGCGTCGGCCGCCTGCTGGTGACCGAACTCCAGGAAACGCGCGCCGGCAAGGCGATCGACCGGTTGCTGAGCCACTATCCCGACGTACCCGTCGCGGAAGTCGACACGCCTCCGAAGGGCATCCACATCGCGATCAACGCGACGGCACTCGGCCTGCGCCCCGACGACCCGCAAGCCTTTGACCCGATGACGCTCGACCACGACGTGGTCGTGGCCGACGTGATCATGAGTCCGGTCGAGACCCCACTGCTGACGCGGGCCCGCACCCACGGCCGCCGCATTCATTATGGCCGGCACATGCTCGACCACCAGGTACCGCTCTATCTCGACTGGTTCGGCATCGACACCAAGGGAATCGACATCATCCGGCTGGTGCGCTCGATCGGCTGACGGCTCGCCCCACCGCCGCGGGTTCGCCCACAGTCCCGCAACTCTCGCGCGAAGTCTTCCCGGCGGGACATCCGTACGAGACTCTGCCGACTCATGGCCCTAGAGTGAGTGCTCCGACTCCGCGCGACAGCCTCAAAAAGGGGCATGATGGCTCATACGATCAGGTTCAACAGAGACCTCGGCGTGATCGTGCTGCGCGCCAAGCAGAGCATGGATGTCGACGAGCTCGAACAGTCGTTCGACGAACTCGTGAATCTCCCCGGCTTCAAGGAGGGGCTCAGTCTCATCTTCGACTTCAGGGGAAGCACGACACCTCTCACCTCCGCCGATCTGCGCCGGCTGGCCATCTATGCGGAACGGACAGATGCGCGATGGGGCGATACCAGGTGGTCGTTCCTCGCCTCGACCGACGTGACCTTCGGGTTGAGCCGCATGTTCATGGCGCTCACGGCCAAGCACCAGGTCGAGACACACGTCTTTCGCACGCTCGTCGAGGCCAACGACTGGCTGGGCCTCGGCATGGATATCGACGAAATCCTGGTGCGAACGCCCGACTGATTGCCGGCGTGCGGACGGGCCTCAGTCCGTGGCTGAATCGAGGGCGTTGCGGACGTGCCTGGCGAGGTCCTGCTTGCGGAACGGCTTGGTCAGCAGACTGGATGCCACGGCGCCCTCGGAATAGCCCGACATGAAGGCAACGGAGGTTCCCGGCCACCGGCGCACCACCTCCTCGGCCAGGGCCCGGCCGTCCAGTGTGCCCGGCATCACGACGTCGGTGAGCAGCAGCGCATAGGGGGTCTCGACGGCTTCGCATGCCGCGAGAGCGGCCGCGCCATCGGCCGCCTCTGCTACGTCGTATCCCAAACTCCTGAGTTGTTGGGCGACCTGCCTGCGAACCTGCGGCTCATCCTCGACCACCAGAATCCGCTCGCTTCCTCTCGGCATCGCGGCCCCGGGGTAATTCGCTCCCGCTTCCACCTTCTGATCGCTGCGAGGCAGGTAGAGATTGACGACCGTACCCCGCCCGACTTCGCTGTCGATCGTGATGGCACCGCCCGACTGCTTGATGAAGCCATAGACCATGCTGAGACCGAGGCCGCTTCCCTTGCCGACGTCCTTGGTGGTGAAGAACGGCTCGAACACCTTGCTCAGCACGTCGGGCGGCATGCCGGTCCCGGTGTCCTCGACGCTCAGCCTGACATAGTCCCTGCCCTCGATGTCGGCACCTGCAGGCGCAGCGCCTGCGTCGTGGCCGATGTTTCTGGACTGGATGACCAGCCTGCCGCCGACGGGCGTCGCATCGCGCGCGTTGACACAGAGATTGATCAGGGCGTTCTCGAGCTGGGCGCGATCGATGTTGACCGTCCACAGATCGGGGGCGAGGTCGACGATGAGACTGATATGGCGACCCAGCGTACGGCGCAGCAGCTTGCCGGTCGTGGCGACAAGGTCGTTGAGATCGGTCGCCTTCGGATTGAGGGCCTGCTTGCGGGAAAAGGCCAGCAACTGACCCGTCAGTTCGGACGCCCTGAGCACGGCCTTGGCAATCTGCTCGAGGCGCGCCTTCACCCGGGAATCGAGACCCTCTTCCTCCTGGACTTCGTCGGCATTGGCGAGAATCACCGTCAGGAGGTTGTTGAAGTCATGAGCGACGCCGCCCGTGAGCTGGCCGACGACCTCCATCTTCTGCGCCTGACGCAGCTGTTCTTCGGCCACCTCGCGCGCCTGCTCCATCCGGAGGCGCTCGCCCACGTCGGTGACGATCGTGAGGGCGGCCGCTCTGTGCTGGTATTCGATCAGCCGCGCCGCCATCTCGACCGACATCAGACTTCCGTCCTGCCGGCGGTGGCGCACGCCCTGCAGGACGGTCGTGACGTCTGCCGAGAACTCGCGCCGCCGGCGCCTCATCGCCTGGCGATCCTCGGGGATGTAGAATTCCTCGGCCGTCAAGGCGAGCAACTCCTCCCTCGACCGTCCATAAAGCTTCACGGCCGCGTCGTTCGCCGCCAGCACGCGCAGCGTCTCGCGATCGGTGACCAGGGCGGCATAAGGAGCGGCCTCGAAGAGGGTGCGGTAGCGCTGCTGCGATTCGCGCAGCTCTTCCTCCGCGACCTGGCGCTCCTGCTCCGCCCTGATCTGCCCCGTAACGTTCTGCGTCATGACCAGCGTCGCCGGGACATCGCCGAACAGGATCGGACGAGACCTCAGTTCGACGTCGATGATCGTACCGTTCTTCCTGCGGTGTCGCTGCCCCGTGATGATATGATCACGGTTCGAGCCGCCGGCCTCGCGTATGGCCACCTCCTCGAGCACATTGCCCGGAGCGTAGAAGTCGCTGGCTGACATCCGAAGCGCTTCCTCCCTCGACCACCCGTACTCCTGCAGCGCCGCATCGTTCACAGCGAGCAGGTCGCGTGACGCGCGATCGAGAACGGCCATGGGGTAGGAGTTCGCGTCGAACAGCATCAGGTAGCGATCCTGCTCCGCGCGGCGCGCATTCCATTCGGCGACCAGCCAGATAGCAAGCCCGCACAGCGTCGCCAGCGAGATCGCCCATCCGGCGACGGCGAGGCGGGCGATGTGGCGCCAGGACTTGAGCGCCTGGTCCGCCGTCTGCGTCACGGTAATGATGAAGGTCGGAAAATCGGCAAGGCGACGGAAGGCGACCAGACGACGCTCGCCGTCGACGCGACTCGCAATTTCGAAGTTCCCCTGCATGCTTCCCGCGGTCGTCCGCCGCGTGAGTTCCGGGCTGAAGGTCGTGCCGCCCATGGCCTGCTCGGCGAAGGGGCTGCGCATGATCATCGCGCCATCGATCCGCCACAGCGCCGTGGCCTGACCCTTGATCGTATTCTCCACCGTCCAGACCCGGTCGAAGAACAGCGGATCCACGGAAGCAACGATGACGCCCGCGAATTCTCCGTTGGACAGGCGCACGCTGCGTGTGGCGGGAAGCAGCCACTCCCCGGTCGTCCGGGATCGGAGCGGCGTCCCGATCTGGAACTGCATCTCGGGATGACTCCGGCTGTCGACGAAGTAGGCCCGGTCCGAGAGATCGAGACCCACGACGCCTTTCTCGCTGCTGAAGAGAACGCGGCCCGCGCTGTCGAGCACTGTGACCGCCCTCAGGAAGGGCCGGCCTTCGATGAGACGACGCAATTCGGCGCCCAGTGAATTCGCATCGACGATCCCTAGGCGCATCGAGGCCAGGAGCTGCGCTTCGATTCCCTCCAACGTCTGTTCGACATTCTGGAAAGTCCGTGTCGTCTGTTCGTCGCTGAGCTGGGCGAATGCCGTCAGGGTGTGCTGTCGGGAGACGACGACGTCCGCCCGCAGTTGATACAGGATGACGGCGACCACCGAGGCGCTCATGGCGGCATATGTCGCCAACATCAGGATGATGCGTGTTCGGAAAGAAAGCCCTCGACCCGACGCCGGAAGGTTTTTTGCCAATGTGTTGCCTGCAGGCGCTCAGGATGCCCGGAGCGAATATCGGGCCGGGTCGGTCCGACTAGCTTGACAGCGCCTCGCTTACGCTCTGCGCGAGCTGATGTTTGCGATAGGGCTTTGCGAGGACCTGGGTGCCTGCGTCGAGCGTGCCGTCCCGGACCAGCGCGACTTCGAAGTAGCCGGACGTGAACAACACCTTGAGCCCGGGACGAAGACGTCGAGCCTCCACAGCGAGCTGGCTGCCGTTCATCCCGCCCGGCATGACCACGTCGGTCAGCAGCAGGTCGATGTCACCGACGCTGGAAAGGATATCCAGAGCCGCCGCGCCATCCGGAGCCACGATCGCCTTGTAGCCGAGGTTGGTCAGCTGAACGGCAACGGTCTCCAGGATCTCGGCATTGTCGTCGACAACCAGGATTTTCTTGCGTCCGGGCAGAGGAATCACCTTGCCCGGCCCCCCCGCGGCGAGCGTCGGCGCCGTCCGCGCGAGACCAGCGGCCTCCCGGATCAGGATACCGTAGCCCGACATGGGCTTCCCGGCGGGGTGAAGCGCGATCAGCGTGCTTCGAGCATCGAACGCGGTGCCGTTCTGGCGGACGCGACGGCCCACCTCCTCGTGGCGGCCGTGGAGTCTGGCCTGCTCTCGCGATGTCGCGGGCTTGGCCGCCGCGGCATCCTCCGCCGTATAGAGCGAGGAAAGGTTCCGGCCGACGATCTCGTCCGCTGAATAGCCCATGATCCTGCTCGCGCCGGCATTCCAGCTCAGGATCTTCCCGTCCACGTCGAGCAGACACATTGCATGATCGGGCAAACTGTCGACGAAGAGTTCCAGTAGTCCGCCGCGATCGATGTCGTTCATGCCGGTAGCGATCCTCCTGCGGTGATCTGTTCCACCGGGACGCCAACGAACGCCGATCGTAATGGTTGCCGAGTTTAGCGCTTTTCGTCGCCGACGTGCTTACAGCGTGACGCCGCCGTTCACGTGCAGCGTCTGGCCGGTGATGTAGCTTGCGGCCGGCGAGCACAGGAAGGCGATCAGGGCCGCCACTTCCGCGGGCTTGCCGTAGCGGCCCATCGGGATCGACTGGGTCACCTTCTCCATGCCGGCGCGCGGCACGGCGGCGTGAGCGTCGGGATCCTTCTCGATGAAGCCCGGCGCGACGCAGTTCACCGTGGCGCCCGAACCGGCGATGTCGACGGCAAAGGCCTTGGCGAAAGCCTCGACGCCGGCCTTGGCCACGGCCGAGGCCGGAAAGGTCATGAGGCCGCGCGCGAAGGCATGGGCGACGAAGGACGAGACGCCGACCAGGCGCCCCGCCGGCCCGGCCTTGACCAGCCATGGCTTGGCCGCCGTCGCCAGTTCGAAGAAGGCCGCCGTCATGGCGTTCTGGCTGGCGTCCCAGGCCGCGCGGTCGAGCTCGCCGACCTGCGCGCGGTTGGCAAAGCCCGCATTGCTCACGATCACGTCGAGATGGCCGAACGCCTCGACCGTGGCGTCGACCAGGCGCGCCGCCGTGCCGGACTGGGCGAGATCGCCTTCGAGGATCAGCGTTTGGGCGCCGGCGCCGGCGGCGAAGCCTGCCACGCGTTCGAGGCCGGTTCGGTTGCGGCGCGCATGCAGGGCGAGCGCCGTGTCGGGCGCGGCCAGCGCGCGGGCGGTTGCGGCGCCGATGCCCGAGGAGGCACCGGTGATGAGGATCACGCGGGACGGAGAAGCCATGGAGACAGGAGTAGAATCCCCCGCAGCTAGCGGCAAGTCTCGCGCACGACCGGTGCCAGCAGCGCCGCGAAGCGGCGCGCGCCCGCGGCGGAGAAGTGTCCCTCGTCGACGAAGTCGGCCGGGCCGAACGCGTCCTCCGGCAGGGCGACATAGGGATCGCCCAGCGCCCGCGCCGTCCGTTCCAGCGCCGCGTTGGACTGCTGCAGCAGGGGCCAGAGGTCGCGGTCGCGCACGCGCGGCAGCCAGCCGTAGAGGCCGTCGCCCTTCAGGCGGTCGCGATTGACCACCTGCCCGACCCAGATCGTCGGCGTGCCGCGGGCGCGGTTGACGGCGGAGATCGACCGGACATTGCGCTCGAAGATCGCCGCCGCGGCCGGATCGGGTCCGCTCGCGGGCGGCAGCGCATACGGGTCCTTGGCATAGCGCACCGTGTCGACCTCGGCGGCGACGAGCCGGGCCAGCACCGTGAGCAGCGGCGAGATCGTGACGTTGGAGCCGCCGATGCGCCGCACCTTCAGGGAATCCACCTGGCTCGGCATGTGGAAGTCGGCATAGCCGGCGTCGAGGTCGGGGATGTGCGCGTTGCGCAGGTCGTTCCAGCCCACGAAGTAGACGGCGCAACGCGGCGGCCTGCCGAACTTCTCGGGATAGAAGGCCGTCTGCAGCACATGCTCGGCGGTCGTGTAGCCCGGCACGCCATGATTGACGACGAGAAGCCCGTCGCCGCGCAGCGCCTCGTCCAGCCGGTCGGGCCAGGTATCGCCCTCCCCATTGCCGATGTCGTAGGTCGCCGATCCGCCGAAGGTCGCCACCACGCCGCCATCGGCCAGGCGCGCAGGATCGGGATCGCGGCCGCGCGTGCCCTGGGACGAATGGCGGATGGCGAGCCCCGTCGCACTGGTGAAGGCGAGGCCGGGCGCCGGCACGGCCTGCAGCAGCGGATGCCACTGGAAGCGCGCCGGCTCGGCGCTGACCGGCGGCAGCAGCGACGGCGAGCCGGGCGGCGCCAGGGCCCACGATCCCAGGCCCCAGGCGAATTCGAGGCAGGCCAGCACCAGCAGCGTCCCCGAGAGGCGCGGCCAGCGCGCCAGCCCGATCACGAGGACGAGCAGCGCCGCGAGATAGAGGAAATAATCGGCCCGCGGCCCCGCGACCTTCAGCTCGTCGATCCCGAAGAGCCAAATCGTTGCGCCGGCAACGACGAGGAGGCCCAGGAGGCCGGCGACACGAAGGAATTTGGACACGCGCCGCAAGTCTAGGCCGGCGCCCGCCGTTTGGACAGGCTGGAGCTTTGTGCCAATAAGGCGCCATGTCTCCCTTCCAGTGGTTGCTGGACGCCGCACGATCCGGCCGTCGCCGGCACGTGGTCTTCGACTACGGTTACCTTCCCCGGCAGCGGGACTGGAGCAAGTCGCCCGGCGTCCAGGCGTTGGCGCGGAAGGCTCTTGAATCGGCCGATGACTACAAGGCGCTGCTCGCGTACTTCGCAGGCCTCCGCCCGTGGTTCGAGAAGATTCCGGTGCGCGCCGCCGACGGCGACCGGACTCCTCGCTGGATGAACGGCTCCTTTCCCGGCCTCGATGCCGTGTCGCTCTACGGCCTGCTCGCCCGGCACAATCCTTCGATCTATGTCGAGATCGGCTCGGGCAATTCGACCAGGTTCGCCCGTCGCGCGATCGAAGATCATGGCTTGCGCACCCGGATCGTTTCGGTCGATCCGCACCCCCGACGCGACGTCGATGCGATCTGTGACGAGGTGATCCGCCGTCCGTGCGAAGACGTCGCCACAGGCTTCTTCGCCGATCTGCCGGGCGATGCCGTCCTGTTCGTCGACAACTCGCACCGGTCCTTCCAGAATTCCGACGTCACGGTCTTCTTCATGGAGATCCTGCCGGAGCTCGCGCCCGGCATCATCTGGGGCCTGCACGACATCTTCTTCCCCTATGACTATCCCGACGCCTGGCGCGGCCGCTTCTTCAATGAGCAGTACCTTCTGATGAGCTACCTGATGGGCGGTGGGGGCACCGACGAGATCCTCCTGCCGAACAGCCTCGTCTTCGGCAGTCCAGCGTTCCGGCCGTCAGTGACGGCGATCTTCGAGGGTCGGCATTTCGAAGGCGTCGAACAGCATGGCGGCTGCTTCTGGTTGCGGCGCGGGGGCGGCAGGAAGAGTTAGGCCGGGATCAGCCGCCCTTGTACGCGCCGATCGACGGATCGAGGAACTGGTTGTTCGCCTCCCGGATCCTTGCGGCAGCCTCATCGTAGAGGAACGGCAGGAAGGCGTAGCGGCGGCCGCGCGATACGGCCGAGACCGCATGCATCAAGGAGCATGAGAAGACGACGGCGCCGCCCACGGGCGGCTTGAAGCCGTGCGGACCGTATTCGGGGAAGCTCACCTCGCCGCCCTCGAAATCGTCGTTGAGGTTGATCGAGACCGCGAAGCGCCGATGCGCCGTGCCCTTGGTCGTGTTGTCGCGATGCGCCGTGAAGTGCCCGCCTTCCTCCGCCGTGTAGCAGCCGACGAGATAGCGTTCGATGCGCGTGGCGTCGAAGAAGAACAGGCGGGCGATCTCCGGCACGATGCGTCGCTTGATGCGCCCCTGCACCGCCAGGATGACGCTCTCCTCGTCGACGATGAAGTCGCGCCGGCGCTTGCGCCCGGGATCGAGCAGTTCGACGGTCTTTCCCCCGACGTCGCTCATGAAGCCCGTGTCGCGGCCGCCATCCGCCACGTGCAGGTCGATGAGGTGCCGGCAGAAGGCGGGCTCGAAGACGTTGGGCAGGACCAGGACCGGTGCCTGCAGGGGCTGGCCGGCATGCAGATGCAGCGGCGGCAGCGCGTCGAGACAGGCGAGCAGCTCGGCGCAGTCCGCCCCCTCCGGCTTGAACGATATGACGTCGAGCACGCGCAGGGTGGGATCGAGCACGACCCAGAACTGCCGGGCGCTGAAGGGCTCCCCGGCCACCGCCTCGCGCGGCACCGCGCCGTAGCTTCTGGAAACGCTGCCGTCGAAATCCCAGAAGTAGCGAATGCCGGGCAGGCTCTGCTGAACGCGGCCGCTGTCCTTGTCCCGCGAGTCGACGCTGACGCCGAAGAAGCACAGGCGCTCGTCGTCGAACCTGTGCCGGTTCTCGGCCACCGCCCGGAGCGCCGCGGCGGCGCCCGGCGTACCGCCTGACACGAAGAAGCAGAGCACGACGTAGCGGCCCCCCACCGTGTCGAAAATGTACTGTGGGTTGCTCTCGGTCGCGGCCTTGAACCGGGGGGCGGGATCGCCGCGCATCAGGTTGACGAAAGTCTGTTGCATCGATCAGCGCCCCTTTCCGCCGGCGCACGATCGAACGGTATCGCGCTTCACCAATTCGACAAGGGAGAAATCGCGTGCCCGAAGCAGTCGAACCGCCCGGGAGACGCGACCGAGCCGGAATGCCTGAAAATACTCCCGTCAGGAGAGGCAAGATCGAGGAAATCAACCAGATCCTGAGGCACCGATCGGGAGGCACACAACATCGAGTACCAGAACCTTCTGTTTCAGGAGGTGCGACTTTCACTTCGTTTGTTTCGTTTGTTTCGTTTGTTTCGTTTACGCGTCAACGTCCCCACCGACGGATCGAGGAACTGGTTGTTCGTCGCCCGGATCCTTGCTGCTGCCTCGCTATAGAGGAACGGCAGGAGGCGTAGGGGCGGCCGCGCGATACGGCCGAGACCGCATGCATCAGCGCGCAGGATAAGACGACGGCGCCGCCCACGGGCGGCCTGAAGCCGGCGAGGTCCTTTACGGGCCTCGCTGGCAATCCGACCTGGCCCGCGATCTCAAGGTGACGGACCGGACGGTGCGTCGCTGGGCCGCCGGCGCCGACGTTCCCGCCGGGGTGTGGGTCGAGATCCGCGAGCTGCTGAAGGCGCGCGGCGCCGCGATCGCCATCGTGCGCCGGAAGCTGCGCCGCGGCGCTTAGCTCCTCGAGGAGCGCGGCACCAGGCGCGGCGTGAAGCCCCGCGTTTCCCAGACGCCATGCCGCTCGGCCGGCTTGTCGGGATCGAGGACGTACCAGGCAAAGGCGATCTTCGTGTTCTGGCCCTTGTCTTCCATCTCGCGCACCAGCTCGGCCGGCCCGAGGTTGACCCGTCGCCTCGAGGCCCACACGCGCACGAGGTGGCGATCGAACAGCTCGCCGATCTGCGCACCCTCTTGCAGCAGCAGCCGCCCCAGCAGCACGACCAGGCGCGGCCGCAGCGAGACGGCATGGGCGGCGAACTCGTGCCACAACGAAAAGGGCGGATTGGTGACGATCACCGGCGCCAGCCGCCGCCGCGTCTTCAGGAAGTCGATGCCCGGCCGGCCGTAGCCCCAGGCCAGGAGATCCGTCGCCACGACCTGGACGCCGGTTCCGACCAGGACACGCGCCAGCCTTCCGTCACCGCAGGCCGGTTCCCACACGCGCGGCCCCAGCTCCTCGAGCTGGGGCACGGACTCCGATAGCGGTTCCTGTGTCGGATAGAAGTCGGACGGCGCGCGAACATAGGCGCCCTTGCGCCGGCGGCCGTCGAGCGTGCTCAACCGCCTCGCACGCCGGACTGTGTAGCGAAGCGAACCGGCCGTGGTCCGCTGCCAACCACCTTGTCGACGACGTTGATTTTCGTTCCCGGCGCCGGCGCTTGCGGCACCGGGCGCGCCGGCACGATCGCCTGCGCATGAGCTGGCAACCGGATCACCAAGGCACCGTCCGACGCCTCGTGTTCGACCACAATGCGGTCGACCTCTCGTTCCGGAAGCTGAGGCACGCGCCCGAGGTTCACCTGGTACGTGTCCTCGCCCTTCATCTGGCGCACAGTGAGCAAGCCCTGGTCGACTCTGGCCAACCGTAGCTTGCCGGCATGATCGGCAGCGCCAACGAACAGCGCAAGGCGATCGCCCTTCTTCCACCCCAGAGCGCCGACCACCGCGGCCGGCACCGTAACGGCCGCCCCGAACTTCTTGGAGACGCGATAGCGCACAAGACGCTTCATCGTGCCGGCCGCACCGCCGATCACGGGAGTTACTTCCTGCCAGCTCATCATGCTCCTCCGTTAGGCGGCTCAACGGCCGCGATCATCGCCGGCAGCTCGCGCCCGAGCTGGCTGTTGTAGAGGCCGGGATGGAAGCGGATGCAGCCCGGCACGTGCCCGAGCTGCGCCAGGCGCCCCTCGAGCCGATTGTCCAGGTACTCCCAGGCCGGCGTGCCCTTCCAGTCGGCCACGGTCTTCTCGTCGAACAGGAAGTGATAGCGCGCCTTGCCGCGGCGGTTGCGCTCGTCGCGCTCCTCTTTCCGTTGCGCCGCCCGCTGGCGCCGCTGCCGCAGCTCGCGGTTCTTCTCCGTCTCCGGCTCCACCTTGCCGCCGATGAAGTCGCGCGCCCAGCTCGCGCTGCATCGTCTCACGCACCTTCAACTGCGGGTTCTCAGGATCGGTGAGCATAAGTTCGTCGGCGCCAATAACTGGCAATGGCGCACCGGCGGCGGCGGCGGCGGCCCACTGTCGGCCACGCGGGGCGTCCAGCAGACGGCGGCGATCGCGATGCTCGACGCAGCCCGATACGCCTTCGATTCGATGTGCGCGTTTGTCGCCAATCATCCGGAGGACACCGTCGCGCTGCGCGAGCTGCACACGACGGTCGGAGTCTGGCTGCGCAATCTTCGGCGGCGCCGTCGTGCGCCTGGTGGACGCGCCGGCATGAACGGCTACGCCCCTCCGATTGCCGACGAGAAGCTGCCGGTACTGCTCACGTCGCGCGACATCGACAGGCTTTTCCGCCGGTTGCCCGGCTGGTTCGAGCGCGACCGGGTGCGCAAGCGGCTCTATGCCAAGGGCTTCCCGCATCCTGTCCAGGCCGGGCTCTGGTCGCCGATCGCCATCCACGCATGGATGACCGGCGTTGGTAGCAACCCCGACAACGTGCCGCCCAACGTGAAGCCGGCGCGACACGGTCGCCACAAGAAGGGCCGCGCCGTCAGCGGCTATGCCCCGACATGAGCGGCCCGAACCTCAGCCTGCACTTCCCGCGGGGCGACATTCAGATCGCGAGCGACGACCAGCTCGCCGACATCAAGCTCACCGTCAACGTCAAGGTGGGCGGCACCGTCTTCCGCGCCGGCACGTCGCTGCTGGCCCTCGTCAACCAGCACCGCGCCCTCTACGCGCAAGTCTATCCCAAGGGTGAACTCCTATGACCCGCCTCTGGCATCGCCGCATGACGCGGCTGCACAACCGCCTGCCGATCCCCCTGTCGCTGATTGCCATCGCCGCGGCGACGATCGCCGGCGCCCTGGTCGTCATCGACCGCTTCGCCAGCCTGGGCGCCCATGCCGCGAGGGCGCTGCTGTGATGGCCGATCTCGAGGAGCTGCAGGCCGATCGACCGATCAAGCCGCGGCGCATCCTGTCGGCAGAGCGCCGCGCCCTGAGCCGGGAGAACGTGGCCCGCGCGAACCTGCAGATCGCCGGCGCGCTCTACATCGTCCAGCGCGGCCAGTGCTTCCACTGTGGCGGGGCGCTGCCGCTGTTCGCCGGCCGGCGCCGGGACTTCGCCTGCAGTCGCGAGCATGCGCTGCCGCAGGAACGGCGCACAGGGCGGCCGCAGCACGACAACGCCTTCGTGCTGGCCCACGCGCTCTGCAACCACGACCGCGCCTCGCGGCCGTTCTCGATCACCGAATGGGCCCGCGCGGCCGAACTGTGGGAGAGCGCCCGCCGCCTCTGGATCGGCAGCAGCAATCCCTTCCCGGCCTGGATCGACCTGGCCAACGAGAAGCTGAAGGAGTCGACATGAGCAAGCAATCGTTGGGCGATGCCCCGATCGAACCGCGGTACTTTGAAGAAATGAACACGCTGGCGCGCGAGCTGGATCAGCGTTTCAACCATGGCGCCCTGCCGATCAGGCACACCGGCTTCGTGCTGCTGGTGTTCCCCTT
This sequence comes from Reyranella sp., assembly GCF_030651995.1. GTDB lineage: Bacteria > Pseudomonadota > Alphaproteobacteria > Reyranellales > Reyranellaceae > Reyranella. The sequence goes on from NZ_JAUSBN010000072.1 coordinate 48,430, forward strand.
CGGCAATCACGACGGCCGGTGCAACTACATTTCCAATGCCGACCGAGAGGACGTGATCGTCCTTCTCAAGGAACAGCTCGCGCGATTCCAGGGCATGCCGGAAGCGAAAGGGAGGGCGTGACATGGGCGAAGCACCAGGCAATCCGTTCGCCAGCCCGGACGGCAGGAAGAACATCTACACCTGCCGCACGTGCAGGGGTCACATCGTGACGCGTGACGTGGAGGAAGGCGTTACGCCGTTCATGATCGGCTGCAAGGCGACGCCCGACTGCAAGGGCATGATGAACTCCAGCATGTATCGCGTCTTCGACGGAACGATGGCGGCCTCTCACGAATGGTACAGGCCGGAGGTGGCGCAGGTGATGGAGCCCGGCGTGCGGCGCCACGTCGAGAAGGGCGGCCTGGTGCTGCGGAAGATCCGGCCGGCGCAGGAGTCGACATGACCCGGCGCGACCTCCTCGAGCTGGGCCGGCTCTGCCTGCGGGCCGTCTGCTATGGCGCCGTTGCCACCGTCGTGATCTTCGCCGGCATCCTCGCGATCGGATGGTGGCGCCAATGACCGCCGTTGCCCGCCGCCTGCACCTGGTGCAGCCTCGCGCCGTGACAAAGGTCGACGCTCCCTATCTGACATCGCGACCCGGCGCGCTGCGGCCGGACGGGTCGCGTGCCGTGCGCTGGTTCTTTCAACCGCCGTCTCGAGACGTGGCCAAGGGCTGGACGGCGCTGCGCCTGCACGACCAGCACGAGCGACCGATCGTCGATGCGCTCGAGGCGGCCGCCGCCTGCCGCCCGCTCGCCGAGATCTACACGAAGTGGCGCGACGGCGTGGAAGGCTTCGGCCCGCACATGATCGACAAGCTCGGCCGCGTCGTGGCGATCGAGAAGAAGACGAAGAAGATCCGGCGCGAGGAGAAGCGCAACCGCAACTTCAGGCCGGGCACGATCGGCGCCATGGTCCACGACTTCCAGAAGCACGACATCTGGAAGGAGCTGGGCGACAAGACCCAGCTCGAGTACCAGACCTATCTCGGCATGTTCGTCGACAAGTTCGGCGACACCGCCTGGAACAAGCTGGCGCCCGGCACGGTGCGCGCCTGGCTGCTGCAGCACGGCACGGACAACGGACCAGCCGGCGCGCATTCGCTCTACAGGACGGCGCGCGCGTTCCTGGGGCAGGTGCGGCTCTGCTACGACAGCGTCGACCATCCGGGCTTCGTGCCCGAGAACGCCAACCCGCTGGCCAAGCTCAAGATGCCGATGCCGAAGGCCACGCTGCTGGCCTGGCCGCGCGAGGCCGTCGACGCCTTCGTGGCCCTGGCCGACGAAGCGGGCGAGCCCTCGATCGGCGACGCCCTGGTGATGATGTCCTGGCTGGGCGTGCGCCGGCAGGACTGGCTGGAATGGCCGGCCGACTTCTTCGAGCGCGAGCTGCTGGCCTTCAGCCAGGAAAAGACCGGCGTGCCCAACGTGCTGCCCTGGTCGATCGTGCCCGCCCTGGTCGAGCGCGTCGCGGCCGCGAAGGCGCGGCGTCCGGCGGACGCTGTCACCTCGGCCCGCTTCTTCCACGATCGCCTCGGCCGTCCCTGGAAGGATGCCGAAGCCTTCCGCGACGCCTTCAACGTGCTGCGCGCCAGGCTCGCCGAGAAGCACCCGAGCTTCGCCACGCGCTACTATGTCGGCCTGGTGCCGGGCAATCCGCTGGCCGTGCCCACCGCCAGGCTCACGATGCGGACGATGCGGCACACCTGCGTCACCCTCAACGCCGACACCGGCATGCCGTCCAACCTGATCGGCGGCATCACCGGCCACAGCCAGAAAGAGATCGACGAGATCCTGGCCTGCTATCGCGCGCGCACCGCCGAGCAGGCGGCCGCCGCCCTCAACTGGCGCATCGACTACGAAGCGAAGGAAGCGACGGGATGAGCGTCGGAGTCTAACGACTATGGCGTCGTTAGACTTTCGTTAGACTCCGTGCCCCATCCGTTCTCGCCTGTTGGCGAAAAGAAAAGCGGGCCGAATTGCTGGCCCGCTTGATCTTTATGGCTGAGAGAGAATGGCGCGCCCGGAAGGAGTCGAACCTCCAGCCTTCTGATTCGTAGTCAGATGCTCTATCCAGTTGAGCTACGGGCGCACGGCCGAGCCCCGAGGGGTCCGGCGAAGGGGCGCACCCTAGTGAAACTGCCCCGCCGATGCAAGCCGAGTCGACGGGGCATCGCGGGCTGCGACCGGGCGCCGCTCCACCCTTCGAACTGGCCGTGAATCCGCCGCGGCACCGAAGGCCGGACGGCGCCAAGTCGTTCAACGGACTGGCAAAAAGCCCCGTCGGTTTTGCTTGCTTTCAAACGGCATGACTGCCATCTGGATTTGGGGCATGTGCCCCGAGTCGGCCCTGTTTCGTTCGGGTGCCGCGTCGGAGCACCAGAACGATGATATCGGGGCGGGTTCGAGGCCAAAGATGGCGCTAAGAGTTCCACGATCCGCGCTTCTCCTGGCAGCGATCGTCCTGAGCGGTTGCGCCCAGAGCAGCGTCTTCGCGCCCCCCGCCAGCACCGCTCCGTCGAATGCCAACCCCGCCATCACCCAGACCGGCACCCAGACGGTCCGCAAGACCATCGAGCAGCTGCGTAGCGACCAGGCGGCGCTCAACAGCGGCATCGCCGCCCAGCAGGCCCAGTTCAACGCGACGCGCGGCCAGCTCGCCGGCGACACGCGGGCCTATTCCGGTCTGGTGAGCGGCATCACCTCCCGCCTGCAGGCCGGCACCACACCGGGCAACCCCGACCTGGTGAACCAGTGGAACGCCGCGCAGGGCCGGCTGGACGCCGTGACCCTGGCCGTCGGCACCCTGAATTCGCTGGCCAGCCAGGTCACCACCCAGGCCTCCGTGGCCGGCTACCTGCTCGAGAACGTGCGACTCACCTTGATGGTGGGTGGCGCGACCGACGCCGATCATCGCAACCTGCGCGCCATCGAGAGCGAGACGCGGCGCTCGATGCAGGCGATCGACCGGCTGATCGCCGATCTCAACGCCGAGATCGCCCGCGAGAACACCTTCCTCGGCCGCGAGCGCACCAACCTGGCGGCCCTCTCCTACAACGTGAACATCGGCCGCCTCGGCGCCGCCCCGGGCGCCGGCCAGCGCCCCGCCGTCACGCCCCAGCCGACCCGGCGAGCCGTTCCGCTCCAGTAACGATCCGCCGGCCGACACGCCGATCGGCCGTCAACGCGGTCGCGTATCGGGGACTGGGGGCGTAACATGCCGCGCATGGTCCTTCGCCTCTTCGCCCTCCTCGGCACGATGCTCGCTTTGGCGCTGCCGGCGCAGGCGCAGGTGTCGGCGGCGGACCAGACCGCCATCCGCGAGGTGATCGAGGGCCAGGTCGAGGCCTTCCGCCGCGACGATGGCGCCGCCGCCTTCGGGTATGCCTCGCCCAGCATCCAGGGAATGTTCGGCACGGCCGAGACCTTCATGGACATGGTGCGGCAGGGCTACCGGCCGGTGTACCGGCCGCAGGTCTTCGAGTTCCGCGAGATCGTCACCCTGCAGGGAATGGTGACGCAGAAGGTGCATGTGATCGGCCCCGATGGCCGGCCGGTCACCGCCTTCTATCCGATGACGCAGCAGCCCGACGGCAGCTGGCGCATCGAAGGCTGCTATCTGCAGGCGCCCGAAGACCACCAGGCCTGATCGCCCGCATCCTCCATGTCTCGCGTTTCGCCCAAGGTGCTGGCGCTGCTCGGCACCCTGACCCTGATGTGGGGTACGAACTGGCCGCTGTTCCGGATCGCGCTCGCCGAGCTGCCGGTCTGGACCTTTCGCACCCTCGTCCTGCTGGCGGGCGCGACCGTCCTGACGGCGATCCTGCTGGTGCGGCGCGAGACGTTCGCCGTCCCCCGGGACAAGTGGCCGGCGCTCCTGCTCGCCTCGACCATGAACATCGGCATCTGGAACATCGCGACGTCGCTGGCCGTGCTCTACATCCCCTCCGGTCATGCCTCGGTGCTGGCCTATACGATGCCGCTCTGGGTCGCGGTGCTGGGCTTCACCCTGTTCGGCCAGAGGCTGACGGGCCGGCTGCTCGCGGCCATCGTGATCGGCGCCGCCGCCGTCGCCGCCCTGATGATCCCCAACTTCCAGAGCTACGCCACGGCGCCGCTCGGCCTGTTCTGGGGCCTGCTGGCGGGCTTCTGCTGGGCCGTCGGCACGCTGGTCATGAAGCGCACGAGCTGGCCCGGCATGGGCCTGTCGCTCACCTTCTGGCAGATCGTGCTGATGCTGCCGCCGATCGCCCTGGGCGCGCTGGTTTTCGACGGGCTGCCGACGCACTGGCCTTCCACCAAGGCGCTGGTCGCCACGATCTACACCGGCGCCATCCCGATGGCGATCGGCACCATGATCTGGTTCACCCTGGTGAAGCTGCTGCCGGCGCAGGTCGCCGCGCTCTCCTCCATCGCCATCCCGATCGTGGCGATCGTGAGCGGCATCGCGATCCTGCAGGAGCCGCTGTCGGCCCTGCAGGCCGTCGCGATCGCCTCGACGGCCATCTCGCTCTGGCTCGCCCTGGTGCCCGGGCGACAGCGGTAACAGACAACGAGAGTTGCCTCCGGCCCCCCCAATTCCCACATGGGGGTTGGGTATTGGAGGCCCGGGTTCATGACGAGAGGCGATCCACGAGACTGGATGTGGTCGGAAGCGCTGCAGATGCTGGCGCAGGCCGAGCGGCTGCATCAGCAGGTTTTCCGGCCGCAGACCGCGGGCCGCCTGCGTCCCAGCTGGGAGCCGCCGGTCGACGTGCTCGAGACCGAGCGCGAAGTCCTGATCCTGGCGGCACTGCCCGGCGTCGACGTGCAGAAGGTCGAAGCCGTGATCGAGAACGGCACGCTCGTCCTGTCCGGCGAGCGCACGGTTCCGGCCGAGTTCAGAACCGCGAAGATCCATCGCATGGAGCTGCCGCAGGGCCGCTTCGAGCGCCGTATCGGCCTGCCGCCCGGCGTCTATGGCGAGGTGCGGCGTTTCGAGGTGAACGGATGCCTGGCCGTGACCCTGGCCAAGGCCGGTACGCGGAGGCAGCCATGAGCCCGCAGGATGACGTGATCCAGCCCGTGACCGCGAAGCCCGAGACCGCGCCGGAGGCAAAGCCCCTGCCGTCCGATGCGCTGATCGTCGTGCCGGTGCGCGACCTGGTGCTGTTTCCCGAGATGGTGTTCCCGGTGAGCGTCGGGCGCCCGTCGTCGGTCGCCGCCATCCAGCAGGCCGTGCGCGAGCAGCGCCAGATCCTGCTGGTGCTGCAGCGCGACCCCGCGAAGGAAGAGCTGGTGCCCGCCGATCTCCACGCGGTCGGCACGGTGGTGAACATCCTGCGCTACGTCACGACGCCCGACGGCAACCACCACATCGTCTGCCAGGGCGTTCAGCGCTTCAGCATCACCGACGTGGTCGAAGGACACCCGTTCCTGCTGGCGCGCGGCCTGCACCTCACCGAGCCGACGACGACCGGACCGGAGATCGAAGCGCGCTTTCTCATTCTGAAGCAGCAGATCCGCGACACGCTGGAGCTGCTGCCGCAGGTCCCGCAGGAACTGCGCCAGACCGTCGAGAACACGACGTCGGCCGGCGCGCTGGCCGATCTCGCCGCCTCCTATCTCGATTCCAAGCCCAGCGAGAAGCAGGAGATCCTGGAGGCGCTCGACCTCGTGCCGCGCCTCGACAAGGTGACGCAGCTCCTGTCCAAGCGCCTCGAAGTGCTGCGCATCAGCAGCGAGATCGGCAAGCAGACCAAGACCTCGCTCGATGCCCGCCAGCGCGAGATCGTGCTGCGCGAGCAGATGGCGGCCATCCAGCGCGAGCTGGGCGAGGACGATTCGAGCAAGCAGGCGATCGCCGATCTCGACAAGGCGATCACCGACGCGAAGATGCCGCCGGAGGCCGAGACCGCCGCGCGCAAGGAACTGCGCCGCCTGCAGCGCACGCCCGAGGCGTCGGCCGAGCACGGGTTGATCCGCACCTATCTCGATACCTTGGTCGAGCTGCCCTGGGCGCTGCCCGAGACGCAGCCGATCGACATCGCCGAGGCGCGGCGCGTGCTCGATGCCGATCATTTCGGTCTCGAGAAGATCAAGAAGCGCATCGTCGAGTATCTGGCCGTGCGCAAGCTGGCGCCCGAAGGCAAGGCGCCGATCCTGTGCTTCGCCGGACCTCCCGGCGTCGGCAAGACCTCGCTCGGCCAGTCGATCGCCAGGGCCATGGGCCGCAAGTTCGCGCGCGTGAGCCTGGGCGGCGTCCATGACGAGGCCGAGATCCGCGGCCATCGCCGCACTTACATTGGCGCGCTGCCCGGCACGATCATCCAGGCGATCCGCAAGGCTGGCTCGCGCGACTGCGTGATGATGCTCGACGAGATCGACAAGATGGGCAGCGGCGTGCACGGCGATCCGTCGGCGGCGATGCTCGAAGTGCTCGACCCCGAGCAGAACGGCACGTTCCGCGACAACTATCTCGACGTGCCGTTCGACCTCAGCCGCGTCGTCTTCATCGCGACGGCCAACATGCTGGACACGATCCCCGGCCCGTTGCGCGATCGCATGGAGATCATCTCGCTCAGCGGCTACACGGCGGGCGAAAAGCTGCAGATCGCCAAGCGCTATCTCGTGCGCCGCCAGCTCGAAGCCAACGGCCTCACGGCCGAGCAGGCAAGCATCGACGACGAGGCGCTGCAGCTGATCATCGGTGGCTACACGCGCGAGGCCGGCGTCCGCTGGCTGGAGCGCGAGATCGGCCGCGCGTTGCGCCACGTCGCGGTGCAGGTGGCCGAGGGCTCGGCGACCAAGGTGCAGATCGGCACGGCCGACATCGAGGAGCTGCTGGGACCGGTCCGCTTCGAGAACGAGGTGGCGATGCGCACCAGCGTGCCCGGCGTGGCCACGGGCCTCGCCTGGACGCCGGTGGGCGGCGACATCCTGTTCATCGAGGCGACGCGCTCGCCCGGCAACGGCAAGCTGATCCTCACCGGCCAGCTCGGCGAGGTGATGCGCGAGAGCGCGCAGGCGGCGCTCAGCGTGCTCAAGAACAAGGCCAAGTCGATCGGCCTCGATGCCGTCCTGTTCGAGAAGAACGACATCCATGTCCACGTGCCGGCCGGCGCCACGCCCAAGGACGGGCCGAGCGCCGGTGTCGCGATGTTCATGGCGCTGGCCTCGCTGATGACCGGCCGCACCATCCGCAGCGACACGGCGATGACGGGCGAGATCAGCCTGCGCGGGCTGGTCCTGCCGGTCGGCGGCATCAAGGAGAAGGTCGTGGCCGCGGCGGCGGCAGGCATCACCCGCGTGATGCTGCCGGCCCGCAACAAGCGCGACTACGACGACATCCCCGAGGAAGTCCGCAACACGCTCGAGTTCATCTGGCTCGAGAAGGTCGACGACGCCGTCGCCCAGGCGCTGACGCCGGACGCGCCGGACGAAAGCGATGACGGGTAGACCTCTCTCATGTTCCTCGCCCCCGCTAGGGGGAGAGGTTAGGTGAGGGGGTTACACGGTGCGCAGCCCCCTCACCCAGCCTCTCCCCCTAGCGGGGGAGAGGAGCTCGATAGAGAATCAAGCGATCGGCAGCGACAGCGGCGAGATCTCGTCGCCGGGGCGGTTGGCGTAGTCGAGCTTGACGGAGTCGCGCAGCATGCGGGCCTGCGCCTCGGCGAGCCGTTCCATGGCGGCCTTCGGATCGAGATGCACGGGATCGCCGTCCTTCAGCACGATCTCGCCATCGACCAGCACCGTGCGCACCGCCCGGTCGGCGGCGTGGAACACGAAGGAACGCAGAGGATCGCGCGCCGGCTGCATCAGCGGGTGATTGAGATCGACCAGCACGATGTCGGCCGCCATGCCGGGCGCCAGGGCGCCGATGTCGTCACGGCCCAGCGCGGCCGCGCCGCCGAAGGTCGCGGCCTCGAAAGCGCCGGCCGTGTCGAAGCTCCTGACATCCTCGCTCATCAGGCGGCCGGCGACGATGGCCAGCCGCATCTCCTCGATCAGATTGTGTGGCGCGCAGTCGGTGCCGAGGCCGACATTGACGCCGCGGGCGCGATAGCGGCCGACATGGTCCATGGCAAGCCCGTAGCGCGCGAAGGGCTGCGGACAGTGCGCCACCGACGCGCCCGCCTCGGCGATCAGGTCGAGGTCCTTGCGGGTGTGCCAGTTAATTTGCGGATGGTCGTCGAGCAGGATGCAGTGCGCCATGATCGTGTCGCTCTTCATCAGCCCCTGTTCGGCGGCCCACTGGATGGGCGTCTTGTTGTGGCGGCGGATCATCTCCCGCACTTCCACCACCGACTGGCCGACATGGGTCGAGAAGCGGCGGCCCGTCTCGTCGGCGTGTTTGCGCCCGGCGGCGAACAGCTCCGGCGTCACCGTGTCGATCTGCGCCGGGAAAACCACGGCGTCGAGCCGTCCCGAATTGTGCGCCTCCGCCTCGTCCATGACCCGCCGGGCCTTCTCGAACTGGGCGACACCGGCAGCCTCGTCCCATTTCCAGGTCACGGTCTGCGGCGAAGCCATGCCCCAGCGGGCCGATGCGAAAGTCGGCGCCGCATAGAAGCGCATGCCGCTCCGCGCCATCGTCTCCAGCCAGCCCTCGAACGGCACGGTGACGTCGCACGCGGTCGTCGTGCCGGCGCGCAGCATCTCGGAATAGGCCATCGTCGCCGCGCCCTGGCGGCCGTCGTCGCCGAGGCGGAAGGCCTGCAGCCGCTCCATCAGGCCGGTCATCTGCTGCTCGGGCACGCCATGATCCTCGCGCACGCCGCGATAGCCGGGCTCGGTGGAGGGGTGGGAATGGATGTTGATCAGGCCTGGCAACGCCAGCAGGCCCTTACCATCGAGCACCGTTTCGCCAGGCCCGGTCGGGCGCGCGCCGGCCGGCGTGATTTCGACGATGCGGCCGTCCTTCAAGTGAAGGTCGACCTCGCGGCGATAGGCGTGGCGCCTTTCGGCACCGTCCCGGACCACCGCCCAGGAGACGTTTCGGATCGAATCGGGCCGCATCGACATAATTTTCTGCTCCTTGCAAAGGCATGCCTGTTGCATAGGCACCGCAATGGGACGATAGAATCGGGAAAACGAGAGAACAAGGAGGCAGATGATGCGAAAAATGAAATGGGCGGCCCTCGCCGCGGCAACCACGGCGCTGTTCGGGGTCACGGCCGAGGCGCAGACGCTGAAGGTCGTCAAGCATTCGGACGTCAAGATCGTCGATCCGATCTGGACCACCGCCTACATCGTCCGCAACTACGGCTACATGGTGTACGACACGCTGCTGGCAGTCGACGACAAGCTCGACGTCAAGCCGCAGATGCTGGAGAGCTGGAAGGTGAGCGACGACAAGCTCACCTACACCTTCACCCTGCGCGACGGGCTGAAGTTCCACGACGGGGCGTCGGTGACGTCCGAGGACTGCATCGCCTCGATCAAGCGCTGGGCGTCACGCGACGCGATGGGCCAGAAGCTGATGGGCTTCACCAAGGCCCTGGCTGTCGTCGACGACAAGACCTTCACGCTCACCCTCAACGAGCCCTACGGGCTGGTCATCGAATCGCTCGGCAAGCCCAGCTCGAACGTGCCGTTCATCATGCCCAAGCGAATCGCCGAGACACCGGGCAACACGCAGATCAAGGAGTTCATCGGCTCCGGACCGTTCGTGTTCCGCGCCGACCTGTGGCGGCCGGGCGAGAAGACGGTCTACGACAAGTTCAAGGACTACAAGCCGCGCGCCGAGCCGCCCTCGGCTCTCTCGGGTGGCAAGAACGTCTATGTCGACCGGGTCGAGTGGATCAACATCACCGATGCGCAGACCGCGGCCAACGCGCTGATGACCGGTGAGATCGACATTCTCGAGCAGCCCCTGATCGAGATGCTGCCGCTGCTCGAGAAGGACAAGAACATCGAGATCAAGGACCTCAACCCGCTGGGCAGCCAGTACAGCCTGCGCTTCAACGTGCTTCACAAGCCGTTCGACAACGCGAAGATCCGTCAGGCCGTGCTCTATGCGCTGAACCAGAAGGACTTCCTGCTCGCCGCCATCAACGACCCGAGATACTACAAGGAGTGCAAGGCGCTCTTCATCTGCGGCACACCCTATGCGACCGACGCGGGCTTCGAGGACAAGCTTGAATCGAACTTCGCCAAGTCCAAGGAGATCCTGAAGCAGGAAGGCTATGACGGCACGCCCGTCGTGCTGCTGTTCGCCACCGACACCAACACCGGGCGCCTGACGCCGATCGTCAAATCGCTCCTGGAGCGCGGCGGCTTCGTCGTCGACATGCAGGCCATGGATTGGCAGACCGTGCTGTCGCGCCGGGCCCGCAAGGAGCCGCTGAATGCCGGCGGCTGGAGCGCGTTCATGACCTCCTGGGTGTCGGCCGACCTGCTCAATCCCATCGTCTCGGCCTTCGTCGGCGCTGCCTGCGAAAAGGCCGCGATCGGCTGGCCGTGCGACGCCAAGATCGAGGAACTGCGCGACGCCTTCGCAAAGACGACCGATCCCGCCAAGCGCAAGGAACTGGCGACCGCGGTTCAGGTCAGGGAATCGGAGTATCCGACCTTCGCCCAGCTCGGCCAGTTCAACATCCCGATGGCGATCCGCAAGAACGTCACCGGCAACCTGCCTTCGCCGGCGCCGGTCTTCTGGAACATCAGGAAGGCGCAGTAGGCCCATAACCTCACCCTGAGGAGCGGTCCGCAGGACCGCGTCTCGAAGGGTGGGCACGAGCACCGCGTTTGTTGCCCATCCTTCGAGACGCACGCCTGCGGCGTGCTCCTCAGGATGAGTTGTGAATAGCTCGAAGCGCTGAGATTCTACCCCAGCTCCAGGCTGGTCACGCCGAACAGGCCGGCATAGTCGACGTCGGGGTCCGCGCCGGTGTACATGCGCGCGGTCTCGAAGGAGGGTTTGAGACCGATCTGCTCGGCAAGCTTCACGGCCGGCTTGTTGCGATCGGGCACGTCGATCGCAACGGCCGTCGCACCCAGCTTCGTTGCGAGAGCGCCGACCAGCGCAGACGCGATCTCCGGCGTGGCACCGTAGAGCGGCCCGACGCGCGACGCGGCGGCGCAGGCGCGCATCACGGCAAAACCTGCGATCTCACCGTCCCGCAGCGCGACCAGGGACGCCCGCTCCGGCAGCGAGATCCAGGAGGCGAGGAAGGAGTCGCGGGCCTCGGGAAAGAACCGGCGATCGTAGGCGGCAAGCCGATCGAAGCCGATGCTGCGTGCATCGACGAGAGACACGCCGGCCGGCGGCTTCCCGGCCGGCGGCGCGCCTTCATGCCGGATGTTGTTCCAGGCGAGCCTGAAGCCGGACTTCTTGTAGTTGCCCTGCTGCGCCACCACGCCGTCGAGGCCGACATTGCGTCCCTGAAGCCGCGCCATGCCCGCGCGCCAGAGCTGGATGCCGTAGCCCTTCCCGCGCACCGGCGGCCGGGCGATGTAGAAGCCCAGGAAGCCGAAGCCCGCCCCGTACTTCACGACCGAGATGCAGGCCTGCGGCTCGCCGTCGAGGCGGCCGATCAGAAAGGCAGCGGGGTCCGTGGCGAAGAAGGCATGGGCATCCGTCCTGCCGGGGTTCCAGCCTTCGTCATTGGCCCAGGCGGCCATGCGCTGGACGTCGTCGGCGCTGCCGACCGTGATCTCGAAGCTCATGGGGCGGAGCCTACTCCGCCGCCTTGGCCGTTGCCGCGAAAAAACGATTCTCGGGCCGCGGCAAACCGAGATTCTCGCGCAGCGTCGTGCCCTCATACTCGGTTCGGAAGAGGCCGCGGCGCTGCAGTTCTGGCACGACCTTGTCGACGAAATCGTCGAGCCCGCCCGGCAGGTAGGGAAACATGACGTTGAAGCCGTCGCAGGCGTCCGTGGCCAGCCACTCCTCCATCTGGTCGGCGATCATCGACGGCGTGCCCAGCATGCCGAGGCCGCCATAGCCGCCCAGGCGGCCCGCGATCTGGCGCACGGTCAGGTTCTCGCGCCGGCCGAGTTCGATGACGCGATCACGGCCGCTCTTGCTCGCCTCGGTCTCGGGAATGTCGTCGGGCAAGGGCTTGTCGGGATCGAACTGGCGCGCATCGACGCCCAGCGCCATCGAGACGGCGGCGATCGAGCTGTCGTAGTTCACGAGACTGTCGAGGCGGGCCCGCTTCTCCTTCGCCTCGTCGAGCGAGTCGCCCACCACCACGAAGGCGCCGGGCAGGATCTTGATGTGATCGGGATTGCGGCCGACCTTGGCCGCCCGGCCCTTCACGTCGGCATAGAAGGCGCGGGCGTCGGCGATCGGGCCGCCGGCGGCGAACACCATCTCGGCGGTCTCGGCGGCGAGCTGGCGGCCGGCATCCGAGGCGCCGGCCTGCACGATGACGGGCCAGCCCTGCAC